>CAYPGJ010000028.1:0-28689 GCA_964410465.1 uncultured Phycisphaeraceae bacterium | reverse complement strand
TTCAACGCCGACTTCGACGGCGACCAGATGGCCGTGCACCTGCCGCTGTCGGTGGAGGCGCAGGCCGAGGCGCACGTGCTGATGCTGAGCACGCACAACATCTTCTCGCCGGCGAACGGGAACCCGATCATCTCGCCGTCGCAGGACATCGTGCTGGGGGTGTACTTCCTGACGATCTCGCAGCCCGTGGAGAAGCCGGAGAACGAGCTGCCGCGGTTCAAGGACCGTCGCGAGGCGATCCTGGCGTACGACCAGAAGAAGATCGGGCTGCACGACCCGATCGTGGTGCGGATGGACGGCTTCACGGAGCAGGTGGCGGACCAGAAGGGTCGCGCGGAGAAGCTTCCGGCGAGCCGGCGGATCGTGACGACGGCGGGGCGTGTGCTGTTCGCGGACATCCTCGAGCCGGGGATGCCGTTCTACAACTGCGCCCTGGGCAAGAAGGGGTGCGCGCGGGTGATCGACGACGCGTTCGCGTACTGCGGGCGAGGCCCGACGATCGATCTCCTGGACCGGATGAAGGAGACGGGCTTCAAGCAGAGCACGCTCGCCGGGCTCTCGATCGGCATCACCGACCTGCGCATCCCGGACGCGAAGAAGGAGCTGCTGGACCAGTCGCAGAAGCTCGCGGACCGGATCGAGAAGAACTACGAGCGCGGCATCATCACGGAGCGCGAGCGGTACAACCAGCTGCTCGACATCTGGGCGCACTGCCGCGAGCAGATCACGAAGAAGCTCATCGAGACGCTGAAGAACGACCGGCGCGAGCCGACCACGGGCAAGTACGTGCCCATCGACGGCAAGACGGGCGCGTTCTACCTGAACCCGGTGTACCTCATGTCGGACTCGGGTGCGCGCGGCAACGTGTCGCAGATGCAGCAGCTCGCGGGCATGCGAGGCCTCATGGCCAAGCCCTCGGGCGAGATCATCGAGACCCCGATCCGCGCCAACTTCCGCGAGGGGCTGCACGTGCTCGAGTACTTCTCGTCGACGCACGGCGCCCGCAAGGGTCTGGCCGACACCGCGCTCAAGACGGCCGACTCGGGGTACCTCACGCGCAAGCTCTGCGACGTGGCGCAGTCGGTGATCGTGACGTCGCGCGACTGCGCGACCAAGCGGGGCATCCTGAAGCGCGCGACGTACAAGGGCGAGCAGGTGGACGTGCCGCTGCGTGAGCAGATCACGGGACGCGTGTCGCTCAACACGATCGCGAACCCCGTCACGGACGAGGTCATCGTGCGGGCGAGCGAGCTGATCACGCCGCTGGCGGCGCGCCGCATCGAGGACCTGGGCATCGATTCGGTGATGATCCGCTCGCCGCTCACGTGCGAGCAGCCCCTTGGCATCTGCTCATGCTGCTACGGCATGGACATGTCGACGGGCCGCACGGTCGAGGAGGGCATGGCGGTGGGCATCATCGCGGCCCAGTCCATCGGCGAGCCGGGAACCCAGCTCACGATGCGGACGTTCCACACCGGCGGCGTCGCGACCACGCGGCTCGTGGAGACGGACGTGCGGGCCGCGCACGGCGGCATCGTCGAGCTGCGCGACTGCAACGAGGTGGTGACCGTCGACGACGAGAACCACGAGGTGCTGACGGCGCTGAAGCGCAACGGCGAGATCGCGCTGCTCGACGCCAAGGGGCGCGAGATCGAGAAGTACAAGGTGCCCTACGGCTCGTACATCCTGGTCAAGCCGGGCGAGGAGGCGAAGAAGGCGCAGATCCTGGTCCGCTGGGACCCGCACCGGACGCCGATCCTGGCGGAGAAGCCGGGGCGCGTGAAGTTCGTCGACATCGAGGTCGGCGAGACGGTGCGCGAGGAGTCCGGCGGCAAGGAGGGCGGCCCCGCGCTCGTGATCATCGAGCACAAGGGCGAGAAGCACCCGCAGATCGTGATCGAGGACAAGGACGGGAAGATCCTCGACTTCCACTTCCTGCCGAGCAAGGCCCGCATCGAGGTGCGGGAGGGCCAGGAGATCAAGGCCGGTCAGATGCTCGCGCGTCAGCCCCGTCAGGTGGGCGGCACGCAGGACATCGTCGGCGGTCTCCCGCGCGTGACGGAGATCTTCGAGGCGCGCGAGCCGCGCGATCCGGCCGTGATGGCCGAGATCACGGGGCGCGTGGAGCTGCACTCGGACGTGCGCAAGGGCAAGATGACGATCCGGGTGATCTCGGACGGCGGTCTGGAGAAGGACCACCACGTGCCGCAGGACCGGCACCTGCTCGTCCACGCGGGCGACAGCGTGCAGGCCGGCGACCCGCTCACGGACGGCCCGCTGGTGCCGCACGACATCCTGGCCATCAAGGGCGAGGAGGCACTGTGGGCGTACATGCTGGACGAGGTGCAGAACGTGTACCGCACGCAGGGCGTGACGGTGAACGACAAGCACATCGAGGTCATTCTCTCGCAGATGCTCCGCAAGGTGCGCGTCGAGAACCCGGGCGACACGGACCTCCTGCCGCACGAGGTCGTGGACAAGTTCCACTTCCAGCAGAAGAACAAGGACGTCGCGGAGATGGGTCGCGTGGTCGACTCGGGCGACACGACGCTGCCGCTCAACGCGCTGGTGTCGAAGGCCGAGCTGAAGGAGGCGAATTCCAAGGCCGAGGCCGCGGGCAAGAACCCGGCGAAGGCCAAGCGCGCCAAGCCCGCCACGGGCCGCACGCTCCTCCTGGGCATCACCAAGGCCTCGCTCCAGTCCGAGTCGTTCCTCTCGGGCGCGTCGTTCCAGGAAACGACCAAGGTGCTGACCGAGGCGTCCCTCAAGGGCGCGTCGGACACGCTGGTCGGCCTCAAGGAGAACGTCCTGCTGGGTCACCTGATCCCGGCCGGCACGGGCTTCAATGTCCACCAGCGCGTCGTGCCCAAGCTCCTCGCCGAGCCGCCCGAGACGGTGCTCAAGAGCGAGGACGAGATGTTGCGCGAGGCTGCGGCCGCGGCCGAGGCCCTCGGCGCCCGCTCGGACGACCCCACCGGCGGCATCCCCATCCAGATGGGCGAGACGTTCATCGGCGAGAGCGCGACGACCACGAACAACTGAGTTCGCGGCCTGGACTCTCAGAGCCGGACATCCAAGCATTTCCAGCCTCGGCGAAGAGCCGGGGCTTTTTTTCGCGCTCCCGGCATCCGAGGCTTGGTGTCAGCGTATACTACGTGACACATAGTATTGGCTGCGATCTCACGGAGTACACGCCATTCGGATCGAAACAGAACTCATGCGAGGCGCCGGCCCCACGGCCGTGCTGAAACTGCTCGAACGGGGCGAGATGTACGGCTACGAGATCGTCGACGCTCTGAGCCGCAGAACGGAGGGTGTGTTGGCCATGGGGCAGTCGACGCTCTATCCGTTGCTCTACAACCTTGAGGCAAAGGGGCTGGTGACGTCTCGCTGGCAACAGCCGGGCGAGGGCGGCACGGGTCAGGAAGGGGCCTCGAGACCGCGGAAGTACTACGCCCTGACGAGCAAGGGGCGAACGAAGCTGGCGTCCGACCAGTCGCAGTGGGGGGCGCTGGCGGGGGCGCTGCGCTCGCTCGGAGTGCTCGACGCCACCCCGAGGGCAAGTGCGAGAGGAGCGCTGGCATGAGCGGCGGGGATCGGGCAAGCGCGATGAGATCGGGCAGGGCGGGGTTCTGGAGCCGGCTGACCGAGACGCCGCTGCGGGACCTGGCGAGGCTGCGCGTGACGGGACGGTGCGACGTGAAGGGCGTGGTGCGCGGCGCCGAGCTGACGGCTGAGGTGCAGGGGTTGGTGCTGCGTGTCGTGCGGAAGACGAGGCTGTGGCGGCTTGAGAAGACGGATGTGGCGCGCGAGCTGGTCGCGCACTTCGCAGACGGGCTCGAGGCGGGGCGGACAGCGGAGGAGCTGATCCAGGCGTTCGGGGACGAGAAGGCCGCGGCCAAGTTGATCCGGCGCGCAAAGCGGCGCAACCGGAGCGTCGGCTGGCATGCGTGGCTGTGGACGCGGCGCGCGGTCGGGGCGCTCGTGCTCGTGATGCTCGTGGGGTACGGGTGGCTGGCGTACGTGTATTTCACGTCGAAGCCGGTGATCTCGCACGACTATTTCGCGGACATCAACGCGAAGGCCGCGTCGTGGAGGCCCGAAGAGCGCGCGTGGCCGCTGTACCGGGAGGCGATTTTGGCGATGCGGCCGTGGCCGGACGGGCTGACGAACCGGTGCCCGAACCCGCTGCTGTGCGCGCCGCACGAGCCGGTGCTGGCGGGGTGGATCGAGGATCACAAGGCGGATTTGGCGTTGGTGCGCGAGGCGGCGGGCAGGCCGGGGATGGGGCTGCGCGTGGCGTCGAGCGTGCCGGAAGAGGATCGGGAGTTCTGGATTGCGCTGGAGGTGGTGACGGAGGAGTTGCTGAAGGAGCCTCAGAACGCATTGTTCGACGGGAGTGTGATCAGCGCGCTACTGCCGCACCTGGGAGAGATGAGACACCTGACGCGGCTGCTCGCGGCGGAGGCGCTCTTGGCCGCGGCAGTGGGGGACGGAGAGCGTGCGACGGGGTGCGTCGTGGCGATCTCACAGACGGCCGAGCATACAAGGGAGATCCCGTTCCTCATCAATGACCTGGTCGGGGTTGCGCAGCTGGCGCTTGCGTGCGAGACGGCAACCCGCATGCTGCACGAGCATCACGACGCGTTTTCTGTGACGCAGCTGCGCGATATGGCGCACGCTCTCTCCGCACACAACGGAGGAGGGCGGGTGCGGGTGAGTCTCGACGGGGAAAGGGCGAGCTTCCACGACTTCGTGCAGCGTGCGTATTCGGACGACGGCGAAGGCGATGGGCGCCTCGTGGCCGTGCTGGACATGTTTGGGGAGGGGGTCGTGTGGATGGGACCCCGTCCGAGGTCAATGACGAGCGCGGCCGTGGGTCCCTTGCTGATGGCCGCGAGCGCGCCGCGTCATGATCTGCTCGCGCGGTTCGACTCGCTGCTGGAGCGTTTTCGCGCGGCGGGGGAGCTCCCGCTGGTTGAGCGACGAGCGGAGGTGGCGCGGGTTGAGACGGAGTTCGGGCTGGATCGGTCGGACATCTGGGAGAACAACCGGTACGCGCTGGTCCATCTGCTGACACCGTCGCTCACGACGGTGATCGCCGCCGGTGATCTCGTCACCATGCGTCGCGACGCCGCGCTCACGGCCATCGCGCTTGAGCTCTACCGGCGTGAGCACGCCTCATACCCCGCGACGCTCGCGGAACTGACGCCGAACTACATGCCGAGCGTGCCGGAGGACCGCTTCATCGGAAAGCCGATGGGTTACAGGCTCGACGAACACGGCACGCCCGTGCTCTACAGCGTCGGCAACGACGGGGACGACGATGGGGGGCGGCTGTCCGACGGGTTCAAGACGCCGCGCGAGGCCAACGACGCCGCGGCGAAGTGGGAGCAGATCACGCGCGGCCCGACGCCCGACGGGGACTGGATTCTCTACCCGCCCCTGCCTCAGGAGCCGCCGAAGCACGAGACGATGGGCGACGACACGCCGCCGGACGTTGATCCACGTCCGCAGAGCGATGAGCCCGGCGCGACGAGGTGATGGACGCCAACGCACCCGCCGGGTCGTGAGAACCGATCGGTCGGTCAGCGCTCCGTACGCTCCCATGAACTCAGTCTGCGCTTGCGTGCTCGAGCCGGCCCGCGCGATGATGTCGATCACGCTTTCGCGGGCTCGCCCTGCGCGAGCGAATACGCCCGCGCTCCGTCGTACTCCGACAGCCATTCCACGTGGTTCCAGCGGTGCTCTTTCCCGACCCGTTCGAGCAGGTCGAGCGCCTGCTGCTTCTGCAGTGTGGCGGACTCGTCACGCAGCTTGAAGCGGCACCGATAGTGATCGACGCAATCGGGCGTGCGTCCCTCCGAGGGGTACACGCGGGCGCCGCGGTTGGAGCACATCTTGAGCCGGAACGGGGTGCCCTCCGCGAGCGCCTCGAGGCGTTTGCCGAGCGCGTCGGGGGCGCCGTCCCACTCCACGAAGACGTCGAGGCCGAGGTCTCGGCGCTCCTTGGGGCGGACGAGCACGGGGTCTTTGGTGACGTTGGGGAGCTTGAGCGGATGATGCTCGCGCATCGTGACGCCGGCGGGGATGCGGCCGAGGTTCGCGATCACGGCGTCGGCGAACTCCTTGGTCCCCGTCGCCACCCGCTCTCCCTCGACGTCCGCGGTGCGGCTCATCCCCTGCTGGAGCGTGTAGAACACGGAGTTCTCGACGGTGGCGCCCGCGGCAAACTGCCCGAGATGGCGCAGCATCATGGCCGCGGAAAGGATCATCGCCGTGGGGTTGGCGATGTTCTTGCCGGCGATGGTGGGGGCCGAGCCGTGCACGGCCTCGAACATCACGGCGTCGTTGCCGAAGTTGGCCGAGGGGGCGAACCCGAGCCCGCCGACGAGCCCGCTGGTGAGATCGCTGAGGATGTCCCCGTTCATGTTCGACGTGACGATGACCTCGAACTTCTCGGGCTGTCGGACGAGCATGTGGGCGCAGTTGTCGACGATGATGTGCTCGGCCTTGATGTCGGGGTACTCGGCGGCCACCGCCTCGAAGGTGCGTTTGAGCAGGCCCTCGGTCATCTTCATGATGTTGGCCTTGGTGGCGCAGTGGACGCTCTTGCGTCCTTCGGCGCGTGCCAGCTCGAAGGCGGCGCGGACGATCTTCTCGCAGCCCTTGCGAGACATGAGCTTGAGGCACTGGGCGACGCCCGGCGTCTGCATGTGCTCGATGCCGGCGTAGAGGTCCTCGACGTTCTCGCGCACCACGACGAGGTCGATGCCCCGACCCGAGAAGGGGGTCGGCACGCCTGGCAGCTCGCGCACGGGTCGGATGTTCGCGTACAGCTCGAACATCTTCCGGAGCGTGACGTTCGCAGAGTTCTCGCCGAATCCGACCGGCGTCTCCAGGGGTCCCTTGAGGGCCACGCCGGTGCGCGCGATGGAGTCCATCGTTTCCTTGGGGACGCCGGTCGTGTCGCCCCGACGGAACACGGCGGCGCCGGCCTCGCAGCGCTCCCACTCGATGCCCGCGCCGACCGCCTCGAGCACGCGGACCGCGGCGCCCACCACCTCGGGGCCGATGCCGTCACCCTCGATCAACGTCACACGCCGCTTCGCCTGACCCGCCATGGACCGCACTTCCTCGCTGGTGTTCAATCGTTCATCCGTCCGCATCGCGCAGCGCAACGATCACGCCCGCCGACGGGGGGGAGGATTGTATCGACCCCTCCGGCGCGCCTCGGCGCGCTCGTCTCGTGCTTGGTTTATCGGCCGTTCCGCGCCGCGCGTTCCTCGTCGAGCGCGACTTTCATGAGGTAGGCGAAGACGCCGAGCGCTTCCGCGGAATCCGGGGGGGCGTCGGGGCGCGTCGTGCGCGGCTCGTACGACCCGTCGGGGCGCATCTCCCACGCGACGCGTCGGTCGGCGAGGAGGGCCTCGACGACGGCCGCGAGGCGCTTCCTGGCGCCCGTGTCGCGGATCGGGGTGATGGCCTCGACGCGCGTGTCGAGGTTGCGGTGCATCCAGTCCGCCGACCCGATGTACCACTCCCCCTCGACGGGGTCGGCGCTGCCGTTGGCGAAGAAGTACATCCTCGAGTGCTCGAGGAACCTGCCGACGTTGGAGATGACCCGGATGTTCTCGCTCAGCCCGGGCGCGCCGGGGCGCAGGCAGCAGAACCCGCGCACGATGAGGTCCACGCTGACGCCCGCGGCCGAGGCCTCGTAGAGCTTCTCGGTGAGCAGCACGTCCTCCATGGCGTTCATCTTCGCGACGATGCGCGCGGGCCTTCCCGCTCGCGCGTGCTCGATCTCGCGTTCGATCATCTCCATGAACCGCTGGCGCATCGTGGTGGGCGCGACGAGGAGGGAGTCGTAGTCGCGTTTGCGCGACCGTCCCGTGAGCAGGTTGAACAGCTCGACGATGTCCCCGGTGATCTGCGGGTCGCACGTGAGCAGGCCGAGGTCCGTGTAGAGCTGCGCGGTCTGGGAGTTGTAGTTCCCCGTGCCGATGTGCCCGTAGCAGCGCAGCCCGCCCGGCGCGTCCGGCTCTCGACGCACGACGAGCGCGATCTTCGCGTGCGTCTTGAGCGCCACGACGCCGTACGCCACGTGCACGCCGGCCTTCTCGAGCGCCTGGGCGCGCTGCACGTTGGCCGATTCCTCGAAGCGCGCCCGCAGCTCCACGAGGCACGCGACCTGCTTGCCGGATTCGGCCGCGCGGATCAGCTCCGGGATGAACGGGGAGTCCGCGCTCGTTCGGTAGATCGTCTGCTTGATCGCGACCACCTTCGGATCGCGCGCCGCCGCGCGGATGAACCGCTCCACCGACGCCGCGAAGCTCTCGTACGGGTGATGCACGAGCAGGTCGCCCTGCCGGATGACCTGAAAGATGTCGACGTCGTCATCGGCCAGGCGCGCCGGGGACACGGGCTCCCACACCTCGCGCTTGAGCTCGGGCAGATTCACCGCGAAGAGGTCGAAGAGGTCGCCGTACTCGAGCATGCCCCGGCGCTCGAAGACCTCCTCGACGCCCAGATCGAGCTCGTCCATCACGAAGGAGAGCACGCGCTGGTCGGGATTCTGGTGGACCTCCAGGCGCACGGGGCGCGCGAAGCGACGCTGCTTGAGGGCCTCCGCCACCGTCTCGAGCAGGTCGTCCGCGTCCTCGTCGTGCGTCACCTCGGCGTTGCGCGTCACACGGAAGGGCATCACGGAGAGGATCGTCATGCCCGGGAACAGATCGCCCAGGTTGTTCTCGATCACCTCCTCCAGATGCATCACGCGCAGCGGCCGGCCCGCGCGAGGGGGCTCGAGCGCGGCGCCGGGATCATCCACCCGCACCCATCGCGGCTTCAACTCCGGGATCTTCACGCGCGCGAACAGCGGCTCGTCACGATCGGGGTGCGTCAGCAGCGCGCCAAGGTTCTCGCTCAGGTTCGAGATGAACGGGAAGCGGTGCCCGGGGTCGACCGCCAGCGGCGTCAGGATGGGGAACACCGACGCGCGGAACCACGCCTCGATGCGCGATCGCTCCTCGGCGCTCGCCTCGCTGAAACGCACCACCTCGATGCCGTGACGCGCGAGCTCGGGCAGCAGATCTCGCTCCCAGCACTCGGCCTGAACCGCCTGCAGCTCCACGATCCGCGAGCGGATGGCGTGCAGTTGTTCGGCGAGGTCGAGGCCGCACGGGGAGCGCGGCGCCGCGCCGATGAGCATGTCCCGACGCAGCACGCCGACACGCTTCATGAAGAACTCGTCGAGGTTTGACGAGAAGATCGCGAGGAACTTGAGGCGCTCGAGCAGCGGCGTGCGCTCATCGAGGGCGAGCGCGAGCACGCGGTAGTTGAACTCGAGCCAGGACAGGTCCCGGTTGAGGAACCGCTCCGAAGCGCCCATCGCGCCCGTTCGCGCCGCAGCCCCCGGAACCCCCGGAACCCCCGGAACCCCCGCCGCCTCTGGGCTGGCGGGCGTCCCCGCGCTCGCGGGCACACTCACACGCTGGCTCTCGCCATGTCTCGAAGCAGCGCGGGTCATCGTTCGCCCCCCTCAGCGCGCCACACGGCCGCGCACCCGCGCGCCTCGGTCACCCGCGCCCACACCAGCCGCACGCCCTCACGGCAGGAGGCCCGTGCCCACGCGGCCACGTGCGCGCCGATGTGCTGCGCGACCAGCTCCGCGCTCGGGTTCTTGCCCGAGAATGCCTCGCTCGCGTTGAGGTCGTTGTTTCGCCACGGGCCGACGACAGCCTCCACAGCGGCCTCGAGCGCGTGAAAGTCGCAGACGAGCCCGTCGTCATCGAGCGCCTCGGCGCCGACGCACACCGTCACCTGCCAATTGTGCCCATGCACCGGCTCACGCACACCACCCACGCGGATCGCGTGCGCAGCGCAGAACTCGGTCTCGACCGTGACTTCAAACATGCAACCGTCACTCCGGAGAGGGCCAACACTCTAGCCCGCTCCCGTCCGAAAACCTCCCAACCGGATCGTCAAGATTCCGTCTCGGCTCCACCACGAACCCTGTTTCTCGGTCAACCGGGCGCCCAAACAGGTCGATAACCAACCCAACCCACGGAGCGCGCCCATGCCCCCTCTCAACCTCGCCTCGCTCAGGCCCGGAGACGTCCTGCGGCAGTCGGTCTATACACCTCATGGCGCCAAGGTGCTGCCCCGCGGCGTGACGCTCACCACCGACCTCATCTCCTCCCTCCGGCTCAGCCATTCCCGGCTCCTTCTGGGTTTCCCGACCAACCGACGCAACCCAGAGCGGGCCGAGCTTCTCCCGGACGTCGACCTGGGACTCCAGGACGGCATGGACGATCAACCGGCCGTGATCTCGACCGCCGCCTGGCGGCGCTACTTGAAGCGGGCCGACGCGGTCGTGGCGGAGCGGGCCGCGCGGTGGGTGTCGATCCCGCGCCGGACCTCGGACGCGATCGAGCCGTTTCTCCCCGAGCAGGCCGGCGAGGCCGAGGATCACGCGAGCCACCTGGCCGTGAGCATCGCGGGCGCCCGACGCAGGCCCGAGTGGACGTCGTCGCACGCGGAGACGCTTGAGTGGATCGCCGAGGGACGACGCGTCGACCTGGCGCGTGACGCGCTCCCGATGGTCGATGACATGCTGCGCCATCTGCATGCCGCGCCGACGCGGTTCCCCGCGCTCGCGCTGAAGCACGTTCGGGACGCGGACTATCTCCCCTCGCACGCGCTGGCCTGCGCGATCATGGCCGGCGCGATCGCAGCACGGCTCGGCCACGACGAGCCGCACATCCGGCTGGTCGTCCAGGCCGCATTGTTCTGCGACGTCGGCATGGCGGCGCTCTCGCCCCAGCTGCTCGCGTCCGATCGACCGCTCGACGAGGTGTCGCTCAATCGGGTCCGGCGGCATCCCGCGCTGTCGGTGGCCATGCTGGCCGCGACGACGAATCTCGATGAGCGCGTGCTGCTGATCATCCATCAGCACCACGAACGCGAGGACGGAACCGGGTACCCCAGGGCGCTGCGATCGTCCGCGATCCACGACCTCGCGAAGGTGCTCGCGGTCGCGGACGTGTTCGCCGCGGCCACGGCGTACCGCCCGTACCGAATACTCCAGCACAAGCCCGCCGACGGGATCGCCGAGGCTGTGCGACTCGCCAACGCGGGAACGCTGGACCGCGCGACGGCGCTCGCGCTGCTTGAGGCCGTGGGGCTCTATCCCGCGGGCTCGTACGTCCTGCTGTCCGACATGTCGCGCGCGATGGTCATCGCGGCCAACCCGCGGGACGTCGCCCGCCCGGTCGTCCAACGGCTCGCCCACGACGGGGCCCCGGAGGGTGAGATGCTCGACCTCGCCTCGCCCGTGTGGAACCGGCTGGCGGTCTCGGCCCCTGTCGATGAGCCGTCCCACCAGCGCCGCGTGCTCCACGCCGCCTGAATGTCGCCCCGACGACCTGCGGCCTGAGTATCCTCGCTCCGATGTCCAACGCCCCACTCATGCTCTCGGTCTCGGGCTGCCGAGGCGTCGTCGGCGAGTCGCTCACTCCGGACGTCGTCGCGCGCTTCGCCGGCTCCTTCGTCGCCTTCCTCAACGAGCGCCCGGGCGCCCCGAAACGACCCCGCATCGTGCTCGGCAGCGACGGCCGCAGCGGCGCGCTCGCCGTGCGCCACGCCGCGATCGCCGGGCTCGTCGCGGCTGGCGCGGACGTCGTGGACCTCGACGTCGCCACCACGCCCACCGTCGGCGTCATGGTGGATCACCTGCGCGCGGACGGGGGCATCGTCCTCACCGCGTCCCACAATCCCGCCCAGTGGAACGGGTTGAAGTGCCTGATTGCGCACGAGCGCGGCGCGCACGCGCCCCCGGCTCACCTCGCCTCGCGCATCATCGACCGGTTCCGCGCGAACACACACGCGCTCGCGGCGCACGACGCGCAAGGCTCCCTCCTCTCCGACTCCAGCGCGGCGCGCGTGCACGTCGACCGGGTGCTCGCCGCAGTGGACCGGGTCATGCCCGTCGATCGCATTCGTAAGAAGCGGTTCCGAGTGGCCGTCGACTGCGTCAACGCCTCCGGCGCCGCAGGGGCGGGCCTGCTCCTCGAAGCCCTCGCCTGTCGTACGACGCTCCTGAACGCCGACGGCTCGGGCGTCTTCCCACACCTGCCCGAGCCCACACGCGAGAATCTCGCGTCGCTTTCCGCCGCGGCCAGGGCGGCAGACGCCGACGTCTGCTTCGCGCAGGACCCCGACGCCGACCGGCTCGCGGTCCTCGACGAGCACGCCGAGTACATCGGCGAGGAATACACCCTCGTGCTCGCGTGCGCGCTGGTCGGCGCGGACAAGCCGAGCCCGGTCTTCGCGGCAAACCTGTCCACCTCGCGGATGATCGACGATCTCGCGTCCCGGATGGGCGGCCGTGTGCTCCGCACCCCGGTCGGCGAGGCGAACGTCGTCGCTGCCATGCTCGAGCATCGCGCCGGCATCGGCGGCGAGGGCAACGGCGGCGTCATCTGGCCCGACGTCTGTCTCATCCGCGATTCGCTCTCCTCGATGGCCCTCGTCCTCGCGCTCATGACTCGCGAGAACAAGCCCCTGTCGGGAATCCTCAAGGAATTCCCGGCCTATGTCATCGACAAACGCAAGTGCTCCATCCGGCCCGGGCTCGCCGCCGCCGCGGCCGATGCGCTCGCGACGCATTTCGCCGGCGCTCGTCTGGACCGGCAGGACGGGCTCCGGATCGATCTCGACCCCGACGGCCCCGGCGCCGCGTGGCTCCACGTCCGCGCGTCCAACACCGAGCCCATCCTTCGACTCATCGCCGAGGCCCGCACGAACGAGCGAGCTGCTTCGCTCCTCGCCGACGCCGAGAGGGTCATCGCCTCGCTCTAAGCCGAGGTCTCAGCAGTTCGTGCCGAACGCGCTGAGCACGATGTTCAGGTCCGTGAAGTTGACGCTGCCGTCCCGGTTCACGTCGCCGGTCAGGCACGACCCGCTCTGCCCGAACGAGGAGAGCACGGCGTTCAGATCGGGGAACGTCACCATGTTGTCCCCGTTGGCGTCTCCCGCGCAACCCCCCGTGCCGATCGTCACGCGCGCGAGCGGGTCCCCCACGGGCACGATGCCCCACGAGACGCCCGGCATCGCCGAGTACGCGGCCTCCGCGAACGTCAGCCCCCACACGTAGAGGTTCTGCGTCAGCATCTCGAGATCGGGCACGGTGAAGGTGAACGGCTCCGCGACGCCGCCGAGCGTGAACGTGCCCCCCGACGCGATGAAGTCCGTCACCTGCGCCTGGCTGCTGCGATACACCTGATCCACCATCCAGTTGCCGTTGAACGACTCGATCGACACGAAGCACGAAGCCGGATGGAACGAGTAGGTGCGCGGGTAGAACTGCCCCTGGTCGGGGGCCGCGCCGCACCCGCTGATCGAGTGGTTCGTCCCGTACGTCCCGAACACAAGCAACGGCCGCTGGTCAGGCAGCGAGGACATCGTCCGCCACGCCGACGCCACGTCGTGCGTCACGCTGTGCCCGGCGCCCTGCATGATCGCACGCGTGCGACCGAAGTCGTCCAACGCGGGGAACAGCGTCCCCAGCCCGTCGTCGTCGAGGTGATTCGAGCAGCCGTACTCATCCAGAAGCATCTGCACGGCGCACGGGTCCGCCCGCGGCTTCATCGAGCGACTCAGCATCGCCTGGATGTTCTGCAGCGCGCTGGCCGTGCCTCCCGAGCCGGGCACGCTCGGGCCCGCGTCCAAACGGCACGCGAGGTAGATGTCCCCGCCCGTCGAGTTGTCCATCCGCCACGCTCCCGGCGCGAAGTACGTGAACGGCTTCTGCGTCGTGATCCCCGTGCGTGACAGGTTCGTCACCGGCGTCCCGAGCACGCGCCAGTACGGATTGCGGATGATCCCGCTGAAGCGATTGGGCAGATTCCCCACACCCGCCGCCTCGAGGTCCTGCTGGACGACGGCCAGCTCCGCCTCGAGCGAAGCCCACGAACTCGAGATGTCGAACTCGTTCGCGCCCTCGACGCGCGCCGGCAGCCCCCGAGTCGTCGCCATCGCCACGATGTGCTCCGACAGCGGCGTCCCGCCAGTTGTTCCCGCGAGGTGCGTCAGCACCCTGGCGCGGATGCGCGACAGATACTCCGCCCGTGCGATCGTGCCGGGAACGATCAGCGGGTCATTCAGGTCCAGCTCGCGCACGCCTGGGCGGGCCGCCACGTACATGTTCCGCACGGCGAGCGAGTCCGCGTTGGCGGAGTTGTAGATGAGCAGGGTGCGATCCGCGGTGAGCTGCGCGCTCGCCGAGCCGGCGATCGCGAATGCGGCGAGCAAACCCTTGATTGTCGGCCGAGGCGTCCTCATCGCTGTCTCCTGTGCGCACCAATGCCGCGGCGCAGACCCGCACCGAAAACTCCTTCCCCGCGGAGTTCAGCATAAAGCCGGACTCTCCGGGAGCAAGAGAATTCCGCACTCCCGTGACGGTTCTGGGCTCTCCCCGTCCCCCGTTCGACGCTTTTTTCGGACAATGCGCGCATGAGCGAGATCGTCTCCGCGAGCGGTGGGGGGGTGCTGATCCGAGTCAAAGCCGTGCCCGGCGCGAGACGCGACGAGATCGTGGGCCCCCTCGCCGACCGGCTCAAGGTCCGCGTCTCGGCTCCGCCCGAGGGCGGCAAGGCGAACAAGGCCATCTGCGAACTCATCGCCCGCAAGCTGGGCGCAAAGCCGCGCGACGTCTGTGTCGTGCAGGGGAAGAGCAGCGCGGAGAAGACGATTGAAGCGATCGGGGTGAGCGAGGCTGGAGCGAGGGAGGCTCTGCTGGCGTGAACCGCGCTACGCAGGGCTCGGCAACAGCCCCGGACCCGTGTCGTCGCCAGTGGTCGGCTTGCGAGCCGGCTTCTCGCTCGCGCTCTGTCCGCGGGACTTCTTCGCCTCCGCCTCGAGCAGGTCGGAGACGGTCGGCTTGCCGAGGTCCTCGCCCCGCATCAGGCGGTGAACCTCGTCCGCGGTCAGCGTCTCGTGCTTCAGCAGCGACTGCGCCACGCGCTCAACGCTCTCCCAGTTCTCGTTCAGCACGCGCTCCGCGTCCCGGTACGCCTCGTCCGCGAAACGCTTCACTTCCTCGTCGATGATGCGAGCGGTCTCATCCGAGTAGTCCTTCGGCGCCATGAACATGTCGCGAGTGTCAACGCCGGCGTAACGCACGAAGCCCAGACGCTCCGACATGCCCCACTCCAGCACCATCGCGCGCGCCATCATGGTGAGCTGCGTGATGTCCATCGAGGCGCCCGACGAGACGTCCGTCGTCTTGCGCTCCTCGGCGATCCGCCCGCCGCACACCACCCGCATCGTCGCCTTGAGCCACTTCAGGTTGTACCCGTGCCGATCCTTCTCGGGCAGCGAGAACGTCGCGCCCATCGCCTGCCCGCGCGGCAGGATCGTCACCTTGTGGAGCGGGTCGGCGCCCGGGATCAGCGCCTGGAGCACGGCGTGCCCCGCCTCGTGGTACGCCGTGGCGATGCGCTCCTCCTCCTCGACCACCTTGCTCTTGCGCGATCGGCCGTACTTGACCTTGTCGCGCGCCTCCTCAAGGTCCGACTGCTCGATGTAATCCTTGTTCAGGAGCGTGGCGGCGATGGCCGCCTCGTTGACGATCGCGGCGAGATCGGCGCCGGAAAACGTCGGCGTGGCCTTGGCGATCCGCTCGAGGTCCACGCTCGGCCCCATCTTCACCTTGCGCGCGTGCACCTTGAGGATCTCGAGCCGGCCCTTGATGTCGGGCATGGGAACGTCCACGCGCCGGTCGAAGCGTCCGGGCCGCAACAACGCGGGGTCAAGCACGTCCGCCCGGTTGGTCGCGGCGATCACGATCACCTGATCCGCCGACTCGAAGCCGTCCATTTCCACGAGGATGGCGTTGAGCGTCTGCTCGCGCTCATCATGCCCGCCGGTCGTGAAGCCCGAGCCGCGCCGGCGACCCACCGCGTCGATCTCATCCAGGAAGATGATGCAGGGCGACGAGTCCTTGGCCTGCTTGAACAGATCGCGGACGCGCGACGCGCCCACGCCGACGAACATCTCGACGAAGTCCGAGCCGGAGATCGAGAAGAACGGGACGTCGGCCTCGCCCGCGATCGCCTTCGCCAGCAGCGTCTTCCCGCACCCGGGCTCGCCCACGAGCAGCACGCCGCGCGGCACGCGGGCGCCCAGACGCATGAACTTCTTCGGGTTGCGCAGGAACTCGATGATCTCGCCGACCTCCTCGCGCGCCTCGTCGATGCCGGCGACGTCCTTGAGCGTGACGCTCGTCGTCTCCTTCGCCAGCACGCGGTGCCGCGACTTGCCGAAGTTCCCCAGCATCCCGCCCCCGCCTGACATCGAACGGATGCCCCGGAAGATCACGAACCAGAAGAACAGGATGAGCGCGATGGTCAGCGTGAACGGGTTGAGCAGGATCTGCCAGAACAGGCCCGGCCCAGGAGAGTCGCGGAACTTCCCCTGCGTCACGTCATCCACTTTGTTCAGGTAGAAGTCGCGCCCCGTCGGGTTGAATGAGAACTTGACCGACTGCTCCTTGCCCGCGACCTGCTTGAGCGCAAACACGGCCGTGTCCTTCACGATCACCGTGTTGTCGACGATCTCGCCGTTGCGGTACAGCGTCTCGAACTCCTTCCACGAGACGACCGACGACGCCTGGTTCGACTGCGAGGTGAACCACAGCGCGACCATGAGCCCGACGAGGATGATGGCCATCCACCCGAACATCCCGCGCGACGGAGGCTTCGGCGCGTTCTTCGGATCGCCCGGGGGAGGCTGCGGCTGGCCGCGTCGACGCGGGCTCGGCGGTTCCTCGGAAGACGGATTCTGCTTGGGTCGCGGGTTGATCGGCATCGTGCGTTCTGACGTCCCTGTGCTGCCGGGCGGCGGGTCACGACCGTGCGCCGCCCATAAGTCTTTCGGTCGGATCAGATGGTAGGTTCGCGCCGATCGGGGAACCGGACCAGCCGGTCACCATCCGGACCGCATCGAGCCGACCACCGCGCGGGCCGCGGCGTCCACCGCGGCGGTCTCGCCGATCTCGATCCGCTCACTCACGCCCAACGCCGGAACGAAGGATTCGACGACGCGCATCCCCCGCCGCGCCGCCAGCGTCTTGCCCGTGCGGCCGTTCTTCCACGTGTAATCGATGGTCAGCTCCACGGAAAGCTCCTCCGCGAGCCCCGAGGTCCGTGCCGTGCTCAGCCGTCGCACCTCCACGCGACGCAGCACCCCCGTCAGCGTCGTGTCCGCCTCGCCCACCGGCACGACCCGCCACGGCGTGGCGCGCTGGATTTCCTTCACGACCGACTCCGTGAGCCGCGCCTCAAGCCCGTGGTGGAACGTCTCGTTTTCCCACATCGGCGCCGCGACCGAATGGATCGACGCGTCAAACGACGACGACCACGCGTACCCCGATTTCGGGTCTCCCGCGCAGGCGCCGAGCGACGCGACGCACATCAAGCACAGAAGCGCGCGACGACGCATCAGTTCGACCCTCCCGCCGGCTCGACCGCGCCGACCGGCTCCGCCTCATCCGACGGCGACTCACCCGGCGCTATCTCCGACGCCGGCTTCTCCGCCCAGCCCTGCGCTTCGAGCAACTCCAGCGCCCGGGCCGAGGCCTGCGTCGAGGGATAGCGAGCAAGGAGCCGCTTGAGCGTCAGGCGGCACCCCGGCAGGTCGTCCCGACGGAGGTACCAGTTCGCGGTCTCAAGCATCTGCGCAGCCAGCGACTCGTTCAGCCGCACGACCAGCGCCTGGTCGAGCCCCTGCCGCTCGGCCTCCTCCGGGTACTGCATCGCGTAGACGCGCACCTGCTCCTTCGCGTCCAGCAGGCCCGAGACGTCGTTCTCCGGCCCGCGGAATCGTCCCACCGACGCGAACACGCGACGCTCCATGGCCTTGCGACGGTTCGGGCCGTCCGGATAGAGCGTCAGGTACAGCGAGTACATCTCCCCGGCCATCTCGAGGTCTCGCTCACGGAAGTAGTAATCGGCGAGCTCAATGCCGGCTCGCTCGGCCAGCTCGCTCCCCGGGAGACGCTCCTGGATCCGGATGAAGATCTCCTCCGCAAGCGGGCCCCCGTTTTCCACGCGCAGAAAGCCGAACCACAGCGCCTTCTTGCCGTATGCGTACGCCTTGGCGATCTCGAACTCGCGCTCCAGCGCCGTGATGTACTCGTCGGACTGCGGGAATTTTTGCACGAGCGATTCGTAGTCCCGCAGACCCCGGTCCTCCCGGTTCATGGCGGTGTGGGCGTCGCCGCGCAGCCGGAGTGCTTCGGGCGCCTCCGGCTTGCCGGATCGCTCGTTCGCCTCAAGCCACCGGTCCAGGATCCCCCGGGCCGCGTCGGGGCGGTTGTCGGCCATCGCCTTGCGGGCCTCGGCGATCACGCCCGCGTCCGACCCGGGCTCGGGCGCAGCGGCCTGCGTCCACGTGCCGTCCGGCTTGAGGATGTACTGGTCCGACTGCGCGCTCACGATGCGCGGCATGAGGAGGCACAAGAGAAGCGCAGGGACGAGCGCAAGTGGTCGTGGCATCGCGCGGATGAGGATACCGGCTGTCAGAGTCGGCGGGGATTGCGGGGCGTCCGCCCGTGTGAGGGCCGACGAGGGCCGAGCGGGCCCTCCCGATCGCGCCGATCAGGGCGCGACCCTCCGTCAACCGGTGCGCCCTCGCCGACTGCGTCCGGGGGGGCCGGCGCATCCGGAGCGTCCGGGCCGGCCGTGCTGTGGGAGACACCATGGCTCGCCCCGGTCTCCTCGGCGGACGGCGCGAGGGGGGTGTCCGCGTCCGACGCGCGAGCGAACACCAGCCGACCCGCGCTGGTCTGCAGCGCGCCCGTCACCACCACGCTCACATCCTCTCCGATCAGCGCGGCTCCGTTCTCGACCACGATCATCGTCCCGTCCTCGAGATACCCAACGCCCTGCCCCGGCTGCTCCCCCGGCTTGACGACACGGATGGCGAGCGATTCTCCGGTCGAGACAGAGGGCCGCAGCGACGCCGCGAGCGAGTTGAGATTCACCACGGGCACGTCGTGGATCGAGGCGATGCGCGCGAGCCCCGAGTCCGTGGTGATGACCGTCCCGCCCTCGCGCCGCGCAAGATCGATCACGCGCTGGTCGACGCTCACCCCGTCGACCACGGACTCGTCGATGGCGACGCTCATACGCGAGGATCGCTGCAGCCGCGAGACCAGATCGAGCCCGCGTCTCCCCTTGCCGCGCCGTGCGCGATCCGAAGAATCGGCGAGCGCCTGCAGCTCCTGGAGCACGAACGACGGGATGACCACCGGCGATTGGGACAGCCCGCTCTCGAGCGTCTCAAGAATGCGACCGTCCACCAGCACGGACGTGTCGAGGATGAGCGGGCGCGCGCCCCGACGCTGCTTCGAGAACTCCACGTACGGAATGATCAGCCGGAAATCGTCCTGCGTCTGGAGCACCACGGCCACCGCCAGGTAGCACAGCACCGTTGACAGCACGATCTTCACCGTCGGCACGATCGGGCTCTTGTCGAACTGATACCCCTGCGCGGCCAGGTCGATCAGGAACGACGTCGCCACGGACGCGAGGATGCCCGCGAGAAGCCCGAGGAACACGCCCGACAGCGTCGAGATCTTCTTGCGAGGCGTGGCCAGGTCGATCGCGAGCACCACCAGCGAAAGCGCGAGCGCCCCGCCCACGATCAGCGTGATGTCCACGTTCGTGAACGGCGCTCCGCTCGACCTCGGATCGCCCGCGTCGCGGTTGACCTTCAGAACGTACAGGGCCGCCACCACCACCACGAGCACCACGAAGAACACGCGGACGAGCAGGAGGGCGATGGACTTGGCGCTCGGGGAGTCGGTCTCGGCGTTCCGCGGCATGCCGGGCATGGCTGCGAAGTGTACGCGTGGCCCTGAACCCGGTTCGTCCCGCGTGCGTCGGCCCCGCCGGCGGCGTATGCTGGTCCCCCCTCCGCCGAGGTGGGTTGACGGCCGGGACCGGTGCGCGGGTGGCCCGTGAACCTGGTCAGAGCCTGACCGCAGCAGCCATAAGCGGTCGTCATCCGGCGCCGCCGGACTCCTGGCCGTCAACCCCCTCGGCGGGGCTCTTTGTTCACGACGGAACCACGAGTTCGTCGGGTAGGATGGGTCGTCGTGTCGTACACCGCGCTCGCACGCAGGTACCGCAGCCGCCAGTTCGACGAGGTCGTCGGACAGGAGCCCATCGCGCGCACCCTCCAGAACGCCATCGCGCGCGGACGCGTCGGGCACGCCTACCTCTTTACCGGCTCGCGAGGCGTCGGAAAAACCACCATGGCCAGGCTCTTCGCCAAGGCCATCAACGCCCCCAACGACAAGCCCGCAGACGTCGCCGACGCCATCATGCACGGCCGCGACACCGACGTCATCGAGATCGACGCGGCCTCCAACCGCGGCGTCGACGAGGCGCGCGATCTCATCGCCTCATGCGTCTACCGGCCGATGCGAGGCGAATTCAAGATCTACATCATCGACGAAGTCCACATGCTCACGATCCAGGCGTTCAACGCCCTCCTCAAAACGATGGAGGAGCCGCCCAGCCACGTCAAGTTCATCCTCTGCACCACCGACGCGCACAAGGTCCCCGCAACCATCCAGTCGCGATGCCAGCGATTCGACTTCCGCAACATCCCCACGCGCCGCATCGCCGAGCACCTCGCCGACGTGGTCAAGAAGGAAGGCGTGAAAGCCGAGCCCTCCGTCGTCATGAGCGTCGCCCGCCTCGGGCAGGGCTCCATGCGCGACGCGCTCTCCATCCTCGATCGACTCCTCGCCTCCGGCGAGAAATCGATCACCTCGAAACTCCTCGAAGAAATGCTCGGGCTCGCCGACCGCGAACTCGTGGACGGGCTCCTCGCCGCAGCCGCCGACGGCGACGCCCCGGGCGCGCTCACGCGCGCCGAAGAACTCCTGTCGCGCGGCGTCTCGGTCGATCAGCTGCTCGAGGCGCTCCTCGAACGCCTCCGCGACGTCCTCGTGCTCTCCACCTGCGGGAACGAAACCACCCTCGTCGAAGCCGAGGGCGACGATCTCGAGCGAGCACAATCGCTCGCCACCCGCATCGATCCCGGCGCCTGCACCCACATGATCGCACTCTGCGAGAACGTCCGGTGGCGCGCCAAGGCCTCATCCAGCCCCCGCGCGCTCGTCGACGCCATGCTCGTGCGACTCGCCATGACCGAGCGCCTGACCGCGCTCGCCTCCGTCCTCGAGAACCCCGACTCCGCGCCGCACACGCCGCGCGCCCAACCAAACCCCCCGCCCCGTGCGCCCGCGGCCCCCAAACCGTCACCCACCGGGCCGCCGGCAAAAAAAGCCGAACCGGCGCCCGGGGCGCCCGATGAGACGCCCACCCCGGACTCCCGCACCACGTCGACCAACGACGGGGCCGCGGTGCCGTGCGCCAAGTCCGACAGCCTCGAAGACGTCTGGCAGGCCGTCCGCGCAGGGGCCGGAACCGTGCGAGCCCGCGCCGTACTCGCCGACCTCCGCCTGACTCATTTCAGCGGCGACGCGGCCCGCGTCACCGTCGCCTCCAAGCACACCATGACCTATCTCGCCCAGCAGCGCGCCTGGCTCGAGGAACTCTTCGCACGCGCGTGCCGCAGGCCCGTGCGCGTCGACATGACACTCCACGAGCAAGCGGGGGAAGAGGAACGACAGGACGACCCCGACCCGCGCGCCGCGGCCATGCGGATCCCCCTGGTCCGCGAGGCCGTCGAGCTCTTCGACGCGAAGATCGTCTCGGTCTCATCCGAGCCCGTCGAGACTGAGGAAGAGCCCGCCCAACCCGAAACGGACGGCGCCCCCAAGGAGAGCGAACCAGATGCTTGATCAGTTCAAAGCTATGGGGGCGATCGCGGGCCTCCTGAAGAACCGCGAAAAGCTCCGCGAAGCCTCCGAGCGCGTCCGCGACAAAATCTCCTCGATGCGCGTCGAGGGAAGCGCAGGCGGAGGCGCCGTCCGCGTCCGGCTCTCCGGCCGCTCACGCGTCGAAACCGTCACCCTCGACGCGCCCCTCGCCTCCACCCTCGCCCAGCCTGGCGCCAAGGCGCACGCCGAGCGACTCATCGCCGAGGCCGTCAACGATGCGCTCGCCAAGGCCGAAGCCATCCTCAAGGAGGAACTGACGCGCGAGGCAAAGGCGCTGGGCCTCGATGAGATCCCGGGTTTGGAGGGTGCGCTGACGGGCGGGGGCCTCATCTGACCGATTCGTGCGCCTCGTGCCGCTCGCGCCCGTCCGACCGCCGTAGGATGAACGCGTGAAGCGACCCACGCCCCAGCGCGCCGCAGGAGCGTCCAGGGCCTCGGGATACCCCGAGCCCGTGGAGCGCCTCGTCAACGCGTTCGCAAAGCTGCCCGGCGTCGGGAAACGCAGCGCCGAGCGACTCGCCTTCTGGGTGCTCACCGCCACCGCGGACGAGGCCCTCGAACTCGCACGCGCCGTGGAAGCCGTCAAGCAGGACGTCCACCACTGCTCCCAGTGCTTCAACCTCACCGACACCGACCCCTGCGCGATCTGCTCGGACCCGCGCCGCGATCGAGGCCTCGTCCTCGTCGTCGAGCAGCCCAGAGACCTCATCGCGCTCGAGCAGACATCCCTCCATCGAGGCGTGTACCACGTGCTGCTCGGCCGTCTCAGCCCGCTCGAAGGCGTGGGCCCCGAGGAGCTGACCGTTGCGCGACTCCTCGCGCGCGTGGAAGACCCCGCGAAGAACTCCGGCGCAGAGCCCGTTCGCGAAGTCGTCCTCGGGCTCAACCCCACGCTCGAGGGAGACGGCACCGCGCTCTATCTCTCCGAAGAGCTCTCCAAGCGGGGCGTGGCCGTGACGCGCCTCGCGCGGGGCCTCCCGGCCGGGGGAGCCCTCGAATACGCGAGCAAAGCCGTCCTTGCCGATGCGCTGGCGGGAAGGCAGCCTGTACGCTAAGCGACGTCGCGCCGGGTTAGCGGACGGCGTGTCCGATGAATCCGCCCTCGGGAAGGGCCGATGGCAACCACGCCCCAACCGGGCGGCGAAACACAAGGAAGTGTGAGCAACGATGCGGTTCGACACCTCTCAGCACATGCGGATGGGCCAGCAGATGAAGCTGGCGCCGCGCATGATCCAGTCGATGGAGATCCTGCAGCTCGCGCTGCCGGCGCTGGAGGAGCGGATCGAACAAGAGCTCGAGAACAACGCGACCCTCGAGATCGTCGAGCCCGGAGCAGGGCGCGAAGAGGCCCGCCGGGAGATCGCGGAGCAACGCCGCGACGAGGCCGAGGATCGCGCCCCCATGGAAGTCGACGAGGGCGGCGGCGCGAGCGACTTCTCCCGACTCGAGAACTTCGAATCCTCCTACTCCGAAGCCCTCGAGAACGAATACTCCGCCTCCGGCCTGCGACGATTCGAAGAGCTCCGCGAGGCATCCCGCGTCTCCTCACGACTCGCCGGCGAACGCGACGGCAAGATGGACGCCATGGCGAACGCGCCGGGACGCTCCGCCTCGGTCGCACAGCAGCTCCTCGAGCAGTGGACCCTCGCCGACGTCGACGACCGCACCCGCGCGCTCGGCCGGCTCCTCATCGAGAACATCGACGACGACGGATACATCCGAACCCCGCTCCCGCTCATCGCCGATCGCGCACCGGCCGAAGGCGACGCCGCCGGCGCAAAGCCCGACGAGCTCGAACGCGCGCTCCGCGCCGTGCAGCTCATCCTCGACCCCCCAGGGCTCGGCGCACGCGACACCCGCGAGTGCCTCGTCCTCCAGATCGACGCGCTCAGCGAGGACGAGCGACTCGACAACGAGGGCGTCGTCCGCCGGCTCATCGAAGAGCACCTCGACGACATCGTCCACAACCGCCTCCCACGCGTCGCGCAGGCCACCGGACTCACCATGGACGACATCAACGGCGCTCTCCGATCCATGCGCCGACTCAGCGTCGTCCCAGGACGCGCCCTCGTCCAGGAATCCCCCACGGCCATCGTCCCCGACGCCATCATCGAGTACGACGAGGACGCCGACCGCTACCTCGCCGTACAGACCGACTCGCGCCTGCCCAACCTCCGCATCAACCGCGAGTACGCCGAGATGGTCCGCGAGCGCGACGTCCCTAAGGACACCAAGCGCTTCATCCGATCCAACCTCACCAACGCCGCCTGGCTCATCGACGCCATCGAGCAGCGCCGCCGCACCCTCCAGCGCGTCCTCAATGTCGTCGTCGACGCCCAGCGAGACTTCTTCGATCAGGGACCGCAGGCACTCAAGCCGCTCCCCATGACCCAGGTCGCCGATCAGCTCGGCATCCACGTCGCCACCGTCTCGCGCGCCGTCGCCGACAAGCACATCCTCACGCCCCGAGGCGTCTTCCCCCTCCGCCGGTTCTTCACCGGAGGCACGCAGACGGACGCAGGCGAGGACGTCTCCTGGGAAGCCATCCGCGCCGCCCTCAAGGACATCATCGACGGCGAGGACAAAAAGGCCCCCCTCAGCGACGACGCGATCGTCACCGAACTCAAAAAACGCGGCATCGAGATCGCGCGACGCACCGTCGCCAAGTACCGCGCCCAGCTCGACATCCCCAGCGCCAAGCTCCGCAAGGTCTTCTAACGCCCCGCACGCCCGCCGATCCCAACGGCACAACGCAGCACGGACGCGCTACTTCGTGCCCGCCAGCCGGCGCACCTTCATGTCAAACTGACGCACCATGCTCGCACGCAGCGCGTACACGATCCCCGTGTACGCCGCAGCGCTCACCACGCCGCCGAGCGCCAGCATAGTCCGCGCGCCGCCCAGGTCCCCGCTCCCCGTGCTCACGGTGCTCTCCATCGCGCGCACCGGATCGATCATCGCGTGCACGAGCGTCGCGGGCGTGAACGCCGCGAGCACCGGACCCACGAACGGCAGCCCGGCTCCCGCCTGCCACCCGCACAGTCCCAGCACCCCCGCCACGCCGCCTCCCACAGCCACCGTCGCCACCACCGACGAGATGGCTCCCCTCGTCTGCACGCTCCAATGCACACCGATCATCACCAGGAACGCAAAGAACGGAATCGTCGCCAGCGGCGCCAGCACAACGCTCTCCGGCAGCACCAGCGGCGCGCTCACCGCTCCCGTCCCCGCCATCCGCGCCACGCTCATCGCGCCACTCCCGCCCAGCCCGTCCAAGCCGACATACAGCCCAGCCAACGCCACCGATCCCAGCGGAACTCCCAGCATCGGCGCCAGGAACGTGATCAGCCCGCGCAGCTTCCCGCCCAGATACGCCTTCGGCGTGATCGGCGTCGTCAGCAGCAGATCCAGCGTCCCGTCCTCGCGCTCGCGCGACACGGCCGTCGCAGACATGTTCACCGCGATCAGCGCAATCACCGCCAGCTCCCCCCACACGCTCGCCTGCAGCGCGAACTGGAACGTCTGCGCCGAGATGCTCGACGAACGATGCGCCAAGATCAGCCCGAGCGCCCACAGCAGGCCCATGCCGAGAAACGCACCCCGCCCAAGCACACGCCACGGCGCGCTCGCACGCGCCAACGCCTCGCGCCACGCGATCGGGTTGTGCCACACGCTCCGAGGCGCCCGGTGACGCTCGCCCGCGCTCCCGGGGCGGAACACCCGGACCACCCCCCCGACACGACCCTCGCTCGCCGCCGCCAGCGTTCGCGCTCCAACCGACCCCGCCACCACCAGGCCCACGCTCACCCCGCTCGACCAGGCGCACCACGCGCTCACCGGCGAGCCCATCCACCACCGCGCCACCGGGCCCATCGCCCCCAACGCCGCCTCATCAGGCCTCGGGTACGACGTCGGGTTCAGCAGCGCCTTCAGCGCAAGAAACGGATTCGCCGCCGTCAGGAACGTCACCCCGCCCCCAGCCCCCCCCAGGTACGAATCCAGCGCCCACGTCACCGCCAGGTACGACACCACGCACGTGTAGAACGTGAACACCGATCGACGACCCGCAACGCGTGACACCGCCAGCGCGATCGCGACCGACCCGACCAGCAGGGCCGCGCACAACGCGATCCCGTACGACGCAAAGATCGACCGCGACGGAACGCCCCCGAAGTAGAGGGTGATCGCAAACAACGGCAGCGACGAAAACAGCAGCGCCGCAACAAAGAACAACCGCCCGAGCAGGTTCCCAAGCACGATCTGCGACGCCGAGAGCGGCGTCGTCAGGAGCACGTCCCACGTCCGCGGGCTCGACTCGTGCGCGATCGCCCCAGCCATGAACACCGGCGCCAGGATGCAAATCAGCCCGATCTGCAGGTACGACACGTACTCGAACGACTTCGCCCCCGCCGCCGCCAGGTCCCGGTACGAGATATTCCCCGCCTGCGCCGAGAACAGCAGCGACGACAGCAGCACCGCCGTCAGCACGAACAGGTACCCCGTCCGCAGGTACATCTGGCGGGCTCGCCTCGAGCCGCCCCGCACGATCCGACCCGCCACGGGGTTCCCGAAGCCGAGACGGTGCAGCCATTGGAGGAAGAGCGGCATGGGCCGGGGATCCTATCGCCCGTTGACCCCGCCCTCCGCTGGCGAGTATTGTCCGACTATTCATACCTCCCCGCCGGCGTGTCGTCGGCGCGGCCTCCCGGCTCGTCAGGACGGCGAGCCGATACCTGCCCTCGATCCGATCGTCCTCAAGACGACGGCTCGGGCCCGGAGCGGCGACGCCCCGGCACATAGATTGACCCGGCTTTTCCGACTGGCTCGGCACTTCTGTTCGCGGTTGAACCTTTCTTCGCGGAGCGCACGACGGACACACCCGCATCACAGGACGGAGAGAGCGTTGCACGGGCCGCGGGGCCCTTCGTCGAGCGTGGGAGCAGCGCCACGGGTTGATCTTCAGGCAGGACGGGCGCCCATACGGCGCGCCCGATCGAGGACGCGACGTCGCTCCGCCAACACGCCAGGCGGTTCACCGTGGCCGCTCAGGCCTACGCGCGAAGGAACGTCGCGATGTCCCCCCTCGTACTCCTCCCCGCACTCCACCCTGCCATCGCCCAACAGGCGCAATCCCCAAACCTCCTCCCCTGGATCCTCGGCGGAATCCTCGGGCTCGTCGCCGGCGCCGTCCTCTCACTCAACATCGTTCGCCTCCTGATCGGAAAAACCCTCTCCGGCGCCAAAGCCGAGGCCCAACGCGTCGTCTCCCAGGCACGCGCCCAAGCCGACGCCGAAGCCGGTCGCGCCAAGCTCGAGGCCGACAAGGCCATCCTCGCCCAACGCAACGCATTCGAGAAGGAGTCCGAGCAAAAGCGCACCTCCATGCGCGAAGACGAGCAACGACTCAAAAAACGCGAGGACCTCCTCGACCGAAAGCTCGAAAACCTCGCCTCCAAGGAAGACGCCCTCCAGAAGGGCCTCGACGGCGTCAAATCCAAGGAAACAAAGCTCGCCGAGAAAGAGAGCAAGATCGACGACGTCCTGCGCCGCCAGCAGGACGAACTCCTCCGTATCGCCGACATGACCCGCGACCAGGCAAAGGCCGAACTCCTCATCAAAATCGAGGAGGACGCCCGCCACGACGCCGCCAAGCTCGCGCGCAAAATCACCGACGACGCCATCGCCGAGGCAAAGGAAAAGTCCCGCGAGATCACCCTCCAGGCCATCCAGCGATACGCCGCGGAGCACACCTCCGAGAGCACCGTCCGCTCCGTCGAGATCCCCTCCGACGACATGAAGGGACGCATCATCGGCCGCGAAGGCCGCAACATCCGCGCTATCGAAAAGGCCACAGGCGTCGACATCCTCGTCGACGACACCCCCGGCGTCATCTCCGTCTCATGCTTCGACAAGGTCCGACAGGCCATCGCCGTCGAAGCGCTCCAGAAGCTCGTCGCCGACGGACGCGTCCACCCCACGCGCATCGAGGAGGTCGTCGAGCAGGTCAAACGCGAGATGCAGGAACGAATCGAAAAGCTCGGCCGCGACGCCGTCATGGAAGCCAACGTCCGCTCCATACACCCCAAGGTCCGCGAGGCCATGGGACGACTCCACTTCCGCTCCTCCTACGGCCAGAACGTCCTCACGCACTCCCTCGAAGTCGCATACCTCTCCCAGATCATCGCCGACCAGCTCGGCCTCGACGGCGCGCTCGCACGACGCTGCGGCTTCCTCCACGACATCGGCAAAGCCATGGACCACGAAATGGAGGGCGGTCACCCCAAGATCGGCATGGACTTCGCAAAGCAGTACGGCGAAAAGGAGCCCGTCCTCAACGCCATCGGCGGACACCACGCCGACATCCCCGCAACCTCCTTCTACACACCCATCGTCATGGCCGCCGACGCCGTCTCCGGCGCACGCCCCGGCGCCCGACGCGAATCCCTCGAACGCTACATCCAGCGACTCGAAGCGCTCCAGGACATCGCCCTCGCCCAAAAGGGCGTCACCGAGGCCTACGCCATCCAGGCCGGCCGCGAGGTCCGCGTCATGGTCGACGCCGCAAAGATCTCCGACGACGAAGCCTGGCTCGTCGCCAAACGCATCGCCGACAAGGTCTCCGAGGAAATGACCTTCCCCGGCGAGATCAAGGTGACGGTGCTGCGGGAGACACGGGCCATCGAAGTGGCGAGGTGAGGGCGTCACACGGTTCTGAGGTTTTGTACAAATTGCCCTCGAACGCACTTGACAGTATGGGGGGGGGGGGGGGG
>CAYPGJ010000027.1:0-29348 GCA_964410465.1 uncultured Phycisphaeraceae bacterium | reverse complement strand
CTCGCCTGGGCCGCGGGGCGGCTCGGGATGGACGGACGGCGCGCGCTGGTCGCGGCCCGCGCGCTCGCGCAGCCCGACGAGGCGGGACGTCACGTGCAGTGGTTCAGCTACATCGAGCGCGCGGCGCTCGCCGCCATGCTGCCGGGCCTGGGGTGGAGCGACGCGCAGTGGGAGGAGACCATCGCCACCCACCGGCGCGTGCTCGAGGGCCTGCGCGGCGGCAGCCAGCTCGCGCGCATGCAGGCCATGGACTGGTCCACGTGGCTGCCGTGCAACATGCTCGAGCGGGGCGACCGGATGACGATGTCGGCCGGCTTGGAGATGCGCGTCCCCTACCTGCACTCTCCGCTCGCGGTGTGGGGGCTGGCGCTGCCGGATCATCTCAAGGCGCGCGGGCGCGTGGGCAAATGGATCATGCGTCGATGGGCCGAGCGACGCCTGCCCGCGCCGATCGTCGCGCGCCCCAAGTGGGGCTTCCGCACGCCGCTCGACCGCTGGTTCCGCGCGGGGCTGCGCGACATGGCGCACGACTATCTCACGAGCGACGGCGGGCTCTGCGCCGCGTACGGTGACGCGGGCGCCATCCGAGCCCTGCTGCGCGATCACGACGAGGAGCGGTGCAACGCCGGGCTGGAGCTGTGGACCCTGCTCTCCTGCGAGGTGTGGTGGCAGGACGTGCTGCGGGGCCGGGATTCGCTGTCGGAACGGGGCGGGGCGGCACGTGCGGCCCCGGTCGCCGCGGAAAGGAGCGCATGAGCGCGATGGAAACAAGAAAGATGCGCGTCTGCCGCGAGGGCGCCTCCGAGGCCCACCGGATCGCGCTCGCCGAGAGCGAGCCGGTGTTCGTGCCCGCGTCGCTCTTCGCGGACGATCGCGGCTGGTCGATGATGAACCAGCTCCAAGGCGTCATGCGCGCCGAGGGGCAGGTGAACTACTCCGTGCAGTACCCGGGCGTGATCAAGGCGTGGCACCGGCACGCCCACCAGACGGACTTCTGGATGTGCCTGCGCGGGCACGTCAAGGTCGGTGTGCAGCGCGAGGGCGAGAGCTGGGCGTGGCTCCACGTGCTGGGCGAGAAGGCGCCGGGTGTGGTCGTGATCCCGCCGACACTGTGGCACGGCGCCGCGACCATCGGGCACGAGCCCGCCGGCCTGTTCTACTACGTGACCAAGGCGTATGACGCGGCGAACCCCGATGAGCAGCGCCGTCCGCACGACGCGCCGGCGGGCTTCCCGTGGGGCGTGAGGCACGGTTGAGCCCAACCAGCGCCGATCGCGTGAGTGTCTGCGTGTTGCTCGCAGGCGCGTTGAAGTCCTCACCGCTCACCGCGGCGTGCGGGATGAGCGTGCTGGACCTCTGGCTCACGCGCGAGCGCACCGTGCTCGGGCTCTGGATCGACGCGCTCCGCGAGACAGGGCGCCGGTGGGAGGTGCGCGTCGCGCACAACCGGCAGACCCCGGCGCCGCGCGAGCTCGGCGAGCACGACGGCGTCCTCGTGCGCGAGGTGATCGACGCCGGGTCATACCGCGGGCCGGCGGGCGTCGCGCGCGACGCCACCGAGGATCTGACCGAGGACGCCGAGGTGCTGGTCTGCGAGGCCGGGCGCTGGGTCTCCTGCGGGCTGTCGGGGATGCTCCGATCGCACGAATCCAGCGACGGCGGCGTGAGCGTCGGCGTGAACCGGGACGGCTCGCCCGCGGGCGTGTACCTGGTGCGCCGGCGCGCGCTGGCCATGGCGCCGGGCGTGGGATTCATGGACATGAAGGAGCAGTGGTTGGATCGCGTGCGCGCGTCCGGCCAGACCGCGCGCGGCGTCGTGTTCGAGGGTCACGGGTCGATGGCGTTACGATCCCGGTCGGGCTTTGTGCGGGCCGCCATGTGCGCCGCGGGCTGGCGTCATGAGGACGAGTTTGGCGGAGTGCGCGTCTTCCGGCCGAACGGCGCGAACGCGGGAGGGTTGTTCCGCGTTATAGGTGCTGGCGCGACACTCGGAGCGGGCGCCCACGTCGAAGACTCGGTGGTGATGGGCGGGGCGACGGTGGGGCCGGGCGCCTTGGTGGCGCGGAGCGTCGTGTGTCCCGGAGCTCGGGTCGAGGCGGGCGCGGAAGTGGTCGATGCTATCGTCGGGATGAGGGGGGTTGTACGGGATATAGACGGGACAGAAAGGCAAATGGAGCGGGATCGAGCGTGATCAGGCGTCGGGCATGGCGGTTCCGGGACGGGATAGCGCTCACGGGTCTGTGCGCGCTGGCCGTCGTGGCCACGTGGGGCGTCTGGCGAGACATCGTCCAGCTGGTCCGCACCAACGAGGAGCAGTCGCACGTGCTGCTCGCGCCGGTCGTGGCCGCGTGGCTCTTCTGGGTGCGCCGCGAGCGCGCGCGGCTCACGGCGCCGACGTGGAGCCTGTGGGGGGCTCCGGTGATCGTCGCGGGCTGGACACTCGCGTGGTTCGGGTTCGGGCAGGGCCACCTCGTGTTCCTGCACTTCGGCGCGCTGCTCATGGTCTTCGGCGCGGCGCTCACCGTGCTCGGGCTCGACTTCGTTGTGAAGTTCGCCCCCGCCTTCGGCGCGCTCGTCTTCCTCATGCCCGTCCCCGGAATGATCCGCCATCGGATCGCGCTGCCGCTGCAAGAAGCCACGGCCCAGGTGACGCACTTCATCATGGAGCTGATCGGCCAGCCCGTCACCGTCGCGGGCAACGTGCTGCGGATCAACGGGCACGACGTCGCCGTCGCCGAGGCCTGCAACGGCATGCGGATGGTCTCCGCCCTCGGGCTGGTCGCGTTCGCGTTCGTGTTCTCGACGCCGATGCGCAACTGGGTGCGCCTGCTCATCCTCGCCATCAGCCCCGTCGTCGCGCTCATCGTGAACGTGGTGCGTCTGGGGCCGACGGTGCTCATGTACGGATACGCGGACCTCGAGACCGCGGAGCTGTTCCACGACATCTCGGGCTGGGCCGTGCTCGGCCTCGCGCTCGCGATGCTCTGGGCGGTGCTCGCCACGCTGCGCTGGCTGGAGGTGCCCGTGGCGCCGTTCGCGGCGGCCAGGAGCGCACGCGCATGAGCCGCGGACGCACCGAGCCCTGGCGCGTGGCGTTGGCGGGGGCGCTGTCCATCGGCGTGCTCTCCGTCGCGGTGGCGAGCCGGGTGCTCCCCGCGCGCATGAACGCGAGCCCGCTGCGCGACGTGCTCGTGAGCCTGAACATGGAGGCCCCTCCCGTGCGCGGCGCGCCGGAGTACTTCGACCGCGTGGCCCTCGCGATCGAGCGAGTCCCGTACCGCGTGGGACGGTGGATCGGTCGTGATGTGGACACCACCCCCGCCGCGGTCCGCCTGCTCCGTCCCAACAAGCTCATGCAGCGCCGGTACACCGACCCGGCCACGGGCGAGGAAGTGAGCCTGCTCATCGTTCACTGCGGCGACGTGCGCGACATGGCCGGGCACTACCCGCCCGTCTGCTACCCCGCGCACGGGTGGAAGGAGATCGAGAACACCGAGGCCTACGAGGTCATCAGCCTGCTGGGCCAGACCGCGCGCGCCCGCCTCTACCGTTTCACGCAGGGGCGCGAGGGCGTCGTGCGCGAGATGCTCGTCGTCAACTTCTTCGTGCTCCCGGGCGAGGGGCAGTTCGTCACGCACAACATGGACGACCTCGAACGCGCCACGCAGCGCCGCGCCATCGCGACGCTCGGCTCAGCCCAGGTGCAGATCCTGGTGGATCACGGGATGTCGGAGGAGTCGCGCCGCCAGACCGTGGCGGAGTTTGTCCGGGCGATCGAGCCGTCGTTGCGCGAGGTCGCGCGGGGAGTCGAGCCATGATGGATCAGCCGCAGAGACTGCTCGAGGGGGCGGTGTCGCCCGCGGGCGGGCCCGTCGAGAACCCGCTCCGCGTCGTGATCCGCCAGCTCCGAGGGCGGTACCGCGTCGTGCTCCCACTCGCGCTCACGCTCGCCGTCATCGGCGGCGTCAGCGGGTGGGTCGCGCTCAAGCCCCTCTACACCAGCGCGGGCCTGGTCCGCGTCGCGCCGACGGACGATCGGCTGTTCGGCGACGACAACAAGGTCATGCCCCTCTTCGAGTCGTTCGTCCAGCTGCAGGCCGACTACCTCCGCGGGCGACGCGTCCGAGACCGCGCGATCGCCGACCGACCCGGCCCGCAGGGAGAGCCCTCTCTCCGCCAGCTCGGCTGGCCCGCCGGCGACGCCGGCATCGCCATGCTCGACAAGCGGCTCGAGGTCGCCTCGCGCCGCGGCGGCCAGACCGTGACCGTCACCGTGTCCCACGAGGACCCGCGCGTCGCGCAGCGCGCGGTCAACGCCGTCCTCGAGTCCTACGAGGAAATCTTCGGCGAGGAGACGGGAATCCTCCAGACGCGCGACGAGCGCATGCTCGAGCTGCTCGACAGCGAGCTGCAGCGGCAGCTCAACGGCCTGCGCCAGCAGATCTTCTCGATGACGCAGGAGTACGGCGCCGGGTCAGAGACGCTCGACCGACAGCACCAGACCAAGATCGAAGAGCTCGCGGACCTCGACCGGCGCATCTCGATCCTCGACACCGCGATCAGCGAGCGGCGCGGCAAGATCGAGGGAGGCGGCGAGGCCGCCGCCGCCGACGACGCCGCCCTCGTCGAAGTGGCGACCGACCCCGAACTCCAGCTCCTCGTGAAGGAGCTCGCGTCCGTCGATGCCGACCTCGAATCGCTCTCCACCCGCTACGGGCCCGCACACCGCGAGATCCGCCGGCTCACCCAGCGAAGCGAGTCCCTCCGGGCGCAGATCGACGCGCGGCTCGCGCAGCTCCGTGCGCAGTCCGACGCCAAGGCCACGGACACCATCAACCTCAAGACCGCCAAACTCGAGCAGCTCGAGGGCATGCGCAAGCAGTTCAGCGAGCAGCGCGAGAGCGTGAACCGCGACGCCGTCGGCCTCGCGCAGAAGCGGCTGAGCATCAGCTCGCTCGAGGACCAGGTCAAAGAATTCCGCGAGAAGCTCGACCGCACGCGCAAGCAGCTCGACGCCATGCGCGTCGAGAAGCGCCGCGAGCGACCCGGACGCGTCACCGTCGCCTCGCGCGGCGACCTCCCCGTCGAGCCCAGCACCGACCGGCGCATCCCCCTCGCCGTCGGCGGCGCCCTCGGCGGCGCCGGCCTCGCCGTCGGCGTCGTGTTCCTCTACGGCCTGCTCACCTCCAGGTACCGATTCATCGAGGACGTCGAGCGCGCGATGGTCTCCGCGCCCCTCCTCGGCACGCTCCCCGACCTCACCGCGGGCGACGCCGAGCAGGAAGAACTCGCCGCGGCCAGCGTCCATCACCTCCGAAACATGCTCCAGCTCCAGCGCGCGCGCGAGCACGACGGCGGCACCGTCTACACCATCACCAGCGCAGCGCCAGGCGACGGCAAGACCAGCATGGTGCTCTCGCTCGGGATGTCCTTCGCCGCGGCCGGGCACCGAACGCTCCTCATCGACGCCGATTTCCACGGGCGCGGGCTCAGCAAGAGCCTCGGCCTGCGAGACTCGGCCGGCCTCCTCGACGCCATGAAGCCCGGCAAGTCGACCAGCCTCTACGTCCGCACAAGATTCCCCGACGTCTGGGCCCTGCCCGCCGGACGCGGCGACGCGGCCGACGCGCAGGCCATGTCGCGCGACAGGCTCGACGCCCTCCTGCGCGAGTGCCGCGAGGGCTTCGACGTCGTCGTCATCGACACAGGGCCGCTGCTGGGAAGCATCGAGGGAAACCTCGCCTGCGCGCTCTCCGACGGCGTCGTCCTCATGCTCGCGCGAGGCCAGGACTCCAAGATCCTCAAGGCCTGTCTCTCCCGGCTCGGCACGCTCGGGGCCGTGTGCTGCGGCCTCGTGTTTAACCGCGCTTCCAAGCAGGATTTCGTTCGCAGCGTCAGCCACGCGTCCCTCCGCTCGCGCGTCGACCAGCGTCCCGCGCAAGAGCCCGTGCTCGCGCCCTCGCCCCCGGTCGAAGAGAGCGCGCTCATCCGTGCGATCGGCGCCGCGCGCCCCGCCGGTGACGCCGGCGACAACGTCGAAAGCGCTCCATGACCAGCCTCCGATCGGGATCGGCGACCCTTCCGGCGGAGAGGAGCGACGCCCGAGCCACCGTGTGGGGACTGGACGCGCTCGGGCTGCACGATCGGTGGTGGGCCAGCCGGGGTGTGCAGACCGTGCGCCGCGGGCGAGGGCAGCAGATCGAACGCGACGGCCCCGAGCTATACCTCCTGATCGAGCCGGAAGAGCTCGTCCATTTCGAGCCGGCCCCCGTGGTCAAGCGGCTCGCCTGGCTCAAGCCCGGTGTCATGCGCGTGCGGATCGTCGACCTCGACACCGCCACCGGCGCCGAACGCGTCGAAGTCAACGACGATCACACCGTCCGCGCCATCCGCCGCGACTATCGGCCGTCCCTCCGTTCCACCTCGCGCGTGCTTCTCACGGCCAACGCCGACGCCGCGAAGTCCTGGGGGGCGGCGCCGCGCCGCGACGCCGCGCTGCAGTCCCTCGTCCGCGGCGAGCAGCGCGCCCGAACAGCCGTCGCACAAACGCGCGGACGCGTCCTGGACGCGCGCTCCGACGCCGGCTCGCGCGAGTCGCTCGGGATCCTCCTCCATGCATGGAAGACGCCGGGGAGCACCGTCCCGGGCGTCTTCGAGTTCTCACCGGGCGTCTTCGCGCACGAGACCACGCACGTCGACTCGGGCGCGCGAATGGTCGGGCCGGTCTGGCTGGGCGCCGGGGCGCGCCTCGGAGCGGACGCGGTCCTCGTCGGGCCCGCGCTCGCCGCCGACAGCGCACCCAACGTCGATCCGGGCGCCGTGCCCTGGAGCGAAGCGCTCAGCCCCGCCTGGCGGCTGCGGCCCAGGATGCCGGGCCGGCCGGGGTGGAGCGCCGCCAAGCGCGCCTTCGACATCCTCTTCTCCCTCGCCGTGCTCGCGCTCACGCTCCCCCTCTATCCCTTCATCATGGCCGCGATCGTCCTCGAGGACGGACGACCCGTCTTCTTCGCGCACACGCGACAGACCCGCGGCGGGCGCAACTTCCCCTGCCTGAAGTTCCGCACCATGTGCCGCAACGCCGAAGCCATGAAGGCCGAGCTGGCGCGGAAGAACCAGGCCGACGGACCGCAGTTCTTCATCGACAACGACCCGCGACTGCTGCGCTGCGGCCGATTGCTCCGCCGTTTCCAGCTCGATGAGCTCCCGCAGTTTCTCAACGTGCTGGCCGGGCACATGAGCGTCGTCGGGCCGCGACCCAGTCCGGACAAAGAGAACCAGTATTGCCCGGCGTGGCGGGAGGCGCGACTGAGCGTGCGCCCGGGCGTCACGGGCCTCTGGCAGGTCCGACGCACCCGCGCGCCGGAGACCGATTTTCAAGAGTGGATCAGGTACGATCTCGAATATGTGCAGAACCAGGGCTGGCGCCTCGACCTGTGGATCATCTGGAAGACGCTGGCCCGCATGATCGGTGGGTGATTTCATGACCAAACGAGGCAAAAAGAGGCTCGTTGCGCTCTCCGCGATCCTGGTGATCGCCGGCGCCGCTGCCGGCGGCGCGTACGTCGTGCATCGGGCCCAAGTCGCCCGGATCATGGAGCGCGGCCTGTCCGAGGGCACGGCCGCCTTCGAGGCGCGCAACTATCCCCTCGCGCTCGATCGGCTCAACGACTACGCCTCCAAGCGGCAGGACAACGTCGAGGTCATGCTCATGATGGCCAAGGCGCGACGCCAGGTGCCCCTCGTCAACGACCGCCACATCACACGCGCCATCGCCTTCACCCAGGCCGCATCCACCGCGGCGCCGACCGACCCGCGCCCCTACGAGCTCCTCCTCGAGCTGTACGCCGAGGCCGGGCTGCTGGGAGAGCGCGTCCGCGCCGCGGACGATCTTCTCCGGCTCGACCCGGGCAGCGGGCCCGCGATGCTCGCCCGCGCGGAGACCCTCGCCGTCATGGGCCGAACCGACGACGCCCTCGCGCAGGCGCGACGGCTCGTCGAAGAGAAGCCCGACAACGTCCGCGGTCTCGCCGTGCTCGTCGAGCTGCTCCTGAAAACGACGAGAAACATCGAGGAGATCCGCGCGCTCGTCGACCGCGCCGCCGAGGCGCACCGCGACGACGTCGACTTCGCCCTCGTCCGCGCCAGCACGCTCGCCAACATGCAGGAGCGCATCGAGGCGGAGACCGAGGCCCGCCGGGCCGCCACCCTCGACGCGCCGACCCCCGAGCACGTCGATCGCGTCGTCACACTCCTCGACCTCCTCGGGCTCGATAACGAGGCCAACGCCTACCTCGCCAAGCGCTCCGAGGGGCTCGGCGCCGGCTCCTCCATGGCCGTCATCGCCGCGGAACGCGCCTGGATGGCCGGAGATCTCGCCGGAGCGCGCGCGCGTCTCGCGGGCGTCCTCGAAGCCCCGGCAGCCGTGCTCGCATCGACGCTCAAGGACGAGGAGAAGGACAACGCCCTGGGATGGGCCCTCTTCCTTGCGCAGGCCGCGAACGAGACCGGGATCGAACAGGCCGAGGCCGCGCTCCGCGCCCGCGCCACGCCACGCGCGATCGCATGGGTCGGCATCATCGAGGGCGTCCGCGCGCTCAACGCCGGCGACGCGGCCACCGCGCGCGACAAGTTCGCGGAAGTCATCGAGAGACAGCGCCGCGACCGCGTCGCGAGCGCCCTCCAGGGCGAGGCGTACTCCGCGCTCGGCGACACCGATCGAGCCGTCACCATCTGGGACGCGCTCATCCGCGAGCGGCCACGCTGGCTCACCGTCCGCATCTCCCTCGTCAACGCCCTCCTCCGCCGCGGACGCATCGACGACGCCCACCAGCAGGCCGCCGCCACCTGGACGCTCTGGCGCGACCGGCTCATCACCAGCGCGCTCCTCGCACGCACAAGCGTCTCCATGGTCGAATCGGGCAAGGCCAACGACGCCCTCAAACGCGACGCCCAAACCCTCGTCGCGGGACTCAAGCAAGAACCCTCCTCCAAAGTCGAGGCGACGTCGCTCCAGGCGCGGCTCCACGCCGCGCTCGGCCAGCTCGACAAGGCCCAGGAGGCCATCAACGAAGTCCTTGCCGGCGACGTCCTCCCCCCGACCGCCGACATCCTCGCGCTCGCCGATCTCTGCCGCGCAAAGGGGCTCCAGGGCGGCGAGAAGCTGCTCGCCCTCGCCGAGACGAAAAACGCGGGCAACCCGGACGTCGCTCTCGCGGCCGCGCGCCGCTCCGCTTCCCAAGGACGCGTCGACGAGGGACGCGCGATGCTCCGCGACGGCGTGGCCAAGGCCGCCGGCCCCGCGAAGCGCGAGTGGGAGCGCCGTCTCGCCGTCTTCCTCGACGAAATCTCAGACCCCGAGGGCCTCGAACTCCTCAAGCGTGCCGCCATCGCCAGCACGCGCGACGTCGGCGCGCAGACCGACCTCCTCACCTCACGCGCCGCGTGGTCCGACGAGACCGTCGTCAGCGCCGCCATCGATCGCCTGAAGAACATCGTCGGCGAGAACTCGCTCGCCTGGCGCGTCTTCGAGGCGCGACGGCTCCTCACCTTCACCCCCACCGATGATCGCGCGGCCCGCGCCATCGACGTGCTCACCCCGGTCCTGCGCGAGAACCCCGAGCACGTCGGCGCACTCACGCTCGCCGCCGAGGCCTACCAACGCGTCTCCCCGCCCAACAACGAGCGATCCGCTGAGATGCTCGCACGCGCCGCCGACGCCGATCCCGCCCAGCCCATCCTCCGCGCACGCCACATCGCGCTCCTCCAGCAGATGGGCCGCAGCGAAGAGGCCGGCCGAAGACTCCGCGAGCTCGCCGCCTCCAGCTCCGCGGACCCCATCATGCGCCGCGCTCGCGCCGACCTCTTCGTCCGTCAGGGCATGTGGCCCGAAGCCCAGGCCGATCTCGCCGCCATCGCCGAAACCGGCGACCGTTCCGCGCTCGTCGCGCTCGCCGGTGTCCACGCCAAGCAGGGCGACACCGCGCTCGCCAAGGCCACGCTCGCCAGGCTCGTCGAGATGACCGACGTGCCCGTGCCGACACTCCTCGCCGCCGCGCAGCTCTACGCACAGCTCGGCGACGTGCGCACAGGCGAAGCCGTGCTCGCCAAACTCCCGGCCTCCCTCGCCCCCGACGCGCGCGCCATCGCGCACGCCCGCTTCCACGAGTCCGCCGACAACCCCGCGAACTCCGAGAAGGCGTTCAAGGACGCGCTCGCCGCCTCCCCGACCGCCGACCTCTGGGCGGAATGGACCGCCTGGCTCGTCCGGCAAGGACGGCGCGACGACGCCGAGAAAGCCCTCGCCGCAGCACGAAAGGCATACCCCGACAGCGCCGCGCTCGACGGCGCCGCACGCGCCGTGCAGCTCGCCGGCGCGGACGGTGACGCGGACTCCCTCCTCGCCTACACCGGCTCCGATCCCGCCATCCTCGCCCTCTCCGACGCCGCGAAGTCCTTCAAGGAATCCTCCGACCGCTCCGCGTACCTCGCGCGCCTCGCCGCCATCCGCGACCAGTACCCCACCTCACTCCTGGTCAGGCGAGAACTCCTCCGCGCGCTCCAGGACGCCGGCGACGCCGCCCGCGCCGAGCAGGAAGCCATCGCCACCGCCGCCGCACTCCCCACCAGCGATCAGGCCGCCAAGCTCGCCGCCGAAGTCCTCGCGCAGCTCGGCCGCACCGACAACGCACTCTCCATGGCGCGCGAGTGGCGAAACCGCTCGCTCGAGGCGCCCGCCGACGCCGAGATCGCCATCGGCCAGATCGAGGCCATGGCCGGGAGGCCGCGCGACGCCATCGCCTCGCTCGAGAAATGGAAAGACCGCCTCATCGCGGCCGCAGACCATGCGCCACAGCCCCTCATCGTCTACGCGCGCCAGCTCGCCATCGTGGGGCGTGTGGATGAAGCCGACGCCATACTCCGCCCGCGCGCCGAGAAGAGCCCCTACTGGGCCTCCGCGTACGCCGCCGTCGGTCGCGTCCTCGTCGGCGATCCCGCCGCAGCCCGAACATGGCTCGAGCGCGCACGCCCGCTCGCCGCACAAGACACGCAGGCGAGACTGCTCCTCGGGCAGGCATGGTTCGACCTCGCAGGTCGCACCAGCGATCACAACGACTACCGCAAGGTCGTCGACGCGCTCTCCGGCCTCGAAGCGCAGGAGAAGGCCGCCGCGGGCCTCCTCCTCGCCACCACGCACGACATCCTCGGCAACAACACCGACGCCGACCGCTGCTACCGCCTCGCCGTCGAAGCCCTCCCGGACAACGCCGCCGCCCTCAACAACTTCGCCTACTTCCTCATCAAAACCGGCGGATCGCCGCAGGAAGCCGAAGCGCTCGCCGAACGCGCCGTCTCCTCCGCGCAGCGTGAAGGCCTCGCGGGAAGCCTCCTCGCCGGCATGTTCCACACCCTCGGCGAAGCCAGCCGGCTCGCGAAACGCTACCCCGAAGCCGAGCAAGCCTTCAACCGAGGTCTCGCCGCAGACCCGAGCAACCCCCACCTCCTCCTCGGCCTCGTCGAGACGCACCTTGCCGCGGACCGACGCAGCGACGCTGCCTCCGCGATGCAACGACTCGACGGCGCGCTCCGCGCCGGCGTCCCCGATGAATCAAGCTTCAAAGCCCGCCTCGATGCCGCCCGCCGCGCACTCGCCGGCGGATGACACGCGTGCCACCGCGACTCCTCCACACACCACGCCCACACACCGGAGCCTCCCCATGAAAGGCGTCATCCTCGCCGGCGGACTCGGCACACGACTCCGCCCACTCACCCTCGTCACCAACAAGCACCTGCTCCCGGTCTACGACCGGCCCATGATCTACTACCCCATCCAGTGCCTCCTCAACGCCGGCATCAACGAGATCATCATCGTCACCGGCGGAGAGCACGCAGGCGACTTCCTCAAGCTCCTCCGCAACGGAAAGCACCTCGGCGTCAAAGACCTCCACTACACCTATCAGGAGGGCGAGGGCGGAATCGCAGACGCCCTCAAGCTCGCCGAGGACTTCGCCGACGGCGACAAGATATGTGTCGTCCTCGGCGACAACATCATCGAAAAGAATATGCGCCGCGCCGTCGCCGACTTCTACGCGCAACCCGCAGGCGCCAAGGTCCTCCTCAAAAAGGTCGACGACCCGCAACGCTTCGGCGTCGCGCGGCTTGATGGCGACCGCGTCGTCGAGATCATCGAAAAACCCAAGCAGCCGCCCTCCGACCTCGCCGTCATCGGCATCTACCTCTACGACCCCGACGTCTTCGAGATCTGCAAGACCCTCAAACCCTCCGGTCGCGGCGAACTCGAGATCACCGACGTCAACAACGAGTACCTCCGCCGAGGCACGCTCACCTATGACGTCCTCGACGGCTGGTGGACCGACGCCGGCACCTTCGAGAGTCTTCACAGGGCCTCCCGACTCGTGCAGGAGGGTGGCGCCAATCACCCCGACGTGCCCGCCAGGGCGTCCGGCCCCGCCGCCCGCGTCCCGTGAACGGCTACGCCGGCGGGGCTAAGACCTCACCCTGCTGAATCCCACGGTCTCAAGCCCAGGCCTTGCCGCGATCCCCGCAAACTCGCCGCAAGGCCCAATCTTTGCCGTTGGGCCAAACTGTTATAGGACCATGCCCGCATCGACCGGCGAGAATTGCGCGTCTAGCGATCCGAACAAACGCCGCAATGCCGCCGACACATCAACAAAGAATCTGTGTGCATCTCGAACGGGGGCTTGACCCACCACCCAAGGTGGGTATTCTGCAAGCCGGACAACGAGAGAGGGTTCCACGAAGAACTCGACGCGTTTCTGAGAACGACTGTGCGCGGTCGTTGCTGCAAGTGTGAACCCAACAGGATGGCGCGGACAACATCACCGCGCCGAGAAGAGAGGAGACGAATTCAAATGCTTCGCAAGACTCTGATGGCAGGTTTGGTGCTCGGAATCGCGGGCGCGTCGAGCAGCCTCGCGCTGACGACGCTCCAGTTCGACATCAACAGCCTCGCGGCCCAGTCCAAGGACAGCGGCGGCGCGAACGCGGCCTTCGGCGGCGTCACGCACACCGGCTCCATCGACCTGAGCCTCGGCGGCACCTCGGCACTCAACTCGGTCAGCATCGTCGGCGGCGGTTCCTACGCCTCCGCGGCCAATGGCTGGGTCCTGAGCGCCTTCAGTGGCTCCATCCTCCTCAGCGGCGGTGCAGTCACGGGCGGCTCAATCTCCTTCACCGCCACCAACGGCGGCGAGTCGGATACGTACTCCGCCACCATCGTCTCCGGTTCCGGCTCTGTGGTGACGCAGGCCGGCCAGGGCTTCTCGATCGACGGCCTCACCTTCGCAGGCACCTTCGTCGACGGCCTCGCAAACGGCTTCTTCGCCGGCTTCGACATCACCCAGTTCCTGCCCTTCAGCGGCGGGCTCACCGGCTCCTTCATCAACTTCGCCTTCAACCCCGACGCGGGCGGCGCCGACAGCGATGCCGACCTCGACGTGTTCGTGGTCATCCCGCTGCCGACCTCGGCCGGGCTCGCCACCGTCGGCCTTGCCGGGCTCGCCGGCATCCGCCGTCGCCGCTAAGTCTGCGGACAGCCTCATCAGTCTTCTCGAAGGGTCGGCTCAAAATGCCGGCCCTTTTTTATTGCGCACTTCTTCCCCACACGGACTCCGAACGCATCGACGCCGGACCAGCGCGAGCACACAGCATCGACGCGAACCTACATCCCCGATCGAGGGCTCTACCCCGCCCGAAAACAATGCCCGAGGATTGACCAACCCCATGTGCGCAAGTACATTATCGGGGGCACAGGTGCTGCGCACGTCGTGGTGCGCAACGATCACAGCGAGGGCAATCGGCTCGCTCAGTCGTTCGGCACGGTGCTTCACCGAAGGAGAAAGAAGAGATACCTCGATGAATCGCATGTACCTTGTTGCCGGTGCCGTGATTGGACTCTCGTCCTCTGCGCTGGCCGTGACCACCGTTCAAATCGACGTCAACGGCCTCTCCTCCCAGGCGCAGGTGTTCCAGGGTGGCGGTTGGGTGAACGCGGCTTTCGGCGGCACGACGCACACCGGACGCCTCTCTCTCACGCACGACGTCAACAGCGTCCTCGCGGGCGTTGCCCTCGACGGCGTCAGCCAGTCGCTCACCTCCTCGCTCGCCTCCTTCGCTGGAACGATCGAGCTGATCAACGGCTTCGTGAACGGCGGCTCATTCACCGTCACCAACCTCGACGGCTCCTCCTACACCGCGTCGATCGTCGCCGGTGTCGGTCGAGTCAACACGCAGGTCGGACAGGGCTTCCGCATCGACGGCCTCACCTTCCAGGGCCTCTTCAGCGGCCCGCTCTTTGCCGGCGCCAACGTGAACCCCTTCTTCTCCGTGCAGCCACTCTTCGGCTCCTTCCTGCACTTCGCGTTCAACCCCAACGCTCAGGGGCTCGACTCCGACGCCGACATCGACATCTTCGCGACCATCCCGCTCCCCACCTCCGCGGGCCTCGCGACCGTCGGACTTCTCGGACTCGCCGGCGTCCGTCGCCGTCGCTGATTCAAGATTCTTTCGACCACTGACCAGTAATACACGCACGTACTTGCAGGGATGCGCGATCGCGCATCCCTGCGTTCTTTTTGCGCACCCCTCCTCTGGACGACCCCCCGAATCCGGCGCACATTCTCCCCATCTCGGGACTCCTCAAAGCGAACGGCGCACTCGGAGTCCCGGGCGGAATGAGAACTGACATGGAGGGTGTCTGTCGACACCCACCCTGGAGAGGAGAGAACATCGTGATTCGTGAATGCCTTGTGTGTGCGGGCGTGTTGGGTGGGATGGTTGCTGCTTCGAACGCGGCCACCGTGCTCGCCATCGATGTCAACGGTTTGTCCGTTCAGTCCGTCAACTCCAGCAACGTTGCCGGAGCCTTCGGCGGCCTGACCCATACCGGCGCCATCCTCATCTCCCACGACGTCAACTCCGTCCTCGCTGGCGTCGCCATCGATGGCGTCAATCAGCCCAAGACCCCGGGCCTCGGGCTCACCGCCTCCGGCCGCATCGACCTCCTCGCGGGCAACGTCGTCGGCGGCTCCTTCAGCATCCTCATGTCCGACGGCAGCGGCTACACCGCCTCCATCGTCTCCGGCGTCGGCAAGGTCACGACCCAGGCCGGCCAAGGCTTCAAGATCGACGGCCTCACCTTCAACGGCCTCTTCTCCGACTCCGGGCTCCCCGGGATGATCGACCGCTTCGCCGGCGTCGACATCTCCGAGTTCACCGCCTTCGAACCCCTCTTCGGCTCCTTCCTCCAGTTCGCCTTCGCCCCCGACGCCCAAGGCTTCGACGCGGACTCCGACCTCGACCTCGTCGTGACCATCCCGCTCCCGGGCTCGGCCGGCCTCGCTGCCCTCGGCCTCGCTGGAATCGCCTCGCGCCGCCGCCGCTGAGCGTCGCGAACATCGGAATCTGTTCGGGTTGACCGCCATGACCCAGAGCCCGCGCACCAGGATCTGTGCAAAAAGGGCTTGCGGCTCCCAAATTCAGCGGTAGATTCGTGGTGTGCGGGCCTTCCCGCACACCCTCGCCGAGCGGGTGGAGGCCCGTCGACGAGCGAATGAGAGAGATCCTAAGGGAAGAATGCGCCGCTCGAATGCGCGGTGCACCACATCTGGAGCACGTCACATGCGATTCACGTCTGGCCTCGCCGTCGTTGCACTCAGTTCCGCGTTCGTTACATCGGCGCACGCGGGCATCAATCTCGTCCGCTTCGACTTCAACGGCGTCTCCACGAGCGCCAACGGCGCATTCGCCGGCACGACGCACACCGGCGACCTCAGCGTCACCCACGACGCCAACGCCGCGTTTGTCGGCGCCTCCATCAACGCGGTCCCCGTCATCCCCACCGGCGCGCTCAGCTCCTTCGCCGCCACCATCAACCTCACCAGCGGAAACACCACCGGCGGAACCATCTTGATCGTCCTCGATCAGGGCGAGACCTTCTCCGGCACGCTCGGCGGTGGCGGCTCCGTCTTCACCCAGGCCGGACAGGGCTTCTCTGTGGACGGCTTCGTCGTCACCGGAACGTTCTCCAACCTCGTCGGCGGCACCCACTTCGGCGGCGTCAACGTCGGTCAGTTCGGCAACGTCTTCACCGGCTCCTACCTCCTCTCCGCCTACGGGCCCGACGCCAACGGCCGCGACACCGACACCAACTTCGAGCTCTATCTCGACATCCCCACCCCTGGCGCCCTCTCACTCGCCGGTCTCGCCGGCCTCGCCGCGGCCCGCCGTCGCCGCTAATACACCCCTCCTTCTTCCGAAACTCGCACCGTCCGGCTTCCACGCCGGACGGTTTTTTTCTATCATCCCCTCTTCGGCTCGGCCTCGGGGACGCACAGCCCCGCCCGACCAATCGAACTCGGAGGAGCAATATCCATGAGAGCTGTCACTGTCCTCGCGCCCATCACCGCCGTGGCGCTCGCGTCACTCGCGTCCGCCGGCGTCAGTCTCATCCGTCTTGACGTCAACGGCGCCACGACCAACGCCAACGGTCCCTTCGCAGGACTCGTGCACACCGGCGATCTCGCCGTCTCGAACGACGCCTCGACCGCGTTCATCGGCGCCTCTCTCAACGGCGTCCCCGCCGCCCCCACCGGGACCGTCGCCTCCCTCGCCTCCCTCATCTCCCTCACCGCCGGCGCCACCACCGGCGGCTCCTTCATCCTCGTCCTCGATCAGGGCGAGACCCTCACCGGCGTCCTCTCCGGCGGCGGCTCCGTCTTTCCGCAGGCCGGCGAGGGATTCTCCCTCGACAGCCTCGTCCTCAGCGCCACCTTCTCCAACCTCGTCGGCGGAACCCACTTCGGCGGCATCAACGTCGGCCAGTTCGGCACGTCCTTCTTCGGCGCCTTCCTCCTCTCGGCCTACGGCCCCGACGCCAACGGCCTCGACGACAGCACCAACATCGAGATCTTCCTCGACGTCCCCTCCCCCGGCGCCCTCGCCCTCGCCTCCCTCGCCGGCGTCATCGCCTCCAAGCGACGCCGCTGAGCGCCAAAGCACGCCCGCAACCACAAAGCCGTCCGGCGCACGCGCTCGGACGGCTTTTCTCGTTCGAGTCACCGGCTCAAACGCGCGCCGCCGCGCTCACGCCCGCGACGCGTACTGACGCTCGTAGTACTCCCGGTACGCCCCCGACCGCACCCGCTCCCACCACTGCCGGTTGGCCCGGTACCACTCCACCGTCTCCTCCAACGCGCCCGGCCACGCGCTCCGCGTCGGCTTCCACCCAAGCTCACGCTGGATCTTCCCAGAGTCGATCGCATACCGCCGGTCATGCCCCGGCCTGTCCTTCACACGCTCGATCCAACCCTCGTCCTTCCCCATGATCGACAGGATCAACCGCGTCAGCTCCAGGTTCGAACGCTCGTTGTTCCCGCCGACGTTGTACACCTCCCCGGCCTTCCCCTTCTCCAGCACCGTCAGCACCGCCTCGCAGTGATCCTCAACGTGCAGCCAGTCCCGCACGTTCAGGCCGTCACCGTACAGCGGAACCTTCTTCCCCTCCATCAGGTTCGTCACGAACAGCGGGATCACCTTCTCCGGAAACTGGAACGCCCCGAAGTTGTTCGAGCACCGCGTGATCATCGTCGGCATCCCGAACGTGTGATGCGCCGCGCGAACGAAGCAGTCGCTCGCGGCCTTGCTCGCCGCGTACGGGCTGTTCGGCGCCAGCGGCGTCTCCTCCGTGAACTTCAGGTCCTCCCGCTCCAGCGGCAGCGACCCGTACACCTCGTCCGTGCTCACGTGCACGAACCGCTTCTCCAGCCCGCCCTCCGACGCCCGCACCGCGTCCAGCAGCGCCTGCGTCCCCTGCACGTTGCTCCGAACGAACGGGCCCGAATCCAGGATCGACCGGTCCACGTGGCTCTCCGCCGCGAAATGAACCACGCCGTCCGCCCGCGCCACCAGCGGGTCCACCGCCGCGCGATCCACGATGTCCCCGCGCACGAACTCGTGCTTCGGATCCCCCTCCAGCGCGCGAAGGTTCTCCAGGTTCCCCGAGTACGTCAGACAATCCAGGTTCACGATGTGCCACTGCGGCCGATGCTTCCGCACAAAGTGCACGAAGTTCGACCCGATAAACCCGGCCCCGCCCGTCACCAGAATCGTCCGCATCATCTCTCCTTAGCCTCGTCCGCAGCCTCAGGTTCGCGCCCGCCCCGCAGAATCCGCGGGACGACGGCGCCCCCGCGCCGAGCATACATCGGCGAGCCTCACGCCTCCCCTTGCTCCCGCATCGCGTCCAGCGTCCGATCCAGCGACGCACGCCAGTCCGGTATCTCGCCCGCCAACGCACGCGTCGGCTCAAGGTCCAGCACGCTGTACGACGGACGCTTCGCTGGCCGCGGAAACTCCGCGCTCGCGCAGGGCTCCACGCGGCACTTCGGATTCACCCGCGCCGCCACCGCGCACGCCAGATCGAACCACGTCGCCTCCCCGTCATCACACGCGTGCAACGTCCCCCGCGCCCCGGCCTCCACCAGCCGCACAGTCAGCTCCACCAGCGTCGCGCAGCACGTCGGTCTCCCCCGCTGATCGTTCACCACCCGCAACGACTCCCGCTCCCGCGCGGCCTTCGCGATCGTCCGCACGAAGTTCTTCCCGTGCGACGCGTACAGCCACGACGTGCGCAGCAACAGGTGCTCCGCCCCGCTCCGCTCCAGCGCCTCCTCTCCCGCGGCCTTGCTCCGCCCGTACGCGTTGATCGGACGTCGCGCCTCGTCCACCCGGTACGGCTCGCGACGCGCCGCCCCGTCGAACACGTAATCCGTGCTGTAGTGCACCAGCGTCGCGCCCACCTCGCGGCACCGCGCCGCCAGCACGCCCACCGCCTCCCCGTTGATCCGTGTCGCCTCCGCCTCGTGCGCCTCAGCTCCGTCCACGTCCGTCCACGCCGCGCAGTTGATCACCACCCGCGTCCCACGCGCGACCGCGCGCTCCACGCTCGCGCTGTCCGCGACGTCGCAACCCGCACGATCCAGCAACCGCACGCCGCCCCATCCCTCGCGCTCCGCGCGCGCACGCCACTCCCGCCCGAGCATCCCGCCCGCTCCCGTGACCACGATGTGACCCAACGACTCTCGCAACATGGCCGCCTCGCAATCGTTCCCCACGCAAACAGACTAACAGTCTGGACCCGACGTCCCGCTTCCTGTAGAATCCCGACAACATTCCGGCTCGCGCTCGGCCAATGACGTATGCACACCGACGCGACCTTCCCGCACATCCGGCCCGAGTCGCGTCAGGCAACGGTTGCCCCGCAACGCGCAGGAGCCACGCATGCATACGAAGCCCCCCTCGCAGTCACCCGGCCTCGGACAACGTGCGCACACAAGTCCCTGCCCGCTCCCCTACACCGCCCGCGCACACGCCCTGACCCACTTCCCGCGCCGATTGCTCGCTTTCGATCCGCTCGAGGCCGCCGCGTCCCTGACGACGCGCGTCCCGGGTTGATCAGGGCGGTCCGGGATCATCCCCCTCCCGGCCGCCCGTGTCGAATGCATGGCTCAGTATGTTCCAAGACCCATGCCAAACGCCCCGTTCACTCCGAACGGGGCGTTGTCCATTTTGCACGGCTACCTCCCCCGACGACGAAAAAAAAGCGCCGCGCCGCGCGCCGAGATCGACGCGCCGCACAACGCCCAAAGCCAACGCGATCATCCGCCCGAGGATCGACCCCCTCACTTCACCCCGATCGCCTCCAGCAACGGCTCGATCGACCGCTCTCGGCCCAGGAACACCCGAACCGACTCCTCCGCGTCTCGGCTCCCGCCAGGCGCGTACACCTCGTTCCGCAAACGCATCCCCACGTCCTTGTCCATGAATCCCTTCGGCGCCTTCTCGAACACCGTCGCCATGTCCTCCGCAATCGCCTTCGCCCACGAGTACCCGTAGTACCCCGCGTCGTACCCAGTCAGGTGCCCCCAGTACGCCCCGAAGTGCGAGCCCTCCGGCGGCGCCACGAACACCTCACCGAACACCCGATTGATGATCTTCTGACAATCCTTCGTCTCGCCCGCGCGAGGCGCCGAGTGGATCGCCAGATCGCTCATCGCGAGCCCAACCTGCCGAGAGTAGTACACCCCGCTCGTCGCCAGCTTTGCCGCCTTCATCCGCCGAAGCGCGTCCGCATCGATCTTCTTGCTCGAGTCGCGGTAGTCCGCGGCAAAGCGGTCCAGCACCCCCGCGTCCCACACCCACGCCTCCAGCATCTGCGACGGCGCCTCCACGAAGTCACGCTCCACGTTCGTCCCCGCAAACTGGAACCGCTCCGCACGCGTCAGGATCGTGTGCATCGCGTGCCCGAACTCGTGGAACAACGTCTCCAGCTCGTGGTGCGCCATCAGCGACGGCTTGTCCCCGCTCGCCTCCGGGAAGTTGCACACGAGCGCCGCCACCGGACGCTGATACCTCCCATCCTTCAGCCGCTTGCCCCCGATCAGGTCGAACTGCGCAAAGTGGTTGTACTTGCCGCGCCGCGGGAACATGTCCAGATAGAACATCCCCATCGGCTCACCGCTCGACGCGTCGCTCACCATCCACAGCGTCACGCCCGGCGCCCAGGGCTGCTCGTTCTTCAACTCATCGAACCTCAGCCCGAAGATCTGCTGGTAAATGTCGAACATCCCCGCGAGGCACGCCCCGTACGGGAAATACACCCGCAGCGCCTCCGCATCCACCTCGAACTCCCGCTTCTTCAGCTGGTTCTCGTAGTACCGCCAGTCCCACGACATCACCGGACCCGCGCTCCCCGTGTCCGACGCCTTCATCGCCGCAAACCGCTCCATCTCCGCGTCGAACTTCGGCCGCAAACCCACACGCAGCCGATCCAGGAACTCCACCGCCCGCGCCCCCGTCTTCGCCATCCGCGGCTCCGTCTGGTAATCCGCCCACGACGCATACCCCAGCAGCGTCGCGATCTCATCCCGGATCGCCACCAGCTCGTTCAGGATCGGCCCGTTCTCGCTCTTGGCCAGCGACATCCGCGCCTCGTCCAACGCGCGCCGCGTCTCCTCCACGTCCGCGTTCTGCATCACCACCATGTAGTCCGGCGTCACGTTCGCACGCACCGCGAACGTCCCGTCCGCCTGCTTCGCCCGCTCCAGAAAACTCGCCGGAACCCCCCTCATCTCCTCCGACGTGAACAGCAGCGTCTTCTCCGCGTTCGTGATGTTCGTCCCGAACTCGTTCGACAACGCCGACAGCTTCTTCTGCAGCGCCTCCACCTTGTCCCGCGTCGACTTCTCCAGCGCCAGACCCGCGCGCCGGTAGTCGCGCATCGTGTCCTTGTACAGCTTCAGGTCCTCCCCCTTCAGCTCCCCGCGCGCCCCTTTCTCGTACGCCTCCGAGAACGCCCTCACCGCCCCGTACACGTCCTCCCGGTACCGCACCCCCACCAGCCACTGCTCCAGACGAGTCACGTGCTCGCTCGCGGCATCACGCATCCCGTCCGTCGGCTGCGTCTCCTTCATCAGCCACAATCGGTTCATCACCGTCACCACCGGATACAGGATGTCGTCCAACGCGCCCACCGTGCTCTCGAACGTCGCCTTCGACGCGTCCTGCTTCGCCATCTCGCCCAGCCGCCCGTCCGCCTCCGACATCGCCACGTCCGCCGTCGCCTTGATCTCCTCCGGCGTCGTCTCGAACCTCGGCGCCTCCACCACCACCCCAGCCTTCGCCGCCGCAGCCGCGAACGACCCCACCGTCTTGTCCGGGGCCTGCCCGGCCATCGCTCCACCGGTCAACATCGACATCATCAATCCCGCTCCAATCGCCACTGCTCGCATCACGCCTCACTCCTTGCTTGTTCCGCGCGACACGCGCGGCCCCGACGCCAGTCTACCCCCCGCCAAACGCATCCTTTCCCCCTCACGCCCGGTATTCTCCCGAACTACCCCCGAATCTCGTCGGGGCTGCACCATTCCCACGGAGATCACCCAGATGCGCTCGCGCCGCTCCCCCCTCGCGCTCCTCGCCGCAATCGCCGCCTCCTCCCTGCTCGCGCACTCCACCCGCGCAGACGAAGGCATGTGGCTCCTCAACAACCCCCCCCTCAAGCTCCTCCGCGAGCGCTACGGCTTCGAGCCCTCCTCCTCCTGGCTCGAGCACCTCCAGAAGTCCGCCGTCCGCATGGGCGCCTCAGGCTCCCTCGTCTCCGCCGACGGACTCCTCATGACCAACCATCACGTCGCCTCCGACGCGCTCGACAAGCTCTCCACCGCCGACCGAAACCTCCTCCGCGACGGCTACTACGCCAAAACACGCGCTGACGAACTCAAGGTCCCAGACATGGAGGTCTCCGTCCTCTGGACCATCGAAGACGTCACCGACAAGGTCAACGCCGCCGCAGCCTCCGCCAAGTCCCCCGCCGAAGCCAACGCCGCGCGCCGCAAGGCCATGACCACCATCGAGCAGGAGGCCAAGGACAAATCAGGCCTCCGCGCACAGATCGTCACCCTCTACAACGGCGCCCGATACCACCTCTACTCCTACAAGCGATTCAACGACGTCCGCGTCGTCTTCGCGCCCGAGCAGGCCATCGCCTTCTTCGGCGGAGACACCGACAACTTCGAGTACCCCCGCTTCTGTCTCGACATGACCTTCTTCCGAATCTACGAGAACGACCAGCCCGTAAACCCCGAACACTTCCTCTCCTGGTCCAAGGCCGGCGCCTCCGAGGGCGAACTCACCTTCGTCGTCGGCCACCCCGGGCGCACCCGACGCCTCTACACCGCCGACCACCTCCGATTCCTCCGCGACGTCGCCTTCCCCCTCGGCCTCGAACGCATCTGGCGCACCGAGATCAAATACCAAACCTTCGCAGGACGCAGCGCCGAGAACGCACGCATCGTCCACGACGATCTCCTCGGCGTCGAGAACGGCCGCAAACGCAACACCGGACAGCTCTCCGGCGTCCTCGATCCCGCCGTCTTCAACGCAAAGCTCGTCGCCGAAGCCACCCTCCGCGACGCCGTCAATCACAACCCCGCGTGGAAGTCCCAGTGGGCATCCGCCTGGGACGACCTCGCCTCCGCGATGAACACAAGCCGTGAGTTCTACGCCCGCTCCACCGTCCTCTCCTCCATCTCCGGCGGCTCACGACTCTTCTCCATCGCGCAAACCCTCGTCCGCCTCGCCGACGAGAAGCCCAAGCCCAACGCCGAACGACTCCGCGAATTCTCCGACGCCGCGCTCGACTCCCTCATGAACCGCCTCCTCACCACCGCCCCCATCTACGACGAACTCGAAGTCATGAAGCTCGAGTCCGGACTCCTCTGGGCCGCGGAAAAGCTCGGCGGCGAAGACCCCACCGTCCTCAAGGCCCTCAACGGCCTCTCCCCACGCGCCCGCGCCGAGCAGCTCGTCCGCAACACCTCCCTCAAAGACATCGACGCGCGCAAAGCCCTCGCCGACGGCGGCAAGCAAGCCGTCGACGCCTCCACCGACCCCCTCATCACACTCGCCAAGGCCCTCGACCCCGAACTCCGCGAATACCGCAAACGCGCCGAAGACACCGTCGACGCCGTCGAACGCGACGCCTACGCACGCATCGCCGCCGCACAGTTCGCCCTCTTCGGCGAATCCATCTACCCCGACGCCACCGGCACTCTCCGCCTCGCCTTCGGCCCCGTCAAGGGCTGGGAAGAGGGCGGCCAGAAAATCCCCGCCTTCACCACCATCGCCGGCCTCTACGACCGCGCACAAGAACGCGCCGGTCAAACGAACTTCGACCTCCCCGACTCCTGGATCAAAGCCAAGCCCTCACTCAACCTCTCCACCCCCTACAACTTCGTCTCCACCGCCGACATCATCGGCGGCAACTCCGGCAGCCCAGTCGTCAACATCCACGGCGAAGTCGTCGGTCTCATCTTCGACGGCAACCTCCACTCCCTCGCCACCGACATCGCCTTCAACGAACAGCTCTCCCGCGCCGTCTCCGTCGACTCCCGCGCCATCATCGAAGCCCTCCGCAACGTCTACCACGCCGACGCCCTCGCCGACGAACTCACCGGCGCCTCCACCCACTAACCGCCGCCCACGCCCCGCGCATCGAAAAAGCCCCCGTCCACAACGGGGGCTTTTCTCATGCGCCGTCAACACCGCGCCGTCTCAGTCCGCAACGCTCCCGCTCGGCGCCGCGCTCGCCCGCAACGGCCCCGCCCGCACATGAAACACCCGATCCAGGCACACCATCCCGTGCTCCGAAATCATCAGGTCCATCACCGGCGGCGGCGCCGCCACCAGCACCAACCCGCTGTCAAACCTCGACGCCGCCTCACCCGGCAGCCTCAAATCCAGCGCCAGCCGCTCCTGCGTCTCCGGGATCGCCGACGGCGGACCCACGATCCACAGCCCGCTCCCCGTGATCGTCTCGTTCAGACTCGGCGCGAGCGCCGACGCAAACCGCCAACGCACGTTCAACACCCCGAACTCCCGGTTCGCGTTCGTCGGCGCCACGCTCACCCCGCGCATCGGAACCACCAGCATCGTCCCCTCCACCGGCCTCGACGAGATCGGGCACAGACAGGGCGGATAGCACCCCTCCATGAACGTCGCGCCACGCAACCCGTACACCGCCACCTCCCGCGCCGGCACGGGCCCCGATCTCACGTGGAACACCGTGTCGTAGCACACCATGTTGTTCGCCGAGATCGTCGCCTCGATCCGCGGAAACACCGCGCTCGTCGTGACAAGACCGCTGTCAAACCGTCGCGCCGGCTGATCGTTCACCGACAACTCCAGCACCAGCTGCTGCCGCGCAGGCAGCGGCGACGCGAGCGCCGGGTGCGACACCCGATACACCCCGCGCCCCCGAACCCGCTGCTCTCCCAGCGTGTTCCACCCCACGATCCACTCCACCTCGTCCACCCGAAACTCCAGCATGCCGTTCGTCGTCGAGCCCATCGGCGTCATCCGCCACACCCCGCGCGCCGGACCGATGTGATGCACGATGCACTGGCACGGCGGGAAGCACCCCTCCTCGCCGTACGATCCCGCCTCCAACCGCTGCACCATCCCCGCGTTGGTCACCGCCGATCCGCCGTCCTTCGAACCCTCCCCGCTCAGCATCACCTGCGCAGACGCACACCACCCGATCGCGCACATCGCCGCCACCGCCGCCATCCGACACGAACGAACAAGCACGTTCATCGCGCGTCCTCCTTCACTTGTATTCGCCGCGCGGCCTCCTCCAAAGCCGCACGATCAACACCCACTATCACGCGCCCCCGTCCCCCGATCAAGACTCCCGCCAAAACTCCCCAAAACCCCGCGATTTTCCCATGAAAATGCCCCGAACAGCCCCGCCCGCCCCCCCGCCTCTCCCCTCAGTCCAGCCGCACCGGCTTCAGCCCGAACCACCTCTTCATCACCCCGTGGCCCACATAGATCAGCGGCGTGATCCCCACCGCGATCGCGAACTTCAGCCCATACCCCTTCGCCGCCGTCTCCAGAATGAACCCCGTCGTCGCCCTCTCACCGCTCGCAAGCAGCGTCCCGTACCCCAGCACAAACGAGATCGTCAGCGAGTCCAGCGCCTGCGACACCACCGTCGACCCCGTCGCACGCAGCCACAACATCCTCCCCTTCGTCAGCTTCTTGAACACCCAGAACATCCCGATGTCGCTCATCTGCCCCACCAGATACGCCGTCAGCGACGCCACGTACAACCGGTTCGACATCGCGAACACCGACTGAAAATGATCCTCCGCAACAAACGTCCGACCAGCCGGCGCCGGCGGCGCCAGCCGCGCCAGATAAATCAACACAAACGCGTACGCCGCCATCCCAAGCCCAAGGAACGTGATCCGCCGCGCCCCCTTCGACCCGTAGTACTCGTTCACCAGGTCCGTCAACAGAAACGTCACCGGGAACGCGAACATCCCCACCGAGTGCTCCAGCGCCACGCTGCGCCCAAGCAGCGAAACCTCCCCGAAATGAAAGAACTTGCTCCCCGTGATGTCCGCGATCACCAACGACGTCACGAAGATCCCCGCGAGCCACAGATACACCCGCTGCTGCACGCTCAGCCCGTGCGGCGCCTCCGTCCGCAGCCCCGACTCCACGCTCCCGCCATGCTCTGACATCTGCCGCTCCCGACGTTGCGCCCCGTCCCCAGCCAGAATACTCGCCAACGCGCCCCCCTCGGTTTCATCCACGCCGCCCCTTGCCTTGCTCTCCCACCCCGCACACCATCACCTCCCATGCGCCCACGCGCCAAACTCCACGCCGCACGACGACGCCTCCTCTCCGCATGGGCCAAGGCCATCACCGCCCGTCCACGCCTCACCCTCGTCCTCTGCATCACCCTCGCCGCGCTCTCCGCCGCCTACGCCGCACTCAACCTCTCCTTCGAGTCCGACCGCGACAAGCTCATCGACCCCTCCCTCCCCTGGCAACGCCGCTACGCCGAATTCAAAAAGCACTATCCGCGCTGGGACGACGCCGTCATCGTCGTGGACACCCAAAGCAACCCCAACTCCCCGCTCATCTCCTCCTTCCTCAACTCCCTCGAAGAACGTCTCCGCGCCGACACCGCCAACGTCAGCGCCGTCACGGCAGGCTTCCCCACCGCCGACACGCCCCCAGGACTCGCGCTCTCCGAACCACTCGACCGCATCCAATCCATCGCCGCCTCTCTCAAGCGCTCCGCACCCGCGCTCGCCGCGCCCTCCCTCGCCCATCTCCTCTCCCTCCCCCTCCTCTCACCCGCACCGCTTAAAGACGCCGACCGCACCGAACTCACCACCCTCCTCACCCGCGCCGCATACGTCGCCGCGCACCCCGACGCGCCCCTCCTCCTCGACGTTCCCCCCACACAACGACTCACCACCCCCTCCGGAAACCTCGCACTCGTCCTCGTCTCACTCCGCGCAAACGCCGACGCCGCCGCCTCCGTCAACTCCAACAAAGCCTCCGCCGTCGCCTCCATCCGCGATCACCTCGCAACCCTCCAACGCGATCCCCGCTACGCCTCCATCTCCGCCGGCGTCACCGGCGTACCCGTCCTCGAAGCCGACGAAACCACGCTCTCCACCAGCGACGCCACACGCGCCTCCATCCTCGCCACCCTCTGCATCACCCTCCTCTCCATCGCCGTCTACCGACGCCTCTCCATCCCACTCCTCATCATCGCCTCGCTCCTCCTCGGCCTCGCCGCCTCCTTCGCATGGGCCACCATCGCCGTCGGACGCCTCCAGGTCCTCTCCATCGTCTTCATGATCATGCTCGTCGGGCTCGGCGCCGACATGACCGTCCACCTCATCGCGCGACTCGAAGTCACACACCCCGACCACGAGCACATGCCGCGCGCCATCCTCAACTCCTTCCGCTCCGCTGGCCCGGGAATCCTCACCGGCGCCATCACCACCGCCCTCGCCTTCGCCGCCACCGCGCTCACACCCTTTGCAGGCGTCGCGGAACTCGGCCTCATCGCCGCCGGCGGCGTCCTCCTCTGCACCGTCCTCTCACTCTCCGCCTTCCCAGCCGCGCTCGTCCTCCTCTCCTCTCCCGAAAAGCGACTCAGAGCCCGACACGGCGGGACCTCCAGACCATTCCTCTCCGGCCGACTCAACGCCATCGACCGCCATCCCAAAGCCACCATCGCCATCTGGGCCATCCTCCTCCTCGCGCTCACCCCCTTCGCGCTCCGCGTCCGCTACGACACCGACCTCCTCAAACTCCTCCCCGACGCCGCCGAATCCGTCCGCTGGGAACGCCGACTCTCCGCCGACGACGAACGCTCCGTCTGGCACGCCGTCGTCCTCGCCGCGTCCGCCGACGAAGCGCGCACGCTCACCCGGAAACTCCGCGCAATCCCCGAAGTCTCCGACGTCTCCGCGGCCGGAGTCCTCTTCCCCGATCAGCTCGCACAGAAGCAATCCATCCTCGCCACCGTCCCGCCGCCTCCTGACCCACTCCCCACCGCGGACGCCTTCGACCCACGTGTCCCCGCCTCGCAGCTCGCGCAGGCATACCACGCCGTCGATCCCGAACTCGCCGCCGCGGCCCGCGCGCTCGCCGACATCCCCGACGCCGCACTCGCCAACATCAACGACGCCTTCCAACGCGACCGCCAACAACTCGCCCACACCGTCAACGCTCTCCGAAACGCCACGCCCCCAACCATCGCGCAGCTCCCCGACGCACTCCGTCAGCAGTTCGTGGGCGCCGACGGCTCCCTCCTCCTCCGCGTCTTCCCCAGATCCGCCGGACCCAACCAGAGCGTCCTCGCCCCCGAACACCTCGCCCCCTTCATGAACGCCGTCCTCGACCTCGCTCCCAGCGCCACGGGGCCCACCAACCAGATCTTTCAGTCCGCCAAGCTCATCACCAACGCCAACGCCTACGCAGCCCTGCTCGCCGCACTCGCCATCATCGCCACCCTGCTCTTCGACTTCCGTTCGCTCCCAAACGTCCTCTGCGCGCTCCTCCCCGTCGCCGTCGCCATCCTCGTGCTCCTCTCACTCCTCGGCGCCCTCCACATCCCACTCAACTTCGCCAACACCATCGTCGCCCCCCTCATCCTCGGCCTCGGCGTCACCGCAGGCGTCAACGCCGTCCACCGATGGATCCAACAACCCGCCGATAAGCCCGCAGGACTCGCCGGCGGCGCAGGGCGAGCCATCACCTTCACGCTCGCCACCACCATCATCGGCTTCGCCGCAATGCTCACCGCCGAGCACCGCGGCATCCGATCCCTCGGCCTCGTCATGACCCTCGGCCTCGCCGCCGTCTGGACCGCCACCGTACTTCTCCTGCCCGCCGTCTTGCGTCTTCGCTCCCACAACACGTACGATGCCCCCAGAGCTCGACGCTCAAACCTACGCCGCGCCAATCCCCACGCTCCCGAACAACTCAACCCAAAACCCGTTGCCGCAGGATCATCCGTCTGATGAACGACGCACCCGCACCGACACCGCCAGCATCCCCGCCCCGCTCATTCGTCATCAGGCCGCCGATCGGCGACAAGCCCGGCTTCATCTGGTTCCAGAACGAAGACGGCACCGACCTAGGCCGCGTCTATCTCGTCAAAATGAAGTTCGGACGCGAAGTCGAACGCATACGGATGACAAAGCACTTCAAAAAGCAATCCGCAAAGCAGGTGCGCGACGAGTTCGACCCCATCGTCGGAAACCTCCTCTTCAACGAACGCGAGCACGGCGCACTCACGGAGCAGGGCGCACGCGACGTCGTCGAAGACACCAAACGACGAATGGCCGGCCCACGACGCGGCCCCCCGCGCGGCGGCCGGCCCGGAGGCCCCCCACGCGCCGGTAGACCAGGCCCAGGCGGACCCGGAGGCCGAG
>CAYPGJ010000026.1:0-36489 GCA_964410465.1 uncultured Phycisphaeraceae bacterium | reverse complement strand
TACCAGGGTATCTAATCCTGTTTGCTCCCCACGCTTTCGTGCCTCAGCGTCAGGATTGGCCCAGCCGTCCGTCTTCACCTCTGGCGTTCCGCTAGATATCTACGCATTTCACCGCTCCACCTAGCGTTCCGACGGCCTCTACCAACCTCAAGGCTTGCAGTATGCCCCGCAGTTCCCCGCTTGAAACGAGGGATTTCACAAGACACTTACAAGCCCGCCTACGCACCCTTTAAGCCCAGTGATTCCGATTAACGCTCGGGCCTCTCGTATTACCGCTGCTGCTGGCACGAGATTAGCAGGCCCTTCCTTTGGGGATGATCATGGTTTCCGTCCCCTGACAGCAGTTTACACGGCAGAGCCGCTTCATCCTGCACGCGGCGTCGCTCCGTCACGCTTTCGCGCATTGCGGAATATTCGTCGCTGCAGCCTCCCGTAGGAGTCCGGGCAGTGTCTCAGTCCCGATGCGGGGGGTCATGCTCTCACACCCCCTACCCGTCGTCGGCTTGGTGAGCCGTTACCTCACCAACTACCTGATAGGAGCTTTCCCGATCCCGAGGCGGCCGAAGCCTTTCATCCGGAGATCACATGAGGTATTACGCAGAGTTTCCCCTGCCTATCCCTCACCTCGGGGCACGTAGAAAGCCATTACTCGCCCTTCCGCCACTGTCCCCCATTGCTGGGTTCTCGTTCGACTTGCATGCTTTAGCCACGCCGCCAGCGTTCAATCTGAGCCAGGATCAAACTCTTCAATTGATTTTCTTGGCCCACGGAGCAAGCCCCGTGGTTAAGCCTCAAAAGAAGCGTTTGCCTGTTCTATTCCAACCCGAACGGGATCGCTCCCGACGGGCCGGCGGTCGTCCAACCCTTGACTCCGAAGAGCCTCAGGAAGGACCGCGAGGCCGGCAAAAGCCCCGCGATTCGGACAATCACTTCAAATCTGACTTCTCAAAAAGAAATCGACTTGTGGCACGAGATGGTCCGACACGGGGGGGCTGTGACCCCCCGAGGCGTGTCTACGAGAGCGTTTGCCTTTGCTTGGCCGGTCCGTACAGACCGTTCGCTCCCGCACCATTCTCGCGGCGTTACCCGACTGTTCACTTGCCAAAGACGACGATGTCGGCGGGTGTCCACCAGCCGGCACCAACCCCGGTCCCGTTGAGTAGCGGGTCAGACACATTAGCAAACGCCCGTCGCCTGTCAAGCCGCCCTGCTTCTCTCGTGGAAAACTCAAGCCCCCAAACCCCCATCTACGACCCCCAAACCCGCCTCCTGCCGCGCAGGTCCGTGCGACGCCACCCCCACAACCCCCGCCCAAACCCCCGCAAATACCGCCCCTCCCGAACCCCCGCGCAACGCCCGCACGCACGCGCGAAGCGTCGCTCCCGTTGTCCGCACGTCATCCACAAGAATCACCGTCATGCCCCCCAATCCCCGCACCCGACCTCGCGCCGCGTACGCCCTCGACACATTCCGCCCCCTCCCCCCGGCCGGCGCTGAACGCTGACTCCTCCCCCACCGCCGACGCAGCGCCTGCACTACCGGAGCCCGCAGCTCCGACGCCACGCCCAGCGCGATCACGCCCGCATGATCCACCCCCCGCGTCACACGCCGACTCCAATGCGCCGGAACAGGCGTCACGCACACCCGACCGCATTCGAGCACGCCCGCCGCACGCAGGCTCACTCCCAGCCTGCGCCCCAGCTCATACCCAAGCCGGGCGCCGCGCTCGAACTTCACCTCATGCACCCACTCCCGCAGGCAGTCCTCGTGCGCACCCAGACGAACGAATCGATCCCAGCCCAGATGCTTCCCATGACACGCCGCGCACCCGAACTCACTCGTCTCATACGGGCCGCACGTCTCACCGCACCGATCGCAGTACACCCCCGGCGCATCTGGCCTCCACCCGCTCGACTCCATCCGCCTGGCGAGCGGCGAAGCCGTCGGCACAAGCCACTCACGCTCCACCGCCCACATCGCGTCCGAAACCCGCGTGCGAAAGCCCCGTTTCGGCCCGATCGCCACGCCGGGCCGCAAGTCCGCACGCTCGCCGTCCGCATCGCACGTCGCAACCTCGCTGCCGAGGCCCCGGGGCGGCCACACAAACCCACGCTCCCCGCCGGAGATCGACCCGCCGTCATCCAACGACGAGCACGACATGACTCACGCTCCGCCCAGCCGCTCTCGGCACAGCGTCGCCCGCGCTTCACGACGCTCGCCCTGGTCCATGTCCCTGCCCATCGCGCGTTGCAGGTGCGCCGGCTGCACCAGCAACACCAGCTGGTGCACCGCGTTCGCCTCCACGCCCGTGAGCACGCGCGTGTGCAGACCAAGACGAACCAGGCTCAACGCCTGCAACGCCTCCTCCGACGACATCAGCCGCGCCGACCGCAACATCGCCAACGCCCGCTGCGCCTTGTCCTCGAACATCACGCGACGCTTGCGCAGCAACGACTCCCGCGCGGCCCGCTCGTAGTCGATCACCTGCGGCACGATCTGACGCTCGAAGTCGTGCAAGATGTCCCGCTCCGTGCGTCCAAGCGTCGTCTGGTTGCTGATCTGATAGATGTCCCCGGCCGCCTCCGAACCCTCCCCGTAAAACCCACGCACCGCAAGGTTCATCGCCTTCGCCGCGCGCCGAACCTTGTCCATCTCCCCCGCCAGCCGCAACGCCGGCAGATGCAGCATCACCGACACCCGGATCCCCGTCCCCACGTTCGTCGGGCACGCCGTCAGATACCCAAACCGCGCTGAGAACGCGTACGACACTCGCCCTTCGATCGTGTCGTCCACCCGATTGATCCGCTCGAACGCCTCCGACAACGCCAGCCCGCTCCGCATCACCTGCATCCGCAGATGATCCTCCTCGTTCACCATCACCGACAACCACTCGTCCGGCGCCGACACCAGCACCGCCCGCGGCTCGTCACCCTTCGCGTGCTGCTTCGAGATCAGGTGACGCTCGTACAACATCGCCCGCTCCGTCGGCGATATCTGCGTCAGATCGATCCACAGCAGCCGCGCCTCGTCCTTCGACTCCCCGAACGACGCCTCGATCCCCCCCTCCGTCGTCGCCCGCTTCAGCAGGCCCAGCGCCTCGCGCTTCTGCTCCGCCGACGCCGAGTTCGGAAACGCGATGTCCGACAGATTCCGCGCCAGCCGCACGCGCGAGGACATCACCACGTCCGACTCCTGACCCACCGCGCGCAGCCACTCCGCGCCGAGATGCAACGGCGTCCCGCTCATCAATCCCCCTCCCCCTTCTTCTTCCGCGCAGGCCGCGCACCCCCACCCTCCTTCTCACGCACCGGCTCGCCCGCGCCGCCCTCATCCTTCCCCGTCTCCCCGGCCGACGCCAGCTCCTCGCTCGCCGCACGGAGCTCGTCACGAAGACGCGCCGCCTCCTCATACCGCTCCTGCTGCACCGCCTCCAACAGCCGCTTCCGAAGGTCCGCCAGCCGCACCCGCGCCCCGGCCTCGGCCCCCGCGGCCTTCGGCGTCTTCCCAACGTGCTGCGTCCCCCCCTCGTGCGCACGCTCGATCAGCGGCGTCAGCTCCTTCTCAAACCGCTCGTAGCACGACGCGCAGCCCAGCAGCCCGCCCTGACGGAACTTCGCCCACGTCATCCCGCACGACGAGCAACCCGCTCGCTCCGTCGCCACCTCCTGCGCCTCGCCCTGCGTCGTCGCGCCCAAGAACTTCGTCAACAGCTCAGAGATCGGCGGGCTCGACATCTGCACCACCACGCCCTGCTTCCGCGCGCACTCGTCGCACAGATGCTTCTCCACCTTCTTCCCGCCCTTGATCGTCACCTCGTGGACGGTCGCCTCGTTGTTGCATCCCTCCACGTCGCAATTCATGGCGTCAGTGTAGCGCGAACGCCACGTCGCGCCACCTCCCGCAATCGAACAAGCTCGCCGACCAGCCCCGCCGCCTCGTCCAGCCCGAGCGACGTCGCCGCGTCGCTCACCGCCTTCCTCGGCTCCGGGTGACACTCCATGAACACCGCATGCACACCCACCGCCACCGCCGCCCGCGCCAGCGGCGCCGCCCGCTCAGGCCTGCCACCCGACACCCCCGACCCGGCCCCAGGCAGCTGCGTCGAATGCGTCGCATCGAAGCACACCGGCGGAGAGTTCTCACCCATCACCTCCATCAGGTCCACAACCCCAGCAAAGTCGTTCACCAGACGGTGATACCCGAAGAACGTCCCGCGCTCTGTCACCATCACGTTGTGACACCCCGCACGCGATAGCTTCTCGATCGGCCCCACCATCTCCCCCGGCGCCATGAACTGCCCCTTCTTCACGTTCACCGCGCGCTTGTGCCGCGCCCCCGCTTCCCCGCACGCCACGAGCAAGTCCGTCTGCCGACACAGAAACGCCGGCACCTGCAGCAGGTCCACCACCCGCGCCACCGGCTCCGCCTGCTCCGGAAGGTGAACGTCCGTCGTCACCGGCACGCCCAACGCGTCACGCAGACGCCCCAGCGTGCGCACACCCTCCCGCACACCGGGCCCTCGCGCAGATCCCGCGCTCGATCGGTTCGCCTTGTCGAAGCTCGCCTTGAAGACGTACGGAACCCCCGCGCTCGCGCACGCCGCGCCCATCGTCCGACCGATCTCCAGGCACACCTCTTCCGACTCCAACGCACAGGGTCCCGCGATCACCAACAACGGCTGATCCGCACCCACCGTTATGGGCCCGCCCGACTCACCGACTCGACACATTCGTTGCATCCCAACAGCCTACGCCCGCGAATATGCGCGTGCTGGAGGGGCAATCGTCGGGACGCCGGAAACGGCGCCCAGAGGGGAGCACAAACTTCTGCACCCGCCGTGCATCGGGCGCATGCTTTTTCCGATGGAACCCCTCCGGAGAGCGCCGCCCCGGGCAGTCCGCCCGGCGCGAGGGGAGTGCCGTTCATGGCCGCGATGCCCAAAGAACCCGAAGCCTTCGCCGAACAGGTCACCACCATCCTGCGAAGGCTCCACCCAGAGCTTCAGGTCGAGCTCGTCGCACCCACCGAACTCGTCGTCGACGGACGACGGCTCGACCTCGAGAACCTCTACCGGCTCGTCGCCCACGACCCCGAGCACGGCGCCGAGATCGTCGAGCAGTATCTCGAGCACCTCTTCGCCGGCGACACCATGTCCGCCGCAGCGATGCCCCTCGACATGGCACGCGCACGCATCATGCCGCGCATCCAGCCAGAGTCCATCTTCAACCGACTCACACGCGAACTCGTCGCCTACGTCCCCTACGTCAACGGCACCGTCGTCCTCTTCGTCATCGACCTGCCCAACATGACCGTCAGCATCACCACCGAGCAGATGGTCCGCTGGGGACTCGTCCCCGAAGACCTCGAGGCCATCGCGCGACACAACCTCGACGCCTACGCGCCAAAGCTCCGCTTCCAGATGGTCGAGTCCAAGGAGGGCGGCCGCGCCTTCATCCTCACCCAGCAGGACGGATACGACGCCGCACGACTCCTCCTCTCCAACCTCCACCACGAACTCGCGCCGAAGCTCGGCGGAGACTTCCTCGTCGCGACCCCCGCACGAGACATGTTCCTCGCCATCTCCCGCGCGCCGATGCCGTTCGTCGACCGGCTCAAGGGCCGCATCGACCACGACTACAAGCGACTCCCGTACCCCATCACCAACAAGCTCTTCTACGTCACCCTCGACGGCGTCGCCGAAGCCGCCTGACAACTCACGCCGGACCCGCCACCCGGCAACACGCACTCGCGCCCGGCAGGCGCGCCCTGGGTTCGCGGGCGCGTCTGACCGGGCGTGCTCGTCGCATCACACAGCCCTCGGCGCCCCCAACCCACGCGCATTACCCTTCCCGACAAAGGACACGCGACCCCCACATGATCCTCCTCATCGACAACTACGACTCCTTCACCTGGAACCTCGTCCAGCGACTCGGCGAACTCGACCCCACACTCGACGTCCGCGTCGTCCGCAACGACGAGATCACCCCCGATCAGGCCGCGGCCCTCAAGCCCTCACACATCATCATCTCCCCCGGGCCCGCCTCACCCAAGGAAGCCGGCGTCTCCAACGACATCCTCAACCGCTTCGCAGGCCTTGTGCCCATCCTCGGCGTCTGTCTCGGCCACCAGTGCATCGGCTTCACCTCCGGCATGACCGTCGACCGCGCGCCAAGGGTCATGCACGGCAAGACCAGCCCCATCCACCACGACAACCTCGGCGTCTTCGCAGGCCTCCCAAACCCCTTCACAGCGACACGCTACCACTCCCTCTGCGTCCTCCCCCACACCGTCCCGTCACAGGGCTGGACCGTCTCCGCGTGGACCGACGAGCCCGACGATTCACAACCCGCCGGCACGCGCCGCATCGTCATGGGACTCCGCCGCGACTGGCCATCCACGCGAGCAGACGAGAAGCCGAGCACGCTCCCCCCCGCCGTCAGCCCCGCCCCGCTCGAGGGCGTCCAGTTCCACCCAGAGTCCTTCCTCACGCTCGACGGCCCTCGCCTCCTCGCCAACTTCCTCGCCATGCGCACGCCCGCGTCAGACCCGTCCGCACAGCCGGTACGATGAGCACAACATGCCCGACACCACCGCGATGAACGCCTCGCCCGACACGCTCCACGCCCGCGCCACCCTCGCCGAGGCCCCCGACGGCCGCGTCGTGCTTCTCCTCCCCGCTTCCGACTACCGCATCACCCTCGCCGTTGACGCCGCGCCCACCACCCAAGTCGGCAAGCGCATCCGAGGCCTCGTCCGCGCCCAGGCCCGACGCATCGACGTCGTCACCACCGGCGGACGGTTCATCGAGCCCATCTACGGCCGCCCCCGTCGCATCCAGGGAACCATTCTCGCCGTCGACCCCGCAGCCGACACCGTCACCATCGCGCCCCACGACGCATTCCCCGTCGTCTGCCGCACCAACGAAGCACAGCGAGCAGCGCAGTTCAAGCCCGGCCAGTTCGTGGCCTGCGACCTCGCCCCCACTACGTCATTCACTCCAACGCCCTGATCGTCAGGACATCGGCTCCGCAACGCTCCCGAGATCGTGCGCGCCGCGCACCGTCTCGCCCGTCTGGCGCCGCCGCTCCCAGATCTTCACGTGACGCGTGCTGCACACGCCGTCAAACTCCCCCACCACCTCCGAGTGCTCCACGCGCGCACGCACGTCCTCGCACGCCTCCTCGCCCACATCGCCGGCTGCCTCCGATGCCCGCGGACCCCGTGTCCCAGAGTTCCGAGCCGCTCCGGGTGGCCGGGGAACATGATCGTCTTCGCGCTGCATGGCACGACTCCTGAGCCCGCACGACGACGTGCGCTCCGCCGCGCCGTCTACCGCAGGCCGATGTGTCAGATGCCGCGTTCCCCCAAACGCCCCGAGGTTCGCGACCTAGTTCTTCCTAGCGCAACCACGACCCGAAGTCAATGGCCGCCCGCAACCATCTCGTCCGCGACACGCACCGCTTCACAAAACGCACGAATCCGCGCGGCGTCCTTCTCCCCGGCGCGACCAGGATGCTCCACGCCGCTCGACACGTCCACCGCGTACGGCCGCGCAAGCCGAACCGCCTCCCCCACGTTCTCCGGCGTCAAGCCCCCCGCGACGAACAACGCCCGATCGCCCGCGTGCTCCCGCGCCGCATCCAACGCCCCCCAGTCAAACGCCGTCCCCTTCCCGCCCGACGAACCGTCCACCAGGATCGCATCCACCTCATCCAACGCAGACCAACGCGACAGCTCCGCGCCGATCGTCGACCCGTCGAACCGCACCGCCTTGATCACCCTCGGCCCGCACGCCCGCACCAGAGCCTCGTTCTCCTCCCCATGCAGCTGCGCATAGTCCGTCGGACACGTCTCGCACAACTCATAGAACCGCTCCTCCGACGCGTTCACGAACAGCCCGACCGACGCCACCATCGGCGGCAACGCACGCACGATCCCGTACGCCTCCCCCGGCTCAATGAACCGCGGCGAGCCCTCGTGAAACACGAACCCGAGCGCATCCGCGCCCGCCTCGATCGCCGCCCACGCCGTCTCACCGTCCCGAATCCCACAGATCTTGATGCGCGTTCTCGCCTGCACGTGCCGCTCCTTGCGCTAACCCAGCTCCGACAGCAGCGCCTCGCACAGCGCCCGCTGATCCGACGTCAATCGCCCAGACATCGCCTCGCGCGCTAACGCCTTCGCACGCACCGGATCGTTCTGGTGTCGGGCACAGATCAACGCCAGCATCAACCGCACCAGCGGAGCCTCCGGATCGCCCGGGTGCCTCGCCAAGAAGCCCTGGTACGCGCTCGCGGCCAGGTCCTTCTCCTCACCCGCGTACAGCCGGTTCGCCAGCTCAAGCTGCGTCTCGCGCGACAGCGTCCCGTCCGGCTCGTGCGCCAGCCACAACCGATACGCCGACGCCATCGCACCCGCATCCTTCGACTCGATCGCGCGATGCACCCCGGCGCGCAGCTCCACACCGCGCGCATCCGCCGCGCTCTGCTTCCCGTCGCGCGTTCCCATCCCGTGCTCACCCGACCACGCCGATCGACCGCGCGCCACCTCACCCTTGAACACCCGACGCCGATGCGCTTGCTTCGCGATCGAGAACATGTCGTACGTCTCACGCCGCAGCAGACCGCTGCCGAGCAACGCAAACGACACCACGCCGCCGAAGATGTACCCACCGATGTGCGCCCCCACCGCCACCCCGCTCCCCCGACCGGAGTTGAACACCACGTCCCACGCGATCGACGCGCCCAGGAACCACGCAGCCGGGATGTGAAAAATCCCGATCAGGAAGAAAAACAGGAACACCTTCACCTGCGTCCGCGGGAACAGCACCAGATACGCCCCCGTCACCGCCGAGATCGCACCGCTCGCCCCGATCACCGGGCTCGACTCAAACAGCGCGTGCAGCCCCCCCGCAGCGCAACCCCCCAGCAGGTAGAAGAGCAGGAACCACACCCGTCCCAGACGGTCCTCCACGTTCGGCCCGAAGCACCACAGGAACAGCATGTTCCCCGCGATGTGCAGCGCGTCCGCGTGCAGAAACTGATACGTCACGAACCCCCACCACGTCAGCGCCTCCGGGTGCAGCGCGAACCGCTCGAACACGACGTCCACGCCGCCCGACCCGCGCGCCGCGATGATCTGCCCCAGGAACGCCAGCGCGTTCACCACGATCAGACCGTGCGTCACCACCGTGGGGCGCTTCAGCGGCCGATCTGTCCCGAGTGGAAGGATCACGCTCCCACGATGGTATCGGGAGACACCACACGCTCCCGCTCACCCCCAAGCACGCGCGACTCGATCAGCCCCGAATCCCATCCGTAGAGCAAACGGCCCACCAGATGCTCGTCGAACCACGTCGCCGGCGGACGCAGCACCAGCACGTCCGCGCTCGCGCCCACCTCCAGCCGACCCATGTCGTCCCAACCCAACGCCTCAGCGTTCCCCCGCGTGATCATCTCCCACCCCTCAGCAGGCGTCGGTATCACACACGCCCGCCCCGTCAGCATCGATCTCGCCTTCGCCGTCTCGATCATCGACCGCGCCACCCTCGGCATCGCCACATCCGGACCAGCCGCAACGTCGCTCCCCAGCGCCACCCGCGCCCCGTGCTCCCGTGCGCGCGCCCAGTCGAACATCCCCGACTTCAGAAAAAGATTCGCCGTCGGACAATGCGCCACCACGCTCCTCCGCGCGACGATCAGCTCCCACTCCGCGTCCGTCAGGTGACACGCATGCGCCAGCAGCGTGCGCGCGCCGAGCAAACCGAACCGCTCGTACACACCCGTGTAGTGCGCATCGCCCCCGTACATCGACGCCACCCGCGAAACCTCGCCCAGGTCCTCCGACAGATGCGTCTGCACCACCAGACCGGGCCGCTCCTGCGCCAGCCAACCGATCTCCGCCAGCAACTCCTCCGTGCATGCGAGCGCAAACCTCGGATTCGCTGACGCTTCGATCCGCCCGCCCCCCTCCAGCACAGGCCCGGGAATCGGCCGCTGCTCCCGCCTCCACCGGTCCTCCGCCGTCAAATCCTCCGGCGCCCCCCGATCCATCTGCACCCGACCCACCGCGCCCCGAAGTCCTGACCGCGCAAGAACATCCAGCGCCCCCCGCGACGCCTCCGCGTGGCTCGTCAGGTACGCCGCCACCCCCAGCGTCCCCTCCCGCACCAACGCCCGCAACGCCCCCTGCAGCACGCTCTTCCACCCCCCGGCCCCCCACCACCGCTCCGCCGGGAACACCACCCTGTCCAGCCACTCCAGCAGCGGCATCCCGTCGCATCCCACCGCCGGAAACTGGGGGAGATGCGTGTGCGCGTCGATGAACGCCGGGCAGATCACACGACCCGACCCGCCGAGATCCGCCCGCGCGCCCCGCGCCGGATCGCCCTCACCCACCTCAACGATGCGCCCGCGCTCCACGCGCAGCCATCCCGGCGTCGGCGGGGTTCGGGGGTCTCGCAGCAACGATCCCTGGATGAGCATGCGGCTCCGCCCAGACTACCACCGTTCCGCCGCGTTGCCCGCGCCGTGCCTCACCTCTATAGTCGGCGTTCCGACGCCCAACCGGGGGGATCGCAGCTCCGGGCGTCGGCTCACCGCCACTGCCGAACGCGAATCGATACGCACACGAGAGAAATCAGACCATGAGCACCGCGACCAAGGGGTTGGAGGGAGTCGTCGCCGCAGAAACGCGGATGTCCTACATCAACGGCGAGAAGGGCATCCTCGAGTACGTCGGCATCGCGATCGACGACCTCGCGCGCAACGCCTCGTTCGAAGAAACCGTCTACCTCCTCTGGAACGGCCGTCTCCCCAAGAAGTCCGAACTCGACGCCTTCGTCAAGGAACTCCGCGCGCAGTACGCGCTCCCCAGCGAAATCGAGGCCCTCCTCCGCTCCTTCCCCAAGAGCGCGCAGCCCATGCACGCCCTCCGCACCGCCGTCTCCGCCATGGCCCTCCTCGATCCGGACCCCAACTCCACCGACCTCAACGCCTATCGCGCCAAGGGACTCAACATCCTCGCCAAGGCCCCCGCGATCATCGCCGCGTTCGACCGCATGCGCCACGGCAAGGACCCCGTCAAGCCAGACCCCTCGCTCTCCTTCGCCGCAAACTTCCTCTACATGCTCAACGGCGCAAAGCCCACCCCAACCATGGAGCGCGCCTTCGACGTCTGCATGATCCTCCACGCAGACCACGGGCTCAACGCCTCCACCTTCACCGGACGAGTCATCGCCTCCACCCTCTCCGACATCTACTCCGCCATGTCCGGCGCCATCGGCGCGCTCCGTGGCCCCCTCCACGGCGGCGCCAACGAGGGCGTCATGGTCATGCTCAACGAGATCGGCTCTCTCGACAAGGTCGACGCCTTCATGAAGGACGCACTCGAGAACAAGAAGAAGATCATGGGCTTCGGACACCGCGTCTACAAAGCCTACGACCCGCGCGCCACGTACCTCAAAACGCTCGCCGAGCAGCTCTCCAAGGACACCGGCAACCAGAACCTCTACGCCATGTCCGCCAAGATCGAAAAGATCATGCACGACGCCGTCGCCGCCAAGGGCATCTACCCCAACGTCGATTTCTACTCCGCCACCACCTACCACTCCCTCGGCCTCGAGCTCGACCTCTTCACACCCATGTTCGCGCTCTCCCGCATCTCCGGCTGGGCCGGCCACTGCATCGAACAGCTCGCCACCAACCGACTCATCCGCCCCGCCGCCGAATACATCGGCCCCCACGACGTCGCCTACATCCCGCTGAAGGACCGTGGCTAAGGCACGGAACACCACGACACCGGACTTCCGGCGCACCGCCGCGATCGCGAAGGCGCTCTCCAGCGAGGCGCGCTGCCGCATCCTCCACGAGATCGCACGCGCGAAAGAAATGACCTGCTCCGACGTCTGCCGGCGGTTCCACCTCTCCCAGGCCACCATCTCACACCACCTCCGCACACTCGAGCGGGCCGGCCTCATCCGCGTCCGACGCGAGGGCCTCTTCCACCACCTGTCGGTCGATCGCGCGGCGTTGCGAGGTTTCGCCGAATCCTTGCGCGGAAAAACCCCGCCCAAGCCCCCCCCCGCCGAGAGCAAGCGACCCGCCCGAAAGCGCTGAACAGCCCCGCCGGCCGCCCGCCCCGATATATCGACGATCTTCGATGCTTGACCGCGGGCTATATCGACGCCTATCGATATATCCGTCCCGCGCGCCCCCGCGCGGGCCACAGGGCTCCCAACCACGGAGATCGATCACATGACGACGTTTCAAGCCAAGGTCGTGCTCATCACCGGCGCAGGCTCGGGCATCGGACGCGACGCGGCCGTCGCGTTCGCCCGCAGGGGCGCCACCCTCGTCCTCGGCAACCGCAACGAGAAGGCCGGCCAGGAGACCGTGCAGGCGATCCAGTCCGCCGGCGGCAAGGCCCACTTCCAAAGGACCGACGTCGCCAAGCCCGGCGACATCGAATCCCTCGTCGAGACCGCCGTCGGCAAGTTCGGTCGCCTCGACGTCGCCTACAACAACGCCGGCGTCGAGGGGCAGTTCGGCACGCCCATGGCCGAGTGGTCCGAGGACGCCGTCGATCAGGTCCTCGACATCAACGTCAAGGGCGTCTGGCGAGCCATGCGCGCACAGATCCCCGTGATGGTCAAGCAGGGCAAGGGCGTCATCATCAACACCAGCTCCGTCGCAGGTCACGTCGGATTCCCGGGCGCCGCCATCTACGCCGCCTCCAAGCACGCCGTCGAAGGACTCAGCAAGGCCGCCGCACTCGAGCTCGCCAAGTCCGGCGTCCGAGTCAACTGCGTCGCCCCAGGACCCATCGTCACCCCCATGCTCGATCGCGCCTCCGGAGGAAACCACTCCGTCCTGAAGGACATCGTCCCTATGGCGCGCCTCGGCGAGACCCACGAGATCTCCGGCGCCGTGCTCTGGCTCGCCTCCGATGAAGCGTCCTTCGTCACGGGGCAGAGCCTCATCATCGACGGCGGCATCGTCGCCGGCTGACGCCGCCACCCACCGTCCTCACTCGTCGCGCAAGCGCACCACGCCGTCCACCCAGCGATCCATGTCCAGCTCGCCCGGGTCCAGCGTCGGCGCCAGCCGCGCCAGCAACGCGCGGAGATCCTCGCCCAGCGGCGCGCCGTCGTGCCGCGCAACCAGCGGCGCGCCTGCGCCGGGCCCCACGACTCGCCCCCCATCCACGCGCGCTGCCGGTGCGCGAGGCGTCGCAGCCGTCCCCGCGATGTCCATCAGATCGCTCGCGCGCAGACCGAACGCCTCCACCCACTCCCGCACCGCCTCCGGAGCCAGCGGCGTCGCCTCGCGCGGCCCGGGCCTCCGACCCCCCTCCCGACGCGTCATCCCACGAAGACCCGCAAGAAAATCCTCGCTCGAAATATCACGCGCCCCCACCCTCCGTGCGTCCGCTCGCACCCGCCGATCGGACGACACCACCAACGCACGTCTCGCCGACGAGGACTCCCGCAGCAGCTTCCCGATGAGCGTGTCCGCGTCCCGCCCTGCCCCGGCATACACCACCTCCACCCCTCGTACGACACCCCGAGGGGCCTTCGGAGGGGGGGCGCCGTCGCACACAAGCACCACCCTCCGGCCCGCAATCCGGGTGCCCGTCACGAGCCCGATGAGCCCGGTCACGTCGAAAAGGGCCTCCTGGCCGTCGAGGACCCCCTCCACCCCCAGCACGTTGTACGCATCGATCAGAAGCATGAACCCCCAGTGAAGGCGCTGGATCGGGGCTTGCCAACACGGGCAGGGTCGCGGATACTCCCGACCCCCCCGAACGGCGGACGTACGCCGAGCGGGGAATGTGAACCACCCCTGTCAGGACGTAAGCACCGGATGGCGATCCGTATCAAGTCACGTGGCGGCGAGGGCGTCGAGCAGATGATGCGCCGCTTCAAGAAGCTCTGCGAGAAAGAAGGCCTCACCAAGGAGGTCAAGCGCAGACAGTACTACGAGAAGCCCTCGGAGCGCGCGCGCCGTGACCTGCGCCGCGCAGAGAAACGCGCCGAGATGCTCGTGCTTGCAAAGGCCGGCCTCCTCCCCAAGGGCAAGCGCGGCGGCCCAGGCGGCCCGCGTCGCGGCCCCGGCGGCGGCGGGGGTGGCGGTGGTGGTGGTGGCGGCGGCCGCCCGCCCCGTTCGTAACCGACTTCTCTTCCCTGACGCGCACGCACGTTCCGCTCGCGCGTCCGCACGCGCACGTTGTCCGTAACTCTGTCGCCGACGAACTCCACGACGGCGTTCCGGGATGATAAGGAGACCCGCAGTGGCAGATCCCACGCTCGCTCCCTCGCTGTGGCTCCCGACGCTCGCCGTCGACCTGCCCGCGGCATATTTCCTCGCACCCATCGGCGCCGTCGCCGCGCTCATCATGGCGTTCGTCTTCTCGCGCTCCGTCCTCGCACGATCCGAGGGCGACGACGAGATGAAGCGCATCGCTCACGCCGTCCGCGTCGGCGCCATGGCCTACCTCTTCCGGCAGTACCGCGTCGTCTTCGCCGTCTTCGTCGCGCTCGTCGCCGTCCTCGCCGCGATCTCCTTCGGCCTCCACCTCCAGCCCACCCTCTCCGTCATCGGCGTCCCCATCGCCGGGTTCCTCTCCGGCCTCTGCGGCTGGTTCGGCATGCGCATGGCCACCAACGCCTCCGCACGAACCGCCGCCGCCGCAAAGGTCTCACTCAACGACGGGCTCACCGTCGCATTCCGCGCCGGCGCCGTCATGGGCCTCGTCGTCGTCGGCTTCGCCCTCCTCGACGCCTCCGCCTGGTTCTTCGTCCTCAACAAGTTCGGCGGCAAGATCGGCATCGAGCCCGACCTCCGCGCCATCACCACCATCATGCTCTCCTTCGGCATGGGCGCCTCCACACAAGCGCTCTTCGCCCGCGTCGGCGGCGGCATCTACACCAAGGCCGCCGACGTCGGCGCCGACCTCGTCGGCAAGGTCGAAGCCGGCATCCCCGAAGATGACGCCCGCAACCCCGCCACCATCGCCGACAACGTCGGCGACAACGTCGGCGACGTCGCTGGCATGGGCGCCGACCTCTACGAGTCCTACTACGGCTCCATCCTCGCAACCATGGCCCTCGGCGCCGCCGCCGCATTCACCATCACCGATCTCGACTCCGCGGGCTCCACCCGCCTCGCCCTCCTCCTGGCCGTCACCCCCCTCGCGCTCGCGGGCGTGGGCATCCTCTGCTCGATCTTGGGCATCTTCACCGTCCGCGCGAAGGAAGGCGCCTCCTTCGCCGAACTCCTCAAGGGGCTCCACAAGGGCGTCTACGTCGCCTCAGGACTCATCATCGTCGCCGCGTTCGCCGTGCTGTACTTCCTCCTCGCGAAGGGCGCCGACGCCTCCGTCCAACTGCCATTCACCTGGTGGGGGCTGGGCTTCTCCATCGCCTCCGGTCTCATCGCCGGCCTCGTCATCGCACGCGCCACCGAGTACTACACCTCCTACGAGCACGCCCCAACCAAGCGCATCGCGCTCCAGGCGCTCACCGGCCCCGCAACCGTCATCATCGCCGGCATCGCCGAGGGAATGAAGTCCACCTGGGCCTCCCTCCTCACCACCGTCGTCGCGATCATCGCCGCCTTCGTCTTCGCCGGCGGCGGTGACAACTTCCTCATGGGCCTCTACGGCGTCGGCATCGCCGCCGTCGGCATGCTCGCCACGCTCGGCATCACCCTCGCCACCGACGCCTACGGACCCATCGCCGACAACGCCGGCGGCAACGCCGAGATGTCCGGACAGCCCCCCGAGGTCCGCAAACGCACCGACATGCTCGACTCGCTCGGCAACACCACCGCCGCAACAGGCAAGGGGTTCGCCATCGGCTCCGCCGCGCTCACCGCGCTCGCCCTCTTCGCCGCCTACATCCAGGTCGTCCAGACCCAGGTGACCGCGCAGGCCGACTCATTCCTCCGCACGCACGCCTACACCGCGCCGGCTGAGCCACACGCCGTCTACGAAGGACACGGCCGCTTCGCCCTCGTCTTCCCCAACGCAGACGGGACCAGGGCCACCGACGGCGGCATGATCGCCGACCGCGCGCTCATCAACGCCAAAGAAGCCGCGCACCTCGTGAAGGGCGCCATCTTCGCCGTCACCGACGCTCCCGAGGAGGAGGGAACCGACCCCGCCCGCGCCCGCCTCCTCCGCATCACCTCCCCAGACCCCGCCGACCCCGTCGACTTCGAGGTCATCGCCGCCAGACGCGGCTCGCTCGCCGACGTCCTCCGGTTCTACGACATCACACTCATCAACCCCCAGGCCCTCGGCGGGCTCTTCATCGGCGTCCTGCTCACCTTCCTCTTCTGCGCCCTCACCATGTCCGCCGTCGGTCGCGCCGCAAACGCGATGATGGTCGAATGCAGACGACAGTTCGCCATCATGCGCGCCGGCTTCCGTAAGCAGGGCATGTCCGAGGACGACATCGCCGACCCCGAGCGCTGGCCCAAGCGCGTCACCATCGACGGGCAGGAATACCCCGATTACGCCCGCTGCGTCTCCATCTCCACCGCCGGCGCGCAACGCGAGATGATCCTTCCCGCGGCGCTCGCAATCCTCGTCCCCATCGCGGTCGGACTCGTCCTCTCCGTGCCCGGCGTCGTCGGCATGCTCGCCGGCGGACTCACCTCCGGCTTCGCCGTCGCCATCTTCATGGCCAACGCCGGCGGCGCCTGGGACAACGCCAAGAAGCTCATCGAGTCCTACGGCCGCATCACCGCCGACGACTTCATCGATAACCCCGCCTCCCGTGAGAAGGTCCCGCTCGAGATCCGCGAGGACATCGCGCGCCGCGCGACCGACTACCGCGCAGCAGGGAAAGGAAAGTCCTACGTCTACGGCAAGGGCTCCGACGACCACAAGGCCGCCGTCGTCGGCGACACCGTCGGCGACCCCTTCAAGGACACCTCCGGCCCCTCGCTCAACATCCTCATCAAACTCATCTCCATCGTCTCCGTCGTCTTCGCCGGCCTGGTCGTGAAGTTCGGACCCTACGTCGGGGAGCTCATCGGACTCAACTAAACCTCGACAACCCCCGGCCGCGCCCGATTGGTTGCAGCGGGCCGGGTTTGTCGATATCACCACCGCTCGTCGTTGCCTCCAGGGGGTCGCGCGCCCCCATCGACCGGACTGCCCCATCCCGGGGCGGCGGCCTGTGGGTTCGGCTCGTGCCCTTCAAGAACGCATCCAATCGTCACGCTCCCGGAGTACCCCGCGTGTCCAAGCCTGGCGCCCTCCTGCGTCGATTCCTCCTCCCGGCGATCGCCCTCTGCCTCGCCCTGATCCTCTCCGCCAACCCCGCCGAGGCCCTCGCACAGACCTCAGACGCCGCCGCCGCCGCCGCGAACGCGCTCAGCCACGCACCCACCCACGCCGCCACCGAGCACAAGCCCGGCGGCGAGGCCAACCTCCAGCTCCCAGACCTCAACATGGCCAGGTTCTTCGGCGACGTCGGCGGACGATCGCTCCTCATGGGCGGCATCTTCGTCTCCGCCCTCGGCCTCGTCTTCGGATTCATGATCTATCTCAACCTCAAGAACCTCCCCGTCCACAGATCCATGCTCGAGGTCTCCGAACTCATCTACCAGACCTGCAAGGCCTACCTCCTCCAGCAGGGCAAGTTCCTCATGATCCTCTGGGTCTTCATCGCCGCCGTCATCGTCGCCTACTTCAAGTTCCTCGTCGGTTTCGACTGGGGCAAGATGGCCATCATCATCGCCTTCTCGCTCATCGGAATGGCCGGCTCCTACGGCGTCGCATGGTTCGGCATCCGCGTCAACACCTTCGCCAACTCACGCGCCGCATTCGCCTCGCTCCGAGGAAAACCCTTCCCCTGCTACGCCATCCCGCTCAAGGCCGGCATGTCCATCGGTATGGCGCTCATCAGCGTCGAACTGATGATCATGCTCATCATCCTCCTCTTCGTCCCGGGCGACCGCGCAGGCGCCTGCTTCATCGGATTCGCCATCGGCGAATCCCTCGGCGCCGCCGCCCTCCGCATCGCCGGCGGCATCTTCACCAAGATCGCCGACATCGGCTCCGACCTCATGAAGATCGTCTTCAAAATCAAGGAAGACGACGCGCGCAACCCGGGCGTCATCGCCGACTGCGTCGGAGACAACGCCGGAGACTCCGTCGGCCCCTCCGCCGACGGCTTCGAGACCTACGGCGTCACCGGCGTCGCACTCATCTCGTTCATCCTCCTCGCCGTCAACGAGCCCATCGTCCAGGTCCAGCTCCTCGTCTGGATCTTCATGATGCGCATCGTCATGGTCGTCGCCTCCGCACTCTCCTACTTCATCAACGACGCCGTCGCCAAAGCCAGCTACAGCCGCGTCGACACCATGAACTTCGAGCGACCTCTCACCAACCTCGTCTTCATCACCTCCGCCGTCTCCATCTTCCTCACCTACCTCGCCTCCTACCTCCTCATCCCACAGCTCGGCGGCGACGAAAACATGTGGTGGAAGCTCGGCTCCATCATCACCTGCGGAACGCTCGCCGGCGCAATCATCCCCGAGTTCGTCAAGATCTTCACCTCCGTCCACTCCCGACACGTCCGTGAGGTCGTCACCTCCTCAGAGCAGGGCGGAGCGTCACTCAACATCCTCTCCGGTCTCGTCGCCGGAAACTTCTCCGCATACTGGCTCGGCATCGCCATCCTCGCGCTCATGGGCGCCGCCTACTACCTCTCCCTCCTCTTCCCCGTCGGCGACGCCAGCCTCATGATCGCCCCCGCCGTCTTCGCCTTCGGTCTCGTCGCCTTCGGCTTCCTCGGCATGGGCCCCGTCACCATCGCCGTCGACTCCTACGGGCCCGTCACCGACAACGCGCAGTCCGTCTTCGAACTCTCACAGATCGAGACCGTCCCCGGCATCCGCGACGACGTCCAACGCAACTTCGGCTTCGTCCCCGACTTCGAGAAGGGCAAGGAGTTCCTCGAGGAAAACGACGGCGCCGGCAACACCTTCAAAGCCACCGCGAAGCCCGTGCTCATCGGCACCGCCGTCGTCGGCGCCACCACCATGATCTTCTCCATCATCGTCGCCCTCACGAACGGGCTCACGACAAACCTCGACAAGCTCTCCCTCATGCACCCGCCATTCCTCCTCGGACTCATCGCCGGCGGCTGCATCATCTACTGGTTCACCGGCGCCTCCACGCAGGCCGTCACCACAGGCGCATACCGCGCCGTCGAATTCATCAAAGCGAACATCGACCTCGAAGGCGCCACCAAGGCCTCCGTCGAAGACTCCAAAAAGGTCGTCCAGATCTGCACGCAGTACGCGCAGAAGGGAATGTTCAACATCTTCCTCGGCGTCTTCTTCGCCACCCTCGCGTTCGCCTTCTACGAGCCCTTCTTCTTCATCGCCTTCCTCGTCTCCACCGCGCTCTTCGGACTCTTCCAGGCCATCTTCATGGCCAACGCCGGCGGCGCATGGGACAACGCCAAGAAAATCGTCGAGACCGAACTCAAAATGAAGGGCACCCCGCTCCACGACGCCACCGTCGTCGGCGACACCGTCGGAGACCCGTTCAAGGACACCTCCTCCGTCGCCATGAACCCCGTCATCAAGTTCTGCACCCTCTTCGGACTCCTCGCCGTCGAACTCGCCGTCAGCGTCGTCGCACGCCAGAACGGAAGCACCCACCTCGTCCACGGCCTCGCCACCGCGTTCTTCCTCATCTCCGCCTTCTTCGTCTGGCGATCCTTCTACGGCATGCAGATCGGCAGAGACGCTCGCGCCCACTGACCGCAAGATCAACACCCGCTCATCGCGCCTTTCCCCGCCTACCCCCCTACCCTCCTAACCCACATGACGGAAACAGAACCGCCCAAGCAACCGCCACGCGATCCCGCCCGTGCCAAAGCCGCACGAGCCTTCGCCATCGATGCCGCACGCTCGCTCTCCGACGACAAGTGCGAGCACGTCCTCGTCCTCGACCTCCAGGGCCGCTCGCAGGTCACCGATTTCTTCGTCGTCGCCACCGGCGCCTCAGACAGGCAGCTCCGGTCCGCCGGCGAACACGTCGCCGACCTCGGCCAGCAGCGGAGCTTCACTCTCTTCCGCTCCAACATGCGCGAGCCCTCGCAGACCTGGGTGCTCCTCGACTTCGTCGACGTCGTCGTCCACGTCTTCTCCCCCGAAGCGCGCGCGTATTACGATCTCGAACTCCTCTGGGGAGATGCCGAGCGTGTCGAGTGGGCCCGCCCGCCATCCGAGACCCCACCGGCCCGCCGCCACGGGAACTGAACCCTCGTGCTCCGCAAGGTCCTCCACAACAAGATCCACCTCGCCACCGTCACCGCGGCGCTCCCAGACTACGTCGGCTCCATCACCATCGACGCCGACCTCCTCGAAGCCGTCGGGCTCCGCGTCAACGACGCCGTCCTCGTCGCCAACCACCGAAACGGCAACCGCTTCGAAACCTACGTCTTCCGCGGCGAGCCCGGCTCACGCAAAATCGAGGTCAACGGCGCCGCCGCGCACCTCGTCGAGCCCGGCGACCGCCTCATCATCCTCCACTTCGCCCTCATGACCGACGACGAGTACTCCTCCCACCGGCCCAAGGTCGCCATCATGCGACCCGACAACACCATCGATCGCGTCATCCGGTATGACCCCGGACCCTGAACACAACTCGCTCTTCCAACGCGTCCGCGCCGCCCCCGCGCGACTCTGGACGCTCGCAGAACGCGCGCCCGAACGCGGACGCATCGTCGGCGCAAGCCTCGCCACCAAAACACAACTCCTCTTCGGCGCCGCCGCGCTCGCGCTCATCGCCGCCGCCCTCCTCGTCCCCTGGGTCAGGCTCAGCGCCGTCGTCGACGCCTCGCAACTCGAAACCTCCCGCCGACTCGCCAAGCTCTTCGAGGCCGCGCTCGCCGAAGGAGCCTCGCTCTCCCCACTCTTCGGCCCCCCCGCCGTCGAGCCCGGCGAGGCAGCCGCGAGACCAAAGATCCGCAGATACACACACGAGCAGTTCGAAGACGCCGCCAAAGGCTCCCCCTTCCTCGCCGCCGCGCTCGCGCGCTTCGACGAGCCGCCCCGCGCACGACGCGCCCCCGTCAACGAACACTTCGAAGCCCTCTGGTCCTCCGGCGATCGACTCTATCTCTACGCCGACGCCGAGCGCGACCCCACAACCTCCACGCTCCTCGCCGTCACTTTCGTCGAACGCCGCTCGCCGCAGGCCGAAGGACTCCTCCTCCTCAACCGCGTCTACGTCATCGTCGCCGGCGTCGGCGCCTGGGCGCTCGCCGTCGGCCTCTTCCACGTCATCACCACCCGCATCTTCCTCTCCCCCGTCCGAAAGCTCCGTCGCACCGCCGACGCCGTCCGCGAGGGCGACCTCTCCATCCGCTCCTCCCTCGCCACCGGCGACGAGTTCGAAGACCTCTCCGACGCCTTCAACGCCATGCTCGACGCGCTCCTCGCCTCGCAGGAGGCGCTCCGCGCAGCCAACCAATCCCTCGACCTCCGCGTGCACGAGCTCGCCCGCTCCAACGTCGCGCTCAACGAGGCCAACCAGATCAAGGCCGAGTTCCTCGCCAACGTCTCCCACGAACTCCGCACGCCGCTCAACTCCATCATCGGCTTCGCCGAACTCCTCCAGTCCATCGTCGCACAGGAGACCGCCAGCCCCGTCGCCGACGACGTGCGCCTCGCCGCGCGCAGCCGACGCGAGCGATACCTCGACAACATCATCACCGCCGGACGAACGCTCCTCGAGATGATCAACGAACTCCTCGAGATGGCGCGCATCGAAGCCGGCAAGGTCCAGCTCCGGATCGAGCCCATGTCCGTCCCCGCCACCTGCGAGGCCCTCCTCGCCATGATCCGGCCGCAGGCCGAGCGATCCTCCATCAAACTCGCCCTCGAACTCCCCCACGCCTCCTCACCCGAAGCCTCACTCCCGGTCGTCTGGACCGACCACCGCAAGTTCCAGCAGATCATCTTCAACTTCCTCAGCAACGCCGTGAAGTTCACGCCGGAGCAAGGCTCCGTCACCCTCCGCGCCGAAGCCCTCCCACCACCCGCCGACAATCAGCCACCACGCATCCGCGTCTCCGTCATCGACACCGGGCCCGGAATCCGCGAAGAAGATCACCAGGTCATCTTCGAAAAATTCCGGCAGCTCGAGTCCGCACACACCCGATCCGTCGGCGGCACCGGCCTCGGCCTCGCCATCGCCCGCGAGCTCGCAAACGCACTCGCCGCCGAAATCCAGCTCGTCTCCGCCCCAGGCTCAGGCTCCATGTTCAGCCTCATCATCCCACTCGCGCCCCCAGGATTCCCCCCTCCCTCATCGTCCTGACACCGCGCCGCGATGCACACGCACCGCCGCGCGCCCACGCCCATCCCTCGGCCAATCCACACCCACCACGTCGATCCGCAGCGGACGATCCCCCCACCCCCGCTTCCGCGCCTCCACCAACGCGAGCGCGCGCAGCTTCGACTGCTTGCGCGCCCCCACGCTCGCCTCACCACGCACGCCCGCGCCCTCCACGCGCGTCTTCACCTCCACGAACACCACCGTCCGCCCGTCCGGGTCCAGCGCGATCAGGTCGATCTCCCCCATCCTCGACCGCACGTTCCGCGCCATCACCCGGTAGCCCATCGCGCGCAGCCGCCTCGCAGCCTCCCGCTCGCCGCGCGCGCCGAGCGAGTCCCGCCCCACCACGCGACGCCACCACCCTCGCGCCCACACGCCCACGCGTCCACTCCTACCGCGCACCGCCCCCGAGATACCGCTCCACCGCGATCGCCTCGAGATCCCCCCGCATCGTGTTCAAGTCGCTCACGCTCGCACGAGACAGAATCTGATCGAAATACCGCGCCTCCTCCTTCGAGATCTGCGCACGACGCAACGCGTCATACACGTCCAGCTGCGCGTCATACAGCGTCTTCGCCGGCGGACGATCCAGCGACTCCAGCCGCAGCCACACCCTCGAACCGCTCCACTCGAACGGCTCGCTCGTCACGCCCGCGCTCAAACGCCGCGCCACCGCGTTCAGCTCCTCGGCCGCGAAGATCGTCGCCTCCTCCCACGCGCCCGGCGCCGTCACCTCCACAAGACCACCCTGGCTCGCGTTGAACGCGCTCTCGCGCTTCGCCACCTCCTCAAACGCCTCACCCGCAGCCAACGCGCTCGTCACACGCTCCAGCCGCTCCGCGTCCCCCAGCGGAACCTGCACGATCCGGAACGTCGCCTTGGCCGGCGGCCGGAACAGGTCCTCCTCACGCTCGTACGCCAGCACAACCTCCCGCCACGCCACGTACGCCCGATCGCCGATCACCTTCCGAATCTGCGCCCGAATCAACTCCTTGTCCCGCTCCAGCCGGATCTTGTCCTCCAGCGACAGACCCTCCTCCTCCAGATACCGGCGATTCGCCAGCTCCGAACTCCCCAGGTTCTCCCGGATCAGCCCGCTCCGAAGCGTCTCCGCGAACGCCAGCACGCCCAGCTTCTGCTCCGGCGTCAGCGACGCCTGAAACTCCGCCAGCAGCAGCTCGTCGCGCACGCGGTCCCGCAGCGCATCCCACACCTGCTCGCGCATGTACCGCATCCACTCAGCCCGAGGACGCTTCTTCGCCTCCGCGCGCAGACGGCTGTCCATCGGCGCAAAGAAGTCCGACGCATACACAGGCCGACCGTTGATCTGCCCCACCATCGTCTCGATCCGCGAGCCCCGAGCCGCGACGCCCGCCGCACCCGCCTCGCCCGCGCCCGCCGGCGACTCGCCCTCACCCGCGCCCTCGATCTCCCGCCCCTCCCCCGAACCCGCCGGCGACCCACGCACAACACCCGGCTCCCCCACCACAACGCGCACGTCGTCGATGCCCCCCGCCGCCGACACGCGCCCCACACTCCGCACCGACGCCGCCCGCTCCGATGCGCCTGCCCCAGGCGGCACGCTCGCCTCACCACCGCCGGCAAAGTCCGAGGCCTTCAGCCGAGCCGGCGCCTCGCTCGTGCCGCCCCCTGAGCAGCCCGTCACGACGCCCAACACCACCACCGACATCGCCCCCCCAAGACGTCCCAAGCCGCATCCGTGCCGTCCCTGGTCGCTCATGCGCCGTAGAGTACCGCTTCACCCCCTTTCCCTCACCCTCCCTCCGAAGGAATCTCCCATGCCCGACACCCCCCGGAACCCCGACGCGCCGAAAATCATCGTCGACTCCGACTGGAAATCCCAGGCCCAGGCCGAGAAGGAGCGACTCGCCTCCAAGGAAGCGGCCTCCGGCCCCAAGAAGGGACCGAAGCTCGCCGGCGCCGCCACGGACGCCCCGCCCTCTCAGCCCCACGCGCACGCGCCCGAGGAGCTCCCCCCCGCAGACTTCCGCACGCTCGTCGGCTCCCTCGCAACGCAGGCACTCATGTACCTCGGCGGCTTCCCCGACCCCGAGACCGGACGCGCCATGGTCGCCCTCGACCTCGCCCAGCACTACATCGAACTCCTCGCCGTCCTCGAAAAGAAGACCGCCAACAACCTCACCCCCGACGAATCCTCCGAACTCAGCGAAGTCGCGCACGACCTCCGCCTCCGCTTCGTCCAGATCACCGAAGCCCTCACCCGCGCAGAAGCCCGCGCGCTCCAGAAGGAGTCAGAAGCGCGCCTCGCCAACCCCGGCCCCACCACCTGACACCAAAGCCCGCCGCCGCCTCCCGCTACACTCCCCCCCTTCACCACCTCCCCATCCACTTCTCTTCCCGCCTACCCCCGGCTTCTCAATCCGCACCACCGGAGTTCCTGCTTTGTCTCACGACACCGGCGACACACGCCCCTTCCTCGAGAAGCACCACCTCCTCTTCCGACGACTCCACTCACTCACCGGCATCGCGCCCATCGGCGTCTTCCTCCTCACCCATCTCACCACCAACTCCTCCATCCTCTGGGGGCGACTCCTCGGCTCGCACGCCGACGTCGCAGGACCCCAGGCCGCGGGCGTCGCCACCTTCCAGCACGAAGTCAACTTCATCCACTCACTCCCCTTCCTCATCCTCATCGAAATCTTCGGCCTCTGGCTCCCCATCGCCTTCCACTCCATCCTCGGCGTCTACTACGCCGCCACCGGAAAGCCGAACGTCGGCGCATACCCCTACCGCGATAACTGGCGCTACACCCTCCAGCGCCTCTCCGGCTATCTCGGCGTCCTCTTCATCTTCTATCACGTCGCCACGCTCCGATGGGGCTGGACCTTCCTCATCCCAGGCGGCACAAAGTGGTCCGGCGAATACGCCGCCTCCACCCTCGCGCTCGCCCTCCGCGGACACGCCGAACAAATCACGCTCGCTGGCTTCGCCGTCTCCGCCTTCTACATGCTCGGCGTCACACTCCTCGTCTTCCACCTCGCAAACGGGCTCTGGACCGCCGCCATCACCTGGGGACTTACCGTCTCCAAAAACGCCATGAAACGATGGGGATACGTCTGCGCAGGCCTCGGCGCCCTCCTCATGCTCATGGCCTGGTCCGCCGTCATCGGCTTCGTCACGCTCGACCCCGCCAAGGCCCGCGCCGTCGAGGAAGCAATGCTCCACGGCGAACACAACGCCCCCGTCCTCACCGACGCACGACCCCCCGCCCAACACTAAACCTCCCCACCCCTCCACTCCCGATCCCACTCTCGGACACACCCATGAGCACACCCGCACAACAACGCGTCATCGTCGTCGGCGGCGGACTCGCAGGCCTCGCCGCAGCCACACGCATCGCCGAAGCCGGACTCGCCGTCGACCTCTTCTCCATCGTCCCCGTCAAACGCTCCCACTCCGTCTGCGCCCAGGGCGGCATCAACGCCTGCAACGAAGTCGCACGACAACAGGGCTACTCCGAGCACGAGCACTTCGACGAAACCATCTACGGCGGCGACTTCCTCGCGCACCAGGCCCCCGTCTACGAAATGGCCCACTGGGCGCCACGCATCATCGACCTCCTCGACCGCATGGGCGTCCCCTTCAACCGAACCCCCGAAGGGTTCCGCGACCTCCGACTCTTCGGCGGCTCCCTCTACAAACGAACCCACTTCGCGGGCGCCACCACCGGACAGCAGCTCCTCTACGCTCTCGACGAACAGGTACGACGCTACGAATCCGAAGGCAAGGTCGCAAAGTACGAGCACTGGGAGTTCCTCTGGCCCGTCGTCGCCGCCGACGGCGCCTGCAAGGGCATCGTCGCCCAGGACCTCCGAACCATGCAGGTCCGCGCATTCCGCGCAGACGCCGTCGTCATGGCCACCGGCGGCTGCGGCCTCGTCTTCGGCCAATCCACCAACTCCGTCATGTGCACCGGCGCCGCTGCCGCACGCTGCTACCAGGCCGGCGCCACCTACGCCAACGGCGAATTCATCCAGGTCCACCCAACCGCAATCCCCGGCGCCGACAAGCTCCGCCTCATGTCCGAGTCCGCCCGCGGCGAAGGCGGTCGCGTCTGGGTCCCCGCCGTCAAAGCCTCCGACGGCTCATGGTCCAAACACCCGGACCCCTCACGCGATCCGCGACAGATCCCCGACCACGAACGCTACTACTTCCTCGAAGAGCGATACCCAAAGTACGGCAACATCGTCCCGCGCGACATCGCAACCCGCGAGATCTTCAACGTCTGCATGGACGGCCTCGGCGTCGCCGGCGGAAACATGGTCTACCTCGACCTCACACACCTGGGCGCCGAATACCTCGACCGCAAACTCAAAGGCATCATCGAGATCTACCGCAAATTCGTCGGCGAAGACCCCGCCGAAGTCCCCATGAAGATCTTCCCGGGCGTCCACTACTCCATGGGCGGTCTCTGGACCACCTACACACCCAAAGCCGACGGCAAGGGCATGGAGCGCGGCGCACCCAACTCCATGACGACCTCCATCCCAGGCCTCTACGCCTTCGGCGAACTCAACTACCAGTACCACGGCGCCAACCGGCTCGGCGCAAACGCACTCCTCTCCTGCATCTTCGACGGACTCTTCTGCGGCCTCGGCGTCGTCAACTACTGCCGCGACCTCGTCAAACGCTCACCCGACGAGCCCCAGTCCCTCTACGACGCCCTCGTCGAACAGGAAACACGCAAAACGAAAGCCCTCGCCGACGCCACAGGAAACGAAAACCCCTACACCATCGGCAACGAGATGGGCAAGGAAATGACCGCGGCCTCCACCGTCGTCAAATCAGGCCCGCGCCTCGAACAAGCCATCGCCAACATCGCCTCACTCCGCGACCGCTTCACACGCATCTCCCTCGCCGACAGAGGCATGTGGACCAACCAGAACCTCGCCCACGCCCGCGCCGTCGGCGACATGCTCATCCTCGCCGACGTCATCCTCCAGGGCGGCCTCGCCCGCAAGGAGTCCCGCGGCGCCCACTACCGCACCGACTACACCGAACGCGACGACGACAACTTCCTCGCCACCACCGTCGCTCGATTCAACCCCGCAACCAAGTCCAACGCCGTCTCCTTCGAGCCCGTCCCCCAAGGCCTCGTCACGCCGCGAAAACGAACCTACGGCCGCAAGGACTCCGACTCCTCCGCCAAACCCGCCGCCGCAGCCGCCCACTGAAGCACACAACACCCATGACCACCAACACACCTGCCAGGCAGACCTCCTCCCGCACCCGAACCGTCCGCTTCCGCATCAAACGCTGCGACGGACCCGGAAAGCCGCAACGCTGGGAAACCTTCAACGTCCCTGTCGAGCCCGGCGCAAACGTCATCTCCTGCCTCCAGACCATCGCCGAACACCCAACCACCGCCGACGGCAAACCCTCCACGCCACCCTGCTACGACGCCGGATGCCTCGAGGAAGTCTGCGGCTCCTGCACCATGATCATCAACGGCAAGGTCCGCCAATCCTGCACCGCACTCATCGACTCGCTCGCTCCCGCCAATGACCCCAACGCCGAGGTCGCCCTCGAGCCCATGACCAAGTTCCCCGTCCTCCGCGACCTCTGCGTCGACCGCACACGCGCCTTCCACAACCTCAAACGCGTCAAGGCTTGGGTCCCCGTCGACGGAACCTACGACCTCGGACCAGGCCCGCGAGAATCCATCGAACAGCAGGAAACCCGCTACGTCCTCTCCACGTGCATGTCCTGCGCCTGCTGCCTCGAAGCCTGCCCGCAATTCACCCAGCAGCCCGACCCCAAGTCCTGGGACTCGGCCTTCCTCGGCGCCCACTCCATCTCCCAGGCCCGCCTCTTCAACATGCACGAGACAGGCAAGACACTCGCCCCCGAGCGACTCGACGAACTCGCAGGCCCCGGCGGCGTCTCCGAATGCGGCAACGCGCAAAACTGCGTCAAGGTCTGCCCCAAGGAAATCCCCCTCACCGAGTCCATCGCAGCAGCAGGCCGCGCCGTCACCGTCCACTCCATCAAGAAATTCTTCACCGGCCGCTGATCGCACACCGCACACCCCTTCACCGCAAGGCATCATCGCCTCTGCCACCTCTCCCACGCCTCTGCGTCGGAGAGGGCAGGGAGAGGGCTACTGCATCGCTTTTCTTGCTACATCGCCTCGCACTGCGGCACATCTCTGCGCGCTCCCAGCCGCCGGATGTCGGCCTTTCGCTCCACCCCAGCCCCCCCGAACTCCCCCGCCGCTCGCACGTCTATCCTCCCTCCGCACGAACCCACCCCCACGACGAGGAATCAGACGTGCTCTGCGACACACTCGAACGCCTCGGCGCCTGGCTCTTCCGCTGGCGCTCCTACCTCCCCTTCCTCGTCCTCCTCCTCGCGCTCTTCTTCCTCCGCGACATCGCGCAACGCCGACTCCACGGCGAGTACATCGAGCACCAGTGGATGTTCCTCTGCTACGCCGTCTCCATGCTCGGCGTCCTCTCCCGCGCCCTCATCGTCGGCTTCGTGCCCCGAAACACCTCCGGACGCAACACCCGCGCGCAAAAAGCCGCCTCCCTCAACACCACCGGCGCCTACTCCCTCGTCCGACACCCCATCTACGTCGCTAACTACCTCGTCTTCGCCGGCTTCGTCCTCGTGTTCCGCAGCCCCGAACTCTTCATCCTCGCCACCCTCCTCTACGCTCTCTACTACCTCCCCATCATGATGGCGGAAGAACGCTTCCTCTTCGAAACCTTCGGCCCCCAATACCGCGACTACGCCTCCCGCACCAACGCCGTCCTCCCCTCCTTCCACCACTGGAAACGCCCCGCACTCCCCTTCTCACTCCGCACCGTCATCCGACGCGAAGCCTCCACGCTCCTCCTCGCCTCCTTCATCTTCGCCGCCTTCGACGCCGCCGAAGACCTCCTCATCGAACGCGAAGCCCTCAACACCTGGCTCCGCGACGAATGGTTCTGGCCCCGCTCCTTCCTCCTCATCGCCGCCCTCTACCTCATCGCCCGACACCTCAAACGACACACCTCCCTCCTCGTCGCCCAAGGCCGCTGAGAGCGCTCGACGCGCGAACATCGCCACCTCTCCCACCGGCTCTGCGGTGGGAGAGGGTAGGGAGAGGGCTTCTGCATCGCTTCTCTACCTACTCTGCCTCGTAGAGAACTACGCCGCCACCATCATCAGCGATCTGTGCCGATCGGCCTCTCGCTCCACCACTCGCCACCCGCACGCCCAACTCCTCACAACGCCTCCGCACTCGCCACCTCTCCCACGGCTCTGCGTGTGAGAGGGTAGGGAGAGGGCTCCCGCATCGCTTCCCTTTCTACAACGCCTCGCTTGGCCGCGACGAGAACACGCGAACCCGCACCCGAGCCACGTGTCTTTCGTTCCGCGCGTGCCACCCCAACGCCCCGCACCCCAACACACCACCACCCTCGCCACCTCTCCCACGGCTCTGCGCGTGCGAGAGGCCGGGAGAGGGCTCCCGCATCGCTCACTTTTCTCGTATCACGAGCACTACCTTCAACCCCTGACTCTCACTCCCGATGTATTGCTCTTCCCCCCGAGTGCCTGATGCCTAGTCCCTAGTGCCCTTCCTGGTTCCCCACTCCCCCCATCACCCTCCGCGCCACCCCATCCGCCATCAGCATCCCCCTGCTCGTCACCCGCACCCTCCCCTCACCCTCCTCCTCAATCAACCCCGCCTCTCTTTCGCGCGCCACAGCCCCGCGCACACCCTCCTCACACCCCACCCCGCGCGCCTCCGCATACAGCGCAGCCTCATCCAACCCTTCCTCCAGCCTCAGCCCCATCATCACCCTCTCGCGCAGCGCCCTCCGCGCGTCCGGCTGTTCCAGATCCACAACCGGGCTCGCGCCCCCATTCGCCCCCACACCCTCCATCCAATCCGTCAGCCTCGGGACGTTCTTCCAACGCCAGCCACCCACCCCGTCCGCGCTCACCACGTGCCCCGACGCGCTCGGCCCGGCCGCCAGCCACCCCTCCTGCCTCCAATACACCATGTTGTGCCGCGCCTCTCCTCCCGCGCGCGCAAAGTTACTCACCTCATACCTCTTCATCCCCGCAGCGCGCAGCCGCTCCACCGTCCACTCATACATGTCCGCCTCGACGTCCTCATCCGCGCGCACAAACTCGCCCCTCGCCAAACGCGCCGTCATCGCCGTGTTCGCCTCATACGTCAGCGCGTAGCACGACAGATGCTCCACCCCCGCCGCCAGCCCCAACGCCGTCTCAACGTCCAGCTGCCACTCCTCCAGCGTCTGCCCCGGCACGCCATAGATCAAGTCCACGCTCCGCCGCGCAATCCCCGACTCCCCAGCGAGCCCCAGCGCCTTCCCCACATTCCCCGGCTCGTGCCACCGCTCCAACGTCTTCAGATGTCTCGGCTCAAAGCTCTGCGCCCCCACACTCACCCGATTCACGCCCCCCGCGCGCAACACCCCGAACAGCTCCGTGCTCGCCGTCTCCGGATTGCACTCCACCGTGAACTCTTCCAGGCCGCTCAAATCAAACAACCCCCCCATCGCCCGCAGCAGCCGCTCCCACAGCTCCACCTTCAAGAGCGTCGGCGTCCCCCCGCCCACAAACACCGTCCTGAGCGCTCCCGCGTGCTCCGCCAGGAACGCCAGCTCCTCGATGAGCCGCTCCACAAACGCCCCCTGCCGGTCCCGCGAATCCACGAACGAATAGAAATCGCAGTAGTGGCACTTGTGGAAGCAGAACGGCACGTGCACGTACAGGCTCCGCGCCCGCTCATGCGTGTGCCCCAGCGCGTCCCGCGCACTCCCGACCCCGATCCCAGCCCCAACGTCCGACAACCGGCCTCCAAACCCCGCGCGACACCCCCTCCGCACAGGCGTGTATTATTCCCGCCCCGATGCCGATCACCTCTCACCAAGCCGAGATACGCACGCGATGAACGTCGTCCTCGTCGCCTTCCGATCCTCCGGCGATCGACGCGAATTCCGCGTCGCCGCCTCACCCTACACCATCGGCCGCAAGCCCGACTGCCACCTCCGCATCCCCTCCGCGGCCGTCTCGCGAAAGCACTGCGAACTCACCATCGCCGACGACGCCCTCAAGGTCCGCGACCTCGGCTCCTCCAACGGAACCTTCCTCAACGACGTCCGTGTCCAGGCCGCCACGCTCGCCGCGGGCGACCGCCTCACCGTCGGAAACATCACCTTCACCGTCCAGATCAACGGCCAGCCCGCCGCCATCACCCCCCCCGCAACCTCCCCACACGCGCAACGCGCCGGCGGCTCCGACGAGTCCTCCATGATGGAAGGCGTCCCCTCCTCCTCCATCGCTGAGCCCGACGACTCCAACGCCCCGGCGACCCCGCACACCAAGCCGCACCCAAAGCCCTCCCAGCCCGATCAACAAAAAGACAACGCCGCGGCCGACCCGGACGATCCCCTCTCGTCCATGATCTCCCGCGCCGACGACTCCGACGAGTTCGACTTCGACTTTCTCGCCGACGAGCCCGACAAGGACTGATCCGTCCCGACGCGCCGCCCGCGCACCAGACGACTCACGCCGCCCGCGTGTCCCCGTCCTCAGCGCTCTCCGGCGGCGGCTCCGCGCGCATCTTCTGCGGAATCTTGATGTTCGTCCCGCACCCCTTGCAGCGCACCGTCCGCCCGCGCGCCTCCGGGGGCACCGCAAGGATCCGCCGACACGTCAGCTTTGGGCACATGATCCGAATGGCTTCAGCCGACACGTAGGCCCTCCCTTCAAGGTCCTGATCCACACTATCGTCCGCACACGACGCCCCCTTCACCCCGCCACAACCCTCTCTCGGCGCCTTGCGCCCCAAACTGGTATCAAAGCCCTCCCATGACACCCCCTTCCACACCCCATCCCACCGCCTCCAACCCCCGGTCCGCCGCTGTTATCGGCCTCCAATGGGGCGACGAGGGCAAGGGAAAGATCGTCGACCTCCTCACCCCTTCCTTCGACGCCGTCGTCCGCTACAACGGCGGCGCAAACGCCGGCCACACCGTCATCATCGCCGGTCAGCGATACGCACTCCACCTCATCCCCGCCGGCATCCTCACCCCCAACAAAAAAGCCGTCATCGGCAACGGCGTCGTCGTCGATCCCGAAGCGCTCCTCCACGAACTCGACACCCTCGCCTCCAAAAACATCGACACCTCCAACCTCCTCGTCTCCTCACGCGCGCACGCCGTCATGCCCTACCACAAGGACGAGGACGAACTCCGCGAACGACTCCTCGCCGGTCTCGACTCAGACCAACCATTCCCGAACGCCTCCGCGCCGCCCGTCCCCTCCGACCGATCCCTCGGCACCACCCGACGCGGCATCGGCCCCGCATACGCCGACAAGCACCACCGCGCCACCGCCATCCGCGTCGGAGACCTCCTCAACCACGAACTCCTCCGAAACCGGCTCGAACTCATCTGCTCCATCAAATCACGCATCATCCCGCGACTCACCTCGCTCCCACACGAAGGTCTCCACACACACTTCGACCCACAACGCCTCTTCGACAAGGCCGCCGCGTGGGGCGAACGCCTCAAGCCATACATCCACGACACCGTCTACCTCCTCCACGACATGCTCCGCCAAAACTCCACACTCCTCTTCGAAGGCGCAAACGCCACACTCCTCGACATCGATCACGGCGCCTTCCCATACGTCACCTCCTCCTCCTGCTCAAACCTCGGCATCGGCCCCGGCTCCGGCGTCTCCGAGCGACACCTCTCCCGCGTCGTCGGCGTCGCCAAGGCCTACTCCACACGCGTCGGCGCAGGACCCCTCCCCACCGAACAGCGAAACCCCGTCGGCGACCGAATCCGAGAACGCGGACGTGAGTTCGGCACCACCACCGGCCGCCCACGCCGCACCGGATGGCTCGACCTCGTCGCCGTCAAATACTCCGCGATGGTCTCCAGCGCCACCGAAGTCGCCATCACACTCCTCGACGTCCTCGCAGGCTTCGACACGCTCCAGGTCTGCACCCACTACACCATCGACGGCGAAATGACCGACCGATTCCTCCCCGACGCGCACGCGCTCACGCACGCCAAGCCCGTCTACCACGCCCTCCCCGGCTTCGCCGAACTCGACGCCTCCAAAATCCGCTCCCGCGCAGACCTCCCAGACAACGCCCGCAAGTACGTCGACTTCATCGAGTCATACCTCGCACTCCCCGTCTCCATCATCTCCATCGGGCCCGACCGGCTCCAGACACTCCTCGACTGACCCGCCGTGGCACGCTTCCTCCTCATCTCCTTCGCCGGCGCGCTCGGCGTTTCGCTCCGCTACGCGCTCTCACTCGCCCTCCCCCGACCCTCCTCCGCACACTTCCCCTGGGCAACGCTCGCCGCAAACGTCCTCGGCTGCCTCCTCATGGGCGCCGCACTCGCCCTCTTCTCCATCCGCTTCCCGAACCACGAAAACCTCCGCCTCGCGCTCACCGTCGGACTCCTCGGCGGCTTCACCACCTTCTCCGCATTCGCCGCCGACTCCATCTCCCTCCTCGACGCAAACCTCCCCTCACGCGCGCTCCTCTACATCGCCGCCTCCCTCTTCCTCTCACTCGCCGCCGCAATACTCGCCTTCCGCGCAACCTCCTCACTCCTCGCCTGACCACACCGCCTCCGCGACCTAGGATGCCGCGATCCGTTTTCTCAGGAGACACCCATGCCCTATTACCACCGGCTCGGCTCCATCCCACGCAAGCGCCACGTCCAGTTCCGCAGGCCCGACGGTCGCCTCTACTGCGAAGAAGTCTTCGGCACCGAAGGCTTCGTCGGACCCACCACCACCATGTACCACATCCACCCGCCCACACAGGTCACGGGCTGGAAAACCCTCTACTCCACCAAAGCCGAGTACGTCGAACTCGACACCATGCGCATGCGCCACCTCAAGACCGCGCCCATGAAGCCGCACGGCGACCCCGTCACCGGCCGCGTCATCCTCTTCGGAAACGCCGACTGCGAAATGGCCGTCTGCAACCCCGCTGAACAAATGCCCTACCACTACAAAAACGGCCAGGGCGACGAGTGCATCTTCATCCACTTCGGCTCCGGAACCTGCTACACACTCCTCGGCACGCTCAAGTTCGGCCCCAAGGACTACCTCGTCATCCCCAAAGGCGTCACCTACAAAATGGTCTTCGACCCCCTCTCCGACAAAGACCGCCCCCAGGGCGTCTCCAAAGCCGACATGCCACTCGGCAAGTTCCTCGTCATCGAAACCACCAACGGCTCACACATCCAGCCGCCACCGCGCTACATCTCCAAATCCACAGCGCAGTTCCTCGAGCACGCCCCCTACTGCGAACGAGACCTCAAGCTCCCCGAAGACCCCCTCACCTTCAACGAGGCCGGCGACTTCGAGGTCCGCATCAAGGCCCGCGACTGCGTCCACTCCTACATCTACCCATACCACCCACTCGACGTCGTCGGATGGGACGGCTGCTATTACCCCTACATCTTCAACGTCGACGACTTCGCGCCCATCACCGGCATGCTCCACATGCCGCCCCCCATCCACCAGACCTTCGAAGCCCACAACTTCGTCATCTGCTCCTTCTGCCCACGAATGCTCGACTACCACCCCCAGGCCGTGAAGGTCCCCTACAACCACTCCAACCTCGACTCCGACGAAGTCCTCTACTACGTCGAAGGAAACTTCGGCTCACGCAAGGGCATCGAGGTCGGTTCCATCACCGCGCACCCCCAGGGCATCCCCCACGGCCCGCACCCCGGCACCGTCGAAGCCTCACTCGACGCAACACACACCGCCGAACTCGCCGTCATGTGCGACACCTTCCGACCACTCTTCCCCACCAAGGCCGCGCTCCAGCTCGACGACCCCAAATACCCCGAGTCCTGGCTCGGCGAACACTTCCCACTCGCCGCGCAAGGCAAACTCCCCCCGCTCAACGGCACAACACCCGACGGACGCTCCGCCGAACTCCTCTCACCGCGCCAGGCCTCCAACGTCTGGGCGCCCTGACCCCGTTCGTCAACTTGTGACCGCGAACACACCCCCGTAGCATCCGACCCCGTGACGCAAAGCGACACGAGGCCGATGCGCGCATGACTCACCACCCCCGAGTCCGACGCGCACGCTCCCCGCACGCCATTGACGCCGATCGCGCCGTGGCGACCCCTCCCTCCGCAAGCCGTTCCATCGGAACGGCGCAGCGCGGGGGAGGTGGTTCACGACCGCTTTGGGTCGTGAACCGGAGGGGGGCTGCATCCACTCCATCAACCCCTCCCTCCGCAAGCCGCGCCAGCGGCGCAGCGCGGGGGAGGTGGTTCATGCGCCCTTCCGGGGGCATGAACCGGAGGGGGGCTGCATCTCCTGCCTCGCTCCTCCTCGCCTGCGCTCTCGCGGCCTCACTCCTCTCCCCCTCCCTCCTCCACGCCGCCTCGCTCGCGCAGAACACGCGCGCCCCAAGCACCTCGGCCTTCTCCGGCCGCACCTTCGCAGACCTCCGCTTCGCCACCGAGCCGCGCCAAGGCGACGCCACACTCCGAGCAATCGCCGCCCACGCATGGACCGACGGCGACACCCACCGTCTCTTCCTCGACGCCGACGTCCACATCGACCTCGCCGGACACAAGTTCACCGCAGACCGCGCCGTCCTCTGGATCCAGCCATTCACCTCCGACGACGGCTCGCACAACCTCACCCAGCTCGCCGTCTACTTCGAGAACGTCCGCGACCCAGGCGGACCCTCCGGCATCGCCGTCGCCTCCGACCGTCTCCTCGTCACCGCCGTCATCACCGGCGACCTCGACCTCAAGTCCGATCGCCTCTTCCGCGGCCGCCCCTCCGACCCCTTCCTCCCCGACGCCGAGGCCCGCTTCTCCCGCTTCATCACCGACCTCATCGACCCCCCCGCTCCTCCCCCTCCCCCGCGCCAGCCACGCGTCAGGGGCCCTGCCCAGCCCGCCAGCCCGCTCACCCAACCGCTCGAGCCGGCCCTCGCGACAGGCGACGCCACACAGCCGCCCGCCGGAACGCCGGGACAAGCCCCGCAGGCAATCCCCATCCGCCCGAGCGCCCCCACCCGCGCCGACATCCCCCTGCCCCCGCCCCAGG
>CAYPGJ010000025.1:0-45103 GCA_964410465.1 uncultured Phycisphaeraceae bacterium | reverse complement strand
CCATGCACGCTCAGCAATCCGCAATCGCCGTGCCATACTGTTAGAGGCTCTTAGGCCCGCCAGGGCACCGCTCGCGGACTTTGGACCCACCACGAGCCGGTTACCAAGCTTTGGCGTGCGACGGACGCAAGAGCAGTGGCCCCGGTGGGAATCGAACCCACACTCCCGTTGCCGAGAAGCGGATTTTAAGTCCGCTGCGTCTGCCGTTCCGCCACGGGCCCGAAGAGGCTGATTCTACGGGAGATACGGCCATTCTGGAGGCCGTCCACAAAGGCGACTGGGGGCGACTCGGCGTCCTGCTCGGCGTCCAAGATGAGGAGCTTGGAGACCTTCTCGTCGCCTGGTCTAAGCTGGAGCCAGGACGGCGAGCTGCGATTATCACGCTCGCCCGCGGTTGATCATTGGATCGACGATACGAGAGCCTCGGTGCCTATCTGCGGATTCGCCCGCCGGATTTTGGAACGCCGCGTCGGGATGAGAGTATCATCTTGTGACCGCTTGTGCCCCCGGGCGTGACGCCCGGTGGTCCTGATCACCGTCAGGACCCCGACGAGTCTCTCTTGCAGAGCTCGTATCCCAAAGCGGTACGGCCAACCTCTGGCCGGTTGATTGGGACAACGCCGACTGCCGCAAGGCCAGGAGGTATGAATGCCGCTGAAGGACAAGTTCGTCCGTGTTCGTTCACGTACTCGTACCGAGATCGTCGGTGACGAGATCGTGGGGCACGGGTTCCCTCTGGCTGTCGCCGACCGCATTGCCGACCATCTTGTTCGGGCCGAGTGTCTTCCCGCCGACGGGCAGCTCCGCCACGCCGTGCAGGGCCTCTTCTGGAATCTCTACGAGGAGTGGTCCAAGAAGCCCGACCCAGACATCCTGACGATGCTCATCTTCCGTGCGGTGGTGGGCCACGAGTACGGAACCCACCTCCGGCGTCTCTTCCAAGAGGAGCCCTGGAGGCTTGACCAGGGCAAGTCAAACCGATTTGCGGCACTGTGCGCCCAGGATGATGGGTTCGACTTCACCGCAGCCCTCGACAAAACCGTCGCATTCCTGAACGCCGCAGGAGAAAAGTTCAGCCCCGGCCTCGACATGGCCCAGGTGCTCTGGCGTCAGGGGCTCGTTGAGCCCGAGCGGCTCATTGACCCATCACAACTCGTCGCCCTCGCAAAGAGTACGAGCATCTACGGGGGCTCCTGGTCCAGTATCGAGGAACAGCGGATCCGCATGGACGTACGGGCACCGGCGTTCTGGATCGCCGTGTCTCCAGACGCGGCGATTCGCGGGCTTGCTCCAGCCATCAAGGCGGCGAGTGACGAGGACCTGGCGTGGCTGGCCCGCGGAATCAACATCTGTGCGAATCGCTCGTTGTCGGTGAGCGGGTTCACCACAACGCCCCCGCCGGTCCGCGAGGTCACCAGGTTTGCCTTCGATGCAGTGGACGCTCGTGTCGGCGACAAGCCCCGAGAAGCCTTGCCGCTGCTCCGCCACACGTGGCTCCATCTCTGGCGGGAACTGCACTGGGGGCCCAGCAGGATCGAGCAACAAGCCGCACGCAACGCCCGGTTGCTGGCCGCGGCCGGCCTGGAGCTCGGCACTCTCCGGCCGATCATCGAGCGTGCCGACCAGGCAGCGTTCACGGAGCGACTCCCGGCGTTTAGCAGTTCCGTCACTTGCATGTTCGAGCTCGGCCCCCTTTGGGACGGTATTCGCTCTCTGCTTCTGGCTTTCCGGAAACTCCCCGTGCCCGGAGTAGCTGCCGACCTGCGGTGGTGGTCGGACACCTACCACAAGCAGCCACACCTCCCCGAGCCCTGGCATCAGATCGCCTCTGAGCTGGTCAGCAGCTTCCACGCCTACGCGAAAAAGGAACAGGACAATGACGCCAACCTAGAGGCTCTCCGCACGGCGTTCGCCCGATTCTGCCTGGACCGCCTCAAGACCCGCGAGAACAGGGACGGTCCCCGAGAGGACAACCCGCTCTGGCGATTGGGATACATCGACGCGGTCCTCGCCCTTCGCATCAATCCAGATGGCAAGGGCCATCACACCCTCCACCACTCCGCCGAGCACGACCCGGAACTAGAGGTCAGGGCCGCAGCGAAAGCGGCCTACAACGTGCTCCGCCACGGGCCGACGCTCAAAGGAGAATCGCCCCGGCGAAGCGTGCTTCTCGCGTTCTGGCACCTCCGACAGTCGCATCTGGCCGCCTTGGGCGTGCCCATCGACGAGCGTGGAGCCAACCGCATTCGCGAAGCAGAAGTACGACGCACGACCGAGCAGGAGCAACACGAACAGACCTACGCAGAGAAAGCAGAAGTTTCGCCGCCGTCCGGACCCGAGACGGGTCCATCGCTCGTGTGAGCACCGCGGCTTCGTAGTTGGTCACCCCAAGTGGTGGCCCTGGGAATCCCATACGGAGCACGCCATGATTCAGGTTCACCGTTTCCTCGTCCCTACAGTCGTTGCCGACAAAATGGCCTCACGCCGAGTCCTCATCGTCGGTGGCGACCGCCGACGCGAGCAACTCGCTCGTCTGTGCGAGGCCTTTCCCACCACGACGTTCGTCTGGCGTCCCACTCGCGAGTCCGACGCACGGACGGACAGCTTCGAGCGCCTCATCACGGGCGTCGAGACTGACATCGTCATCATCCTGCTGCTTGCCCGCCACGCTCACACCAAGGGGGCACGCCGATTGTGCTCGGCATGCGGAAAGCCGCTCCTGTGGTGCCGACGTCCGACCGTCGCGGCCGTGGTACGTGCCATCGAACAACACTGCGCCGCCCGACTCACGTTCAACAACTAGTTTCTTTTTCGTTGCCGGTCTGCGGTGAGACACCGCTCTCTGCCCGTGTGGGCCCGGCAACTCCTGTCCGGTCACCAAGCGTGATCCATGGTCCTTTGGACCCAAGGAGATTCCGATGCATTCGCCCCTTTCAAGTTCATGCAACTCGCTCCCACCGGCCGTCAACTTCCACCTGGAGAAGCAGTGCAACCTCCGTTGTTCGTTCTGCTACGCGGTGTTCGACGACGACCGGGCACTCCGTGCGATCCGGCACGGCCTTCCCGAGGCACAAGCCACTCGCGTCGTTGAGCTGGTCCACGCTGCGGGCGCTCAGAAAATCACCTTCGTTGGCGGCGAACCCACCCTCTGCCCCTATCTGCCCAACCTGCTCCGACTGGCCCACAGTCTTGGGCTGGTCAGCACCCTCGTGACCAACGGTGCCCGCCTGGAGCGGGTTCTTGAACTCGCTCCGGGCTGCGTCGATTGGGCTGGCCTGTCGGTGGACTCAGCCGATGAGGCTACCCAAGCGGCGCTCGGCCGCGGACTCGGTGACCATGTCGCGAGGTCCCTGCGTCTTTCCCGCCTTCTTCACAGCTACGGCATCCGCGTCAAACTCAACTCGGTGGTAACTGCCCTCAACTGGCAAGAGGACATGGGCCACTTCGTCCGCTCGGTCGGCCCCGAGCGTTGGAAGATCTTCCAGGTGCTCCCCGTCCGGGGTCAGAACGACCGGACGGTCGCACCGCTCCTCATCACCCCCGAGCACTTTGAGGCCTTTGTTGCCCGGCACCGCTCTCTTGCAGCCGAGGGCATCGCGATCGCCGCAGAGACGAACGATGACATGACGGGCTCGTACGCCATGATCGACCCTCTGGGTCGGTTCTTCAGCAACGTCGGTGGTCGCTATCGCTACTCGCGGCCGATCCTCGACGTTGGCGTGGCTGCCGCTTTCAGCGACATCCAGTTCGACCAGGCACGTTTCGAGTCGCGGGGCGGTGTGTACGACTGGGGTCAGACGCCTGTTCAACTCTCCCTTTCCGCGAAGCACTAATCCCCCATCGCGTGCCCGATGTCTGTTCGCGTTGAACGGCAGCGGGCCGCAAGGAGTTTTCTCATGTCTCAGCAGGGTTCCACTGGTTCCACTCCCATGACGCCCGCCGCCGCGGCCCGCATCCAGAGCGGGACGGCCAAGGCCAACTCAGGCCAGGTCGCGAAGGGCAGCTTCGCCGCTCGTGCTCAGAGCGCGGCCGCCCGTAACAGCGGGAAGGGAGGTGGCGGGAAGAAGTAAGCCTCCACTGCCCGTCCAGCGTGAAAGCGCCGGACGGGCTTTTCGCACGGCCGCTTCCACGCGATCCGTTCTCGCGAACCACACACCTCAGGCAGGAGACGCTTCTTCAAGGAGCTTGCTGAGTCGGTAGGTTGTGAGTCCCAGTGCCGCTGCTATTGCGGAACGGCTGCCACCCTCTTTGAGCATCGCGGTCGCTCTTGCGCGGAGTTGATCTTCCTTGGCAGCCTTGATTTCTAGCTCGAAGATATTCTTCGCCTCGCTGATGATGTCCTCCAGCTGAGACCCGTACTCCTCTGCTTTGTCTCCGAAGACCTTGCGGGCCACGAACATCCGCCCATCCGGACGGGTCGCCTTCTGGAATCGCTGATCGGCTGCCAGTTTCTTCGCGAGCTCTGTGACCTCTCTCTCACTCAGTTCCTCAACATCCTCGTCCTCCTCGTCGCTCCCTTCGAGCAGGTCGGTCGTTCCGAACACATGCTCGTTCCACGATGCGAAGTACTCAAGCGAAAACACGACGGCCGGATTGGTCGCGATGAACAACACGGTGAAGGAGCACACTTGTCCAACACGGTCTCGGCAACGGCGTAGTTCCTTCAGCACGTCGTTCCGCACAATTGGGTCGGCATCCTCGGATCCGTCCGCTTCGTTGAGTGCTCCGTCGAGGTCGTCTTGCTGCAATCGCCGGGCCTCAACGACGATGTACTTGGCAGCCATGCCGGTAGCTGCTTCAAAGAAGGCGTCGCAGCAGGCTGCCACATCCCGCTCGGAATCCAAGCAAACCGTGGGTAGCGTCGTGTCTTCCGACAGTGCCCCTTGAACCACCGTGATTTTCTGGTCCCTGAAGCGGGACAGAAGGGATTCCAGTGCGACGCCAAGCTCGTCCATTGTGAAGGGCCTCCCGAGTTCAGATGGTACGGAAGGACCACGCTCTCGCGATTGTCGGTCGCTGTTGTCGCCGTCCACCCTGCCAGCCCTACCGACCTCAAACGCCGCGCCCACACTGGTTCCCGTTCCCTGGCGTTTGAAGCCGATGGCGGTGTGAACTCCTCTCTGTGCCCCCTCGTGTCTGCACTGACCTTCAGATACGATTCCGCTATGGACGCTCCACGTTCGGACACGCCGGTCCGTATTTCGGCTTCCGCCTTCTACAAGCTCCACAGTCCGACGCCCTGCACTAGGCGGGTCTTTTTGGACGCGACGGGAATACCCAGGGGACCCAAGAACCCCTACGACGAGGTTCTCGAAGAGTTGGGCGCTCGGCATGAGGCAGCTCATCTTGCCTCCTTGGGTCCGTACCTAGACCTGCGCCCATTCGCTCCAGACGAGCGAGTCGCACGCACCATCGCCGCGATCACAGCGGGCGAGCCTGTCATTTACCAGCCTCGCTTTGTGGTCACGGTGGAACTGGTGGGAGTTCGTTGTTCGGTGGTCGGAGAGCCCGACTTCCTGATCAAGCGTGACAACGGGTACGTCATCCGCGATGCCAAGATGGCGCGTCGCATCACCGAAGCTGATCACCCAGAGGTACTTCGCCAGGTCGAGACGTACGGATGGCTCTTTGAACAAGTAATCGGCCAGCCACCCGTGGCACTCGAAGCGTTCAGCGGCACCTCTGACATTGTGCCCATCGCACCGGTTGCAGCCACTCAGGTCATCGCGGCGCTCGGCGACCTCGTAGAGTTGATGACAGCAACGGAAGAGCCATACTCACCAGTCGGATGGACAAAGTGCGGCCCCTGCCCGTTTCACGATCACTGCTGGCCCCGAGCTGAGGCTGAGCACGACGTGGCTCTGATTCCGAAAGTGGACCAGGGTCTCGCGATCGCTCTGCGGCGAGACGGGGTCGTTTCACGAGAGCAGCTCCTCAACCATTTCGATGAGAGCACACTCAGCGGGTACCAACGCCCGTGGGGAACAAGGGCGCAGAAGGTCGGAAAGGCTGCCGCAGCAATAATCCGGTCGGCTGAGGCGCTGCGCGACAACCGCCTCATCCTCCTCCAGCCGCCTCAGATTCCAGCTTCTCCTGATTTCGTCGTCTTCGATTTGGAGGGTCTTCCGCCTCACCTCGATGAGCTCGACAAGGTGTTCTTGTGGGGACTCCAAGTGTTCGGGGCGCACTCCGGCCTCTATCAGGGAGTAGTCGCCGGATTCGGACCTGGAGGCGATGAAGAAGGATGGCGTGCGTTCCTTTCGGCGGCTCAGGCAGTGTTCGACGTTCACGGGGACATTCCCTGGTTGCACTGGGCTCCGTACGAGAAGACGAAGTTGACTCTCTACATCGATCGCTTCGGCGACCCCGCCGGAATCGCAGACCGGGTCAAGAGAAACCTGCTGGATTTGCTACCGATCACCCAGGCCGCGGTAGTTCTTCCTCTTCCAAGTTACAGCCTCAAGGTCGTGGAGGGTTACGTCGGCTTCGCTCGCACTCAGGAGGAGTACGGTGGTACTTGGGCCATGGCAAAGTTCATCGCGGCGACGGAATGCGACCGCGAGGATGATCGCGACAAGCTCGTGCAGGAGATCCTCACCTACAACGAAGAAGATTTGAAGGCCACTTGGGCTGTGCTAGAGTGGCTCCGAGGCTTGAACAAGGTCGCCAATGACTGAACCAACAATCATCTGCCCCAACTGCAAGGCTGAAATCCGCCTGACGGAGTCTCTGGCGGCCCCCTTGGTCCAAGAAATGCGCAAGCAGTATGAGGGGTTGATCGCCCGCAAGGAAACCGAGGTCAGTCAGCGAGAGGCTGCTCTCCGGGAACAACAAGCCGCCTTTGAAGAACGCCTCGCCGCAAGGGTCAAGAGCGAGCGAGTCGCTATCGCGACGGACGAAGCGAAGAAGGCCCGGTTGGCAATCGGCACGGACCTGGAGCAGAAGGCGAAAGAGCTCGCAGACCTCCAGGAAGTGCTAAAGGCCCGGGACGCCCGGCTTGCAGAAGCCCAGAAGGCCCAGGCCGACCTCATCCGGAAGCAGCGGGAGCTTGACGACGCCAAACGAGAGCTTGATCTCACGGTCGAGAAACGTGTCCAAGACAACCTCACCACTATCAGAGATCAGGCCCGCAAGGAGGCCGAGGATAGCCTCAAGCTCAAGGTTCTCGAAAAAGAACAGACCATCTCCTCGATGCAAAAGCAGATCGAAGACCTCAAGCGTCGCTCTGAGCAGGGATCCCAACAGCTGCAAGGCGAGGTCCAAGAGCTTGAGCTGGAGTCTTTGCTTCGCACGCAGTTTCCGCATGATTCAATCGAACCTGTCCCCAAGGGAGAGTTTGGTGGCGACGCCCTGCAAAGGGTCGTCACTCCGCTCGGCCAGCGATGCGGCACGATTCTCTGGGAGTCCAAACGCACGAAGAACTGGAGCGACAGTTGGCTTCCAAAGCTCCGCGAGGACCAGAGAACCGCGAAGGCCGAGTTCGCGATTCTGGTCTCACAGGCACTTCCCAAGGAGATGGAAACCTTCGGACTCGTCGATGGCGTCTGGGTCACCCATCCGCGATCCGCAATCGCCGTTGCTCTTGTCCTGCGCCATTCGCTCATCGAGATTGCGAGCGCTCGCCTCTCAAGCGAGGGCCAGCAAACCAAAATGGAACTGGTCTACCAGTATCTCACCGGGCCAAGATTCCGGCACCGAGTCCAAGCCATTGTCGAGAAGTTCACCGACATGCAGGAGGACCTCGACAAGGAGCGCAAGACCATGACTCGTCTGTGGGCAAAGCGAGAAGAGCAAATACGCGGCGTCATCGAGTCGACAGCCGGTATGTACGGGGACCTCCAAGGCATCGCCGGAAGGACTCTCCAAGAGATCGAAGGCTTGCGTATCGCTTCGCTTCCAGGTCCCGAAGAACAGTCCCAGGAGGGTACTACCGGTGGCTAAGTCTCCTGCAGCAGCCCCTTCTTCCACCGCTCCCCCTGCACCACCTTCCGCCGCTGCAACGCCATCGGCGCCGCCGCCGCTGGAGCACATTCACGACGCTGCTCAGCAAGCGAGAAATCTACGGCATGTTCTCCAGGACGATAAGCAACGCATTGGGTGCTTCCTGGGAGCCGGGTGTCCCCTAGGCATCTATGACGCCGGCGAAGTGAAGAGCCTGATCCTCATACCGGCAGTCGTCGAGCTCACCAAGCGAGTTGCCGCGGGACTGGAGGCTTTGGACAAGAAGCCAGCTTCCGTATCCACCTATCGCAAGAGTTGGGATGTTCTGTGCGGAGAGTGCAAGCTGGGCGATGGCAAAGAGCCAACAGTTGAGGATGTGCTGACGGAGATCAGAACACTCGCCAATCGGCGTGGCAGTGCCGAGGTGCTGGGTATGACCAAGGCGGCCTTGATCGAGCTGGATGAGAAGATCTGCTCACTGATAACGGTTGAGATGAAGCAGTCCCTCCCCGCACATCGCTGTTCCTATCACCGCTTTGCGTCGTGGGTGGGAGGCCTCCATAGACACTCTCCAGTGGAGATCTTCACCCCGAACTACGATCTGCTTTTCGAGCAGGCCTTCGAGCAGCATCCGCTCCCTCACTTTGACGGGTTCGTTGGTTCGCGGGAGCCCTGGTTCGATTTGTCATCCATCGAACACGACGCCATTCCGGCACGGTGGACGCGCCTGTGGAAACTGCATGGCTCCATCAATTGGGAGAAAATCGACGAGACTATCAACGGCATCCCTATCACTCGCGTTGTACGAGTCACTGGCCACGCTCCGGCTGGAAAGGTGATGATCTATCCGTCCCACCTCAAATACGATCAGAGCCGCCGGATGCCTTATTTGGCCATGCTGGACAGACTCAGGGCATTTTTCCGTGGCGAAGCAAGGAAGCAACACGCTGAGGCGGATCGGAAAGAGGAGGACGCTCCGCGGCTCATCGTGTGCGGCTATTCCTTTCTGGATGACCACCTCAACGAGGTCCTTCTTGACGGATTGCGGGGCAATCGCAGCGCCCAGTGCTTCGCCCTCATGTACTCCAACTTGGCGGACCACCCAAGGGCTGTCGAGTACGCCGTCAAACAAAGCAATCTCACTGTGATCGCCAAGGACGGGGCCGTGGTAGGCACCCGCCAAGGCCACTACCGCAAGGCGAGCCCTGGCGGCGACGACTACAAGCCTTGTCTGGTTGAAGAAGAGTTAACGACCGCCGATCCAAAGTCTCCTCAAAAGCACATGCGGAGCCGCCTCGGAGATTTCCACTATTTTGCTTTGTTCCTGGAACAACTCTGCGGCGGGAGTAGCCACGATGCAAACCCCCTTGCCTAGCGCCGATCCATCCAGACTTGGAACCGTTGAAGACGTAAACGGTTCAAGCATCAGCGTCAAGGTCTCTGAGAACACTCCAAGCGGGTTGCTGTTTGTCAACGGGGAGGCGTACCGAGTCGGACAAGTCGGCGGCTTTGTCCGCATTCCCTCCGGGTACGTTGACCTCTTTGGCGTCATTTCGCAGGTCGGTGCGGGCGCCGCACCCGGACCGCCAGAACTTGCACCACAGCTCGGCAATCGGTGGCTCAGAGTCGAACTTGTCTGCGAAGGTCGCAAAGGAGCCAGGTTTGAACGCGGAATCTCTCAGTACCCATCGATCGGAGACCCGGTACACGTGGTCACCGAGACCGACCTGAAGGCCGTGTATGCGCCCGGCGACGAGGACGGCTATGTAGCGGTCGGACGGGTCGCGAGTGCCGAGTCCATTCGCGCCTACCTAGACCTCAACCGTCTTGTTGGTCGGCACTCCGCCGTTGTCGGAAGTACAGGTGCGGGCAAATCGACGACCATCGCGAGCTTGCTGGCCGCCATCACTGATTCGGGCAAGCTGCCCGGAGCGCGAGTCGTGGTGTTGGACCTTCACGGGGAATACGCCAAAGCACTCGGCGACCACGCCACAGTCTTCCGAATCAACCCCCGCAAGGGCACCGATGAAAAGAAGCTCTGCATTCCATATTGGGCTTTGGCCTTCGACGAGCTCAAGGCCATTTGTCTGGGCGCGATGGATGACAAGCAGCGTTCTGTGATCGGGGACTTGGTTGTGGCCCTCAAGCAGGAGGCTGCGGCAGCGGCGTCGGCCGCGAAGAAGCCGCTAGGCATTCCAGTTGACGAGATCACCGTGGACACGCCGGTGCCGTTTCGCTTGAAAGAGCTGTGGTTTCGACAGCACTTCCGCGAGTACCGGATGATCACCAAGAAGCAAGGTGGATCGGAGGATGATGTCGTAGATGCTTTCGTGCTCGGCACGGACGGCAAGCCGGAACAGCCCGGGGATGCAGAGAATCTCGTGCCTCCGAAATTCCGCACGTTCAAGGGCACCGGACCCAAGGAACAGCACGTCGCCTCCGCAAACGAAGGCTCCAGTCTGAAGCAGCAACTGTCGCTGCTCTTGTCTCGGCTTCGCGACCGCCAGTTGGCCTTTCTCTTTTCTCCGGGCGACTGGAATCCGGATGAGAAGGGATGCACTGTTGCGGACCTCGATACCCTCCTCGCGTCATGGATGTGCACCGAGCACCCCATCACGGTTCTCGACTTGTCGGGAATTCCGTCTTTGGTGCTCGATCACCTCATCGGTGCAGTTCTTCGTATCCTGTTCGATGCGGCGTTCTGGGGCCGAGCCCTTCCCGTTGGTGGCCGAACGCGTCCATTGCTCATCGTCCTTGAGGAGGCCCATCGGTACCTCAGCAAAGGTGACAAGGAGGCGGTCGAACGCGGAGGAGCAGCCAACGCCGCTCGTCGGATCGCCAAGGAAGGACGGAAGTACGGTGTCGGCCTCATGCTCGTCAGCCAACGCCCGTCCGAGATCGACACGACCATTCTCTCGCAGTGCGGCACGATGATCGCCCTTCGACTTACCAACGAAGCTGACAGAAACCAGATTGCAGCTGTCTCCTCGGACAGTCTGAAGGGGCTGTTCTCGATGCTGCCAATCCTCCGCACACATGAAGCTCTGATTGTTGGGGAAGCGGTGAACATGCCGATCCGGGCCCGAATGGACCTTCCGCCGGACGGTAGATGGCCTGACAGCGAAGACCCAAAGGTCATTGTTCCCAAAGACTCCAACGGCAAACGTGTTCGAGCGGGAGGATGGACTGCGACTGTCAAAGACGAAGACTACAAACCTCTCGTTGACGCATGGCGAAATCAAGACCCGCTAGCGGGCGAACCTCCTCCGGCGGGGGACGCTTCCACAAAGAAGGGATAGGCGCACAATGGAACGCACACCCGTCTCGTCAACCAACATTCGAGCGATAGGCTACGACCCCAACAGTCAGATTCTGGAAGTGGAGTTCAACTCCGGGCTGGTTTACCAGTACATGGATGTCCCTCAAGGCGTCTATGAGGCCATGATGGCCGCAGACTCGAAGGGCACGTACCTGAACAGCAACATCAAGGGACGATACTCGTACACGAAGCTCTAGGACCCCGAATCCAACCCGACTCATCGACTGGATGAGCTTACGGATGAGGCGTGATCGCGATCAGCGTGATCTCGCCCTTCCCCGGCCCGTAACACCAGAAGAGGCGATAGGCGCCGGGCGTGCGGTTCTGGACATACGCCTCGAATACCTTCCCCTTCTTGTCATAGGGGTTCTCGATGGAGTCGTACTCGTGCGTGTTGAGGCCCGGGTGCTTGGGATTCTCTAGAAGCAGCCGCACACATTTCTCGACCTGCTTGAAGAGCCCTTCAGCCTTGGAAGCCTTGGCCTTTTTGTTCTTCTGGCGGTGCTGGAGAGACGCCAACGCCGCGACCTGAAGCTCGCGGTACGTGGCATCTGCCTCGTCAGTCCACTTCGGCGTGAAAGCCATTAGTCATCCTGGAGTTGGTCGGCGAGCGCTTTGGCCGCATCGAGGTCCGGGGCGTTCTTCGCGAACTTCCCGGCCTTGGCCTGCTTCAGGCCGCGACGAACGGAGCCCAAAGCCTTCTCGTTCTCGTACAGCCAGGCCTCCCCTTCCGGGATGACCCGTGCCAGCCGCAGCAGAATCTCATCGCCGTGACGCTCGACCAGCACCGTGCGGTTCTTGAAAGATTCCCCGAGCGTGATTCGCCCCTTGGAGTCCGTCTGCTTGGTGAGAGTGCTTGTGCGTGCCATGCCCTAAGTATCGCCCACTTTCCCACTGTGGTCAAGTGGGATTGTGGGAAACCAAGCTTATCGGTCAACTGAAAGCGTTTCCACACAAAGGGAGCGTGCGACAAGTTCCCGAACTCGCTGGGGATCCTCCCTGGGGGGGCGTCCTAGCTGGGCACGCCTTTCGGCCTCCCTTTGGGCACTTTGGTCCACAAGCCTCCTTTGCAAGAGCCGGGCCCGGTCCTCGTCCTCAAGCGTCAGATGGTTCCAAAGACCACGCCGGACCACGGTCGCAAAGAGGCCCGCTGGATTCTGTCGGCCATAGGCAAGGGCATGCTCCGCGGCCGCAAAGAACTTCAGCCGCTCGGACTCTGTGGCACCAAGTGCACCCCGTCGCCTCGCTTCCCCGAGCAGCAAGAGGAGCCGCCTCGGGTCCTTGAGATCCATCATCATGACTCGCGAGAGACTTGGTCCCCTTCCCGTTCGCTTGCGAACACCAGACGGGCTCGGCTCTCCGAGCTTCTGGTTTCCAGGTCTTCTGAAAGAAGAGATTCCTGTTTCTCTAGGGCGTGGTGACTCGGTTGTGGATTGACGCACCCGGGGTGGTGTTGTGGCTCTGAGGCCAGGCCATTCGAGGTTCAGACGCATAGCGACTCCGTAGCGGTTCATGACGAGTTGCGGTGTCTCTGACCGAATGAGCACGCCCATCGCTTCCAGCGACTGGCGCGCGCTCTTCACGTTTCGCTCATCGACGCCGAAGAGAGACGCAATCCACGACGCCTTGCAAAGCCCTTGAGGCTCGCAGCGCCCCTTCCTGAAGTACATGCAGCGAAGCAGATGCCCAAGGGCCGTCGCGACCAGGACGGGCTTTCGCTCGCCCGCAAGGAGACGCAGCAATGGGCGCGGGACCGGAATGCGGCGGCGGTGATTCGTCACCCCTTCCACGAACTCGGCCGCGTCAGGCGGAAGAGCTTCTGTGGACGAGCGAAGCTCTATCGCAGTCTCCGACCAAGACAGAAGCGTTTCAGCTTCCAGACGCCGGAGCGACGCCCGCACGTGCTCCCCGCCGACGCCGCCGATAAGCCGCCCCACTTCGCTCTCAGTGAATCGTGGCAGTCTCCCTTTCTCCATGGTGCACCGCCGCGCTTTGAGCTCGTGGCAGGCAAGCCAGGCCCGCACATCGCGAAACTGAATGTGGCCAGCTTTGTACGACCACCAAGTCGCCAAGAGCCCCGTCGCCGAGACGAACACGTACCCGCCCTGTGGAATCCGCTTCCCTTCCATCGCCTTATTCACCCATGACTGCGGACACACCCCGGGCGTCCGCTCTACCCGAAGGAGCGGCAACACTTCCCCTGTGCCAACCCGAAGATTGGTCCTTTACAGGTCTTGGTAGTGTGGGCTAGGGTGAACGGTGTGAGCCGGTCCGACTAGCTTTGGGCCACCAACGACGACAGTCACGAATCAGAGCGACCTTGCAGGGTCGCTCTTTTCGTTTACGGGAACAGTGTCTCTCCTCTTCCAAACGCCTTTCACTCGGCCCCGCGGGCGAACACCACGCACGGGCCTACACGTTTACCGTAGATCGTCGCTGAGAGTCGGCCAATCCCCTTTTGTGAAGCCACGTTGCAAGACATCCTCGCGATATCGCGAGAACGCGATGACTCTTTGAGCCCGTCCACGCGAGATGCCGTCAACGCGACAACGCGAGGTCGCTATGACGCGAAGTCGCGAGGAGCCCATGTCGCGAGAACGCGTTGACGCGAACACGCGAAGTAGCAAGCTCGCGTGGTCGCGATATCGCGAGCGCATTTTTCATCTTGTGGGAAGGACTTGAGCCATGCAGAGTGGGCTCATGCCGTGAACGCCAGGACGCGAGGTCGCGAAGACGCGACAACGGCAGAACGCGACATCGCGAGAACGCGACTTTGTTGATGGAGAGGGGAGATGGACAATCAGGCAGCAGGACAAAAGCGAAGGGCCCAGATTATCGCCGTGGGCAACCAGAAGGGTGGAGTCGGAAAAACGACAAACACCGTTCATATCGCGGCGGCGCTCGGTGAACTAGGCCGCAAAGTGCTCGTCATCGACCTCGACCCGAATGACACAGCCACCAGACACCTGGGCGTGGAAGGCGAGGCGTATCTCGGCTCATACGAGCTCCTCACCGGCGACGAGAACGTGGGCGCTTTGGCCATGACCGAGGCCGACACCGAGTTTGAGTTCCCCAGAGGCGTCCACCTGATTCCCTCCAGGCGAAAGCTCGAATCAATTGCCGACGTGCTTCCAGAGAAGCACGGGAAGTTCTACTCGCCGCGGGACGTGCTCCTGGACCCTCTCAAGGGTGTGCTCGACTACTACGACTATGTCCTCCTCGATACCGCTCCCAATGCCGACGTGCCGACGAAGGCGGCCTATCTCGTGGCCGATTGGTTCATCTTGACCGCCATGCCCGAGCCCTTCGCCGTCAACGGGCTCACCGACGCTCTCCGCGACATCCAGGACGCCCAGAAGAAGCTGAACCCGAGTCTTCGACTCCTCGGCGTCATCATCGCAGGGGTTGATCGCCGAACGAGTCTCTCAAGCCAACTGACCGAATACGTGCAGGAGGCCTTCACCACCGGCAAGGAGACGGCGAAGTTCAAGACCGTCATCAGCCGCTCCACCGTCATCCCGAGCGCTCAGAAGGCCGGGAAGACGGCACTTCAGACCGCTCCAGACCACGCCGTCTCGCACCAGTACAGAGCACTCGCAGCGGAAATCGAAGCACGAATCGAGGCACTGACGGGGCAGGGGACGCCCACAACCACAGAGGCTCTCGCCGAGGTGGTCAATGGCTAAGCGAACAGAAGAGAAGCCCTTTCGTCCCTTGGATGCGGCGCTTGTACACGGAGTGATGCACGGGAATGCCGCCGCCGCGATTGAATCTCCACCGACGCCGGCGACAAGAACAATCGAACTTCGCCAGCCGACGACGGAGCCTCTCCGACAGGAAGTCATCGCCCCGGTTCAGCCTGTGGCCAAGACGTTCACCCCAAGAACACCCCGAGCGAGGGCAGGGGAGTCGCCCCTCGCTGAGCGGCTGGACCGCGAGAAGCGAGTGCTGCTGACGCCCGCGGAGGAGCGAGCGTTCGAGAGAGCCGTTTCAGGTATCGCCGCCGAACTCGGCACGTCTCTCAAGAGCAGCCACGTGCTCCGCTCCTGTATCCGGCTGGTCGTCAACGCCGAGAACGAACTCATTGAGCGTGCCCGCGACAATGGCCGAATCGTGCGCCCACCCAACGGGGACTTGCCAGCGATTGAGGACTTCGAGCGAGTCATTGCAGCCGTGCTCCAGGCTGGCATCCGGTCCTCTCGTCCGGTTCGCTGAACGCCGTCATGGCGTTGTCGCGATAACGCTACTTCGCCCACCGCTTGCCCGAAGCGTCCGACGAAGACCGCCACGGGTACTTCCGCTGCCAGGCCGCCCCATCGTCTGCTTTCGAGACTTGCCGGGGCAATGCGTGCGCCACTCGATGACTCTTGTCACAGCGATTGCCTTGTCCCGGCCTCGCCCCGAATCCCTTGGACCGCAGACTCGTGGCTCTGGCTTCTCCGCTCGCGGGCTCTGTCCGTCAGTTGTGAACGGACAGGAGCACCACTCACTTGAAAGGAGAAGCCACCATGGCAACGCAGAAACCCGTTCATGAAATCCGCATCGGTCGCATCCGGGCCAGCATCTGGGCTAACAAGACGGAGGCAGGGGCGACACGCCACAACGTCACCGTCCAGCGGCTCTACCGGGACGACTCCGGATGGAAGTCAACGGCGAGCTTCGGTCGCGATGACCTCTTGCTCGTCGGCAAAGTGCTCGACCAGGCCCACAGTTGGGTGTGCGAGCAGGGCCGCTAGACGCGGCGTTCACATTCGATGGTTCGCTCCGGCGGGTTTAGCGACCCGCCGGGTGCTGTTTCAGCGGTCCACGGGCTCCGTCGTGCTGAAAGCCTTCTGGATGAGGTGCAGCGTGGTGCCCGCCGCGATTGTCGGTTGAAGCTGAGCAAACTGGTAGATCAGGGCCGCGATACTGCCAGTAGCACCGCGCCGCCTAAAGCCCCGACACACTCTCCAGGCTCGTTCATCGATGAAGCGCGTCAGCCGAGGGAAGGGGTCAAGGAACTGTGGCTCCAGGGCCATGTAGAGAGCGTGCCGAATGTCGTCTTTATCGAGGGTCTGCTCAGGTGAGAGACCGTCAAGCCGCCGAGAATCAATACAGAACGGCCCGTCATCGACAAAGTCCCTGGACCGGGGAATCAGGGCCTCCAAGCCCGGGAACTCTCTCTCAAAGTGTTCGACCATCTCGTCTGTCTGAGGAGTGTCAGAGTCGTCCTTGGGCAGCGGGCCATTACATTTCGTCAACAGAGTCCCAGAGCGTCCATGCTCTGGGAGAAGCTCACGCCACGCAGCCTTCCTGACCGAGAGTGCCGCGATGATGGAGGTTTGCTGGACGGGCTTCATCAGCGTCTCTACGCGCCCGAGGTCGTCCCGATGCACTGGCATCGCGGCAGCGAAACGACAAAGCGAAAGGTGGATGTACCGCTCAAGATGCGGATACACCCACCGGAGCTTTGAACCCAAGAGGTACCCTGACTCAAAGAGTGAGGTGTCAAGCCCTCCGTCGAGGGACTCGTACTCGCACCTTGGCAGACCGGGGAAGAGGTCCATGGCACCCACTCTGTTCGCGCCGATTACCGGCTGGATGCACCAAGCGGAGTCGCTTTGGGGCTCTCGGGTTTCGTGTCTTGCCGGGCGGGGATGCTCCCCGCTGCTTCAGCCTTCACCTTCGCCGGGCTCGGCTTCGGTTGCGGTTTCGATTCGGGATGGTGCCTTCCGTTCGTCATGGGCTTTCTCCTTCACCGTACCCAGCAGCAACGCTGTGCCGCTGTAGTACTTCGAGAGTGCGTCCCGTGAACTCACAAGGTACACCCAGGTGAGCACGGAGACCGCGAGTTCAGCAAATCCGGAGACCCCGCGAGCACCGCTGAGGCGCCACGCCGCATACGCGACGAGGGTGGCGACGAGCGAGGCGCCGTAGAACTGGTAGTAGCGGTAGTGGTTCTCAACGAGGTAGTCGAAGGCCTCAAGATGCTCTTGAAGCCGAGAGTCATCCCAGTCGGGGTGGGGAAGTCCGGTCCGGTGGTGAATGCTGTCCAAGAGCACCCACCGAAGGGCGTTGGCGACAAGCCCGCACGCGATGGATGCCAGGAGCACGTAGACCGCGCCACCGAATGTCGGCCCCGCGGCGGTGGAGCCTTCGAGCCACACCCGGACCGGTTCGCTTGTGAAGCTAAGACCCCAGAGGGCGATGAAGCCGGGGATGACGTACGCGATGAGAAGGCCGAAGTTGCGGCCCGAGAAGTCCACGATTCGCCCAAGGGGATGGCCCCAGCCTGCCGAAGTACGTCCCGAGTTGGCAACATGGGGCATTGCACGAGTTGAGTCTAGTTGACACGCAACTCGTGTCAAGCCCGAAGACACGGAAACTGTGTCAGATGGCGACCAAGGCACAGCACTCCAAGAGCTACCGCCCCATCCCGGCACTCCTCCGCAAGCTTCGGGAGGAGGCGTCCTTGACCCAGCGAGCGCTCGGCGAGCGTTTGGACCGCCCCCAGAGCTGGATTTACAACTGCGAGACCGGAAACCGCCGCGTTGACGTGTCCGAGTTTTGCGAGTGGGCCTCTGCCTGCGACGTGGAACCCGTCGCCGCGCTCCGACGCTTCCTCAAGGTGGCCTCGTGAGCGGGGCGGGGGACGCTCCTGGGAGGAGCCCCTTGGATGGCGTACTCGCTCTCCCTTTCGCCGTTGGACCTTCCCATGGGGGCAGTCGCGTTCGAGCTTGATTCCGGGTGACCACTCTCCGCCGCGGCCAGGCTCGCCCCGGAGGGTGTGGCTCCTTCTGGCTTGAGCCCGTCAGACTGCGAGTGGACTACTCCTTGCACCCGCACTCACCCGGCATCGCCGCTCTCTTGGCACCCCGATATCGGGGCGGACGACTCTCTTCGCACCTTCTGACCCTTCACCCTCGACCCGTGAGGTCCTTCGCCGCTTTGTGAATCGGGCCGCTCGTGTTGATGAGTGTCGCCTTCGCTTCGCGGAGGCCTCACCGCTCAGTATCGACGTGCCTTCCTCTGCTTCGTCGCAGGGCTGCTTGGCGTCAACGCCTCTCGCTTCACCATTGCTTCTGTGTGCTTTCAGGCCCGCTTCGGGGTTTGGGTCACTCGGACTCCGGGCGGCAGCCCTCGTGCCAGGCTGGGGAACAGAACAACCGCCTGTCACTCCTGCTGCTCGCGGGGCGGCCCTCCGTCTGCCGTGCCCCTGACACCCCTGCGCTTTCGCTCTCCGTTCTCGGTTTGGGGGGTCCTGGTCTCGCGAAGGACCCCCACAAACCAGAACCGGAGGACTCAACCATGAAAGCAGCAGAAGCAGTGAAGATGACAGAAGAGGCGATTGCCAAGCTCACCCGCGACCTTGAGCAGGGAAAGAGCGAGGCACTCACTCGCTACCTCGCGGTGATGGCCAAGTTCCACCGCTACAGCATCGGCAACATCTTCCTCATCCTCTCCCAGCGGCCCGACGCGACCCACGTCGCGGGCTTCAGGACCTGGCTCAGCGTCAAGCGTTGGGTCAAGAAGGGCGAGAAGGGCATCGTCATCGTCGCCCCGATGGTCATGAAGGCGAAAGACGGCGAGAGCAGCTCTGAAGAGCCGGGCAAGTCCATCGTGCGGTACAAGGCCGTCTACGTCTTCGACATCTCGCAGACCGACGGCGAAGCACTGCCAGAGACCGCCACCACCCAGGGCGACCCCGGCAAGTACCTGCCGCGGCTCCAGACATTCGTCAGCTCAATCGGCATCAAGCTCTCAAACGAGCCCTGCCCCATGGGAGCACTCGGCGTCTCCAAGGGAGGCGAGATACGCATCATCGCCGGACTGCCTCCAGCCCAGGAGTTTGAAGTCCTCGCCCACGAACTCGCTCACGAGCTTCTCCATCACGGAAGCGGCGCCGTTCGCGGCGACAAGACCGTCCGCGAGACAGAGGCAGAGGCCGTCGCGTTCGTCGTCTGCCACGCCATTGGGCTCCAGACCGGCTCCGCGGCCAGTGACTACATCCAGCTCTTCCAGGGAACCAAGGAATCGCTCACCGCTTCACTCGACCGGGTGCAGAAGACTGCAAACCGGATTCTCGAAGCGATTGCGGAGGAGGCCCGGGAGGAGGCCGCGGCGTGAGCGCCGCGGCCAGACAGCTGACACAGAAACCGGACTCTCCGGGCCACGGCCGCGGAGAGTTCTTTACAAAGGAGATGCCAATGACCGCACAACTGAAACTCGGAAAGACCTGCACCACATCCCGAGCCGCTGAGAAGCTCAACGCTGAGGACGTACTCCACGCACTGTGCCGACACGCCCGCGGCGACTGGGGCGAACTCACAACCACTGGCCGCGGGACAAACTACGACCAACTCCGCCGCGGAGGGAGCGTCCTGTCGCTGTACTCGGACCGGGCTGGTAACCGCTTCTACATCATCACCGATGCAGGCCGTTCGCTCACAACGGTGCTGCTGCCGGATGAGTACTGACCAACACACCGCCCCGCGGGCAACCGCGGGGCACTTCGGAGGGACACGAACATGAAACTCAAGCTTCCAATCAAGAATGCCATACTCTCGCCGCTCGCGGCGAAGCATGTATGCACAGCAGATGCCCTGGTCGCCGTTGTGAAGCACTGCTATGGGCAATGGGAACATCTTCCGGCGGCGGAACGCCGCGACCGGTACTGTGCCGTTCAGAGGCACGACGCCGTCAGCACGCCGTTTACTGACCGGAACGGGGTCAGCTTCATCGTGGCAACGGACGCCGCCTGGAAGAGCACGGTCGTCAAACTGCCGAGCGAGCCCTGAAGACAATCAAGGCAGTCCTTCCGCGCCCGAAAAGATGCGGTGGCTCTTTTCGGGCAGGGAACCGATTTTACGCGGCGGGGCCGCGATTCCCGGAAGCAGAATCATCCTTGGTGCTTCGCTTGGACGACTTCGTAGACTCCGCCGTCACCTGATTCACCGTCGCCCGAAGTACGACGGTTTCGTTGGGGTCGCCCTTGTCGTGGGCTTTCTCCACCACTTCGATGTTCCGAAGGCGAAGCTCCAAAAGCTCTTCGTAGAGCTTGGTCAGATTTCGCCCCTCCAGGTTTACCGTGTGCGACGAGAAATGCAGCAGGATGCCCTTGTCGAGCTCGAAGTTCATCCAAACCAGGTGGATGTAGAGAAACGCCATGCAGTGTCCACCACGGAAGCGGATGTTGAGCGTCGGATTCCAGAAGTCGCTCCGCGTCGTCTTCGGTGCGGTCGCCTCTGCTTTCAACTGCTCAGTGACCGATTGACGCTGTGGTTCCATGAACTACCTCGCGTAAGCCCGAACCCGCTCCTGCTCACGTGCGGCTGCTTCCGCCGCGGCCCGGGCTCGCATGTCGTCCTGCATCCGCCGCGCTCTTTCCTGCTCCCGTGTCTTGCGGTCCGGCACCGCGTCGCCGTCCACCACCACAGCCGTTGCACTGCGGACTCTGTTGTCTCTTTCCAGGGCCTTGTTCATCTCGGCGACACTGTCGGTATAGACACGCACAGATTTCGCTCCCCGCGTGCACCCGACATTGAAGTGTTCCCTGTTCGATGCCATGCCCGAGTCTGAGGTCATGAGGGTAATCGTTCGGTCCCACGTGCCGCCTTGGGCTGCTTGCGATGTCACGCAGTAGTCGTGAGCAATGTGTCCGAAGCCCTTGGGCAGCACTTTGCCATTCTCTAGGATGACTTTTCCCGTGAGGCTCACGCGAGCGACCACTTGAGAGTCCCCGTTATTGATTTCGTGGCTGGGCTTTCGCCTGCTCGGCATGAATACCGCCACGAGCTTGTCGGATTGGGCCGTGACCTTGTCGCTCTTTGTAATGCGGATGCGGTCGCCCCGGGCTATCTGAATCGTGGACTCCTCGTACACATCCCAAGCTGAAGCCTTTGACAAGGGCAGGGCGCGAAGCGACATCCCGCATTGAACCATAACATGTCCGGCTGGGTCGTGGCCCAACACCTCCCACCGGCTCTTTCGCTCAAACACTCCATTCCCGAGTGTCTTCACCGTGCGGTGAAACTCTACCACGTCGCCGGGGCGATACGACTGCTTCTCTCTTCGCTCAAACTCGGTCAGGAATCGTGACTTGAGTCTGAGGACAGTTCGATCCTCACCCTTGATTCTGCCAGCCTCGCGAAGCTGGGCCCGAACGTGGTCGGTGACCTCTCGAATCTGACGGTGAGTCTGACCAACCATGACCACAGATTCGCCCTTGAGCACTGTCTTCACGTAGTCAGTTGCGGCTTCTCTCAAGACCTTGTCACGGGGAAGTTCGCGAATCGCTCCCATTCGCTCCAGCCGAGCTACTGCCCCCTGAAAGTCCGACCGCCCCAGGAGTTCGACCACTTCCTTGTACGCCCCCTTTTGACGCATCACTCCATCAACGGTGGCGATGCGCACACCCGCATACTCAACGAGAACCTCCCACCAGCCGCATCGGTTGACTGCCTTGTGTTGGCGGTTGTCTCCCATCAAGACCACGCGGGCACCGAGGTCTACTGCCAGCGTCAGAAGACGCTTCAGGTCCTTTGAAGCCAGCATGCCCGCTTCATCAACCCAGATGATGCCACCACGAGCCTGCTGTTGGAGCTTCTCATTGAAGAAGAACTTTGCGACCGTATCGGCACCCTTGTGCCCCTCATCGCGAAGAACGCCGCGGGAGGCCTTCGCCGTCGGAGCCAACATGCACACCGGACAGCCAATCTGTTTCCAGGCTTCTCGCACCGCCTCACCGGTCAACCGAGTCTTTCCGGAACCGGCACCGCCCCGAATCATCGTGACAACGTCTGGGGATGAGAGAACCTCATACACGGCTTGACGCTGCTCTGCGGTCAGGTTGTTGAGCGGCCCGATTTCGTCGGTGGACTTTGTCACATACCGACCTTTGCCGCCGGTAGCCACCTTCACGAGCTCCGCCTCCTCCGCGATAGCTTCGTGGGTGGTACACGTTCGGCGGCCATCCAGGATTCGGGTCTCCACACCATGCCGAGCAAGGCTCTCGCGAATGTCCTCAATGTGCAGGCTGCCAAGGCCAAGCTTGAAGCCCGCATCGAGCAAGACTTTCTCCGGAACCGACGCCGCACGCTCGAACACGACTCCAACGGCGTGCCGAATCGCCTCGTCGAGCTTCTTCTGGTCGGCAGGGCTCAGCTTCACCGTTCGACGGGGCTCGGCGTGTCCCCACGTGGAGGACTCGCGATGTGCATCATCACCATTGGAGTTTGCCTCTTCGGCACGGCTCTTCGTCTCCTTCGTGTCGGCCCTCGCCCTCTCGTCCCGGTCCTGCTCCCGGGCACCCTGGACACGTTCCCGCTCAGGCTTTTCAGCCCAGGGCTCGCCGCGGTCAGGAACCCGAATCGCTTCAGCACGGTTAGTCTTCTCCTGGGCCTGCACCTTGACGGCTTCCAGCTTCGCGTGCTCTTCAGGGCTTAGACGCGAGGTCCACTCGGCCCTCAGGTCCGAATACGCCCGGGCAGGAGACTTGGGCTCCCGGGTCCGAACGCCCAGGCCGTCCAACTCATGCGGGTCTGTGACCCCACGAGCCGAAGCCTCCTTGCCAATCTGGTCTGAGCGATTGGAGAATCGCTCTACGACTTTTCGCGAGAAGCCAGCAATCTCCCAGGACTCGCCCCGCCGCTCCACTTCGTAGCCCAGGTCCCTCAGCCGCCGAATGAGCGAGGCCTGAAACACCTGCTCGATGACCGGGGCATCCTCCCGCATGCTGAAGGACTGGAGTGCTTTCCACTTGCCCTCCACAGCGTCAAAGGTCTGGTTGAAGATGAAGTAGTGCAGATGAATCTGAGGGTCGGGCTTGCCGCCCACCGGTCGGGTTACCCGGTGGAGATACTCCGCCGCGACGATTTCTCCCGTAACCCGATTCTCGTCCGCCCCGCCTTTCCTCACCCGGGCACAGGCTCGGGTCTCAGCCTCTCGCATCGCGTCGCGAGCCGCATTCACGACGGCGCCGAATACGGCGGCATCGCCAAGCACTTCGCCCATGATGGATGCACTCTTGAACGGGTCAATCGTCACGTGCAACCCCGGTGGCCGAGTAGGGGAGGACCGGTCAGAGAGTCTGTGCTCTCCAGACGGATGCACGTTGGAGGCAAGGCAGGCAAACTGGTCATGCGTCACCGCACCACGCAGTCCAAGTCGCTCAGCGCCCTTGCCAACCCACCGTCCAGTTTCTGCCAGAATCTCTTCGTTCAGGTCATCACGAGACAGCTCGCTCGTGAGGTACTTCAGAGCAGACACCGCAGACGTGCTGGAGGTGAATCGCACCATGAGGAGGGGCTCGCTCGGAGGCTTCCCGTAATCAGTGTACTCGCACAAAGTGCGAAAAATGCCGTGCAGAACACAGTGTTCGAGAGATGAAGTCTCTTCGGTGCGCTCTCGGTATCCCTCAGTACACGGGTGTCGCTTTGGTCTCGAAAAAAAGTTGTGCTGACTCAACACGAGCGATGAGTTCGGGAGGAAGGGGACACGTTTCGGGAAAGGGCATCAGACATCATCCCGAAGCGAGTGCGCGACACGGGTGAGCCCTCAATAGACGAAGTGGTCGCCCCGCGAGCGATCAGCAACCGTGGTGCTGTGCGTGACGTAGAACGGAGCGGCACTGCCAACCGGTCTACTCGCTCACCTGGTCACGACATGAACAACCACAAGAACAAGTACCTGAACGAGACGCTCTTCACGTTCGGAGAACGCGAGTATTTCCTCGGTCGCGACGCGGTCGAGGGAGTGAGCATCATGGGATCACTCGGCTCCGGCAAGACCAGTGGTAGTGGTGCCACGATCATTCGAGCGATGCTCAAAGCGGGGTATGGCGGGCTCATGCTCACAAGCAAACCCGATGACCTCGCCATGCTTGTCCAGGAGACCTTCCGCGGCACTGGTCGCAACCCAGGCAGCGATGTCGTGGTGCTTCAGCCGACCGACCTACCTCCCGGCTCCATGTGGCCGTCGTCAGCGTTGGGAACGACGCACCGTTTCACAATCAACCTGTTGCGGTACGAGTTCGAGAGGGGAGGGCAACTCACCGCCAACGTGGTGGATGTCATCCATTCGGGCCTCTCGGGCCACCGGCCCAACACCGCTCGCGACCCTTACTGGGATGACGCGCTTCGCGAACTCTTGGTCCATGCCGTTGACCTCTCGGTCATGGGCACCGTGCTCACCTCTGGGAAGCCGGACATCCGGCTTGACGACATTCTGGAGATTGTCTCTTCCGCTCCATCGACGCAGGAGGCAATCGAGTCTGCCAGGTTCAAGCAGGGTCGGTGCGGCACCCTCATCCGGCTTATCGACGAGGCGCGAAACCGTCTTTCAGAGCCACGGTTCAGGGACTTTCAACTCACCGCCGGTTACTGGCTCCAGCAGTTTCCAGGACTCGCTCCAGAAACCCGGAGTTCAATCGTCGGCACGTTCACATCAAGGGTCTTCGGACTTTTGAGAAGTCCGCTCCGGGAGCTTTTCTGCGGGGGCACCAGCCCCGAGGTTGAACCCGAGCGTTCGCTCAACGTGGACCCGATGTCGGGCACCCCGAAGGTCATCGTGGTGAATCTGCCGGTAAAGCTCTACCAGGGAGTCGGGCGGTTTGCCCAGATGCTCTACAAGACCATCTGGCAGCATGCGGCGGAACGACGGGTGGCCCAGGTGGAACGTCAGGACCCTCAATGGCGTCCTGCTTTCCTCCTCGCTGATGAGGCTCAGTACTTCATCACGCCACAAGACGCGGGCTTCCAGCAGACGGCCAGGTCTGCGATGGTCTCCACCGTCTACCTCACACAAAACCTCCCCAACTACTACGAGGCAATCGGAGAGCACGCGACCCACAGCTTTCTCGGCAACCTCCAAACCAAAGTGCTCCACGCCAACGGTGACCCGGCAACCAACGAGTGGGCCGAGCGCGTGTTCGCAAGAGCTATCAGCCCACTCAGTTCTGAACCATCCGGAGGCATTGCGCCAGGCTCTCGCAACTACTCGCCGCAACCGCTGATTCCTGCCATCGCGTTCACAGAACTCCTGAAGGGCGGTGACTGGCCCGGGAATCCCAAGCCCCGTCGCGTCGGTGCGTACATCTTCCAAGCTGGGCGACAGTGGGTGGGGCAGGGTGCTCATCGTCACTACCACGAGTTCGTGCAGACGTGACCATCGGGAGGAACGGCGTGTCCACGCAATCAACCCAGAAATCGACGCTCGACTTCGCGGCGCTTGCCGCTCGAATCATCGAGGAATCATCGTGGCCCTCGTCCGTACCGGAAGTGCCCGCGTTTACATTCAATCATCGGCTCGCCCTGAAGGATGCACTGCTGAGACACGGCAAGCTTGGCGCGGTGTGCCTGGTTGCGCTGTTCGTTGCGCTCGCGACCCTTGCCCTGTCGCCAACAGGTTCCTGGGGGGGGCGAGTCCTCTGCACGGCGGCTGTTCTGACTGCGGGCAGGATTACGCTGCTACTGGCCGTTCGAGTAGGAGCACACTGGAAGTACCTGCTGGCTCGCTTCCGCGGGCAGTTGACCTCGCTTGGTCGATGCAGAAGCGACTGCCAAAAGGTCGTTGAGTGGGCCGCAGAGGTTGTGATCGTCGCGATCATTGAAGGGATACACACGGAAGCATGCTCTGCGATGCACGAGCTGAAGGGATACCGCGGTTCAGGGTTCCCATCCGCCTACAACGTGGTCGGCCCCGCGTGCGGCACACATGCTTCGCTGGAAGTGGTCGGCCAAGAGGCTCACGACGTATTCAGCAAGGATGTATCGCGCTACCACGCCGAGGTGTCGGTGCTTGTCGCCATTGCGAAGGCGTTTTCCGAGCCATTGGGCTACCACTCCCACCTTGTGAGCATCCTTGAGCGACATGTGCCTGATCAGGCTCGCACGCATCCGCAGTTCATGGCCGTCATCTCCCGCTTGACCGAGATCGCCGCGATGCGGCAGGAGGCGAGAGAGGCTGAACACCGCGAAATGGAAGCACGCTACGCCGAGCAGCGCAGAGAACAGCAAGAAGCCGAGCGGAAGCGTCAGGCAGAACGCGACGCCCAGTACGCGCATGCCAGAAACCTGGAAGACTACATGTGGCAATCAACGCGGAAGCGTCTGCTCAAGAACCTGGACCGCGAGATAGCTCGGTTGGAAGGCCTACTGAAGATTGCGCGAGCTAGAGGCGGATCGCGACAGGCCGATGAACTCCAGGAAGCCATCGACTCACTCTTGACCCAGAGGAACGCACTATGAGTATGTCCAACAGGCGTCAGCAGGCGACAGATCAAGTCACCGCGGCTATTGCCAAAGCCCGTGGCCTTGGAGGTCCCCAGGTCGGCACGATGGTGGACCTGCGTTCCGTACGGCTCAGAGACTGTGGTGGGTGTCGAGCCGACGTTATCATCGGCGGCCTTGAGGCCGTCGCTTCCGCATCGGAGCGAAGCGACCGCTTTAGACAGCTCTCTCGTGCACTAAGAAGCGATGGCTCGATCGACCTGTGGATCCCAAGCCTCACAGACCCTTGGCGGACCGCTGTGTTCCGATTGTCCGTGGAGCCTGGCCTCACTCCTTCTGACCTAATCCTCGCGATGACTACGCACATTCCCTTCGGGCTCGGAAACGATGCGAGCGCGTATCCGATCGAAACCAGCACTGCCTACAGACGGCCCACCCAATCTCTTTATCCCGTTGCAAACGTCCACGCCAGAATGGCGGTACGTTCGACCATCGAAGACGGCAGCGTGACGGAACGCTCGGAAACGAACTCTCAAGCGTCGGAGCAATCTCAGCGACAAGGAGTCACACAGTCGTTTTCAAACTCGCACACGCACGGGCACTCCAACACGACGAACGACCACCCGTGGCCCGGCAAGGAAGTGCACTCAGAGTACTGGAGCAACGAGAAGCGTGCCGAGGCCGGCGGGAACACTGAGCAGCAATCGGCATGGACAGACAGCCGCCAGTCGAGCTCGGCACAGAGCTCTACGCAACGACGAACGGCTGAGACTACCCGAGAGGTGACTCAAGACATTTCCTTCGTGGCGGTTGGCATCGACTTCTCGGATTCGGAACGCCTTTGGAAGTCTTGGCGAGCGGACCCCAAGAACAGGGACCTCGCTGTCTCGGTCGAGTTGATGCTTGGCTCGCTTGGATCACTCGCGGACTTCATGAGTGAGAGAACCAGGGCCCGGCGACTTGAAGCTCGGAATCGTCCCGATCGTCTCCTGGGAAACGAGCTGTCGGACCGGTTCTGGGCGGAAGCAGAGTCGTTCGTTCCGATCGACCAGTCTGGAAATGCCTGGGTCCCCACCGTTCTGGGTCACGACGGCAGAGCACTGCCCATCGGTCCGGATGACCACGCACGGGCCCTTCGAGAGGCCTGGCCATATCTCCAATCCGCCTCCAAGCAGTATCAGCGACTTGTGGAGTGAAGCTCGAACTTACTTCTTGCCAATGCACCATAACGTCCTTTATGGTGCATAGACAGGGGTGCTCAAACGCGACATGTGCGTTCTGAGCGAAAACGATGCGAGGAGCACGGGCAGACTGGACGCGAAGCAGAAGAGCAACGGAGGGCCACTCGTCATTCGACGAGATGAGCCAGCCGTGCCCGTGATCGTCGCCGCCGGTGGGCGCCAGGCATCCAGACGCTTCCTTGAGTTCTTCGCCGCCACGATTCGCAATCCCAACACCCGCGAGGCCTACGCCCGGGCGGTGCGAACGTTCTTCAACTGGTGCCGCGACCGCGGCTACTCAGAGCTCCACCAGTTGGAGCCCATGACTGTGGCCGCGTACATCGAGCAACTCGGACAGTCTCAGTCCAAGCCGACCGTCAAGCAGCACCTCGCCGCCATCCGCATGCTCTTCGACTGGCTCGTGGTCGGACAGGTGCTGCCCAGCAACCCGGCGAGTTCCGTCCGTGGTCCGACCCACGTGGTCAAGCGGGGCAAGACCCCCGTACTGTCCCCGGACGAAGCACGGCGTCTTCTGGACTCCATCGACACCAGCACGGTCATCGGCCTTCGCGACCGGGCAATCATTGGGGTGATGGTCTACAGCTTCGCCCGCGTTAGTGCCGTGGTCGGTATGCTGTGCGAAGACTACTACCCAGAGGGGAAGCGTTGGTGGCTCAGGCTGCACGAAAAGGGAGGAAAGCTGCACCAGGTTCCGGCTCATCACGTCATCGAGGAGTACCTCGACCAGTACCTGAAGGCCGGAGGCCGCGGCGAGCGCCGCACGCCCCTCTTCCGCACGGTTGACCGTGTCGGCAATCTGACGGCGGACGCATTGAGCCGCAACGATGTCTTCCGGATGGTGAAGCGGCGGGCGAAGGCCGCTGGCGTTTCCGGCGACACGTGCTGCCACACGTTTCGAGCAACCGGCATCACGGCGTTCTTGGAGAACGGCGGGACCATCGAGAACGCACAGGCGATCGCGGCGCACGAAAGCCCGCGAACGACCAAGCTCTACGATCGAACGAAGGACGAAATCACGTTGGACGAAATCGAGCGGATACTGATTTGAGTACTACAGGACCCCAACACGCCCAGTCGGTTGCCGAACCCCTCGCGGTCGGTGACGTTGTCGCCGGTCTCGACCCCAGCGAGCTTGTTGAGATTCGGTCGCTGTCCCCATTCGGCAGCAAGACCCTGCTCGAAGGGCTCGGCTTGCAGACGGGCAAGCTGTACAAGCGTCCGCTTACGGCCACCGAGCTCTCCGCTCTACGCAAAGTCCGTGGGGCTACTCACACGTTCAAGGGTGCGGCGCAGTCATTCCTCCTGGGGGCGGAAGCGGAACGCATCCGCATCGCTCACCAGTTTGACCCGCTCTTCGCCGTCAACTCCAGCATCGTGGACCCTCTACCCCACCAGGTGGAAGCGGTCTACCGATACCTCCTTCCCCTGCCCCGCATTCGATTCCTCCTTGCGGACGACACGGGCGCCGGAAAGACCATCATGAGCGGGCTCCTTCTGAAGGAGCTCCTCTTCCGCGGCGTGATCCAGAAGGTGCTCATCGTGTCCCCCGGAGGCCTGACGAAGCAGTGGGCTGAAGAAGAGCTTGGCGAGAAGTTTGGCCTCTACGCCCGCGTTGTCAATCGCCCGTCGTTTGAAGCGGAGCCAGGACAGTTCTCACGCTATGAAGACGGCATCTTTGTCGTTTCCATCGACTTTCTCGCACGCAACGAAGGCTGTCTCCGTGCCGCCGAGAAGGCTCAGTGGGACATGGTCATCGTTGACGAGGCCCACAAGCTGTCGGCCTACGAGTACGGGTCGAAAATCGAGGAGAGTGCTCGCTACCAGGCCATCAAGGCCGTCACCAGAACGGCGGACCACGTTCTGTTCCTGACTGCCACGCCGCATCGTGGCAGGAAGGACACGTTCCGCCGACTCCTCCTCCTCTTGGACGAGGACCTCTTCCAGAAAGATGAGCACGTCTCGGACCGTGTCCGAGCTCAGGGCCCTTCCGAGGACTTCGAGTCCGAACACCCCATCAGCAAGGCCCGCAATCGCTTCTTCCTTCGCCGCCTGAAGGAGGAGATGGTTGACTGGAACAACGCTCCCCTCTTCAAGCCAAGGCACACAAAGACCGTCGGCTACGAACTCACACCGGAAGAGAAGCAGCTCTACGACGACGTAACGAAGTACGTCCGCTCCAAGCGGAAGGAAGCGAAGGCCAAGAAGAACAAGAACGTCGAGTTGACGCTCATGGTCATGCAGCGGCGACTCGCGAGTAGTCTCTACGCCATTACTCGCACGCTGGAGAGTCGTCTCCAAGCTCTCAACCAGGTGCTCACCATCCTCCGCGACCCTTCTCGCACTGAGGAGCAGAAAAAACGGCTCCTCAAAGGGCCAACTGACCCGACAGACCCGCAGAACATCGAGGAGTACGAAGAGCTCAACGAGGAAGACCGTGAGCGTGTGGACAAGCGGATCTTCGGCCAAGTGCTCACCGACGACCCGGAGCAGGTCGAGAAGGAACGCGAGGAGGTCGAGCGGCTCTTCAAGCTCGCGGACAGTCTCAAGAACCACAAAGAGTCCAAGTTTGCTGAGCTCTTGAAGGTGCTCGACTCATCGGACGTCATCCGAGACGAAGACGAGAAGCTGGTCATCTTCACGGAGCACAAGGACACGATGGCCAGCCTCACAAAGCGGCTTGAGGCAAAGGGCTACTCGGTCACGAACATCCACGGCGGCATGAACGTGGATGACCGAAAGCACGCCCAGCGAGAGTTCCGCACCAAGACCAAGATCATGGTGGCGACCGACGCTGCGGGCGAAGGCATCAACCTTCAGTTCTGCCGCTTCCTCATCAACTGGGATATTCCGTGGAACCCCAACCGCCTTGAGCAGCGGATGGGGCGCATCCATCGCTATGGCCAGCAGAGCGACGTGTGGGTCTACAACCTCGTGGCCCAGAACACGCGGGAAGGCTCGGTACTCCACAAGGTGCTCGAAAAACTCGACACGATGCGAGACCAGTTGGGTTCGGACCGCGTCTATGACGTGATCGACGAGTGGCTTGAAGGCGTGCCGCTCGTCAACCTGATGGAGCGAGCGATCGACTCCGACGACGCACAGGCTTCGGATAGGGCCGCCGACGAGGCCATTCGGGCCGCATCGAAGGACCGAGCAGACCACCTCATCACACTCCAGAAGAAGAACTCGCTCGCGTCGCGGCTTGACCTTCGGGCCGCACGTGAGCTTCGAGATGCTTCCGATGAGCGAAGGCTTCAACCTCTGTTCATCCAGCGGTTCTTTGAGAAGTCCTGGGCGGCCTGTGGCGGGACCATGCGGAAGGACACCGAGTTCCCCGTGTTCCACTTGGGCGAAACTCCGACAGGTCTGCTCGAACTTGGACGCGAGCGTCGCCATCCGCTGTCGGACCACTACAACAGTCCGATCGTCTTCGACAAGCAGCTTGTCAGCGTCGCCAGCAAGACCCGTGTGCCAGACCGGACCAAACTCATCGGCCCGGGCCATCCTCTCTTCGACACACTCATCGAGTGGGCGGTCCGGGAGGCCCGGCAGGACTTCGCCAAGGGCACGGTCCTGATTGACCCCAACATTGCCAAGCCGCAGCGAGTCTGGCTTGTGCGCTCCACCATTCAAGACGGACGAATCGAGTCCAGACTCCGAAAGGCCCATGAGCGCTTGGCCGTCGTTGCCGCGGACCACATGGGCATCCGTGTCACGTCGCCTTCCTATTTGCTGAACTGCTTGCCACCAGGCGACGAAGCGGCGGTGCCTGACGCGCCGCAGCGTTCGATGGAAGAGGTCCAAGTCTGGACATACGAGAACATCACCGAGCCGCAACTTGCAGAGGTTCAGACGCTCCGCAAGGACGAGTGCGAGCTGCGCCGCACCTACCTCAACACCGCGTTCACTGACCTCATCCTTGAGCTCCAGGCCGAGCTCAATGAACTCGCTCAGGAACACCTGTACGGAGAGGACAACGAGGAGGACCGCGAACGGCTCCAGCAGAGAATCGAGGCTCTCAAGCTCCGCAAGGTCGAGCGGATGAAGGAGCTCGACTTGATGCTCAACCTGACCGCAAACCTCCCCGAAATCCTCACCCAGGCCATTATCGTTCCCTCCCCTGTCGCCGTGCTGGAGAACGAGTCCGCCGCCCCATCCCGCGGCTTCCCCATGCAGCGAGACGACGAGGTCGAAGCCATCGCGATGGATGTCACCATGCGATACGAGCGGGGCCGCGGCTGGACTCCGCATGACGTTCACAACGACGGGGAGCACTACGACATCCGCTCGGAGTCGCCATCAGGCGAGAAGAGATTCATCGAGGTCAAGGGACGTTCGCAATCCGGCGCGATCGTCCTGACCGGCCCGGAGCTCGACAAGCTCAAGCAGCTTGGCGACCGTGCGTGGCTCTACATCGTGACCTTCTGCAAGGGCGAGACTCCACGACTTCGCATCATTCAGGACCCCATTCCCAAACTCCATCCGGAAATGCTCTACCGCCAGGTTCAGTACCTTGTGGAGGAGAAGGACTGGAAGGGTGCGGGTGAGGATGCTCCTGTGCCACTGTCTGGGGGTCAGGCATGACCCTCCCGACCGACTGTCCACGGCTAATCGAGGTCGCTCTGCCGATTCGCGAGATTTCGGCGGAGAGTGTTCGCGACAAGAACATCCACCATGCTCACATCAGCCACCTTCACATCTGGTGGGCACGCCGGCCGCTCGCCGCATCACGGGCCGTTGTGTTCGCTTCGCTCGTCCCCGACCCTGACGACAAGCGTTGTCCGACCGCGTTTCGGGATGAGGTACTTTTGCTGCTCAGGGATCAGGTACCCGCACTGCTTCGCTCGTACAAGCGAGGCAAGAACCTCATTAGAGACGAGGATCCATATCGGCCCTCTCCGGAAGTACCTGACACAGCCCGCAATCGCCTCCTCGCGTTCATCGCAAAGTGGTCACCAGAGACCACGGCCTTTGAGAAGGGGTCGAGTGTGGACTCGCCTGCTCCAAGCCAGTTGCTCGATGACAGATCGCTGGTCAAATGGGAAACCAGCGACCCAGAAAATCCGCAGGGGGTTGCGGTTCTCAGTATCGCGCGACGCTTGGTTGAGCTCGCCCATCCGGAGGGAGCCCCCGTTGTGCTTGACCCGTTTGCCGGGGGTGGTGCCATTCCTCTTGAAGCCGGACGACTGGGTGCGACAGCTATTGCGAACGACTACAACCCAGTCGCCCATCTCTTGCAACGCGCTACTTGCGAGTATCCGCAGCGCTTCGGCACCCCAGGTGACCGCCCGGTGGAGCACGAGGAGTTCGGTAAGAAAGTTGAACGGATGCAGCGTGTCTCAAACGTCTTGAGTCACGACGTGGGCTACTGGGCACGATGGATTCTAAAGCGTGCAGAGGCTAAGACGGCCGACCTCTTCCCCCTCGGAAAAGATGGGCGTCAAGTAGTGGCGTACCTGTGGGCGCGCACTGTCCCTTGCTCAAATCCACAGTGCCGAGCAGCCGTGCCATTGATCCGGAGCTTGGCACTCAAGTCTGGCAAGAGGGGTGATGTTGCTCTGAAAATGTTGGTGGACAAGACTCGCGGCCAGGTTCGCTTTGAGATCGTCCACGGCAAAGCTGCCACAAACACTCAGGGAACGAAGAAGCAACGTGGTTCTGCCACGTGTCCGTTCTGTGAGCAAGACACAGTTTCCGAAGACGACATGCGGAAGGCGGGCGTATCCGGCGCCATGGGGGCCACCATGATCGCGGTGGTATGCCTTGACCGCTCCGGCAAGGTCTACCGGTCAGTTACCGCCGAAGACTTGGAAGCTGTGAAGCGTGCGGAGAAAGAGCCGGTTCACGTTCCAGGCGAGTTCATTGTTCCTGAGATCAATGCTCCTACCGCAAGCCCACGTGCGGGGTCTCACCGGAGCATCAATCTTGAACTCTACGGCTTCAAGCGCTGGGGCCAGTTGTTCAGCCACCGTCAACTGCGGGTTCTCCAAGCGTTCCTTGACACGATGGCCGAGGCAAGGAAAGAGCTGAGCAGTCGTTTTCACGACCCTGAGTACGTGCGGGCAGTTTTGCTCTATCTGGGCCTTTGGCTCGACCGCATCGCCGCTTTTAGCAACACAATGTGCCGCTGGGCTCCAGGCAGTGAGATCATCAAGACGCCATTTGGCGGACAGTCTGTCCCCATGATGTGGGACTATCCGGAGGCTAATCCGTTCTCTGGTGCCTCGGGATCAGCGGAAACGCAACTTGGGTACATGCTCGATGTCATCGAACACGAGCGTACGACGCTACGAAGGCCATCTGCGCCGCAGTTCATCCTTGGCAGCGCCACAGCACTCCCCCTGTCGCAGCAATCCGTTGACTGTGTGGTCACAGACCCCCCATACGGCAACTCCATTGCCTACGCCGATCTCTCGGACTTTTTCTACGTGTGGCTCAAGCGAAGTCTCTCAGACGTCTACCCGGAAGCATTTGCCACGCCGCAGACGCCGAAAGACCATGAAGCGACGAGTCACAAGCATCGGCACGAGGGTTCGACGGAGCGAGCGAACGCTCGCTATCAAGAACTGCTTACCAAGAGCTTCAGCAGTGCACGATTGGTCACGCGGCCGCCACACCTCGTATCCGTCATGTTTGCTCACCAATCCACGGAGGCGTGGTCTGCTCTCCTTTCGGGACTCTTCGATGCTGGGTTAGCTCCCGACGCGACTTGGCCCATCGCGACTGAAATGCCGAATACCGCTCTCGCCATGGGCACAGCTTCTCTTGAGACTTCGGTCACGGTCGTATGCCGACCGCGCGTCGCCGGCAGCGCAGCGTCATATCGCGAGGTAAAACGGGAGATCGAGCTAGCTGTCAAAGCGTCCGTCGCGAGATTCTGGAGTTACGGATTCAGAGGGGCAGACCTGATTGTCTCGTGCTATGGGCCTGCCGTCGGAGTTTTTGCACGCCATGAGCGAGTCGAGCGTGGCGATGGGAGCCCGGTGGGTATTGCAGAGCTTCTGGAGATTGCTCGCGGAGCCGCCCGTGACGCGATCGCTGGAGAGTTTCGAGGTGACAATCTCTCAACGCTCTATTACGTGTGGGCGACCCTTTATGGCGCGGGCGAGCAATCCTGGGACGATGCGAGAATGGTTGTACAGATGGGCGGCCAAACCGAGAGCGCAATGGAAGTGGCTCGTGGGAAGGGCCTATTTGTCATCGATGGGGCATCTTGCCGGCTCGCCCTGCTCGCAGACAGAAAGTCCCGCAAGGCACTGGGGACGGACCAGAATCCTCCCCTGATTGATGCTCTGCACCGTGCCATGCTCCTATGGCAGCAAGAGAACCGAAATACGCTCGTGCAGTACCTCTCGGAGCGAGAGCTACTCGATGACGGACCACTGTGGAAATTGGCGCAGGCTCTCTTTGAGGTACTTCCCCGCGACTCGGACGACTGGAAACTCGTGAATGCACTTCTCGCCGAGCGGCCGACGCTTCGCGTGGAAGGCAAGAGGACGACATCTCAAACGAATCTCTTTGGCGGTACTCGGTAGGAGGAAGCGTGACGACACTGAAGCCATGGTTTGCTGTTGCTACACCGCACGAGGACATCCGCAAGGGGCGTCTCGAAGAGTCCATCTTTGCCGCGAACGTCTGGGCCGTCGCTCAAGGCACAGCGCCACAAGTTTACCTCGAACCCGAGGAGTTCTTCCGCAAGACGTACATGACCGTCGGGTTGGCCACGATTCTCAAGCGAGTGGCGGGGGCGCTCTCCGGCGCAGACAGCGGCGACCGCATCATCAGCCTCCAGACCGGCTTTGGCGGTGGCAAGACGCACACGCTTGTCTCGCTCTGGCATCTCGCCAAGCACGCCAAGCAACTTCAGAAGTCCTCTCACACCGGCGACCTCAAGAAGGCTCTCGGCGACACCTTTCCTTCCAGCGTGAAGGGTGTCGCGGTCTTCACGAACGCCACGTGCGACGCGACACAGGGCCGCAACACGCCGGAGGGTGTTCACACCCGCACGCTGTGGGGTGAGCTAGCCCTCCAACTTGGCGGGAAGGCGCTGTACGAGAAGGTGCGAGCCAACGACGAGACGCAACGAGTCCCTCAGGGGCTCTTCGTTGATGTGCTCAAGGCCGCGAGCCCATGCCTCATTCTGCTCGATGAACTTGCGGACTACTGCGTCGGGGCCGCAGCCGTATCCGTGGGCGACACGAGCCTCGCAGACCAGACGATTTCCTTCATTCAGCAACTGACCGAAGCTGTTGCTCAGGTGCCAGGCGCGGTCGTGGTGGCCACCCTCCCGGCGAGCAAGTTCGAGGTTGCTCAGAGCGAGAAGGGACAGGAAGCGTTTGTGACGCTGGAGAAGAGATTCCAGCGACTCGGTGCGGACATCAAGCCCGTTGCCGACGATGAAATCTACGAAGTGGTTCGGCGTCGCCTGTTCGAGACCATCGACGACGACTACGCGGCCAAGGTGGGCGAGACGTACCAGGCGATGTACGCGGCTCACTCGAACGAAGTGCCAGCGGAAGCGGCCAAGGTCGCCTATCGAGACCAGATTTCTCGTGCCTATCCGTTCCATCCGCTCGTCATCGACGCTCTCCACACCCGCTGGGGAAGCCATCCCGACCTTCAGCGAACCAGAGGCGTGCTCAGGCTTTTGGCGAGCTTGGTCGGCGACCTGTGGAAGCTCAAAGACAACTCCACCCAGTCTCAGCCGCTCATTCAGCCGTGCCACATCCGCTGGTCGGTTGATGCGCTCCAGGCCACACTGACAAGACTTTGGGGACCGGCGTATCAGTCTGTCGCCGCGGCAGACGTGCTCGGCGATAAGTCGAATGCGGCCCTGTTCGATGATGAACGGGGCGACGACTACCGACGCGAACGCATCGGCCAGGGCCTCGCTTCAGCGATTCTCTTGGGTTCGTTCGGGGGACAGGGCCAGAAGTCCGGTTTCAGTGCGAAGGACCTGAAACTCGCGTGCTCACGCCCCGGCCTCAACTGGAACTACACCGATGGGGCTCTCTTGGAGCTCGAAAACCGCTGCTTCTATCTGCATGATGCCGCCGCGGGCAGCCTCGGCAAGCGATACTGGTTCGGCACCAAGCCCACGCTCAACAAACTTGTGGTCCAGTACCGCCAGCAGGTGGCAAGGGACACCTTCGACACCGAGATCATCGCGGCACTTGAGGCAGAAACACGAAGGCCCGTGCTCGGAGGGGCCACGTGGAGGCTGCTTGCGAACCCCGAGTCGGACCTCCCCGAGCAGAAGTCGCTCACGCTCCTTTTGCTTCCTCCGTCGATGCCCTGGGGTGATGACGACGCCGGACGCCAACCGGCCCGCAAGCGGGCGACGGAACTCAGCAACAAGTGCGGCACGAAGAATCGCCACTACCGCAACACGCTCCTCTTCTTGGCCCCAACCCCTCGTGGTTTGAGCAAGCTCCGCTCCGCATACCGCGAGCGAGCCGCACTTCTGGGAGTCCAGCAGGACTACGGCTCCCAGCTTGACGATGAGCAGAAGCAAGACCTTCGGTCTCGCCTGAGCAACGCCGAAAAGGCCGCCGCGGACTCACTGGGCCCCGCCTACACCGTGGCCATCAAGGTCAATGGGGGCATCGAAGAAGTGAGCCTCAGCGATGCGCGTGCCAACTTTGCAGAACACCTCGCCTACCTCTGGAGTTCGCTCGTTGAAGACTCAGAGTGGATTCTCAAGCGTGTCGGCTCCGTGACGCTTCAGAAGGCCGGGCTCGTTCCGGCCGAGGGTGGAGTGCTCGTGAAGGACGCGGTGGACGCTTTCCTCCGGTTCACGGACAAGCCCATACTCGCGACAAAGGATGCCGTGACCGTCGGACTCTCTCAAGCGTGCCGCGACGGGCTCATCGGACTGGCCCGCGGCCCAAGCCTCCAGAATCTTCAGGCCAAGTACTGCCGCCAAGACGTTTCGGTTGATTCCACGGAAGACGGACTCTGGATCATTCCGCCATTCGAGCAGGAGATTCCCAAGCAGTCCACGCAGGGGACAGGAGACTTCAAGGCGGATGGCCTTCCGGGCCAGCAACCAACACAGTCGACCGAGAAGCAAGGCAGTGGGCAGCCCCCGGCAGGCTCGAAGAAGCTTCGGAAGCTCACCCTTCGAGGCTCAGTACCTCTGGAGAGCTACGGTGAGTTGTTCCGCTGCTTCGTGGGCCCGGCCGCGAGGATGGACCTCAAGAAGCTCAACATCGCGGTTCAACTGGACCTGGAGGCCAAGTCAGACAAGCCATTGGATCCCAACGACGGGACCTTGAAGGCCATGAACGAGGCAGCACGACAGCTCGGGCTCTCATTCGAGACAGAGGAGTAGCGACGACCGCTCGTACAATCGAGCATGGAGCCTGTGGTAGTCCATCTCCCTCCCGCTGACGACCCTCTCCGCTCCACCGCGGGCCTCATCCTCTCTTCCGCCCGCGGCATTCCTCTTTGGACCGAGCGGGGGATGCTCGACATGGCTGCGGAGCTCGCCATCACAGCGAGGGTCAATCTGGAGTGGGGAGAAGCGAAGAAGCGGCTCTCGCTCAACATCGTGGACGTGGTTCTCTGGGCGGTCCGAGATGCTGAAGCGATGATTGCGGGGGACAAGCTCCCACCCTACTCCAAGTCCCAGGAGGCACCCGCCCTTCGAGCCGCTCTGGCGGATCTTCGTACGGTTGTCGAGTCCTACGAGCGAGAACGCGGCGGCGGCGCCGCGTCGGGTACCGCTTGAGGTTCACGCACATCAACCGGGCTGATGAGACGGGGAGGACGAGGCCCCTCCTCCCCGCTCAAGCTCACCCCACCTACCCCCCACGAGCGCATGGACAGAGGCAGACTCGGCCTCAAACGGCCGCACGATTCGTCGTCGGAGTCTGATGCACTCAATCGAGAGTGGCTGGTATCCAGCCAGGCGGCGGGCATGGTTGACCTTTCGGAAGAGCTGAAGGAGCTGGCGTCTCACCGGTGCGTACGGCTCGTACGGCAAGGACCGAAAGGCAGATTCGAGCCACGCGGCCTGTCGGTGGACGGCGTTGGAGAGGAGAAAGCCCAAGAGCCGCTTGAACTCTTCTCGCTCGATTCGGACGTGGGCGTGCCCACGCTTGTAGCTCATGGCGTAGCCGAAGGCCTTGAGTGGAACGCGGCGAAGGTCCCTCACCCTGTCCCCTTCGGACTCAAAGAACGAGTGCTCGCCGTGAGTAGCAAGGAGTGCGAAGAGCTGTCCGAACCGAAGGTACTGGATGCTCGCCTGCCCGGTTCGCTTTCTTCTCGCCCGCGTCCACTTGGAGACATCAATGTTGAACTTGTCGATCAGCTTGGCATCGACCCGGACTGGGTCCTTGCCGTCCGGCACGACGCCCAGGACGTAGAAGAAGTAGCCGTTGGAGACGTACGAGACGGCGAGCTGCTGGATGAAGCCCGCCACGCTCGTACAGACGCATGAGTACATGGGGGGTACGTGTTGTACTTACGCCCGCGGCGGAGGCAATGTCAACGGCCGCTGGCACGGAAAGGAAGTCGGTTGTTTGCGGCACAACCGACAAAGCCAGAGCAGACCTTCAAGCGGCAGAGGCAGAGCGAGGACCACTCTGTTCACGCTCCGCCGTGTACTCGCGTGAACCTCCGTTCGGCGACCGCTATGAGGGCGCCGCAACTGGTTCCCCAGTTGCAGTTGCCCAATCCATAGCGGTAGCGCCGTGTTCAAACCTCGACGGCACCCCGTGCCCTTTGCACGCACGGGTAGTGTCCGTCGTCAGTCCGCCGCCAGAAGGGGTGAGCTCTCCCGAGCTCATCCCCTCTGACCGCGTTGCTTCCCTTCCAAGGACCCGGTAAAGACAGCGGTTGAAAACCGCGTCTTCCCGGCACGTGTTCAGACAGGCTCTTGGCCTGTCGGCTCTTTCGTCGATGGTTGTCTGTGCCCGGCACCACCCGTAGCACCCATGCGAGCCGCCACTGCCTTGCAGCGGTCATCGCGGAGCTCCCGCTCCCTTCTACTTGAGCCACTCTCCCAGTCTGCGGCGATTGAAGCACCGTGAGCTCTCGCTCCCGGCACCGGGTACCAGCCCGGTTGCCACAGACCTTCCCGCTTTAGTGAAGACCGTCTTGCACTTGGTCACGTCGGTTCAAGGGTGTTATCCCTTTCGCATCCAGCACGCCGTACGTCCGAGCTTCCGCTCTGACGAAGTTTCCGCCACGCCGTTCGGCGTGCCGATTTCAGGGGGTAGGAACCAGAGGCTCCCCCTTACCCATCAGCGTTGACGCATACCTGTTCGGCACCGTCTCCAAGTGCAGTCACCAGCAAGCCCTTACGGGCCTCTCATGGTTGAGCTTTTCGCCGCCGGAGGCTTGCTCCGGACGCCGAGGTCGATGAACCCCGGTCGGCTGTGTCGCCACAGTCGAACTCCCCACGCTGGCCACGGTTGAGCGGACCTCTTGGGCCCGAACCCCCGGGTGTGGATTTGCACCACTTCAGTCTTCACGGCCTCCCTCCAGGGGAGAGAGGCATTTCAGCGTCGCCCTGCCCCCAGGGGGGATGGGCGCCATCGGATAGAACACTGGGATTGGTCTCTCGTTTCCCGAGAGGGGTTAGACCAGTGAGCCTCCGTCGAACCGGACGAGCCACTCTCATGGCATCCGGCTCTACAGGCAGACCGCGTCTTGGGTGGTAATCGCCAAGCCCTTAGCCCGGTTGGTGACCGGGTTTGCCGGGTGCGGCCTCCTTGTCTGAACACGTCCAGCACACGTTGTGCTTGAGTGACGACCGCGGGCAACAAGCCCGCTAACGACCCTTATTGACCAGGTTGAAGTCTCACGGAATCCCATTTCTGACGCAGGCAGGGCTGTCGGCGTGGCCGGCCCGTAGAATCATGATGGAGTGGGAAGCTGGCTCTGACTGGACAACGACTTGGCGAAAGAAGACCCCCAAAAACGAGGCCGTCCTGCATCCGGTGTTGGGGCGATCCAGCCACCGGAGACGCCGGTGGAGCGGACTCAGCCTGCTCCGTCCAAGGAACAGATTGAGGCTCGCAAACGTGCGGAGACGGTCGCCGAGTGGTACGCAGAAGACGCGCTTCGCACCGTTGCCACGTTCCTTGGAACGCCGAGAGTTGGCTTGCTCGCAACCGGGTTTGTGAAGCCGACTCCAACCGCCAGAGTCCTTGCGTGGGTGTCCCGCGACTCTCATGGCAATGTCGAGCCGTACGGCATCGGGGCGGCGGTGGATGCCATTGTGGGTGAAGGCCAGCCAGGTAGCTCCAAGTACCGCGGTCTTTGCCTGGTCCACATTCGGTCGGTTCAGGAAGTGCAAGCCGCCGTGGGTGTCAACTCTCCGGTCGCGGCGGAACTCAAGGGGATTGCGGTGGTGCAAGCCACAGACCCGCATAGCTGGAATGAGCTTGAGCACGCTGTTCAGGGAATGGCCTCCGACCGTTGGGCGTTGGCTGTCCAAGCGACAGAAGACGTGCATCATCGACTTGGGCTACTGGGCAAGTCGAAGGTGTTCGACTCCAAAGACGTAGTCGCGATTCCCAGGCGTGGCATTCCTGCGTGTTTTCAGGCACTTGCACACTTGGTCAGGAGCCCATCGTCCGCCTACCAGGTCGTCATCGCGTTGACTAGCGTTCCGGAGACGTGGTTTCGTAGCTGGGTGTGGGAAGAGAAGAAGCAGGAGATTCGAGAGTTCATCGACGGCGCGCTCGATGCCGTGGACCTGTCCAAGTCGCAGATGCCCACGGACACACGCGAGTCGATCGCTCGGGTTCACGAGCTCTGGCAATTGGTTCGCACCGAGGTAAAGGACAGGCTGGAGCAAATCATCAAGGCGATGTCTCAGCAGCAGTACGAGACTTTTGAGGAGAAGGCGGAGGCCGCAGCGCGGCTGAACGAGTTGCTTGATGCCTGGCGTTTTCGGGCTGTCTCTCCGTCCAGCGGCCGAGCTTCGTACTTTCAGTGCCGCGTAGGTGAACGGAATCCGAGGGGGTACTTCTTCTTCCAAGACGTGGACGCCGATTCCGTCCCCGTGACAGCACCTGACCCTGGTGCTCCACGTGCTCCGGGGCAAGTTCCGACATTCGCGCTCACAGATTTTCCGCCCAACCCGCGGCATAGACCACCCGACCATAAGCCTGCCGCACGTGCTCCAAGAAAATAGAGCGAGTAATCGGGAACACTTTGAGTTCTAAAGGTGTATACTCCATGCTACCGGGGTTCACTCGGTCACTGGAGATTCACCAATGACGCAGTTGGCTCAGAACCTGTTTCGCACTTCACCCTCATCTCAGTCAGCGTCGCCGCCGACTCAAGCCTCTCTCAATGGCCCCCCGCCCAGAAAGCCGCCCCCGAACCACGCACCGGCTGGTGCCGAGGGCCCTTCAGGCGGCACCCCCAGTATGACAGACCGGCTCATCGACGCCGATGAGTTCGCTGCGATGCTGGGCATCGGACGGGCGTCCTTCTTCCGGAGGAAGTCCGAGGGAGCAATCCCAGACGCATCACGCATCGGCACACGGTGCGTTCGATGGCTGCTCGCGGAAGTCCAGTGTTGGATGAGGAAGGACATGCCGGACGCGGAAATCTGGAGGCGGATTCGCAGCCAGTTCGGCTTCGGCATCCAAGGTGGCAAGTGAACACCGACGCTCGCAACTCCACTTCCGTAGGTGAGAGGGCGAGCGAGTACGCCATCGAGGGAATGAACCGTGACAGTCGTGAACGAGCCGCTCACCACCCATCTTCAGGCAGCCTCAGGATTCTGTCGGAGCTGTGGTGGGAGCGGCTCGAACGTCGGTGTTTGTCTCAGCCCGCGGCCGAAACGCTGCGTAAAGAACTGGAGCGAGCGGGTCTCTCTGTCTTTGAGTATTTTCTGATTCTGGACTCTGTGAACGCTCCCGCGGTCACGACTTTTCTTGGAGAACTCACCACTTCATGCCGAATCTGAGCGACGTTCCACTTGACACTGATTGACTGTCAAGCACATGGAGCGATGATCTCAGAAGGGATACCGGCATGCGTGTCTTCAAATCGACTTACCGGGACGAGCACGGACGAACGCACCAGACCCAGAACTGGTACATCGAGTTCTCCGACTCCCGAGGCAGGACTCGCCGCATCGCGGCGTACACCTCAAAGGCAGCCAGCGTCGAGCTTGGCCGCAACCTCGAAAAACTCGCGTCCTACGCACGGGCGACCGGCGGCCAGGTAGACCCGGCTCTTCAAGGCTGGGTCAGTAGCCTCACGCCAGACCTCTTGAAGAAGCTCGCCAGCATCGGCTTGGTCAAGTCTGACCGGGTGGCAGTGAACAAGCCACTCAAAGAGCATCTTCAGGATTACGCAAAGGCCCTCTCCGCCAAGGGTGGTACGGCCAAGCACGTCGATGGCACGGTTGGTCGTGTGGAGCGCGTGTTTGAAGGCTGCGGCTTCAAGCACTGGGACGACATCACCGCGAGCGGCATCCAGGCATTCCTCGACAAGCTTCGGCAGCCGACCAAGCAAGGCGAAGAGCTTGTGCCAGGAATCAGTGCTCAGACATTCAACTACTACCTTGGGGCGTGCAAGGCGTTCTGTCGCTGGATGACCAAGGACAGGCGGGCGATGTTCTCGCCTATCACGCACCTTGAACCGCTCAATGTCCGGGTTGACCGGCGCCGCGATCGGCGTGCCCTCTCTGAAGAGGAACTCCGAAAGCTCGTGAAGGCGGCGAGGAACGGAGAGGAGCTCTTTGGCCGCGACCGAGACGGCATCATTTCGTGGCGGCTCTCCGGCATTGACAGAGCGATGCTCTACCAGCTTGCAGTTGAGACGGGACTGAGGGCGGGAGAGATTCGCAGCCTCACTCCCCTCTCCTTCTCGCTCGGTGGTTCTCTTGCCACGGTCACTGTTTTGGCCGCCTACTCCAAGCACAGGAGGGACGACACGCTTCCGCTTCGTCCTTCGACGGCGGCCACACTCGGGGAGTACCTGATGGAGCGGGACCCCATGAAGCCGGTCTTCCAGTTCCCGAAGAGAGAAGACCTCGCCCGCATTCTCCGGGTGGACTTGGAGGCAGCAGGGATCCCGTACCGGGACGCCGCGGGCAGAGTGGTGGACTTCCACGCCCTCCGCCACACCTTCATCACCAACCTCGCTCAGGGCGGCGTGCATCCCAAGACCGCCCAAGCCCTCGCCAGGCACTCAACCATCACGCTCACGATGGACCGCTACAGCCACTCAGACCGCGAGGACGAGGCCAGGGCCTTGGACCGGTTGCCAGACTTGAACGCGGCCGGGGAGAAGGTTGGAGAGGAGACGGGCCGCCCTTTTTTCTCGGCGGATAGCTCGGCGGAACAGGTGCGCCCAGGCGAGGATTCAGGGGATCGCGTGAGACGAAACGGCACTCACGCGAGGGACCACGGTCGCTCAAGGAAACACGGCAAAAACAGCAAAACTCAAGTGGCCCCGGTGGGAGTTGAACCCACACGACCCGAAGAGGGTCTGCGGATTTTAAGTCCGCTGCGTCTGCCGTTCCGCCACGGGGCCGATGAGGATGGTACGGGCCGCGGGCGGACGGTTGCGGAAGCGGCTACCCTCCGCTCCCCCGCCTCGCGCCGTTCGGATGGTCAGCCCGTGTGGGTTTGGGTCCGGTATCGGCGGGTGGCCCGCCCCGCGAGTAGCACTTTCGGGTGGCATGCTCTCGTCTTCGAGAGCATGTCCCCCTGCTCGTATGTAAACCCAGGACATGCGCTCGAAGACGAGAGCATGCCACCCGGAAGCACCCGCCCAAAGCCAGCCCGAACCGAGCAATTTCACTTTTTCCTCTTCCCCGCCCTCGCCCCCGCCCGCCGCAGCGCCCGTCTGATCTTCTCCGCCGTCAGCGTGCTCACCGTGTGCTTGCCCGTCTCCAGTTGCGAGATGGTCTCGACGCGCAGCCCCGCGAGGTCGGCGAGCTGCTTCCGCGTCAGCCCCCCGGAGGGCGGGCCTGCTCGGTGGCCAGCTTGCGGGCCATCGACGCCCGCAGGAACTCCGCCGCCGGGTAGTTCCCGTCGGCGTCGGGCTAGGGCGAGTGCGTGATTGACGCTTCCCGCGCCAAGGCTGCCAAGCTGCCGACTTCGAAGGCGCACTTCTTCGCAGCCGTGCCCATCTTCGCCCCGCAACGGGCGCAGGTCTGTAGCCACGGGTGGAGCGCAGCGGAACCTGTGGAGAGCGGTGGTTGTGGGGTCGCTGCCCCGGCAGGGGCAAAGGTATTGACCCAATGAACTCTGCGTGTCGAGTCAGATTCCGCTGCCCCTCCCAGGGCAGGAACACAAGAGAGACGCCCGGTGGCACCGCGTCACGCCACCGGCTTGCTGCCTTGAGCAAGTCGGTGCCGTTCCGCGGACATGAGACCTCGCGCGCCAACGTCCGAGACTGCATACGCCAAACGTTCC
>CAYPGJ010000024.1:0-47042 GCA_964410465.1 uncultured Phycisphaeraceae bacterium | reverse complement strand
GTGGCGGGGGACGTGCTGCTGGTGGAGGGGGGGGGGGGGGTGGCGGCGGATGCGCGTCTGCTCGAGGCGCACGGGCTGGAGGCGGACGAGAGTCTGCTGACGGGCGAATCGTTCGCCGTGACGAAGGAGGCGCGCTGGGTGGGGGAGGCGCGGACGGCGGTGGGGGATCGGAAGAACATGGTGTTCGGCGCGACGGTGCTGACGCACGGACGAGCGCGCGCGCTGGTGGTGGCCACGGGCGCAGGCACGGAGATCGGCCGGCTCGCGGCTGACGTGCTCACGGCCGCGGGGGGGAAACCGCCGTTGCTCGTGCGGCTGGAGCGATTCACGCGGGTGGTGGGGTTCTCGGCGGTGGGCGCGGCCGCGCTGGTCGGTGTGATCGGCGTGGCTTCGGGCTTCGGGCTGGGAGAGATGTTCCTGTTCGCGGTGGCGCTCGCGGTGTCGGCGATCCCGGAGGGGCTGCCGGTGGCGATCACGGTCGCGCTCGCGGTAGCGTCGAGACGGATGGCGTCGCGCGGCGTGGTGGTTCGACGGTTGGACGCGGTCGAGGGGCTGGGGAGCTGCACGCTCATCGCGAGCGACAAGACGGGGACACTCACGTGCAACGCGCTCACGGTGCGCGAGGCGTGGGTTGTGGAGGGGGGCGTCTTCGAGGTTCGGGGCGAGGGGTTCTCGCCGGAGGGCGAGATCGTGGAGCGCGGGGACGAGCGCGCGGGCGCCGGGCGGTTGGTCGGGCTGGCCGAGATCGCTGCGTTGTGCAACGAGGGCGAGCTGGCAAGAAAGGGCGAGGGATGGACGTGGAGGGGCGACCCGACGGACGTGGCGCTGCTGGCGTTCGCTGGGAAGGCGGCGGTGTGGCGTGAAGGGCTGCTGGAGCGCGCGGCGCAGGTGAACGAGATCCCCTTCGAGCCGGAGCGCCGGTACGCCGCGACGTTCCACGAACGCGCGGGCGGGGGAACGCTGGTTTGCGTGAAGGGGGCGCCGGAGCGGGTGATGGGGATGTGCTCGGGAAGCGAGGAGGAGCGTGGCGCGTGGCGTGCGCGCGCGGAGGAGATGGCGGAGCGCGGGCTGCGCGTGCTGGCGTTTGCGCGTGGGGAGCTGGATCGCACGGTGCGAGAGGAGGAGACGGCCGAGGAGCCGAGCGCGCTCCGGATGGCGGGGATGGTGGGGATGATCGACCCGTTGCGTCCTGGGGCCGCTGCGGCGGTGCGGGCGTGCGCAGGGGCGGGGATCCGTGTGAGCATGGTGACGGGTGATCATCCGGTGACGGCGTTGGCGATCTCGCGGGAGCTCGGGCTGGCGTCGGGGATGGAGGAGGTGACGACAGGGGCGGAGATGGAGGGGATGGGGGAGGATGAGTTGTCGGAGAGGGTGGGTCGGACGCGCGTGTTCGCGCGGGTCGCGCCGGAGCAGAAGCTGTCGATCGTGAAGGCGGCGCAGCGCGCGGGCGAGTTCGTGGCGGTGACGGGGGACGGCGTGAATGATGCGCCGGCGTTGCGTGCGGCGAACATCGGTGTGGCGATGGGGAAGGAGGGCACGGACGTTGCGCGGGAGTCGGCGGACCTGGTGCTGAGCGATGATCAGTTCCCGACGATCGTGGCGGGCGTGGAGGAGGGGCGGATCGCGTACGACAACATCCGCAAGGTGGTCTACCTGCTCGTGTCGACCGGCGCGGCCGAGGTGGTGATGGTGGGGATGTCGGTGGCGAGCGGGCTTCCGCTGCCGTTGCTTCCGGCGCAGATCCTGTGGCTGAACCTGGTGACGAACGGGATTCAGGACAAGGCGTTGGCGTTCGAGCCGGGGGAGGGCGACGTGATGCGTCGTCGTGCGCGCTCGCCGAAGGAGCGCGTGTTCGATCGGCTGATGCTGGAAAACGTGGTCGCGGCGGCGTTGCTGATGGGTCTCATGGGATTCGGCGCGTTCTGGGCGATGTTGCGGATGGGGTGGAGCGAGTTCGAGGCGCGGAACGGTCTGCTGCTGCTGATGGTGCTGTTCGAGAACGTGCATCTTGGGAACTGCCGGTCGGAGACCACCTCGGCCTGGCGCCGTTCGGCGCTGAAGAGCCCGCTGCTTCTGGGCGCGGCGGCGCTGGCGCTGCTGTTGCACGTGGGGGCGATGCACACGGGCGTGGGGCAGCGGGTGCTGGGGGTAGCGCCGGTCTCGCTGGGCGCATGGGCGGCGTTCGGTGGTCTGGCGTTCGCGCTGTTCTGGCTGATCGAGGCGCATAAGTGGAGCTGGCGGCGGCGGTCTGCGCGAGAGGGGCGGGGACGCGGGGCATGAATGGGGGAGTCCGCCGGGGTTATGGGGTCGGTCTGAGCATCGGATGGCTCGAATGGGTCGGACGCGAGAAAGCCCCGCGTCGTGATTGACGATGCATTGGGGGGTAATGCGAAGAGTTCCGAGGTGTGGGTGTGTGCACGGAGGCATGCGGTATGGGTCCGATCCGGAGCGAGTACGCGGACGATGCGGGGATGCGGGAGCTGGTGGAGTCGTTCGTGAGCGAGATGCCGGAACGGCTGCGCGCGCTCGAGGCGGCGTTCGAGTCGGGCGAGCGTGACTCGTTGCGACGGCTGGCGCACCAGATGAAGGGCGCCTGCGGGGGGTACGGATTCGACACGCTGAGCGAGTCGGCGTCGCGTCTGGAACGAGCGTTGGACGGGAGCGACGAGCTGTCGTCGCTGCGGCGCCAGCTGGACGAGCTGGTGTCGATGTGTTCGCGGGTCGTGGCGTGAGTGTGATCCGAAGGGCGAACCTGGAGCGCGTCGCGTGACGGGCGATGTACGGACAAGACCGCTGGTGCTGACGGTGGATGATTCGAAAGACATCCAGGCGTTGCTGCGCGTGCGTCTGGCGCAGGAGGGCCTGGAGGCGCGGAGCGCGATGGACGGCGCGAGCGGCATCGAGCTGGCGAAGAAGGACCGGCCCAGCCTGATCCTGCTGGACATCGACATGCCGGGCATGGACGGGTTCGAGACGCTGCGCGCGCTGAAGGGCTCGGACGAGACGTCGAACATCCCGGTGATCGTGCTGTCGGGCGCGGCGTCGGCGTCGGACAAGGTGATGGGCCTGGACCTGGGCGCGGTGGACTATGTGAGCAAGCCGTTCGACAACTACGAGCTGATGGCGCGCGTGCGGTCGGCGCTGCGGACGCAGCGGCTGATGGAGATGCTGTCGCGCCGGGCGCAGATCGACGGCCTGACGGGGCTCTTCAACCGGGCGCACTTCGAGAAGCGGGTGATGGAGGTGCTCTCGCAGGGCGCGCGGCTCGCGGAGCCGACGGCGATCGCGATGTGCGACGTGGACAAGTTCAAGTCGATCAACGACACGTTCGGACACCCGGCGGGCGACGCGGTCCTGCAGGGCTTCGCCGAGGTGCTGCAGAAGATGGTGCGCTCGGTGGACTCGGTGTTCCGGTTCGGTGGCGAGGAGTTCGTGACGCTGATGCCCAAGACGACGCCGGACGAGGCGGCGATGGTCATGGAGCGGGTGCGCGTGGCGCTCTCGGAGTGCCGCTGGCCTCGTCACCCAGAGCGTGTGGTGACGGCGAGCTTCGGGATCGCGATGTCGGAGATCGGCGTGCTGGACGCGCGGGCGGTCCTGGCGAGCGCGGACAAGGCGTTGTACGCGGCCAAGGAGGGCGGGCGGAATCGGGTGATGGTGGCGGGGCTGAACGGCGCGATGATGCCGGTGGCGCGAACGCCCGCGAAGGGCGAGCCCCTGGCGAAGGCGGGCTGAGAGTCAGGGGCTGCGCGACGGCGCGCGGGCCAGGAGCCAGGCGAGCTCTTCGCGTTTGGTGACCCGGGCGAGGGCCAGGAACGCGGCGGCGCCCAGGAGCGTCGACCCGCCGAGCCGCACGACGGTGGCCGTCCACGTGTGGGAGGCCGTGGTGAGTGCGTGCACGGCGAGCACGGGCGTGGCCATGGCAAGGGAGAGGGCGAGCGAGACGGCGATGGCGCGTTTCGTGGGCGCGTCGAGAAGGGGTTCATGGGTCAGCGTGCGCGCGGCGCGCGCGAGCAGGACGCATTGGAGCGAGAAGGCGACCGCGGCTGACCATCCGAACCCGGCCTCGTGCAGCGCGGGGACCCAGATAAGCGTGCAGTTGAGGACGAGGTTGATCCCCACGCAGAGCAGCGAGATGCGGACCGGCGTGCTCATGCGACCCTGCGCGTAGAAGGCGCGCGTGAGGGTCTGGTTGGCGGAGAACGCCCAGATCGAGACGGCGTAGCCAGCGAGGATGTGCGCGGAGCGTTGGACGCCGTCTTCGGAGAAGTTAACGCCCTTGAAGAGGACGCGGGCAAGATCCTCACGCACCAGGAGAAGGCCGAGGGACGCGGGGAACGCGATGAAAAAGGAGAGCCGCAGGCCCCTGCGGAGCATGTCGAGGAAGAGTTCGGGTTTGTCGGCGGCGCGGGAGAGGGCGGGGAAAACGGCGGTGGCGACGGCGACGCCGAAGACGCCCAAAGGGAACTGGTAGAGGCGTTGCGAGAACTGGAGGAGTCCGTTGGTGGAGGTGTCGAGGGGGTAGCGCAGGCCGAGGAACGTAGGCCCGACCAGGACGGGGTAGGTGGCGATGAGCCCGTCGGCGAGGGAGGAGAGCTGGAGCGCGCCGAGGCCGAGGAGCGCGGGGAAAAACCGCTTGAGCGTTCGTTTCGCGGGCTCGGCGACGTCGTGGAAGTCCCGCGTCCAACGGACGTACGGGCGCAGCGCGAGCGCGAGCCAGACGACGAGCACGCCGCCGGAGAGGAGCACGGCGGCGGAGACGAAGTAGGCGGTCTGCGTGGGCGACATGTCGAGCGCGAGATACGCGACGAGCGCGCCGGCGAGCATGGCGGCATTGAGGACGATGGGGCCCGCCGCGGGGAGCGCGAAGCGGTGATGGGTCTGCAGCATGCCCGCGAAAACGGCGGCGATGCAGACCATCGGCATGTACGGCGCGAGAAGCATGGAGAGCGCGAGCGCGAGGTCCCGCTCGGGATCGGGCGGCGCGAGCCAGAGCGCCAGGAGGAGCGCCGCCTCGAGGAGGACGGTGAGAAGCGTGGTGGCGGCGAGGGCGAGCGCGATGATGAGCGAGGCGTAGCGGTTGGCGCGGGGACGGTCGTTGTCGTCGAGGGCCGCGTATTCGGGGATGAAGGCCGCGGAGAGCGCGCCCTCGCCGAAGAGCCGGCGGAAGACGTTGGGGATCATGAAGGCGAAGTTGAACGCGGAGGCGATGACGCCGTCGCCGAAGATGCGCGCCGTGGCGGCGTCGCGGAAGAGCCCGCCGAACCGGGAGAGGAGCGTGACGCCGGCGACGATGCGGACGGCGGGGACGAAAGAGCCTGCGCGCCGGGCGTGGTCGGCGTCGGGGACGCCCGGGGGCGTTTCGGGAGTGGGCGTCGACGTGGTCATGAGCCGTTGGTATCGACGCGAGGGAGGGCGAAGCGTCAGCGGACGCGCGCGTGGTCGCTCTGTGGCGTGGTCACGATTTCGGGCTGATCGGGCGCGTGCGCGGGGCGGCGCGCGTGCAGCCGAGCGAGGACGGCGTCCCACTCGGCGATGACGGAGGCGGCGAGGTCCTTGTAGTCCTGGGCGCCGGGGGCCGTGGGGGCGTACTCGAAGATGGTCTGGCCGAAGGAGGGACACTCGGCAAGCTTGATGTTGCGCCGGATGGGCGGCCTGTAGACGCGTGCGTTGCGCCAGGGGAGGTCGGGGGCGCCTTCCTTGCGCGCTTCGGCGAAGAACGATTCGAGATCGGCAACAACCTCGCGCGACAGCTTGGTGACGTCCTCGTGCATGCAGAGGACGACGCCGGAGATGCGCAGCCGGGGGTTGGCCGATTGGGAGACCAGCGAGACGGTCTCGAGGAGCTTGGAGAGGCCCTGGAGCGCAAGGAAGTGGGCCTGCATCGGGACGATGACCTCGCGCGCGGCGGCGAGGGCGTTGAGGGTCAGCAGGCCAAGGGAGGGCGGGCAGTCGATGAGTAGAAAATCGTACCTGTTCTGGAGATGCGAGAGTGCGCTGGAGAGCCGGTTGTGGCGGTCGGGCGCGCTGGCGAGTTCGGACTCGGCCGCCGCGAGGTCGACCTCGGCTGGGAGGAGGTCGAGGTTGGGCCTGGCGTTGACGATGGTGGAGGCGGTCGTGGCGGCAGAGGGATCGAGGAGGACGTCGTAGACGGAAGTGTGGGTTGAGGCGGGCTCCACGCCGAGGTGGAGCGTTGTGTGCGCCTGCGGGTCGAGGTCGATGAGGAGCGTTGGCTTGCCGGCGAGGGCGAGCGCGGCCGCGAGGTTGACCGTGGTGGTCGTTTTCCCGACGCCGCCCTTCTGGTTGAGGAGGGCGATGGAGCGTGTGGGGACGTTGGATGGCGCGTGGAGCGCTGGGGGCATGTGCGTGAGTGTATCGGGAGGGGGTGTCGGTTTGTGCGGGGCGGGTAGGATCGGGGCGCGTGTCGGCGGTGTTTGATGAGGCCGTGGTGCTGCGGGTGTGGGAATACTCGGAGACGTCTCAGACGTCCGCGTTGCTGACGCGCGGGCACGGTCTGGTGCGCGCGATCGCGAAGGGCTCCAGACGGGCGAGGTCGCCGTTCAGCGGGGGTCTGGACGCGCTGACGCTGGGCGAGGCAGGCCTGATCATCAAGCCGTCGTCAGAGCTGGCGACAATGACGGAATGGGACCTCCGGGAGGTGTTCCGCGGTGCGCGCGGGAGCTGGGGAGGGCACGTGGTCAGCGTGTATGCGGCGGACGTGGCCGGCCGGGTGGTGCACGACCGTGAGCCGCACCCGAGGCTGTACGAAGCGCTGACGAGACTGCTTCGCGGCGTAGTCGACGCCGAAGGGCGGGTGTCGGTGTGGGAGGCGCTCGCGTTTCAGTGGGCCGCGCTGGTGGAGGCGGGTTATCGGCCCGAGCTCGCGCGGAGCGTGGTGACAGGGGAGGCGCTGGGGGATCGCGCGGTGTACGGATTCTCGAGCGTGCGCGGGGGGTTGACGGCGGACCCGGGTCGTGGGGGCACGGACGGGGTGTGGCGAGTGCGCGGCGGCACGGTGCGTGCACTCCACGCGGTGGCAGTCGGCGGCGAGCGAGGGGATCGCCTCGGGTCTGAGGACGCGGTGCGGGCCAACCTGTTGCTGGGGCGTCATTTGGGTGTCGTGTTGGGTCGAGAATCTGCGGGTTTTTCGGCGTTCGCGAGCGTTCTGCGTCGGGCGAAGGGGGACGCTGGAAGTGGGTGAAGTAGGGGGGAGGGAGGGCCGATGAAGACTCAGATGTGTTGTCATTCGGGTTGCCGACGCGGTGCGGCGCCTCATTCCATCGTCGGGGCGGTCCAGAGCGTGCAGGAAGCATGAATAGCGCGACGCTCGAACGAGTGCTGGCCGCCCCGCGGATACCGTCGCTACCTGCCGTGGCGATGAAGGTGATCGAACTCACCGAGGACCCGAACGTTTCGCTCAAGGACATCGCGCAGACGATCCAGAACGACCAGGGCCTGGCCGCGAAGATCCTGCGGACGGTGAACTCGTCGTTCTACGGGCTGACGAAGAAGTGCTCGACCATCAGTCAGGCGATGGTCGCCCTCGGGCTGAACGCCGTGAAGTCGTTGGCCCTGGGCTTCAGCCTGGTGTCGATGATCAAGGAGGGGGAGGGCGCGGAGTTCGACTACGTCGACTACTGGCGTCGCGGCGTGTACTCCGCGGTCGGCGCGCGGGTGCTGGCGGCGCGGGTGAAAGGTGTCGACGCGGAAGAGGCGTTCCTGGGCGCCATCCTGCAGGACGTGGGGATGATCGCGCTGTATCAGGCCCTCGGTCGGAAGTACCTCGACGTCGTGCGCGCGACGGAGGGGGACCACCGCGAGCTGTGCAAGCACGAGGTCCGGCAGCTGGAGCTGCAGCACACGGAAGTGGGGGCGATGCTGGCGCAGCGGTGGAAGCTGCCCGAGGCGCTGGTGGCGCCGATCCGGTACCACGAGCGCCCGACCGCGGCGCCTCAGTCACACGCGATGCTCGTGCAGACGGTGGGGCTCGCGAACATCGCGGCGGACGTGCTCTGCGAGAGCGGATCCTCGACGCTGCAGCAGTTCTACGCCAAGAGCGAGCAGTGGCTGGGCATGAGCGGGCCGGAGGCCGACGCCGCGCTCAAGAAGATCGGCGAGGGCGCGCGCGAGCTGGCGTCGCTGCTGAAGGTCCAGATCGGGCACGCGGCTCCGGCGGAGGAGATCCTGGCCAAGGCGAGCGAGCGGCTCGTGCAGATGACCCTGGACGCGGAGACGGCGGCGGAAGAGCTGGCCAAGAAGAACGCGTCCCTGCAGCGCGAGGCGGTGACGGACACGCTGACCGGCGTCGCCAACCGACGCCGGTTCAACGAGGAAGTGGCCGCGGCGTTCGAGCACGCCAAGCTCTCGGGCGGCGCGATGAGCGTGATCTTCATCGACGCGGACAAGTTCAAGAACGTGAATGACTCGCACGGCCACCAGGCGGGCGACTCCGTGCTGGTGGCGATCGCGGGGTCGCTGGCCGATCACTTCGAGCCGAGCGGCGCGCTCGTCTGCCGGTACGGGGGCGAGGAGTTCGCGGTCATCCTGCCGGGCGCGGACCGCGCCGAGGCCGCGCGAACCGCCGAGGAATACCGCGCGGCGCAGGCGGAACGGGACATCGATCTGTCCGGGGCGGGGGTCGAGGGGGTCAGCGTCCGAGTCTCGGTGAGCATGGGCGTCGCCGGGATCGACGCGTCGTGCTCGGACGCGTTCGCGCACGTTGAGCAGCTCATCCGCGTCGCGGATCAGGCGGTGTACGCCGCCAAGGGGTCGGGGCGGAACTGCGTGCGGGTGTTCAATCCGCGCGTCAAGCCCGCGGCGTGAGCGACGGTGTGAGAGCCTCGAGGAACTCGCGGACGATCTTCGCGGGGTCGCGGCTTGCGCACACAGCGGAGCAGACGGCGACGCCCCGGCAGCCCAGGGACGCGAGCTCGCGTGCGCGATCGGGCGTGATGCCGCCGATGGCGAGGTGGGGCGGGAGCGCGGGGGTGTGTGCGAGATAGCCGGTGAGGAGGGCGGGCCCGGCGATGCCGTCCTTGTGCTTGGTGGACGTGGGGAACATGGCGCCGACGCCGCAGTAGTCGGCGCCGAGATGGAGGGCCTCGCGGGCTTGCGTCATGGAGGAGGCAGAGAGTCCCAGGAGGAGCCGGTCGCCGGCGAGTGCGCGCGCGTGGTGGAGGTGGAGGTCGTCGTGGCCAAGGTGTGCGCCGTCGGCATCGGCGAGCAGGGCGATGTCGGGGCGGTCGTTGATGATGACGGCGGGAGGGGTGGCGTGCTCGCGCGCGAGCGCGACAAGACGCGTGGCGCGCGCGAGCAGATCACGATCGGAGAGGCCCTTCTCGCGGAGCTGGAGGCAGTCGGCGCCCGCGTCGATGGCGTCCTGCGCGACGCGTTCCCACGGCAGCTCGCACAGGGACCCGGTCAGTATGACGCAGAGGCGCCATTGCGGAGCGGGGCGAGGCCGGAGCGCGAGGCGGAGGGCCCGCTCGGCGTCGTACGCGCGGTAGCGGAGCGACTCGAACGAAGAGGCGGGCGCGTCTGGGAGGGTCTTCGCGGTCTCCTCGAGGACGCGGAGCGACTCGGAAAGGCGCGACGCTGCGGCGGCGGCGACCGACGCCAAGGACTCGCGCGCGAGTTCGGAGGGGGTGGTGATGCGCGTGCCCACGTCGTTCGGGGTGTCGCGCGACGCGAGGAGCAGGGATGGGTCGATGGGGAGGGCCGCGAGCGCGCCCCGGAGATCGTGGCGGAGCGACTTGAAGGACGAGGCGAGCGCGCGGTGATCGAGCGCAAAGCGCGCGAGGTCTTCGAGGGTGCGGAGGGCTTCCCGCGCGCGATTGGCGTTGGCGTCGATGATGCGGGCGGTGTTTCGCACGCGTGAGCCTATGCGAGAGCGTGCTTGAGGTCGGCCAAGAGGTCCTCGGGATCCTCGACACCGACGGAGAGGCGGACGAGCGAGTCGGAGATGCCGAGCGTCTTGCGCTGCTCGGGCGGAACGGAGGCGTGGGTCATGATGGCCGGGTGCTCGATCAGCGACTCGACGCCGCCCAGCGACTCCGCCAGCGCGAAAATACGGACGCGCTCGAGCATCTTGCGCGAGGCGTCGAGGCCTCCCTTCAGGTAGATGGTGATCATGCCCCCGCCGCCGGACATCTGGCGCTTCGCGAGATCGTGCTGGGGGTGAGAGGGCAGGAAGGGGTAGACGACGCGCTCCACGCCCGGGTGCTTCTCCAGCCACTGCGCGATGTGGTAGGCGGAGGCGTTGTGGCGGTGCATGCGGAGCGCGAGAGTCTTGATCCCACGGAGCGTCAGGTAGGCGTCGAACGGGCCCATGATGGCGCCCACGGCGTTCTGATGAAAGCGGAGGCGCTGCGCAAGCTCAAGATTGCCGGCGACGAGCAGGCCGCCGACGACGTCGGAGTGCCCGCCGAGGTATTTCGTCGTGGAGTGCATCACGAGGTCGAAGCCGAGGGACAGGGGGCGCTGGTTGCACGGCGTGGCGAAGGTGTTGTCGCAGGCGAGGAGGACGCTGGGGTTGATGGCGCGTGCGGCCTTGGCGATCGCGCCCAGATCGGCGAGCTTGAGCGTGGGGTTGGTCGGCGTCTCGACCCAGACGAGCTTGGTGCCGGGCGTCATGGCCTGCTTGAGCCGAGCGATGTCGGTGAGGTCGATGTAGGAGACCTTGAGGCCTTGCGAGCGCTCGCGGACCTTGGAGAAGAGCCGGTTGGTCCCGCCGTAGAGGTCGTCCATGGCGATCATGTGATCGCCCGCGGAGAGGAGGTCGAGGGTGGTGGCGATGGAGGCGAGCCCCGAGGCGAAGGCGAACCCGCCGCAGGAAGGGTCGTCGGACTCCTTGACGGGCGAGCCCTCGAGAAGGGCGGCGCAGCGTTCGAGGGCGTAGCGGGTGGGGTTGTGGGAGCGGGAGTACTCGAATCCCTTGTGGACGCCCGGCGACTCCTGCGCGTACGTGGAGGAGGTGAAGATCGGCGGCATCACCGCGCCGGTGACCGGCTCTGGGCGCTGGCCGGCATGGATGACCTTGGTGTCGAAGCGCAGGGAGTCGGCGTCGTGAGCCATGGGGTGCGATCTCTCGGGTGCGGTGCGTGCGTGGTGCGGCTGGTCAGGTGGCGAGCTGGGTGCGGAGATAGTTGATCATGTCGATCTTGGTGATGAGCCCGTGATAATGGCCGTCGTCGTCGGAGACGATGGCCACGCGGTCGGCGCGGAAGATGGGGAGGAGTTCCTCCACCTTCGCGCTCGGCCGGATCGTCTCGAGGCGCGTGGTCATGAACGAGGAGACGGGCTTCTCGAGGCAATCGGGGTGGTCGGACAGGGCGACGAGGGCGTCGGACTCGTCGATGATCCCCACGACGCGGTCGTGCCCCTTCGGGTTGTGCTCGAGCACGGCCAGCTGCGAGACGTCGTAGAGGCGCATGGTGCGCACGGCCTGGCGGAGCGGCGTTTCGGGGGAGACGGTGTGGTCCTCGCGCTGGGAGTGCTGGCGCGCGATGAGATCCCGAAGATCGCCCTTGCGATCGCGATGGATGAAGCCCTGGTCGATCATCCAGTAGTCATTGAACATCTTCGAGAGGTACTTCGCGCCGGTGTCGCACACGAAGGTGACGACGTTGAGCGGCTTGGTCTGCGCGCGGCACCACTGCATCGCCGCGTGCAGGAGGCAGCCCGCGGACGAGCCGGCGAGGATGCCCTCCTTCATGAGCAGCTCGCGCGCCGCGAAGAACGAGTCACGGTCGGTGACGGTGATGGCCTCGGAGACGAGCGACATATCGCAGATCTCGGGGACGTAATCCTCGCCCATGCCCTCGATGAGCCAGGCGCCGGGCTCGACGTGCTTCCCTTCGTTGGCGAGCGGCGCAAGGATCGAGCCCGCGGGGTCGGCGAGGATGATCCTGACGTTCGGGTTCTTCTCGCGGAGATAACGCGCGCAGCCCGTCAGCGTGCCGCCCGAGCCGACGCCCACGACGATGGCGTCCACCCGCCCGTCGAGCTGCGACCAGATCTCGGGGCCCGTCGTGTCGTAGTGGGCCTGCCAGTTGGCGTCGTTGGCGAACTGATTGATGAAGACCGAGTTGGGGATCTCCTTCGAGAGCTTCTCGGCGACGTTGCGGAAGTACTCGGGGTGCTCGCGCGTGACGTCGGAGCGCGTCATCCGCACCTGCGCGCCCATGGAGCGCAGGTGCTGGACCTTCTCCTGGCTCATCTTGTCCGGGACGACGACGATGAGGTTGTACCCGCGCTGCCCCGCGACGAGCGCGAGGGCGAGCCCCGTGTTGCCCGCGGTGGCCTCGACAAGCGTGGGCTTGGTCTTCGACTTGGGATCGATGGCGCCGGACTTCTCCGCGGCGTCGACCATCGCGATGCCGATGCGGTCCTTGATGGACTGCGCCGGATTCAGATTCTCCATCTTGACGAACAGCCGGCAGGGGCCGGCGTCGAGGTGCGTCAGTTCGAGCATGGGCGTGTTGCCGACCATCTCGAGAGAGGAGTGATAGACGGGCGCGACGGGTCGGCTCGTCGGGGTTGAAGGGGCGGTGTGCGTCCGTGCCTTGCCTGCCACGCTCATGCGATCTCCACGCGTGCTGGGGGTGCGCCGCGGGCGAGAAAGTCCGCCCGAAGCCGCCCGTGAATGGGCGTTTCTGCCGAGTGGGAGCAGTGTAGCACGCGCGCAGGGAAAGCCCGCGCGGGGCGAGCCACGCCCGGTTGCATGCGGTCTTATTCGAGGGCCGCGGCGCCGGTGACGATTTCCGTCAGCTCCGTCGTGATCTGCGCCTGACGCGCACGGTTGTACTTGCGCGTCAGCAGCTTCCCCATCTTCCCGGCGTTGTCGGTCGCCGCCTTCATCGCCACCATGCGCGCGACGTGCTCGGAAACCAGCGCGTCGTTCACCGCCTGGAAGAGCGTGGCGCGGACCGCCGCCGGCAGCAGCTCGCTCAGCAGCTCGCTCGCGCTGGGGGAGAACTCATAAATCTCTTGCGCACCCTCGGCGGGCAGCGTCGGCTCGGCCGCCTTCTTCGTCTCCGGCGGCTTGAGCGGCAGCAGCTGCAGCACGGCGGGCGACTGCTTCCCGGCGGACACGAACTTCATGTACGCCACGTGCACCGCGCTCACCTCGCCCTTGGTGAAGCGCGCCATGTAGTCGTTCGCGATCCGCTCGATGTCGTCGTACGTCGGCTTGTCCCCGATCGCGTGCGCCTTGTCCACGGGGAGGTGGTTGTACCGCAGGAACGCCACCCCCTTCTTGCCGATGAGCTCGATGAGCGGGGCGCGCCCTCGGCCCTTGAGGGCGTTGAGGTGCCCCATCGCGGTGCGGAGCACGGACGAGTTGTACGCGCCGCACAAACCGCGATCGGACGTCATCACCAGGACCAGCTCGGGCGCGTCCTTCGCCGACGGACCCGCCCCGGAGATCAGCGGATGGGAAATGTCCGACCCGCCCGCGGCCAGCCGTGCGCCCAGCTCGACCACCAGATCGAACACGCCCTCGGTGTAGGGCTTCGTGGCCGTGGCGCGCTGGAGCGCGGCGGCGAACTTCGCCGTGGCGATCATCTGCATCGTCTTCGTGATGCGACGGATGTTCGCGACGGCCTTGATGCGCTTCTTGATTTCTCGTGTCTTGGCCATGGGGGGGCGACAGTGTAGCGGGAGTGGGGATCGTGTTCGAGAGGGGCGGCGTTCCCGCGAGCCGCGTTCGGGCGTTGGTTGGGCCGGACGCGCCGCGGGCGGGCTCAGGCAAGCTCGAGCCCGTCGTAGGCCGGACGCACGCGCTCGGGGAATGAGGCCTCCAGCTCCGCGTGCCGGGCGTCGTGGGACATGTGGATGAACCAGGTGCGGTCGGCGCTGACCTCCTCCGCGATCTGCAGGGCCTGGTCGAACGTCAGGTGCGTGGGGTGGTGGCGGTGGCGGAGAGCGGAGAGGACCAGGGTGCGGAGCCCACGGAAGTGCGCCCACGCCTCCGGAGGGATGGCCGAGACGTCGGTGCAGTAGGCGAGCGGGAAGATGTCGGAGGTGGTGGGGCGGGTGGGCTCGATGCGGTAGCCGAGGATGGGGAGCCGCCCGTGGAGGAGGGGGATGGGCGTGAAGCGGAGCCCGTGGAAATCGACGGCCTGGGCGGGCCCGATCTGGTGCGCGATGAGGCGCGCGACGAAGGAATCGTTGACGTTCTTCTCGCGCTCGAACACGTGCGTGTACACACGCCGAAGATGCTCGAGGGTGCGCGTGTCGGCGAAGACGTCGATGGGCGCCCGCATCACCGCGTTGAACCGGCGGACTTCATCGAGCCCGAACGTGTGATCGACGTGGTTATGCGTGTAGAAGATCGCGTCGCAACGGTCCAGCCGGTGCCGCAGCGCCTGCGCGCGCAGATCCGGGGTGGTGTCGAGCAGCACGAGCCGATCACGCCCGTCGGCGTCGGTCCAGCGGATCGCGGCGCCGGTGCGCGTCCGATGGTCGCGCGGGTCGTCGGAGCGGCACGTGTGACAGTCGCAGGCGATCACGGGGACGCCCGACGAGGTGCCGGTGCCGAGGAAGAGGAAGCGCACGCAACGCGAGGATAGGCGTGCGGTCAGCCGACGCGCTCGGGCTTCGGCGCCCGGCTCATGAGCCCCGCGATGGCGTCGATCGGGTCGACGCTCTCGAAGAGCACCGCGTGCACGGCCGAGGCGATGGGCATGTCCACCCGCTCGCGCTTGGCGAGATCCATCACGGACCGCGTCGTGGCGACGCCCTCGACGACCGACTGGGAGGAGGCGAGATAATCATCCAGCGTCTCGCCGCGCCCCAGGGCTTCGCCGCACGAGCGGTTCCGACCCTCGGGGCTGAAGCAAGAAGTGGCGAGGTCGCCGACACCCGCGACGCCGAAGAATGTCTCCGCGCGCGAGCCCAGCGCCACGCCCAGCCGGGAGATCTCGGCGAGCCCGCGCGCCAGCAGCGCGGACTTGGCGTTGCACCCGGCCTGGAGGCCGTCGAGCACGCCCGCCGCGATAGCGATGACGTTCTTCGTGGCGCCGGCGATCTCCACGCCGACAAGGTCGTCGTTGGTGTAGATCCGCAGCCATGGCGTCGTGAACAGCTCCTGCACCGTGGAGGCGAGCTCCGGATGATCGCTCGCGGCGACCATCGTGGCGGGCAGCCGTCGGACCAGCTCGGCCGCGATCGTGGGGCCGGAGAGCGCCGCGACGTGGCGCTCCGCGGGCGACTCGCCCAACGCGTCGAGCATGATCTGCGACGGACGAAGCAGCGTCCGGTTCTCGACGCCCTTGGCGACGGACACGATCGGCGCGCGTTCCGGCACGTGCGGGCGGACGCGCTCCCACACCGAGCGGACGAACTGGGTCGGAGCGGCGGACACGATAAGGTCCGCGCCGTCGAGCGCCTCGGCCTCGTCCGGCAGCACGAGCACCGAGTCGGGGAGCACGAAGGCCGCGAGCCGGTGAGACTTCCGGCTCTCGGCCAAAGACTCGAGCGCGGACGGGGCGTGGCCCCACAGGGCGACGCGGGTGTCCGCCCGGTCGGCCAGGAGCGAGGCGCAGACCAGCCCCATCTGACCATCTCCGAGGACCGTGATGCGACGTTGGGGCATGTGGGAACCCGTGAGAGGGAAAGGCGCCGAACCGGCCGTGGTCGGGCTGCGAACAACGAGTGCCCGCACCGGTTTCCTACTATAAGGGCTCGCACCCGCCCCCTCATGCACGGGAGTCTGCATGGCCTCGACGCACACGCATCACGATCACACGCACGGGACCGACGAGCGGCACGACGTGCCGACGCTCCGCATGGGCGGGGACGCCTGCTGCTCCCACCACGAGATCGACCTGGAGCGCTGGATCGTCGTCTACCTCGTCGGCGGCGTGCTCGTCCTGACGACGACGATCGCGCGATGGCTCGGCGCCGCGACCGAGGTCGCCATGATCCCGGCCGCCATCGGCGCCCTCCTCCTGGGCTTCCCCCTCTTCCGCTCGTCATTCAGCGAGCTCCGCAAGGGGCGGCCGACGTCCTCGACGCTCGCCTCGCTCGCGATCATCGCGGCCCTGGCGACCGGCAAGTACGAGATCGCAGGCTTCCTCGCCTTCATCCTGCTCATCGCCGACCAGGTCGTGCGCCGCACGGCCTGGGGCGCCCAGCGCGCCATCGAGCAGCTCGTCGGCCTGACGCCCGACACCGCACGCATCGTCGACAACGGGCAGGAACGCGAGGTCGCGCTCACCGACGTGCGCGTCGGGATGATCGTGCGCGTGCTGGCGGGCGAGAACCTGCCGGTCGACGGCGAGATCGTGAAGGGCTCGTCGACCATCAATCAGGCCTCGCTCACGGGCGAGGCCGTGCCCGCCGAGGTGGAGACGGGCAGCGCGGTCTACGCAGGCACCACGAACCTGACGTCGACCATCGACGTCCGGGCGACGCAGGTCGGTTCGGACACGACGATCGGCAAGGTGACACGACTCATCCGCGCGGCCGAGTCGTCGCGCACGCCCAGGCAGCTCCTCATCGAGCAGGTCGCCGCGTACTTCGTGCCGGTGGCGATCTCGACGGCGGGGCTCGTGTGGTACCTGATGTCGCAGTCGAAGGACCCGCAGATGGTGGCGCGGGCCACCGAAACCGCGATCACCGTGCTGGTCGTCGTGTGCCCCAGCGCGCTGCTGCTGGCGAGCCCCACCGCCATGGTCGCGAGCTTCGCGGCCGCCGCGCGCCTCGGCGTCATGATCAAGGAAACCAACTACCTCGAAGCCTCGGCCAACATCGACACCGTCGTGCTCGACAAGACGGGCACGATCACCACCGGCGTCTTCGCCGTCTCGCGCCTCGCGCCGGCGGACGGCGTCGAGGGTGTCGAACTGCTGCAGAGCGCGGCCGACGCAGAGCAGCAGTCCAATCACCCGCTCGCCAAGTCCATCCTCACCACGGCAAGACAGGCGCGCGTGCGCCCGGCCGAGCTGAGCGCCAGCGAGGAGGTGCACGGGCGGGGCGTGCGCGTGAGAACGGCCGACGGCGGCGAGATCCTCGCGGGACGTGCCGGATGGCTCATGTCCCTCAAGCCGGAGATCAAGGACCGCGTGCAGGCGGTGGAAGAAAAGATCGAGGGCATGACCGGCGTCCACGTGGTCCGCGACGGGCGGTATCTCGGCGCCGTGGGCCTCGAGGACAAAGTCAGGAACAACGCGCAGAGCGTCGTGGCGCGCCTGCGCGAACTCGGCGTCCGTCAGGTGCTGCTCTTCACCGGCGACCGATTCGTGGTGGCCAAGCGCGTCGGCGCTTCCGTGGGCGTGGATCGCGTCGAGGCCGAGTGCCTGCCGGAAGAAAAGCACGACCTCATCGCCGACCTCGTCGAGCAGGGACGGCGCGTGATGATGGTCGGGGACGGCATCAACGACGGACCGTCCCTCGCCACCGCGGACGTCGGAGTCGCGATGGGGCTCGGCGGCTCGGACATCGCCACCAACTCCGCGGGTGTCGCCCTCATGCGCGACGATCTCTCGCGCATCCCGTTCCTCATCGATCTCGCCCGGAAGTCGCGACGCGTCGTCGGCCAGAACATCGTCGCCTCGATCGTCATCGCGCTTATCGGACTCGTCCTCGCCGCCACCGGCAACCTGGCCGTCGGCTTCGCCGCCCTCTACCACTTCATCGGCGACATCTTCGTCATCGCAAACTCCTTCCGGCTCGTGCGCTTCGGCGAGGACTTCGCCGACGCCGCAGCCCCCCAGGCCCCCGTGGGGCCCGTCAGGCCACGACTGGCGACCGGCGTCGACTCCACACGCGTCGGGGCGTCCATGGCGGCTCGCCCCGTCGGCGGGGCGTGACGCCCTGACCGCGAGCCGCAGCGGTATCGGACCTCCGCCAAGCTCGACGCCCCGCCGCGGAACGTTCTCGGCCCCTCATCCACGCGCCCAAACGCCCGAGCCGAGGGCAAACCACCTCGCACAAAATCCCGCGGTCTGTGCTCGCAACTTCGTCGTGCGCGGATTCATGCGCGAGACCCTGATGACCATCGGTGTAACCACACGGGCGGAGATCCGAGCATCCACCCCGGCCGCGTGCGCGCCGATCCCTCCTCTTGCCGGCGAATGGCTCTCCGGCGGTTGGAGGTATGACGATGAATCACGGCGGAACCCTGCGTACGAGAACATGGCTTTTCCGGTCCATGTCGCTAGCGTCGATCGTGGCCCTCGCGGCGGGATCGCCCGCCTGGGCGGCCAAACGCGCAACGTCGCGCCCCGGACAAACCCTTCCCTCGGTCTCGACACTCCCGGCTGCCGGCAACGTGCAGTCGGCCCCGGCCGGCCCTTCCACTATCCTGCGGGGGGATCTCAACGGCGACCGACGCGTCGATATGGAAGACGTGAAACACTTTCTGGCCAGCGTGATCATGGGAACCGTGGCCCCGGCCAACTCGCCGGCGGACATGAACGCCGATCGCATGCTGAACCAGTCCGACCTCACCCTGCTCATCCGCCAGGCCGCGTCCGCCCCGGCCGTCGCGCCGACACCGCCCGCCCAGGACACGTCCGGCTCGGCCTCTCGATCCGGCGGCGGCGTGGGCGCGTCGAACGGCACGCCCTCCGGACTCGTCCGGGCGCCCTCGGCGTTCAGCGCGCGAGCCGTGCCCGGCAACATGGTCGAGGTGACGGACACCGCGAATGGCTACGGGGTGATCCGACCGAATCAACAGCCGCTGTGGTCTCCCGACACGTCACGCCCGAACTCGAGCGCGGCGCAGCCCTCGATCGCGGTCGTTCCAAAGGACGGCGGATTCGACGTGGTCTACACGTTCGAAAACCGCACGTCCTCCCCCGCGCCCCTCGGTCGTCTGGCGCTCGGCGGCATCCGCATGGGCAACAAGGTCAAGCTCCGTGATTTCCGGTACGACGGGAAGCCGGGCGAGATCGACAACGGCGGCCGCCCGTACTTCCTGGGCGGCTACGTGTACCCGCACGATGTCTACTCGCCGGTCGTCGTCTGCTCGAACGACCAGTATCAGGTGGGCGTGTCGCTGCAGTACCCGGTGATGGACTACAAGCACGAAGTGTTCATCCGCCTCGAGACCCCGGGCGGTCACTTCATGCGCGACGGCGCCAACTGGCAGGTCCTCATGGACCTCAACCCGCTGCAAACCGTCGGCGCGCGGTACTCGCAGGCGGGCGACCTGCGCCCCGGCGAGCGTCGGACCTACACGATGTCCGTCCGCATCACCGGCTCGGCTCAGGACTGGGTCCAGACCCTGCAGCCGTACAAGGAATACTTCGCGTCGAAGTACGGCGGCGTCCGGTATCAGCGCGACCTGCGCCCCGTGTCCGCTGTCCCGCTCGCGCAGGCGCACCAGCTCTCCCCGTCGAACCCCTACGGCTTCGACATCGCCGCGCTCCGGCCCGACCTCCGCGGGTTCGGCCCCTGGGCGGACGAGCTGCTCCGTGTCAATCAGCGAGGCTGGTCGCGCATCATGCTCTGGGCGCCCACTGGCCTCTACCGCCAGAACCTGGACAACAACTACCCCTTCCAGTTCACGTCGTTCTGGATGCAGGGCGCGCAGCACAACCACCGCATGGGCGACGCGCCCACGCAGCTCCGCCGAGTGGCCAACACCCCGGGCATCACCTTCGGCCTGTGGTGGGGGCGCGCCGCTCAGGTCATGACCTCCTGGGACACGCCCGACGCCGTGCTCCTCAACCCCGACAACCCCGCCCACGTGGCCGCCGCTCAGCGCGAGCTGGACCTCGCGCTGCAGGCGGGCGTCAAGGAGATCGGGCTCGACACTCTCACCCTGATGTACGCCTGGGACGCATACCGCTGGCTGGGCATGCTCCGAGAGCGCGCGCCCGGCGTGAAGTTCGTCGTCGAGCCCGCATGCCCCGATTTCCTCCACACCCTCGGCGCTCGGTTCGTCCAGGGCAACCGCCCGCAGAACGAGCGGCAATTCACCCTCGAGGAATCACAGCGGATCGCCGACTTCCTCCTGCCCGGACACGAGACCTGGGCGTTCGTCCGCTCCGATTATCTCCGAGGCATCCGCGGCCCCGGCACCATGCCCACCCCCGCTGATGTCGAGCAGGAGGCGCTCCGATTCGCCTCCATGGGCTACACACCCTGTGTCACGACCACAGGACCCATCACCGAAGCCCTACGCAACCCGCAGCCGGCGCAACAAGCCCGCTGAACCAACTATGACCCATGCAATCCAGAATCTGATCCGAACCTCACGACCGGCGGCCACAATGGCCGCCGGTTGTCGCTTTAGCCCGGACCGCGCGGCTCAGTACCGCAGCACCGCGTGCAGGTTCGGGATGTCCACCTTCAGCCGCCCCTTCAACGTCTCCAGCTCGATCAGGATGCTCGCGCCCACCAGGTCGCCGCCACGCGCACGCACCAGATCGCGACACGCTTTCAGCGTCCCCCCCGTCGCGATCACGTCGTCCACGATCAGCACCCGCTGACCCGCGTGCACCGCGTCCTCGTGCATCTCCACCCGGTCCACGCCGTACTCCAGCTCGTACTCCACCCCCACCGTCTTCCGCGGCAGCTTCCCCGGCTTGCGCACCGGGATGAACCCCGCCGACAGCGACTGCGCCACCGCCGTGCCGAAGATGAACCCGCGCGACTCGATCCCGATGACCGCGTCCACCCGCTTGCCACGGAACGGGTTGGCCATCAGCTCCACCGCGAGCGCAAGTCCCGCCGGGTCCGCCAGCAGCGGCGTGATGTCCTTGAACACCACGCCCTGCTTCGGGAAATCCGGCACGTCCGTGATCAGTCGCGTCAGCGCGTCCATACGCCGCGCAGTCTAGCGAGCGCGTACACTCCGCATCGCATGAGCAAGGCCAAACCCTCCGCCCACGAGATCGAGATCGTCGAGCCCATCGGCGCCCGGGTGCTCGTCCGCAAGGACGAGGACAAGAAGACGACCAAAGCAGGCATCCACCTGCCCGACAAGATCGAGATCCCCACCATCACCGGACGCATCGTCGCCGTCTCCGCGCAGGTCGCCGGCGACGACGATTACCCCATCCGCAAGTACGACCGCATCCTCTTCAATCCAAAGCACGCCGTCCCCGTCGACTTCGAGGGCGACAACCGCCTCTTCGTCATCCCCATCGAGGACGTCGTCGCCGTGTTCCGGCGCGAAGCCGCCGCGGAGTAGCCCACCGCCGATGCCGCTCCCGAAGCGCGAGATCGCCGGACTGCACGCCCCGCTCCACCGGCTCGCGGACCCGCTCCCCATCCCGCGCCTCGACGCCCCCTTCGACGCCGAGATCACCCCCCCCGGCTCCAAGAGCCTGAGCAACCGCGCCCTCCTCCTCGCCGCGCTCGCCTCCGGCACGTCACGCCTCCGCGGCGCACTCACCGACGCCGACGACGGACGCGTCATGGTCAACGCGCTCCGCGCGCTCGGCGCACAGATCACCCAAACCCCCGACGCCCTCCTCGTCAGCGGGGTGGGCGGGCGCCCACGCGCGCCCGCCGGCGGCGCCGCGCTCTCCCTCGAGAACGCGGGCACCGCCATCCGCTTTCTCGCCGCAGCGTGCGCTCTCGCCGACGCCCCCGTCACGCTCGACGGCGACCCGCGCATGCGCCAACGACCCATCGGCGAACTCGCCGACGCCCTCGCCACGCTCGGCGTGCGCGTCGAATGGCTCGCACGCCACGGCTACCCGCCACTGCGCATCATCCCGCCGGACCGCGGGCTTGACGGCGGCGAGATCGTGTTCCCGCGCACCCGCTCCGGACAGTACATCTCCGCGCTCCTGCTCGTCGCGCCATTTACCGCACGCGGCGTCCGCGTCCGCTGCCCGCAAGGCGCCACCAGCGCGCCCTACGTCGAGATGACCCTCCGACTCCTCCATCGCATCGGCGCGAGCGGCGTCGAGTCGAGCCCCGACCTCTCCGAGATGTCCGTCCCCGCGCACCCGCTCCCCGCATTCACGCTCGACGTCGAGCCCGACGCCTCCGGCGCCGGGTACTTCTGGGCCGCCGCCGCCATGACGCCGGGCGCCCGCGCTCACATCCTGGCACTCACAACCGACTCGCTGCAAGGCGACGTCCGCATCACCGACGTGCTCGTGCGCATGGGCGCGGCCGTCGAACAAACCCCGCGCGGACTCGCCGTGATCGGCCCGCGCGACGGCCTCTGCGCCGTCGACGCCGACCTCGCCGGCATCCCCGACGCCGCGATGACCATCGCTGTCGCCGCATGCGTCGCGCGCGGCACTTCCCGGCTCCGAGGCCTGCGCACCCTCCGCGACAAAGAATCCGACCGGCTCGAGGCCCTCCGCATCGAACTCTCAAAGTGCGGCGCCGCCGTCCGCATCGAGAAGGACGGCGCCGACGAATCCCTCATCATCGACCCTGCCCACGTCGCGCTCACCGGCGCGCCGATCGACTTCGACACCTACCACGATCACCGGATGGCCATGTCCCTCGCGCTGCTCGGGCTCGTCCGACCCGCCGTGCGCATCCGCGACCCACGCTGCGTCGCCAAGACCTACCCCGCGTTCTGGCGAGACCTCGCGCGACTCCTCCCCCACACGACGGACTGAATCCCTCCAGGGGTTGTCCGGCGACTCTCGCTCGCGGATACTTGCCGCCATGCAGGAGTTCTGGCGGCTCGCCGGCCGAATGTTGCGGTATCGATGGATGGTCGCCGTTGCGGCGATCGCCGCCGTCGTCTCCGCAGGCGGGCTCGGCGTCGGCCTGCTCGGGCTCGCCCCCATCCTCGCAAACATCCTCGGCGAGGAGCCGCGCCTGCTCCCCGACCTCGCACGCGACGCGGACAGAGCCCTCAACAAACTCAACCTGCGCGTGCCGCCCGCCTGGATCGACGCCCTTCCCACCGGCCGCTTCGACGCCGTCCTCTGGATCGTCCTCGCCCTCGCGCTGATGACGCTGGTCGGCGCCGCCGCGAACTTCATCCACGCCTACATGACCCAGACCCTCGCCGCGCGCGTCGTCGCCAACATCCGACGCGACGCCTACCGGCGAGTCCTCCACATGCCCATGCACGCCGTCACCGGCGCCGCGCCGGAAAAGGGCGTCAACGACATCGTCTCACGCCTCATCGCCGACACACTCCGCCTCAACGGCGGATTCCAGGCGCTCATGGACAAAGGCCCCGCGCAGGTCGCAAAGGGCGCCATCGCCTTCGCCGCGGCCGTCGCGATCGACTTCCGATCACTCAGCGCCATCCCCGTCGCGCTCCTCCTGGGCGTGATGATCCGAAAGCTCGGCAAACGCGTCCGACGAGCCTCACGCGGCGCCATGGCCGCGCAATCCAGACTCCTCGCCGTCACCAGCGAATCCCTCCACGCACTCCGCGTCGTCAAGGCGCACACCACCGAGCGATACGAGCTCGGCAAGTTCGGCCAGCACAACCGCGCCTTCCTCCGCGAAACACTCCGCGCACGAACCGCACGCGCCATCGCCAGCCCCGCCATCGAGGCCGCCGGAATCTTCGTCCTCGGCGCCTGGTCCCTCTACTTCGCCCAACGAATCATCGAAGGAAGCATGGACCCCGCCAAGTTCTTCGCGGCCCTCGGCGCGCTCGGCGTCTCCGCCGCGAGCCTCAAACCGCTCTCCGGGATCGTGCAGGAGGTGCAGGGCTCCGCCCCCGCCGCGAACCGGCTCGCCGAACTCATCGACGCCAAGCCCGAGACCGCCTCACGCGAGGACCGCGCGTCGCGCGCACGAAGACTCGCCCGTCACACCGCCGACATCGCCTTCGAAAACGTCCGTCTGACCTACCCCGGCGCCGACCACCCCGCGCTCGACGGCGTCTCACTCCGCATCCCGCACGGCCAGACCGTCGCCTTTGTCGGCGGCAACGGCTCCGGCAAAACCACCCTCGTCTCCCTCGTGCCCCGGCTGTTCGACCCCGACGAGGGTTGCGTCCGCATCGACGGCGCCGACCTCCGCTCTGCCCAGATCCGCTCGCTCCGGCGGCAGATCGGCCTCGTCACCCAGGACGTCGTCCTCTTCGAGGGCACCATCGCCTCCAACATCGCCTACGGCGCACAGGGCGTCACACGCGAAAAGATCGAAAGAGCCGCCAGGCTCGCACGCGCGCACGACTTCATCGTCGCCAAGCCCGGCGGGTACGACGCCCCCGTGGGCGAGCGCGGCGTCACGCTCTCCGGCGGGCAGCGGCAACGCATCGCGCTCGCTCGCGCCTTCCTCCGAGACCCCGCCATACTCATCCTCGACGAGGCCACCAGCATGATCGACGCCGAGAGCGAGGCGCAGATCGGCTCAGCCATCGAGGAGTTCTCCCGCGGACGCACCACTCTCATCGTCGCGCACCGGCTGAGCACCATCCTCAACGCGGACCGCATCGTCGTGATGGACGCCGGACGCGTCCTCGACTCCGGCGCGCACGCCGAACTCATGCAGCGATGCGAGCCCTACCGAACCCTTATCGCGCGTCAGATCATCCCTCCCGCGGCGTGACGCCCACACGCTCCCCCGGGCGAGCTCACGTCCCCGAAGTCTTGTCCGTCCCGCGCCCCCGATCGCGATCGACGTGCCGCTTGTCCTTGGCCTTGTTCACCCCCGTGTGGGGCTGACGCGCAGGGACAGGCTTGTTCACGTCGCGAGCAGTCTGCCGTTTATCCTCATTCTTCCGGGGGGTCTCGCCGGGCATGGTCGCCTCCATCGTCTTGGGGCGGAAAAAAGCGTCTCGACGCCGGGAAGCGCCGAGGACGCATAGTATGGCGGCTCATGTCGCTCCTGCGGATCGCGATCGTCGGCCGCCCCAACGTGGGCAAGTCGTCCCTCCTCAACATGCTGGCGAGGGACAAGGTGTCCATCGTGGACCCCACGCCCGGGGTCACGCGCGACCGCGTCGCCGTCGTGCTCGAGATCCCGCCCCCCAACAACCAGGGCGAGCCGAAGCTCGTCGAGGTCATCGACACGGGCGGGTACGGCGTCTATTCGGCCGAGGGCGGCCGATTCAACGAGATCGGCGAGGACCTCGCCGAACTCACACCCCAGATCGAACGCCAGATCGGCGAGGCCGTCCGCGCCGCCGACCTGACCCTCTTCGTCATCGACGCCCAGTCGGGCGTCGTCGCCGCCGATCAGGAGATCGCCCGCCTCCTCCGCGAGGGCGCACTCGCCGCGGACGCCGCCTCACGCGTCCTCGTCGTCGCCAACAAGGTCGACGACAGCAGCTGGGAGGCGCACGCCGCCGAAGCGGCCTCCTTCGGCTTCGGCGAGCCCCTGCTCGTCTCCGCCGCAACCAACTACATGCGCCGCGACTTCGTCGACCGTGTGTACGAGCTCCTCCCCGATCAGGATTTCGCCAGCGAGCGGGCCCGCGAACGCGAGAGCGAGCCCGTCATGCGCGTCGCCATCGTCGGCAAGCGCAACGCCGGCAAGTCGACGCTCGTCAACGCGCTCGCCGGCGAGGAGCGAGTCATCGTCTCCGAGATCGCGGGCACCACCCGCGACGCCGTCGACGTCCGCTTCGAGCGCGACGGCAAGGTCTTCGTCGCCATCGACACCGCCGGCGTCCGCAAACGCAAGAGCATGGCCGGACAGGTCGAGTGGTGGGCGTACGACCGCGCACGACGCGCCATCCTCCGCGCCGACGTCGTGCTCTTCCTCGTCGACGCCACCGAGCCCATCTCGCAGGTCGACAAGCAGCTCTCCCTCGAGATCCAGCGGTCCTGGAAGCCCTGCGTCATCGTCGTCAACAAGTGGGACCTCGCGCAGGGTCAGGCCGGGCCCAACGGCAAACGCATCACCACCGAGGACTACGAGAAGTACCTCGCCAGGGAGCTCGGCGGGCTCGACTTCTGCCCCATCGTCTTCACCAGCGCCGCCAGCGGCGCCGACGCCGGTAACGTCTGGGGCGCCCTCGAGGTCGCCTTCGAGCTCTTCGAACAGGCCCGCACCCGAGTCACCACCGGCGAGCTCAACCGCACGCTCCGAGAGTTCACCGACCGCCTCCCGCCCTCCAAGCTCGGCAAGCGCCTCAAGGTCTACTTCGCCACACAGGTCGAGGCCCCGCCCCCGACCATCGTCCTCGTCGTCAACGACCCCACCCTCGTCACCACCAACGTCCAGCGATTCCTCATCAACCGCTTCCGCGAGACCCTCCCCTTCGAGGAAAGCCCCATCCGCCTCATCGCGCGACCACGACGCCGCGACGAGGCGCGAGAGGCCGAGGGCAAGAAGCGAGCCCCCGGCGCCGCCCCGCACGGACGCGTCGAGGGCATCGACGAAGAGAGCTTCTACGACGTCGACCTGTCCGACGTCCCCGCGGACGCCGACCCCGACCTCGGGCCGGACCTCGACGACGATGACGCCGACGACCTGACCTGACCCCCGATCACGCCGCGAGCGAATCGTCGTCCATGTCCTCACCGAACCCGCGAGCCGCGCCGTCCGGCCGGTGCCGGTGATGGATCCGGATCACGCGCCCCAGGTGCGCCGCGAACACGTCCGCGATCGTCCGCAGCTGAATGGCCACATCGTCCGAGTACGGCGCCGTCCCGTCTCGGAACAACGCGATGATGGCAAGACACTCCCCGTCGTGCCGGCACGTCGCCACCAGCGCGGTCCGATCCGATAGCCAGTGCGAGTCCTCGCCAAGCACACGCTCGATCGCCTCCGTGTCCGGCAGCAGCGTGATCCCGCCCGCGTCCTGGAACCTCGGCGCCAGCACGTCCGCAAGATGATCCAGCAGCACGTCCGATGAGTCGCGCGGGATGTCGTAGTTCACGTACGCCCCCAGCGAGAAATCCGTGTGGTTGCTGGGCAGGTACACCGCCGCGTTCGTCGGCCCCGTCCGCGGCAGCAGGAACTCAAGGCACGCGCGGAGCGACGATTCGATGTCCAGCTCGCCCCGCAGCAGGGCGGCAAACTCGTGTGCGAGCGTCGTCTGTGCCATGTGATCCGCCAGCTCCTGATAAGCGTCCGCCAGGTCGGCGCACAACGCGTCAACCTGCAACGCGATCCTCTTCCGATCCGCCGAGAGACGCCGACACGCCGAACGCAGGCGCGCCTCTCTCCGGGCCCGGTCCCGGTCGCGCGCGGTCGCGGCCGCCGCCGCCAGCACGCGCGCCCGAATCGTCGATTCATCGTCCGACCGCGCGATCACGTCCGTCGCGCCAAGACGCATCGCCTCCACCGCCAGATCCAGCGACGGCCGGCCCGCGATGATCACGCACCGCGCGTCCGCCCCGCTCCGACCCGCCCCGCGCAGCACGCCGCGCCAACCAACACCCTCCAGCGACGAGTCGATCAACGCCACGTCATACCGCCCGCGCTCCGTCGACGGCGCCGTCAGCGCCGCAAACCCGTCCGCCGGCGTCGACACCGACACGCAGTCCACCGCCCCGTGCAACGCCTGCTCCAGACGCTGACACACCCGGCGCGCCGGAACGATCAGCAGCACGCGAGGACGCGCGGGCGACACCCCCCCGTCACCGCTCTCGCCTCGCGCGCGCTTCTTCCGCGCCTTCGGGGCCGGCGCGCCCGACAGTCTGTGGTCGGGCCGTTCGGGATGGTCGGGCGTCGGTTCCATGCGTGCTCCAGAAACTCCATTACGCGGCGCGCGCGTCCGCGCCGCTCACATCGTCGTCCTCCGGCGCTACCGCCGCGCTGTCCGCCGGCAGCGTCAGAATCGCCACCACCCCCTGACCAGGCTCGCTCCGCACCACCAGGTCGCCGTCGTTCAGCGACGCCAGACGCTTCGCCGTGAGAAGCCCCAGACTCTTCCTCGGCGTCGACTTCTTCTGCAGCGCAAACGGCTCGAACGCCTTGCGGATCTCCTCACGTGTCATCCCGCCACCGTCGTCCGACACCACGATCAGCACGTGCGACGGGTCCGAACCCGCCTGCGCATGCACCTCGATCGTCCGCGCCTGATCCGACTCCAACGCGTTCGCCACCAGCTCCGTCACCGCGCTCGCCACGTGGTCCGTGTCCGCGACCACCACCGGCAACCCCTCGTCGATCACCAGCCGAACCTTCGGCTGATGCAGCCGACGCGGGTCCGGCGGCACGCGACGCGACGCCTCGCGCATCGCACGGCCAAGCAGCGAACGCAGGCTCAGCGGCGCACGCTTCGGCGCCGGCGGCTCCGCGAACAGCCGCATCGTCGTCATCAACGCCTCCAGACGGTTCGCACCGGCCTGGATCGCCTCCAGCGCCCGAAGATCCCGCTGCTGCTGCGTCTTCTCCGCGAGAACCTCCGCGCGCGATCGAATCACCGTAATCGGCTTCGCCATCTCACCCACCGCGCCCGCCGCCAGCTGCGCCACCCGACGCAACGCCTCCGCCTCCGTCAGCTTCTCGCGAAGCTCCGCCGAGTCGCGGCTCGCCTCCGCCAGACGCTCCGACAGCCGACGCACCGCGTCGCTCCGCGCGGCCGCCGCCAACGCCGCCCCCCACGTCGTGATCAGCGGCTCCAACGCGCCCTTCCCGAACTCCGACGAGTTCCGCGCCGCCGAGTACAGCACCACCGCCGCAGACCCCGTACCCGTCGGCGTCGTCAGCGCGCGCAGCGTCCGCTTCCCCGCCCCCATCGCCGTCAGCACCCACTCCCACGCGCTCCCAACCGCCCCGTCCGGACCCCACGCGTGCGCCGCGCCGCGCAGCGGCGGCAGCGTCCCCTCCGGCGCGATCGACGCGTCGATCAACGCCGCATCGCCCGCGCGCCAGTCGAGCACCCCGTCCGCCCCCGTGGTCAGCACGAACGTCCGCGCCTCCCAACCCTCGATCGTCTCATCCTCGCGCAGCACCGCCACGAAGTCCGCCCCCATCATCCGCCCCGCCGACCGCGCCACCGCGCCGGCGATGTCCCCCGTCGACGATAGATCGAGGCACGACTGCTGGAACGTCGCGATCTCCGCGTGGAACCGCGCCTGACGGTCCGCCATCGCCGCCTTCGCCGCGCCCGCCGCGCGCAGACGATCCAACGCCCGGTTCGCCTCGCTGATCGACTCCAGCAGCAGCGTCTGGCACTCCGGCTCCTCGATCCCCAGCGCCGTCGCACGCTCCGCCACCGCCTCGTGCAGCGTCGCGCGAATCGCCTCCACGCGCGCCACGTTCAACCCAACCTCGCGCGCCAACCCCGCCGCGTCCGGCGCCAGCCCCGCGTCCCCCGAGTGACCCACGTGCATCTGCCGCGCCAACGCCACCGCAACATTCACCATCCCCACCGCGCGACGGTTCGGAATCTCCGGCAACGCGTCGTACCGCATACCAACCAGCCACACCGCGTCGTGAATCAGCGACGGCAAGCCCCACTTCTCCGCCAGCCGACGACCCGCCGTGTGATGGTCCACCCCCAGCAGCTTCCGCTCCACCGGCGCAAGGTCCAGACCGTTCTGACGCGCAACCTCCAGCACCCGCGCGTACGCACGCGGCAGCACGAACTCCAGCGCCAGCACCCCAAGCCCGTGCAACAGCCCGCACACGAACGACTCCGTCGGCTTCGGCAGGCGCGGGTCCCGGTGCTCCCGCGAGATCGCCTCCGCCGCGCACGCCGCCGCGATCGAATGACGCCAGAACGCCTTGCGATCCAGCGTGCTCTCGTTCGTCGTCCGCTGCGTCGCCCCGGACATCACCTCGTAGATGTTCACGCTCAACGCCGCCGACCGCACCGCCTCGAACCCGAGGAACACCACCGCACGCTCCACCGTCGTGATGTCCTCCGCACGCGCCCGGTCCGCCATGCGGCACAACCCCAGCAGCTTCGCCGTCATCGACGGGTCCGACTCGATGACCCGCACGATCTCCTTAAAGTCCGCGTCCTCCGCCGACGACGCGCGCAGCAGACGCGACGCCACCGCCGGCAGCGTCGGCAACGAGTCGATCTGCTCGAGCACCAGCTCGATGCGACGTCCCTGCGCGTTGTCCCGTCCGACGCTCATGCCCGTTCGCTCTCCTCTCCGGAAACTCCCAGCAGCGCATCCGCCAACGCCGCCAGGCGATCCACCCCGAACGGCTTGCGCCACACCTCGTCCGCGCCCGCCCGCCGCAACGCCTCCTCCTGACGCTCGTCCAGCCCGCTCCCCGTGCACACCACCACCGCCGGCGGCGCGTCCGTGCGCTCCTTCATCGAACGACACACCGACGACGCGTCCATCCCCGGCATCATCACGTCGAACACCACCAGGCTCGGCGTCCACAACGCCGCACACGTCCCCAGATCAAACGCGTTCTCCACCGCACGCGCCTCCACCCGACCGCCGCGTCGCAGCGACTCCAGAATCAACGCGCGCGTCCGCGCGTCGTCCTCCGCCACCAGCACCCGCTTCGTCCCGGCCTCCAGTCGCTCCAGCGGGATCCCGTTCTCACGCATGAACCGGATCAGATCCGCGCGAGGGATCCGACGGAACTTCGACCCAGGAACACGGAACCCGCCGATCTTCCCCTTGTCGAAGCAACGGATGATCGTCTGCTGACTGACGTTGCACACTTCCGCGGCCTCGCCCGTCGAGTAGACCTCCTTCGACGACGCCCCCTCGCCGACGCGCAGCGGCGACCCCGACGATGCGCCATGACCCTGACGTGCCGGCCCGTTCGTGGACATCCATGTCCCCTGAGGACGCTCGGGCGCCGAAACGCCCACACAGAGCGACCGCGTCGCCCTACCGCGATTTGATCGGCCCGCCCCTTACCCGACTTGACACCCCCGCGCCCCCGAACCGCACACGGCCGAAAAGCCCGCTATCGACCCGACCGAATCTCGCCACCCTCGGAAAAATCCACGCGAAACACCGTCGGCAGCAGGTAGTTCTCGCCCTCGAACACGTACACCTGTCCGCTCACCACCAGCGACAACGTCTCCCCGAACCGAACCCCCACCTCCTCCATCCGCTCCAGCGTGCGGCACGGCAGCAGCCGCATCGACACCGCCGCGCCCTCAGGCGTCTGCGGGTCGTTGTCGAACACCACGTCCCACGCGTTGTGCGCCGCTCGAACCAGCCGACCACGACGCGCCGACACGATCTCACCCTCCCGAAGAAGGGAGGCGCGCGCCGCTTCACCCACGTGCGCTGCCGCGCCGGGACGCTCGAACGTCCGCTTCGCCGCCGTCGCCTTCTCCACCCGCGCGATCAGGTCCGCCGCGCTCGGCTCGCTGCCCGCTTCGCCGCCACGCGGCCGACCGGGCGCCGAACCCGCCGCGCCCTCAGCCCCGCGCGCTCCGCCCTCCGCTCCATCCTCGCGCGACGCGCCCGCGTCACGACCCACGACCGTGAAGAACATCGGCATCAGGTGGTTCTCGCCGCCGTGCTCGAACACCTCACCGCTCAGCACGAACGTCGCCGTCTCACGCCGAGACTCCAGCAGCCGACGCATCTCCATCAGCGTCAGGCAAGGCATCAGACGCATCGGCGGCTCCGCGCCGCCCCCGGCCGTCGTGTCAAAGTGAAAGAACCACCGATCCCCGTCCGACGACACGCGGCCCCGACGCCCCGTCAGGAACGACCCCTCGCGCATCCGTCCGCTCAACCCCCCCTGCACCACGGGCAACGCGGGCTTGACGCTCGTCGCCTGGCGCGCCGGCGCCGGCGCCGCCGCCGCGCCCTCGCCGCTCTGGCCCGGGCACGCAGACCCCACGCAGCACGCCGCAACCAACGTCCCAAAACGTCGGATCATCCGTCCACTCGCCATTCGCCCCTCGCACTCCATGCTCTTTGGATCGACCGGCACGACCCCCCACACTACCCGGGACCTCACACCCCCGAAACCTTCACCCCTACCCCCGTTCCACGCGGCGCCCGCGCCCCATTTGAACAACACGCCCCTACCTGCAAAGATGAACCCCACGGCCGCGTACCCAAGTGGACCAAGGGGACGGATTGCAAATCCGTTATTCGTGGGTTCGAATCCCACCGCGGCCTTTCCTCCCACGCGCGTTCTCGGGCCCTCCCCGCCCCTCCAAGCTGTTGCCCCGACGCATCACCAGCCCTCCAGACCGCGCCCGTTCCGGTCGATCCTCTCCCTATGCAAGACCGCTCCGCACAGGGGCGCCAGCGCGATGACGGCCGCCACGCCGACCTACGCCGCGCAGAAGGCGCCGACGCCCCCCTCTTCGCCGAGTGCGCCACCAGCCGACTCGCCACCGTCGGCGAGGAACTCGCGCGCCTCGTCGACGACGCACACCGACGCGTCGAACTCGCACGCGCCGGCCTCCACTTCGACAAGCAGGACCCCGCGGCCCTCGCCGCCGACGCGCGACTCCGAGAAGCCGCCGCGACCCTCGAAGCCGTCGGACGCGTCGTCCACGCCTCCATGCAGGCCGCCAGCGCGCCGCACGCCGATGCCCCGCGCAGCATCGCCGAGTCCCTCACCCACGCGATCGAAGTCGTCTCCAACGAAGCGCGCGACCGGGGCCTGACGCTCGACACCGACGTCGCGCAGCTCCTCTCCTCCCTCTACGCCCCCGCCTTCTACACCATCGCGCTCCACGCGCTCCGATGGTCACTCCGATCCGCGCGCGACGGCGACACCATCATCCTCCGCGCCGACGCCACCCCCTCACAGAACGGGCCGCGCTGGCGCATGGAGATCTCGCTCCCCTGGCGACCCGCCCCGACGCCAGGACACGCCCCGGAAACCGCCGACGAGGACCGACTCGCGCTCGCACTCGCCGCCGATCTCACACGCTCCGCCGGCGGCGCCTTCGAACTCGCCAGACAGCACAACGCACACACCATCCGCGCCTCCGCTCCCGCGGCGCCCCCAGAATGACCAAGCCGTCACCCGACATCGCGCCGCTCCGCATCCTCCTCGTCGACGATGACGACATCGTCGCCGACGCCGTCGCCGCGTTCCTCCGCGCCGAGGGACACAAGCCCCTCCGCGCACGCTCCGGAGAAGATGCACTCGAACTCCTCGCGCGCGACGCATCCGATGCCGCCGCCATCCAGTGCGCCATCCTCGACGTCTCACTCCCCGGCGCCGACGGGCTCGAAACGCTCCGACGCATGCAGAAAGAGCGCCCGGACGTCGCCGTCGTCATGCTCACCGGATTCGGCGCCATCGACCAGGCCGTCCGCGCACTCCGCGCCGGCGCCGTCGATTACCTCACCAAGCCCCTCGTCGATCAGGAGCTCCGCCTCGCACTCCAACGCGCCGCGCAGCGACACGCCCTCGCCTCCGAGAACGTCTCACTCCGACGCCGGCTCGGCTCCTCCAACGCCCTTGCCGGCGTCGTCGGCGCAGACCCCCGGATGCTCAACGCGCTCGACCTCATCCGTTCCGTCGCCCCCGCGCGCACCACCGTCCTCATGTGCGGCGAGTCCGGCTCCGGAAAGTCGCTCCTCGCGCGCGAACTCCACCGACTCTCACCACGACGCGACCAGCCCTTCGTCGAACTCTCCTGCGGCTCCATCCCCGAAACACTCCTCGAGTCCGAACTCTTCGGCCACGTCAAAGGCGCCTTCACCGGCGCACACGCCGACAAGACCGGCCGATTCCTCGCCGCCGACAAGGGCTCCATCTTCCTCGACGAGATCAACTCCGCCTCCCCGGCCATGCAGCTCAAACTCCTCCGCGTCCTCCAGGAGCGAAAGTTCGAGCCCGTCGGATCCTCCGCCACACTCGAGGTCGACGCCCGCGTCATCCTCGCCTCCAACCAGCCGCTCGAAGCCCTCGTCGCCTCCGGACACTTCCGACAGGACCTCTACTACCGCATCAACGTCGTCCGAATCGACCTCCCGCCGCTCCGCGACCGACCCGCCGACGTCGAACCCCTCGCGCTCCACTTCCTCCGGAAGCAGTGCGAGACGCTCTCCAAGCAGATCGTCGCCATCGCCCCGGACGCCCTCGAACTCCTCCGACGCTACACCTTCCCGGGAAACGTGCGCGAACTCGAGAACATCATCGAACGCGCCGCCGTCCTCACCCGCGAGCCCACCATCTCCGTCGCCGACCTCCCCCCCCACGTCCGAGACCCCCGCGCCGACACGCGACTCTCCCTCGCCCCCCACGCCAGCACACACGCGCACGACGACCTCGACGCCCCATGGACGCCGATCCCGCTCGACGTCGCCCTCCGCGAGCCCGAGCGACGCATCATCCTCAAAGCCCTCGAAGCCAACGACTGGAACCGAACCATCACCGCCGAGCAGCTCGGCATCAACCGAACCACCCTCTACAAAAAAATGAAATCCCTCGGCATCGACCGCGCCTGCGCCTGACATCTCCCCGCCACGCGCCCCGCGCACGCCTCTCCGAACATCTCACCGCGCAGGATTCTGCGAGTTCGCCGCGGGCCGCGTCACCGGCCTCGACCCCTCGCCGAACGGCGGCGCCGCCACCGTCCTCGCGCTCTTGATCACCGGCGGCTCCGCCGGACGACCACGCGACGGGTCCGCCAACGGCACGTTCGAAATCGCAAGGATCGCGTCCGCGCCACGAACCGTCTGCCCGAACGCCGTGTACCGGCCGTCCAGAAAGCTCGTCCCCTCGCGGCTCAGGCACAGGAAGAACTGCGACCCGTTCGTGTTCGGATCGCTCGTCCGCGCCATCGACAGCACCCCGAAATCGTGCGCCAACGTGCTCCGCTCCAGATCGATCATGTGCCCGGGGCCCCCGTCGCCGTTCCCCGTCGGATCACCAGCCTGAATCACGAACGGATGACCGTTCTGCGTCGCCGGCACCACCCGATGGAAAATAATGTCCGTGTAGAACCCCCCCTCCACCAGCTCCAGGAAGTTCCACACCGAGTTCGGCGCCACGTCCGGACGCATCGCCACCTCGATCTCGCCAAGCGTCGTCTCCATCACCACACGCTTGTCCGACCACGCCTTGATCCCCGAGTACGCCATCGAGCCCCGCGCATCCCACGCAGGGTTCCCGCCCCCAGCGTCCTTCGCATACTCCACCGACACCATCGGCTGCAGCACCACCGGCGAGCCCACCTTCTTCCCCCCAACCATCAGCTGCGCGTACATCGTCGACGGCTTGCTCGTCGTCCACAACACCGGGAACAACCCCGCAAGATCCACCTTCCCCGCCTCCGCGCTCGCACGCTCGCTCGGCTCCGCCACCCCGGACCCCGGCTCCGCCGCCGCGAACAAACCGATCTCCACCACGCCCTCGGCGCCCGACGGGATCGTCACCGTCATCGGCATCGCGCGATTGATCCCGTAGTACGTCCGATCCGGCGCCAGCTGCGCATACGCCCCGCCGCAAAGACCCGCCGCCATCAACGCCGCTCCCGCCTCCAGAACTCGCTTCGACATCACTGCACTCGCTCCCTGTTGCGTTCCTCGTTCCGTCCCACTCCGCTCCCCCCACAACACGACAACACTCTATAGCCGCGCAGCCACCCCCGCGACGAACTCACCTCCCATCACGCTCGCACGTCCCCCCGACCGGACCGGCATCAAGGTTCGTGGATAGTCCCAGCGCCGATCGGATTCGTGTTCGGCGTCGGCGCCCACGGAATCCCCGGGAACCCCGTCCGCGCACCCGTGTCCAGAAGCCACCACGCCTCCGCCACCCGAAGATCCGAGTTCGGCTGCGTCGCCGCCATCGGCAGGATCGTCGCCAACTGACCCCGCTCGTCCGTCCACCAATCCACCGAAAGGTCCGCCCGCAACAGGTTCAGCCCCGTCGTGTGATTCGTCTCCGACGACGCGCGAATGCTGTCCGCAAGCAGCACCGTCGACGGCGCCACGCCGTGCAGATACGCGTCCGCAGGCGGCAGCGCGCGAAGGTGATAGTTCCCGCGAATCAGCCCCGTCAACGACTGCCAACGATCCCCGTACCGCTCGAACCGGATCTCACCCCGATGCGCAGGGCAGTAAAAAATCTCCGGAGCGTTCAGCAAGTCCTTCGCAAACAGCCACCCCAGCCCGTCCCAGTTCCCCCGCGCCCCGTCCGTGTGCAGCGTCGTCATCTCCTCCGGACGGAACTGACCGCGAATCAACGCGGACGAATACACGCTCCCAGGCAGCCGGTCCTTGTTCTGATCCGCGTACAGCTGCAGACCGATCCCGATCTGCCTCGCATTCGAGCGGCACACCACCCGACGCGTCATGTCCGAAACCATCGACATCGCCGGAAGCATGATCCCCATCAGCAACGCGATCACCGAGATCGTCACCAACAGGTCAAGCAGCGTGAACCCACGGCGCAGACGCGTCCCGCATCTCAGGCCCCCCGCGCAATACGCTCCGCCCACGACTGGCTGCGTCATGCCGCGCATCCTCTCGAAACCCGGTTCATCCCCATCCTTGGAGTAATCGGGCGAATCCGTTCGAGCCATCGAACTGTACCCCCAAAAAAAGCGGCACACAATCCCCGAAACTCACCTTCTACTCGAAAACCCTAATTCTGTACGGCTCTTGTTCAGTTTCAATGCCTTTTGGCATCCTATGCCGACTTCCACACGTATCATGGACAGGGCACGGGCCCCCTAGGGCAAGGGGACATGACGAACGCCGATTCCATCCACGACGCCGACTTCGAACTCATGCAACGCGTGAGCCTCGACGACGAACAGGCCATCTCCGAGCTGTACGACCGCTTCGGCCCGCTCGTCTACCGACTCGCCTACCAGGCCATGCCCACACGCGCCGACGCCGAAGACGCCGTCCAGGAAATATTCGTCCGCCTCTGGCGTACTGCCGGGCGATACGACCCCAAACGCGCCGCCCTCGTCACCTGGGTCATGCTCCTCTCGCGACGAATCCTCGTCGACCGCATGCGCAGGACCCAGGCACGCATCAAGACCTCCGCTATGACCGACGCCGTCACCTCACAGGCCGGCGCCCCGACTCCCGCCTCCGACCACGCCATCGACACCGACGAACGCTTCGCCATCCTCATGAAACGAATCGACCAACTTCCCGAACTTCAAAAGACCGTCGTCCTTCGCTCGTACCTCGGCGGACAAACCCTCCGCCAAATCGGACAAGAACTGAACAAGCCCATCGGAACCATCAAATCCGCGCTCTCAAGAGCGCTCGTCAGACTCCGGGAACGGGGCGTTGGTGAGGAACAGGCAGCATGAGCACACGTGATCTTTTCGAACTGGCCGCGCTCGACGTACTCGGGCTCCTCGACGACGATGAGCGTCGGGATTTCGAGAGCGCCTTCCGCGCCGCCACCCCCGCCGTCCAGGCTCAGGTCCGACGCGAGCAGCTCCGCGTCGCCGACCTCGACGACTGGCTCCCCAAGGTCGACGCACCCGCCGGCCTCAAGACCCGCGTCCTCTCCGAGGTCCGCGCCGCCGTCGCGGCCGTGCGCGCCGGCCACGCCAGAGACCACGTCTCCAGCCGCCTCTCCCCGCTCGCCACCGCGCTCCAACGCAACGTCTCCCCCCTCTGGCGCGCCGCCACCGTCGGTCTCGCCGCCTCGCTCGTCTTCGTCGCCATCTTCTTCTACCGAACACTCGATCAATTCAACACCGTCACCCGGAGCCTCCAGAGCGAGCACGCCGTCAACGACCTCGTCGCCGCCGGCGCCGGCGTCACCGACGCCATCCTCAGCCCCGTCGCCTCCTTCGTCTCCTTCCACACCCCCTCCTCCGACGCCTCCGCCGCACGCGCACGGCTCATCCTCAACCCCGCCACCAGCAGCGCACAGCTCCTCTGCGACCTCCCCTCGCTCAAGGACGGATACCGACTCGTCGCCGTCTCCGACGACGGCGAACGCATCGAGCACATCATCACCACCTTCAACCTCCCCTCTGGCAAACAATCCGTCTCCCTCGCCGCCGCCGGACTCCTCGGCCGCAAACTCGCCATCCTCCCCGTCGCCGCCGGCGAAAACCTCGCCGCCGCCGTCCTCGTCTCCTGGTCCTGATCAACTCCATCACAACCCGAAACACCCCCCCGCACGCCCCGCACCACAATCGCGGGGCGTGCTTGTACATCCCCGTCTCGCGCTCTATGATTTCAATGATTTCTGAAAGTAGAGAACGATACCCTCTCCCCTCCCCATGATCACCCACGCGCCACAACCCGCCTCACGTCCCCCCTCCCGCGAGCTCGCCGGCGGCGCCCCGCATGCCCGCGACCTCCGCGACATCCGCGAGCGCTGCCTCGCCGGCGAGCGACTCTCCCTCGACGACGGCCGCGCACTCTTCGAATCCCCCGACATCTGGTCCGTCCTCTCCCTCGCACACGAAGTCCGCACCCGCCTCCACGCCGACCGCGCGTACTACAACATCAACCGCCACCTCAACTACTCCAACGTCTGCGCACTCTCCTGCGCCTTCTGCGAGTTCCATCGCAAGGAGCACCAGCCCGGCGCCTACACCCGAGACCTCGACTACATCGTCAACCAGGCCCGCGAAGCCGTCTCCCTCGGCGCCACCGAGATGCACATCGTCGGCGGCCTCCACCCCAAGCTCCCCTTCTCCTTCTACACCGACATGCTCCGCGCCATCCGCGAAGCAGCCCCCTCCCTCCACCTGAAAGCCTTCACCGCCGTCGAGATCGTCCACCTCGCCCGCATCAACAAGTCCTACAAAAACGACTCGCGCTACGACTCCATCCGCGACATCCTCAGCGCCCTCAAGGACGCGGGCCTCGGCTCCCTCCCCGGCGGCGGCGCCGAAGTCTTCGATGACCGCGTCCACGACGAAGCCTTCAAAGGGAAAATCCGCTCCGACGTCTGGCTCGACGTCCACCGCGCCGCGCACTCCCTCGGCCTCAACTCCAACGCCACCATCCTCTACGGACACATCGAGTCCCGGGAAGACCGACTCCACCACATGGACCTCCTCCGACAAGCGCAGGACCAGGCGCTCGCCCGCCTCGCCTACTCCCCCGATCACACCGGCGCCATCACCCTCACGCGCGAAGGCGTCTCCCTCCCCACGCCCGCCATGAACGATCGCGGCGGCTACTTCCAGACCATCATCCCCCTCCCCTTCTTCCCCGACGGCTCCGCGCTCGAACGCCTCCCCGGGCCCTCCGGCCTCGAAAACCTCCGCACCCTCGCCGTCGCGCGACTCATGCTCGACAACTTCCCCCACGTCAAAGCCTTCTGGATCATGCAGACCCTCCCCATGGCCCAACTCATGCTCCAGGCCGGCGCCGACGACATCGACGGCACCGTCGTCTGGTACGACATCACCAAACTCGCAGGCGCCTCCACACACCAGGAAACCACCGTCTGGGACCTCACCAAAGCCATCCGCGACGCCGGCTTCACGCCCGTCGAACGCGACACCCTCTACCGCCGCGTCATCCGCGATTCCGCCGAGCCCCGCGACTGGCGCACCGAAGCCTGACGCTACACAATCGCCCTTCTCCGCTCCGATAACCAACACGGCGATAAACTCTCACGCCCAACATCCCGATCACCTTCTCGTCCCAACCCGCGCCCACGAGGCCCTGAACGCCCCGTGCGCAACGGACAAACTCTCGGAGCGCCAAACATGCTTCCCTTCGGCCAGGCCCGCGTCCGTTCCTTCCGAGTCGTCCCCGCGCTCCCCGAACCCCTCAAGCCGCTCCTCGAGATCGCGCACAACCTCTGGTGGACCTGGAACCCGCAGGCCGTCGACCTCTTCGTCCGACTCAACCGAGAACTCTGGGAAGAGACCGACCACAACCCCGTCCGAATGCTCGGCCAGATCTCCCAGGACGCACTCGACCGCGCCGCCGCAGACTCCTCATTCCTCCACGCCCTCTCCCTCGCACACGCCGCCCTCCGCGCACACCTCGAGAACGCCTCCTGGTTCCACCAACGCCACCCCGACCTCACTCCCAACGAGCACACCAAGCCCGAGCACAACTTCCTCGTCGCCTACTTCTCCGCCGAGTTCGGCCTCACCGAGTGCCTCCAGATCTACTCCGGCGGCCTCGGCGTCCTCGCAGGCGACCACCTCAAGTCCGCCTCCGAACTCGCTGTCCCCCTCGTCGGCGTCGGTCTCCTCTACCGCAACGGATACTTCCACCAATACCTCAACTCCGAAGGCTGGCAGCAGGAAACCTACCCCGACCTCGACTTCCCCAACCAGCCCATCCACCGCGTCATCGACCCCAACACCAACCAGCAGTTCCGCGTCACCGTCCAGCTCCCGGGACGCGACGTCACCGTCGGCGTCTGGCGATGCAACGTCGGACGAACCCCGCTCTTCCTCCTCGACACCAACTTCCCCGAGAACCAGCGCGACGACCGCGAGATCACCCGCAACCTCTACGGCGGCGACGTCGAACTCCGCATCAAGCAGGAAATCATCCTCGGCATCGGCGGCGTCCGCGCACTCGACAAGCTCGCCCTCCGCCCCTCCGTCTTTCACATGAACGAAGGCCACTCCGCCTTCCTCGCCATCGAACGCATCCGACAACTCCGCGCACATCACACCCTCTCCTTCGACGCCGCGCGCGAGGCCGCCTCCGCAGGACACCTCTTCACCACCCACACCCCCGTCCCCGCCGGCATCGACCGATTCGCTCCCGACCTCGTCGAACGCTACTTCCGACACATCCTCCCCGACCTCGGCATCGACCTCGACGCCTTCCTCTCCCTCGGACGCGAAAACCCACGCGACCACTCCGAGTTCTTCTCCATGGCCGTCCTCGCACTCTGCACCGCACGCCACTGCAACGCCGTCTCGCGACTCCACGGCGAAGTCTCACGACGGATGTGGCGAGCCGTCTGGCCCCACGTCCCAGAGCACGAAGTCCCCATCGCACACGTCACCAACGGCGTCCACGCCCGATCCTGGATCAAGTCCGAACTCGCCGTCCTCTACGACCGCTACCTCCCCTCCTCCTGGCAGTCCGACCCCGCCGACCACACCGTCTGGCGCGCCGTCCGAGACGTCCCCGACGAAGAACTCTGGGACGCCCGCCAACGCGCTCGCGAACGAATGATCGTCTGGGCGCGACGGAAGATCCGGCGCCAGCTCCGCGCTCGCGGCGCCTCCCCAGACCAGGTCGACGCCGCCTCCGCCGCCCTCGACCCCAAGATCCTCACCATCGGCTTCGCACGCCGATTCGCCACCTACAAGCGCGCCTCACTCCTCCTCCGAGACCTCGAACGCATCCGCAACCTCCTGGCCGACGACAACCGCCCCTTCCAGATCCTCATCGCCGGAAAGTCACACCCCGCCGACGGCGGCGGAAAAGAACTCATCCGCGACATCGTCTCCTTCGCACGCGCCAACCACCACTCCGACCGCGTCGTCTTCCTCGAAGACTACGACATGGACATCGCACGCCGACTCATCCAGGGCTGCGACATCTGGCTCAACACGCCCCGTCGCGGCATGGAGGCCTCCGGAACCTCCGGCATGAAGGCCGCCATGAACGGCGTCATCCACGTCTCCATCCTCGACGGATGGTGGGACGAGGCCTACGACCCGCAGCTCGGCTTCGCCATCGGCCGCGGAGAAGCGTGGGAAGACGACGACGCCCAGGACGAGGTCGAATCCCGCGCCCTCTACGACCTCCTCGAACGCCAGATCCTCCCCGAGTTCTACGACCGCGACAACGCCGGCATCCCGCGCAAGTGGGTCCGCCGCGTCAAGCGATGCATCTCCAATCTCGCGCCCCGATTCAACTCCAACCGCATGGTCATGGACTACGTCGAAAACCACTACGTCGAGGCGCACCACGCCTCCCTCCGTCTCAACGAGCACGACCACCAGCGCGCCAAGGACCTCGCCGACCGACTCCACCGTCTCCGCGACCGCTGGCCGCACATCCGCATCGCCGACGTCAAGACCGACATCCCCGCACAGGTCCCCATCCGATCCTCCGTCCGAGTCTCCGCCTCCATCCACCTCCCCGGCCTCTCACCCGACGACGTCCGCGTCCAGGTCTTCCACGGCGAAGTCAACTCCTCCGGCGATCTCCTCAAGGGCCGATCCCACGACATGAGACTCGAAAAATCACTCGACCACGACAACCACGCATTCGTCGGCGAGTTCTCCGTCGCACGATCCGGTCGCAACGGCTTCTCCGTCCGCGTCCTCCCGCGCGTCGACGACCTCCACACACCCTTCGTCCCCTCACTCATCACCTGGGACGTCGAGGCCGACCCCAACGCTCCGCCGACCAGACAAGTCACCGACTTCCAGCACCACGTCGTCCACGCCTGAGCCCGGCCGCCACGCCGCCTCTCCAAGACCCCTCTACAATCGCCCCCACGCGGCGATCGACATCACTCGCGCCGAACAAGCCCGGACTCAACCGTCCATGCAACCAACGCGCGCACCATCCGCCTCCACCGCACACGACCGCGACACGCTCCTCCGTGTACTCGCCGTCGCTCGCGCACTCGGCCGCGCCTCAGACCTCAACCTCGTCCTCTCCACAATCATCGACGCCATGCGCGACCTCCTCGACGCCGACCGCGCCACCGTCTTCCAATACCTCCCCGACGAACAATCCCTCTTCTCCTCCGTCGCCCACGGCCTCGACCCCGCCGCCGGCCTCCCCTCCATCCGCGTCCCCCTCTCCATCGGCATCGCAGGACAATGCGCCGCCTCCCGCGCCATCATCAACATCCCCGACGCCTACGCCGACTCCCGCTTCAACCCCGAGGTCGACAAGAAGACCGGCTTCCGCACACGCTCCATCCTCGCCATCCCTCTCCTCGACGACTCCGACGAACTCATCGGCGTCGCACAGGTCCTCAACAAACGCGCGCCGAACCACGCCTTCACTCCCGACGATGAAGAAATAGCCACCGCCCTCGCCGCACAGGCCGCCGTCGCGCTCAAACGCGCGCAACTCCTCCAGGACCGCATCGTCCGCGAGCAGCTCGAGCGAGACCTCGAACTCGCCCGCCTCATCCAACAAGAGTCCTTCCCCAAGCACCTCCCCTCCCTCCCCGGCTACGACATCGCCGGCTTCTCCCTCCCCGCAGACCAAACCGGCGGCGACGCCTACGACATCGTCGGCTTCACCGCCTCCCCGAACATCACCGTCTCCTCCTCCGACGCCGACCCCTGCTCACACGCCCTCTTCTTCCTCGCCGACGCCACAGGCCACGGCGTAGGCCCCGCCATCTCCGTCACACAGGCCCGATCCATGCTCCGAATGGGCCTCCGCACCGGCGCCTCACTCCTCGACATCCTCACGCACGTCAACCACCAGCTCGCCCAAGACCTCCCCGCGGGCCGCTTCATCACGGCCTACGTCGCCTCCCTCTCACTCGCCGACGACACACTCACCTCACTCTCCGCAGGCCAGGCCCCCATCCTCCACTACCACCACCCCACCAAACGCATCCACTCCGCCCCCGCCGACACCCTCCCCCTCGGCATCACCGACACATTCGACGCCGCCCCCAACGAACTCGCCCTCGCCCCCGGCGACGTCGTCGCCATCCTCTCCGACGGCTTCTACGAGGCCGCATCCCCAACCGCCGAACTCTTCGGCGAAGACCGCATCTGCGACCTCATCCGCCAACACCACGCCCTCCCCGCAAGCCAACTCCTCCAAACCCTCCACGACGCCGTCACCGCCCACGCCGACCACGCCTCCCCCGCCGACGATCAGACCGCCATCGTCATCAAGAGGCTCTGAACCGCCTTCTTGCGTTCTCACGACAGCGATTGCTGCCGGACACTCGTTCGGTATCTAGCCGAATGTCAGGATGTTTATGATTTGACATGAATTGACATGTGCTGACATGACCCGAAAGCATCCTTTCAATTCACGCAGATCGCTAAAAATTGGCATGGGTTTTGCTACGCAATACTTGCAAGAATCTAGCCCCGACGCTGTTCCGCAGGGGAAAGCGTGCAGCCCTACTCAGGAATACTCCATGCCAAACCACACAGCCAAATCGGCCATAAATCGTTGAAAATAAATGATTTAGGCGACGTTCCGTCGCGTAGGACGGCATTCGGCATTCCTAGGTGTTTCGACCGCGAATTGGACGATCTACTATTCGGGTAGAGGAGGCAGACGATGGCGGACATTCACGATGTGACTGACTATGTCATCGTTCGGTTGGTTACGGGCCGAATGCCCCTTAACCAGCTCAAGCTTCAGAAGCTGCTGTACTACATACAGGCATGGCATCTTGCCCATACGTCGCGTCCGATCGTGCCCGCCCGCTTCCAAGCCTGGGTGCATGGACCGGTCAATCGAGAAGTGTTCGATCGATTTCGAGCGCACAAAATGCTCTACTCGCCGATGACGGCGGAAGACGTGCGTGCGGGATTCTGTTCTGACCAATCGCTTTCTGCAGTCGAGCGAGGCTTCATCGACGGCGTCCTCGACGTATATGCGCCGCTGGCTGGCGATCAACTCGAAGCCATGACGCATCAAGAAGAGCCGTGGGTTGCCGCACGAGGGTCACTCAGCCCAGATCAGCGATGTGAAACAGAGATAGATGAGAGTCTGATGGCTAGGTATTACAAGGCCCGCGTTCAGTCGTGAGAATTCGAATTGTGCCCTGTCAGAATTGATCCGGGAGCTGTTCCCCCCTCAGCGCAGCGTCGACTGGCTTTGGGAGCGGTGCCGCCGGAAAAGCACTTCACATTCTCGCTCAGATACTGGATGCAAGTCGAATCGTTCGGACTCGGCGATGTCGATTCTGGCTGGTTCATCTCGTTTCTGGATCGACTTCATGACCTCTGCAAGGAGAAAGTAGGCCGGTTTCTGGATGATCGAGACTTTCAAGATGCGGTCCGATACCACGTCGTCGATTGGGATGCGAGGAGTATCCCGATCAGTCGCCAGAATCTAAGCTGGTTGCCAGTCGACATCCGAGACAACGAGGTCGAGTTTCCAATTGTTCAGTTCCATGTTTCACGTGCGATGGGACGAGTACATGGGTTTTGGGACAGGGATGGATGCTTTCAGATCGTGTTGATCGATCCGATGCACAATCTCCAGCCCAGCGCGGACACGGGCTACAGGGTTCGTAGAACGAGCATCGCGGGGTGCAAGTACTCTGCGTTTCGGATCGCGATTGACCGTGCTTGCGCACGGCCATGTTCGGACACGTCATGCGAACTCTCTCGCTCGATCGCTGGCGTGCTTGCAGAGCCTGTCGCAGGTGATTACGTGATTCTGGCGGGCATCACTGCGGATGTTGCATCGAGGCTTGAAGAGCTACGGCGAGGACGTGTTATTTCGATGTCTGAGATAATTGAGCATGGGATTACATTTTGGGGCGAGGAGGATAGCTGAGCCAAATCTGCCCACACCCTACTTCTCCCTCAACCTCAAAACCCCATCAAACCCCTCGCCCCCTTCCTCACCCAACCCCTCCATCGCCCCCTCATAAGCCTCCGCAAGCTTCACCCTCCCGAACCTGCCCCGCACCACACCCCACAGCCCCCGCGCCTCACCGAACCGCCCCTGCGCGTACGCCGCCACCGCGCGATGCGTGACGTCCAACTCCTCCTCGCTCACCTCCGTCCCCACCACCTCGAACACCTCCACCCCGCTCGTCTGACCCACCACCACGATCCGACCCAGCGGACGCAGCCGCACCCCCGCCCTCTCATCCAGCAGCTCCCGTGTCCTCCCATCAATGAGCACGCGCGTCCCGAACTGCTTGTTCGCGCTCTCCAGCCGCGACGCCAGGTTCACCGTGTTCCCGATCGCCGTGTAGTCATTCAGTTCCGGCGGCGCCCCGCAATCACCCACCACCACCAGCCCCGTAGCAACCCCGATCCGCGCCGACAGCCTCTTCCCCTCCGTCAAGCCCAGCGACGCATTCACCCGCTCCATCGCCTCGATGCACGCCGCCGCGGCCCGACACGCGCGCGTCGCTTGCTCCTGCTCCTCCACAAACGCCGACCAGAACGCCATCACCCCGTCCCCCAAAAACTTGTTCACATACGCCCCCTCCTTCGTCAAGCATTCCGTCAACGCGCGCATGCACGTGTTCAACGTCGACACCGTCGCGGCCCCATCCAGCCGCTCGCTCAAACTCGTGAACCCCGCCAAATCAACAAACAACGCCGTCGCCTCCCGCTGCACGCCGCCCACCGACAGCGCGCCCGGATTCTCCACCAGATAATCCACCAGCTGCGACGACACGCGCGCCTTGAACTGCCGCTCGATCCTCCGTCGCTCGCGCTGGCTCAAGCCCGCCTCAACCAGCGTTCCCGCGGCCCACGCGCTCAACCCCGCCAGCCCCGGACCGATCACCGGCAGCAACATCCCCCATCGACCCTCAACTCCCCACCCGTTGAACCCCCACACCACCACGCCCCCATACACCACCACGACCAGCAGCCCCGCCGACGCGGCGATGCCGGCGCTCAACATCCCCGTCATCAACGCCACCACCACGCCCAAACCCAGCGTGATCACGACCACGCCCCACGTCCCCATCTCCTCCATCCCACGACCCGTTAACGCCATGTCCGCGGCCACCGCGTGCGCCACAACCCCAGGCGTCCTCGGCCCAAGCGGCGTGCTCACCAGATCCGCAATCGCCCCCGTCGCGCTCCAACCCACAAACACCAACTTCCCCTCCACCTCACGACGCACACGACGCTCCGCCTCGCCCACCACGCTCGGCCCGCGCTCGACCTCCTCCTTCAGCGACAACAACTGCTCGAACAACCCCTTCGCGTTCCGTTCCTCCTCCTCAAGCCTCTCGCCCGACGCCTCCAACGCCTCGATCTGCGACAACCACTCCCGCGCCTGCTCCGACGCCCGTTCGATCTCGGCTCCAGTCACCGGCGCGCCCGCATCCAGCCCCAGCGCCACGCGCGTCGCGCCCGCCAGCGCCTCACCGTTCCGCCGCAACGACCTCCGCTGCTCCGCAAGACTCACCAACGCCCCGATCGACACCGGAGATGCGCCGCCAGCCGCCGAAGCCCGGTTGCGATGCCGAGGATGACGCGACGGCCAATCCAAAAGCACCGTCCCCCGCTCCGTCCGCGGCAACGCGTGCTCCCCCACCCGCGCCTCACGCTCAGACACCACCACGTCACGCGCAGTCAATCCCTCCAGCAGCGCGGCGCCCACGAGCCCAAACTGCAGCGCCTCCCCGGACGGGCTCGCGCGCACCGTGTCCACCTCGCGCACCACGCTCTCCGTGCCCGCCGCAAAGTCCACGTTCACGAACCCCGCCCCCGCCCCGCCCAACGCCATCACCCCCACCGCCGGCTCAACCTGTGCCCGCCGGGCGAGGTGGCC
>CAYPGJ010000023.1:44069-48520 GCA_964410465.1 uncultured Phycisphaeraceae bacterium | reverse complement strand
TGGGGGGGGTTGTGGGGGGGGTTGCGGATGTGGCGGCGCGGGGGATGGCGCGGGGGGCGCTGGGGAAGGCCGAGGTGGTGGTGGCGTGTTCGCCGGAGGGGGCGTTTGCGCTGGGAGCGGGTGTGCGTGGGGATGCGCGGGTGGTGCGTGTGCGGACGAAGGCGGACGTGGGTGTGCGCGGGGGAGAGGAGCTGGCGGTTTGCGCGTTGGACGGATGGAACGTGGAGGCGTTGCGGAGGGCGCTGAGGGACGTGGTGGAGGGGGGGATGGGTGAGGAGGAGCGGACGGTGCTGCCGAGACATCGCGGGGCGGTGTGGCGGACGGTGGAGCGTCTGGAGGAATCGGAGCGGAATGCGGTGGGTGCGAGGCAGCTGGCGCGCGCGGAGGTGGTGGCGGAGGGATTGCGCGGCGCGCTGGACGCGATCGGTGAGGTGTCGGGGAGGATCAGCCCGGATGACGTGATCGGGCGGATCTTCGCGACGTTTTGCGTTGGGAAGTGAGGGGGGTGCTGCGCGTGCGCGTGGTGGGCGGGTGGTTACGCGCGCGCGAGTGCGGCGTTGAGGAAGGCTTCGAGGTGTCGTTGGAGGAAGGCTTGGGCGGCGGCTTGTGTGGAGTCGGGGGTGGCGCCGAAGATGCAGGCGTGCGGCTCGGGGTATTCGGGGTCGAGAAGGATGTTGAGCACGCCGTCGATGGCGAAGGCGGAGGGGAGGCGGCGTGCGAGGAAGGCGGAGAGGGCGTTTGAGTCTGGCGGGCCGAGGGAGATGGTGGGTTGGCGTGCGAGGTCGTCGTTGTTGAGCCACCAGATGTCGGAGCAGACGATGGGGGAGAGGGGTGAGGAGGGGGGGAGTGCGCGTCGGATGTGTTCGAGGAGGGAGTAGGCGAGTGGTCGGTCGACGGACTCTGCGAGGAGCGTGGAGCCGGTCACGATGAGGAGTGCGCGGTGGGGGAGGGGGGCTTCGGAGTGGTGGACGAGGTGTGCGATGGCGGCGCGGTCCTGGAGGAAGGGGAGTGTTTGAGTGAGTCGAGGAGAAGATAGCGGTCGCGGCGGATGGCATCGGCTTCGGCGAGTCGCTGGCGGATGAGTGGCTTGGCGCGGCGGGAGGAGCGGATGATGACGAAGAGGAGGGCGACGATGCCGAGGGAGGAGACGAGGAGGGCGAAGCGGGAGGGAGTGGGGATGCTGGACCAGAAGAGGGCGATGGGTGTGAGCGCGACGACGGCCGCAGGGACGTAGGCGCGGAATGTTGGCGGGGCGCGCATGGTGGAGATATCGGTCGGATCGGGGCCTGGGTTGCCCTCGAGGCTTAGGATGTGGGCGTGGCGGACGACGTGCGTGGGCGTGCGGCGGGCGGGATGGGGGATGGGAAGCGTCGTGCGCTGCTGAGCACGATGCGTATCCGGAAGAAGCTGGTGCTGCTGCACACGGCGTTTTCGCTGACGCTGGCGGGGATTTTGTTGCTGGCGGTGCGGCCGGCGGTGCGGGGGGTGGTGCGGGAGGCGGAGGAGCATGAGGCGAGATTGGCGATGCGGCTGCTCTCGGGGGATCGGGTGAAGGCGCAGGCGGGGGGAATCGAGGGGGTGACGTTCGGGGTGGGGTCTGCGGCAGCGCTTGGGATTGATCCGGAGACGGCGTGGGCGGCGCGGGAGCGGGCCGGGGAGGACGTGCTCCGGTGGCGCGCGGACGGGGCGGCGCGGGTGGTGCGGTGGGACGCGGGGAGCGGTGATTTTCTGGTGGCGGACGCGCGGCTGGCGGCGGCGCGGACCGCGGTGCTGCGGGTGTATGGGCTGGTCGCGGCGTCGGTGTTGGGGGTGTACATGTTGATCGCGTTGACGCTTGAGGTGTTCGTGCTGCCGAGACAGGTGTACGGGCCGATCGGGAGGCTGCTCGAGGCGGACATGGCGGTGCAGGCGGGTCGGAGGGGTGAGGAGTTGATTGCGGAGCGGGAGATGCCGCGGGATGAGCTGGGGGAGATCATGCGGTCGAGGAACGACTCGATCGTGAAGTTGCGGAGGCAGGAGGAGGCGCTGGCTGAGGCGCTGGATCAGCTCGAGGTGGTGGCGATGGAGCTGAAGCGGAAGAACCATCTTCTGGAGACGGCGAAGCGGAACCTGGCGGATCAGGATCGGTTGGCGAGTCTGGGCGTGATGAGCGCGGGGATCGCGCACGAGTTGAACACGCCGCTGGCGGTTTTGAAGGGTCAGGTGGAGAAGTTGGTGCGCGAGCCGGGGGTGGTGGAGCCGGAGAAGGCGGAGTTGATGCTGCGGGTGGTGAAGCGGCTGGAGCGGCTCAGCGAGAGTCTGTTGGATTTCGCGCGGGCGCGGCCGGGGGGGAAGGCGCGGGTGGGGTTGCGGGGGATTGTGGAGGAGGCGTGGGTGCTGGTGAGTCTGGATCGGGAGGCGAAGGGGGTGGGGCTCGAGAACGGGATCGGGGAGGGTGTTGAGGCGATCGGGGATGCGGATCGGCTGCATCAGGTGTTCGTGAATCTGCTGCGGAATGCGGTGGATGCGATGGCGTCGAGCGAGGGGGGCGTGGTGCGGGTGAGCGCGGAGGAGATGGAGCGGGAGGGGTCGAGGTGGGTGAGTGTGAAGGTGGAGGATGAGGGGCCGGGGATTGATCCGGGGATTTTGCCGCGGCTGTTCGAGCCGTTTGTGTCGACGCGGCTGGATGCTCGGGGGACGGGGCTGGGATTGGCCGTGTCGGAGGGGATTGTGCGGGAGCATGGGGGGGTGATGCTGGCGCGGAACGCGGGACGGGGCGGGGGGAGAGGGGGGGCGGTGTTCGAGGTGATGCTGCCGGTTGAAGGGGAGGCTTCGGCGGGAGAGGATGTCGGCGTTGCAGGGGGAGGACAGGAGCGTCTGGCATGAGCGAGCGAGGCGGGGCGAGCGAGGCCCCTGTGTTGTCGATCGTCGCGCTGGACGACGACGCGGACTTTCGCGAGCACATCCGGGACGTGCTGGAGCATGAGGGGCATGAGGTGCGCACGGCGGGGACGCCGGAGGAGTGCTACGCGATGTGCGCGGAGCGCTTGCCGGACGTGCTGCTGCTGGACATGAAGATGGGTCGCGCGAGCGGGGAGGAGGTGCTGGAGGAGGTGCGCGAGCGCTGGCCGAGGCTGTGCGTGGTGGTGGTGACGGGGTATCCGTCGCTGGAGACGATGCGACAGACGTTCAAGCAGGAGGTGTTCGATTACCTGTCGAAGCCGTTCAGCGTGGAGGAGTTGCGTGGGGTGCTCAAGAGCGCGGCGGAGCGGTTTGATCTGGGGGGCAGGCCGCAGGATCGGTTGAGGAGGGTGATCGGGAAGCGCGTGCGGGTGGCGCGGACGGAGCGGGGATGGACGCTGAAGGAGCTGGGGGATGCGGCGGGTTTGAGCGTGAGCCAGTTGTCGAGCATCGAGCGGGGGGCGCATCTGCCGAGCCTGGAGTCGCTGGTGGGGATCGCGAGCGCGCTGGAGGAGAGGGCGAGCGAGTGGCTGGCGGAGGGGGGGTTTTAGTTGTTGCGTCCGGCGCAGCCGCGCAAGCATCAGAGCAAGATGATGCTGGTCGCGCGTCGGCTGTTCGTGCCGAGATGGTCCGAGTCTGTGACGCTGGAGCGGCGGCGCTGTCACAAATGCCGGTATGAATTGACGGGGGGGAGTGTGTGTCCGGAGTGCGGGACGGCGCGGCAGGTGGCGTCGGTCGGCGTGCGGTCGATCGAGGATTTTCGAGCGACGCATGCGGCGCTTGGGAAGGCGCTGGTGTGGGATGCGTGGGTGCGGGCGAGTGTGTTCGGTGCGGTGGTTGTTGCCATGATTTTGTTCGAGAATGCAAACGGGGCGCACTCGTGGGTGTTTGATGGCGTTCTGGTGGCGGGCGTGGCGCCGGCGGTGATTGGAGCGGGGGTGTTGCTGTGGCGATGGCCTTGGTCGGCCGGGGCGGCACGCGTCGGGGTGCTGTGCCTCGTGTCGCTGATCTCGCTGATTGTCATTGGAGCGAGCCACATGGCGCTCGTGCGGCGTCAGGGAGAGTCGGAAGCGCTATTGCTGATCATTGCGGTGTCGGCGCATCTGTTGGTCGGAGGCGTCCTCATCATGATGTGCAGTTGGATCTTACCGAGAACAACGACGACGGAGCCATGCGTGGCGGCAGGATTGATCGTGGCGTTGTCGTCTGTTGCCGTGCTCGCTGTCGTTGGGATGTGGGTGTGGCCGCTTCAGCCGATTGTCTCTTGTCTGGTGTTGGCGGTGGCGGAGCGGTATCTCGCGCGGGCGAGCGGGGATTGGGCGGAATCGGAGGTGTTGGAAGCGATGTGATTTACGTGTGTTGCGCGCAGGGAGTGCAACGCACCGATTTGCGTTGCAAATCGGTGGCACGGTTGAGGGGGCGGGAGGCACGATTCATCGAGCGCCCAAAGCGCGAGACCGCTTCCTCACGGGCGCGGCTCGGGTGTGGCAAGAGGAGCCCCCTCCTGTCGC
>CAYPGJ010000023.1:0-43969 GCA_964410465.1 uncultured Phycisphaeraceae bacterium | reverse complement strand
TGCGCGACATCCTCCCCCGCGCTGCGCCTCTTCGAGGCTTGCGGAGGGAGGGGTTATCACGGTGCGCTCATGCGCGTATCAGAGGTGGTTGATGCAATGAAGCAATGGCCAGGCGTGGCCCCCGGGATTCGCCCGTAGGCCACGGCACACGCGAACGCCCCGAGCGCGAGACCTCATCCTCACGGGCGCGGCTCGGGTGAGGCAAGAGGAGCCCCCCTCCTGTCGCTGCGCGACATCCTCCCCCGCGCTGCGCCTCTTCGAGGCTTGCGGAGGGAGGGGTTTTCACGGCGCGAGTGCGCTGCAGGTTGGAGTGCGTCCCCCCCACCCGCTCATGCTTCGCATGAGCGACCTCCCCCACGGGGGGGGAGGGGTTTCTGATCCGCACTCGGCGCGGCTGGTGGTTCGAGGAGGTGTTGGGGGAGGAGTGGCGTGGGAAGTTGGTCGAGGGGGAGTGCGTTGGTGATGGAGAATTGGCCGATGGCGGTGCGGCGGAGCGAGGCGAGGTGGCCGCCGGTGTGGAGCAAGCGGCCGAGGTCGCGCGCGAGGGAGCGGATGTAGACGCCTTTGCCGGAGTGGACGTCGAGGGTGAGGAGCGGGAAGGAGTAATTGAGGATGGTGATGGAGTGGATGATGACGGGTCGGGGCTCGATGACGGGGGGGGCGCCGGCGCGGGCGAGGCGGTAGGCGCGTTCGCCGCTGACGTGGACGGCGCTGAATGCGGGTGGCGCCTGGAGGATGTTGCCTGTGAGGCAGTCGCAGGCGGCGCAGGCTTGTTCGAGCGTCGGGGGTGAGGTGATGGTGACGGGTTCGGGCGCGCCTTCGCGGTCGTCGGTAGAGGTGAAGGAGGAGAGGTCGACGTCGGTGGTGTAGCGCTTGTCGAGGAGAGTGAGGTGGGGGAGCGCGCGGGTGGCTTGGCCGAGGGCGAGGAGGAGGAGACCGGAGGCGAGGGGGTCGAGCGTGCCGGCGTGGCCGACCTTGGCGCCCTGGGTGTGGTGGCGGACACGAGCGCAGACGGAGGCGGAGGAGGGGCCTTGGGGCTTGTCGATGAGGAGGAGGCCGTTGAGGTCGGGTCGTTGGTTTCGGGGTCGTCGTGGCACGGGGGGTGAGGATAGGAGGTGGGGTCGATGACGCTTGAGGGAAGCGTCGATACACTGTGCGGCCCGATTTGGAGAGGTGTCCGAGCGGCTGAAGGAGCAGCACTGGAAATGCTGTATACGGGTAACCGTATCGGGGGTTCGAATCCCCCCCTCTCCGTTGAAGAACAAGGCCGCGTTCCCTGCGAGGGAGCGCGGCATTTTTTTTTGGGTGCGTCATGCAGCGCGGTGCGTGTTTGTGTGTGCGTCGGGGCGCGATGAGCGTTTGCGTTGGCGTTGCGTGATGCGGGTGTGAGATTGCGGGTTGCGCAGGCGTTGGATGGTTGCGGCGCGGATGGGCGTGGGGTCCTGCTGGATGGTGTGCGGCGTGGTTCGGGATAGGCGCGACGGTTTTCCGCGTAGGATGGGTGGATGGAGACGCGCAATCTGATCAACGGGGGCTGGGTCTCGGCGGGTGGGGGGGCGTCGCTGGCGGTGGTGAATCCTGCGACGGGTGTGACGATCGCGTCGGTGCCGAAGCTGAGTCGTGCGGAGGCGCGTGGAGCGATCGATGCGGCGTGGTCTGCGCGGCGGGCGTGGGCGTCGCTTCCGGCCGCGGAGCGTGGGGGCCTGATCGCGAGGCTGTCTGGGTTGATGAAGCGCGACGTCGAGCGACTTGCGCGACTGATGACGAGCGAGCAGGGCAAGCCGCTCGCGGAGTCGCGGGGCGAGATCGGGTATGCGGCGTCGTTTCTGGACTGGGCGGCGGAGGAGGGGAAGCGGGTGTACGGGGACGTGATTCCCGCGTCGTTCGCGAACAAGCGGATTCTGGCGCTGCGGGAGCCGGTGGGGGTAGCGGCGATCATTACGCCTTGGAACTTTCCGTCGGCGATGATCACGAGGAAGCTCGGTCCGGCGTTGGCCGCGGGGTGCACGGTGGTGGTGAAGCCAGCGGAGGAGACGCCGCTCTCGGCGATCGCGATCGGCGAGCTTGCGTGCGAGGCGGGGATTCCTGCGGGCGTGGTGAACATCGTGACGGGAGAGCCCGCGGACATCGGGGACGCGTTGCTGGATGATTCGCGTGTTCGGAAGCTTTCGTTCACCGGCTCGACGGATGTAGGCCGTCTGTTGATGTCCAAGGCGTCGAAGCACCTGCTGCGGCTTTCGCTGGAGCTCGGCGGGCACGCGCCGTTCATCGTGTTCGACGATGCGGATCTGGACGTGGCGGTGGCGGCCGCGGTGGCGTGCAAGTTCCGCAACGCGGGCCAGACGTGCATTTGCGCGAATCGGTTTTATGTGCAGGAGGGCGTTGCCGAGGAGTTCGTGGGCCGTTTCGGCGAGGCCGTGGGGAAGCTGCGTGTCGGTGATGGCGGGCGAGAGGGTGTAGAGATCGGTCCGTTGATCAATGATGCGGCGGTGGAGAAGGTTGAGGCGCACGTTGAGGATGCGGTGGCGCACGGCGGGGAGGTCGTGACGGGCGGGCGGCGGGTGTCGCTGGACGGCTTGGCGGATCGGTTCTACGCGCCGACGCTGATCACCGGGATGCGCTCGGAGATGCTGCTGTGCCGAGAGGAGACGTTCGGGCCGGTTGCGGCGGTCGGGACGTTTGGGACGGAGGAAGAGGTGATCGAGCTGGCCAACGCGTCGGAGTACGGGCTTGCGGCGTACTTCTTCACGCGTGACGCGTCGCGTCTGATGCGCGTGGCGGAGGCGCTTGAGTATGGGATTGTCGGCGCGAATGACGGCGCGCCGTCGACGGCGCAGGCGCCGTTCGGGGGCGTGAAGCACTCGGGGTTTGGTCGTGAGGGCGGGCGTTATGTGATGGACGAGTACACTGAGGTGAAGTACGTGTCCTGGAGGCTTTGAGTCGTCGGCGAGATGGAGGCGTTTGCGTGTCTGGGAACCGAGACCTGATTGAGCGGCGAGATCGCGCTGTGTGCAGGGGGGTGGGTCGGCTCTCGGACATGACGGCGGTGAGCGCGTCGGGCGCCACGGTGGTGGACGCGGAGGGGAGGTCGTTCATCGATTTTGCCGGTGGGATCGGGGTGATGAACGTCGGTCATGGGGATGCGGCGGTGGTGGAGGCGATCCGTTCGCAGGCGGGGCGGCTGATCCACGCGAGCATTCATGTGTCGACATACGAGCCGTATGTCGCGCTCTGCGAGAAGCTGATCGAGTTGCTGCCGCACGGCGCGAGCACGAGGGCGATGCTGGTGAACAGCGGCGCGGAGGCGGTGGAGAACGCGATCAAGATCGCACGGCAGGCGACGGGTCGCGACGCGATCGTCTGCTTCACGGGAGGCTTTCACGGTCGGACGCTGTTGGCGTCTTCTCTGACATCGAAGATCAACTACAAGACGGGGTGCGGGCCGTTTGCGCCGGAGATTTATCGGTTGCCCTACCCGGTGGTTCGTGCCGGGCGCGGGGTGAGCGAGGCGGCGGTTGTCGAGCGTGAGCTTGCGCGGATGCGCGAGGCGTTTGCGGACACGGTGGCCGCGCGGGATGTGGCGGCGGTCATTCTTGAGCTGGTGCAGGGTGAGGGCGGGTTCCACGTTGCGCCGAGGGGGTATGTCGAGGGTCTGCGTGAGATCTGCGATGCGCACGGCATCGTTCTGATCTTTGATGAGGTTCAGACGGGCTTTGCGCGGACCGGGCGATGGGGGGCGTACGAGCACTACGGCGTCGTGCCCGATCTCTCGACGTGGGCGAAGTCGATGGGTGGGGGGCTGCCGATCTCCGGTGTGGTCGGTCGGGGCGAGGTGATGGACCGTGTGACGCCCGGCACGCTGGGGGGGACGTACGGGGGGAACCCGGTCGCGTGCGCTGCGGCGTTGGCGACGATCCGTCGGATGCAAGAGCTGGACCTGAACGCGCGCGCGGAGCACGTGGGTCGGGTCATCCGGGCGAGGTTCGGCGCGATCGCGGCGCGGTGTTCGGAGATCGTGGACGTTCGGGGTCTTGGGGCGATGATGGCGATCGAGTTCGGTGAGGGCGGAGACGCCGATCGGCCGGCGAAGGATCTTGTGGCGCGGGTCATTGGACGATGCCGAGAGCGTGGCCTGCTTGTGATCCCGGCGGGGCTTCACGGCAACGTCATCCGGGTGTTGTCGCCTATTGTCATCACGGATGAGGAGCTCGAGCGCGGCTTGGACATCCTCGGAGAAGCGATCGACGCGTTCGCCGGCAGCCCGGCGCACTGATCGAGGAGGAATGCCATGCGTCCGTTTGCCGTCGCCGGACTTCAGCTGAGTGTTTCCGGACGACAGTCCAATCTTGACCACATCTGCGATCGCGTGGAGATGCTGATGCACCTGTACCCGTGGGTGCAGATGGTGCTGCTCAGCGAGCTTGCGACGTTCGGCGGGTGGACGGGCAACGCGATGGTCTTTCCGAACGCTGTCGAGCAGCGCTACTGTGCGTTGGCGGCGAAGCACAAGATCTGGTTCATCCCGGGGTCGCTGTACGAGAGCACCGATCGCGGCATCTTCAACATGTCTCCGGTGATTACGCCGGAGGGCGTCGTGTGCGCGCGGTACCGCAAGATGTTCCCCTTCATGCCGTATGAGACGGGCGTGGAGTCCGGGCGTGAGTTCTGCGTGTTCGACGTGCCCGAGGTCGGTCGCTTCGGCTTGAGCATCTGCTATGACATGTGGTTCCCTGAGACGTCCCGGACGCTTGCGGCGATGGGGGCGGAGGTGATCCTGCATCCGACGCTGACGCCGAGCATCGATCGGGACGTCGAGCTGAGCATTGCGCGTGCGACGGCGGCGACGAATCAGTGCTTTGTGATCGACATCAACGGGATCGGCGACGGCGGGAACGGGCGTTCGCTGTTGGTGTCGCCGACCGGTGACGTGTTGTATCAGGCCGGGACCAACGAGGAGAGCATGCCGATCGAGATCGATCTGGATCGGGTGCGTCGTTCGCGCGAGGTGGGTTTGAAGGGGTTGGGCCAGCCGCTCAAGAGTTTCCGCGACCGGGCCGTGGCGTTTACGGTGTACGACCGGGCGTCGGGCGTCGCGTCGTACCTGGACACGCTCGGGCCGCTCGAGAAGATGGCTCGGGGTTCGAAGGCGGGTTTGGCGTTCGGGGGTGCGCCGCCGCAGGTGGTTCCGGTGCCGGGCGGGGCGCCGGCGCCGTCCTCGGTCGCTCGCGCTTCCGGGCACGCGCACGGCTTGCCCTCGACGGGGTTGGGGGGCGCGGCGCCGTCGGTTGAGCCGCCGTCTCCTCCGAATGCGGTGACGTCATGAGTGATGCGTCGGAGCATGTCGTACGCCCAGAGCGCGAGACATGGGGTCCGTACACGGTTCCGCAGCTGCGGATGGACACGTGGAACGACCTGCAGCTTCGTTCGGCGTGGCTGAGCGAGTTCGTCCGGTCGGGGCGCGATCCGGAAGAGCCGAGGAAGCTGGTCGAGCAGTGCCTTGCGGATCTGCGTGAGTTCGAGACGTATTGGGCGTTCCCGGGCACGGAGCGGGTGTCGCAGCTTTGCCGGCTCTTTGAGCGGGGGGCGTACGCGGACCTGACGATTGAGACTCGTGAGCTTGCGCGACATCTCGTCGGCGATGAGTACCGGGTGCGGGAGGGGCTGGCGCCGGACGCGGTCGGGTCGGGTCGGGCGTCGCGCGAGCCTGAGCGTGAACGCGCGCGGCGCGATGGTCGCCCGTACTTTGAGGTGCTCGTCGTCGACGGCGTCGACGCGTATGACCGGGAGGAGATCCATAAGGGTCTTCGCGCGTGCCGTCGTGAGACGGACGAGTTCATCTATGAGGTCGTGACCGTTCCGTCGCTGGAGGACGCGGTCATCGCCGTGCAGTTCAACTGGACGATCCAGGCGGTGTTTCTGCGATACAACTATGCGTTCAAGTCGGCGCACGAGCACCCGATGCTTCGGCGGTATCTGAACGTGATGTCGCGCGAGCCGCTCCCGGTCAGCTTCGGTCTGAAGCGGAGCGTCGATCTCGGCACGTTGCTGCGTCGTCTGCGTCCCGAGCTTGATCTGTTCCTCGTGACGGACGCGCCGCTGGATCGGGTGGCGGGCAGCCTGGGCGCGGATTTTCGGCGCGTTTTCTACCGGCTTGATCAGTACATGGAGCAGCACCTGAGCGTGCTGAAGTGGGTGCGAGCCCGGCACGACAGTCCGTTCTTCGACGCGCTTCGCCGTTTCAGCGCGAAGCCGACGGGCGTGTTTCATGCGTTGCCGATCGCTCGCGGCAAGTCGATGACGAGCGGGCATTGGGCGCGCGACCTGTACGAGTTCTACGGCCCGAACATCTTCATGGCGGAGACGTCGGCGACGAGCGGCGGGCTGGACTCGCTGTTGCAGCCTCGCGGGCCGATCAAGAGGGCGCAGGACCTCGCCGCGCGGGCGTTCGGGGCCCGTCAGACCTACTTCGTGACGAACGGGACTTCGACCGCGAACAAGATCGTCGCGCAGGCGTTGCTCGAGCCGGGCGACATCGTGCTGGTGGATCGGGACTGTCACAAGTCGCACCACTACGCCCTTGTGCTTGCGGGGGCGATGCCCGTGTACCTGGACTCGTATGCGTTGCGTGAGTACTCGATGTACGGTGCGGTTCCGATCGAGGAGATCGAGCGGCACCTGCTCGCGCTGCGGGACGCGGGCAAGCTGGATCGCGTGCGGATGCTGATCCTGACGAACTGCACGTTCGACGGGATCACGTATGACCCCGAGTTCGTGATGGAGCGGGTGCTGGCGATCAAGCCGGACATGATCTTTCTGTGGGACGAGGCCTGGTTCGCGTACGCGCGATTCAGCCCGACGTTGCGTCGGCGGACCGCGATGGACGCGGCGTCACGGATGCGGAAGCGTTTGCGTTCGCCGGATCAGAACGGGCGTGCGGACGCGGGGGGCGGCGGGGATTGTTCAGCGTCGGATGGGGCCGGCGAGGTTGCGGGGCTGGATCCGGAGCGCGTGCGCATCCGGGTGTACGCCACGCAGTCGACGCACAAGACGCTCACGTCGCTGCGTCAGGGCTCGATGATTCACGTTTTCGACGAGGATTTCGAGCAGCGATCGGCCGACTCGTTCCACGAGGCGTTCATGACGCACACGTCGACGTCGCCGAATTATCAGATCGTAGCGTCGATGGACGTGGGCCGCCGCCAGGCTGAGCTTGAGGGGTTTGAGATGGTCGAGCAGACGATCGGTCTTGCCATGACCCTTCGTCAGCGGATCAGTGAGCATCCGGACCTGGCGCGTGTGTTCTCGGTGCTTCGGCCGGCGGACATGATTCCGGAGCGGCATCGCCGGTCGGGGGTGCGTCACTACTACGATTCGGAGCGGGGCTGGGGGACGCTCGACGACGCCTACTACAACGACGAGTTCGTGCTTGATCCTACCCGTGTGACGGTGTACGTCGGCGCGACGGGCATGGATGGCGACAGCATTCGTCACCTGCTCATGGACAAGTATGACATCCAGATCAACAAGACATCGCGGAACACGCTGCTGTTCATGCCGAACATCGGGACCACGCGGGGCGACATCGCCTATCTGATCGAGGTTCTGGTTGAGATTGCCCAGGACATCGCCGATCGGCTGTCCGTGGAGAGCAGTCACGGTCTGTCGCGTCATGCGGCGCGGGTGGACTCGCTGGTTCAGGGCCCGCCGTTGCCGGACTTCTCCCGGTTTCACGCGGCGTTCAAGCCGGACGCGGCGCCGACGGCGGAGGGCGACCTGCGGCGCGCGTATTTTCTCGCGTACGACGATCGCAACATCGATCTTGTCGCGCTGGATCGGGCGTTGCTCGCGGAGATCGGGGCGGGGCGCGAGTGCGTGTCGGCGGCGTTCATCACGCCGTACCCGCCGGGGTTTCCGGTTCTCGTGCCGGGTCAGGTGATCAGCAAGGAGATCATCGCGTACCTGCTCGAGCTGGACGTCAAGGAGATCCACGGGTACGACCCGGGCAAGGGCCTGCGCGTCTTCACGGAAGGTGCGCTGGAACGCGCATCGCGGCACAACACGTCAGAAGCTCAGCTCGAAAGGACATAAGGCTATGGGCGCGAACAGGTCGGGGTCGGTCACGAAGCAGGATGGATCGAGGCGGCGCGCTGCGCGGACGCTGAGCGCGGACCGGCCGAGCCGCAAGCGGCCCCGCGCGCTTCGCGGGATATCCGACATTCGGCGTTTCTTCTACCGGAGCACGGAGCCGGTTTACTTCATCAGTGCGACGCCGTTCAATCTGCTGGGCATGGACGAGTGGATCCGCGGGTTCATGTTCATCAACGCGATCGACTGTTTCGACGGCCAGCACCCGAACGTCTTCGTTCCTCCCGAGATCGAGCACGAGGCGTGGACGTCGATCGAGGACATCAACAACTATCTTCTCTCGCATCCCGCGGTTGCGGAGCTGATCCGTGAGCGCGGCCCGGGCGGCAAGGCCGTGTTCCTGATGTTCGATGAGCGGACGGAGGAGCTGTGCGAGGCGTTGGGTTTGGAGATTTGCTTCCCGGATTCGGCGCTGCGGAGCAGGATCGACGACAAGGTCGAGACGACTCGGATAGCCGACCGCGCCGGCGTGCGCTCTGTGCCGAACGTGCTGGGGCGGGTGGATTCCTACAAGACGCTTCGGAAGATGAGCAAGAGCCTCGGTGAGGATCTCGTGATCCAGACCGCGTACGGGGATTCGGGCCACACCACGTTCTTCGTCTCCGATGAGGCGGACTTCGAGAAGCACGCGGAGGACATCACGTCGGCGCCCGAGGTCAAGGTCATGAAGCGGATTCGTTGTCGCGGGGCGGCGTTGGAGGCGTGCGTGACGCGTCGCGGCACGATCACCGGGCCGCTGATGACGGAGCTGGTCGGCTTCAAGGACCTGACGCCGTACAAGGGCGGGTGGTGCGGCAACGAGGTGTTCGCGGGGGCGTTCAGCGCGGAGATTCGGGATCGTGCGCGTGAGGCGGCGATGGCGTTCGGCGACGGTCTGAAGGAGCTCGGGTATCGCGGGTATTTCGAGCTTGATTTCCTGATCGATCTGGACAGCGATGAGGTCTATCTGGGCGAGTGCAATCCGCGCATCACGGGCGCGAGTTCGATGACGAACCTGGCGTGCTTCGCGCACGCGGACGCGCCGTTGTTCCTGTTTCATCTCATCGAATGGATGGACATCAGCTACCGGCTTGACCCAGCCAAGCTGAGCAGCCGGTGGTCGGACCCGGACAATATCGATTCGTGGTCGCAGCTGGTCATGAAGTGCACGGATCACGACGTCAAGCGGATCACCGGCGCACCGGCTTCGGGCATCTGGGAGCTCGAGGATGACGGCTCTATCCGCTACGATCGCATGCAGACGCACCGGCGCACGGTGCAACGCGAGAACAGGGCGTTCTTCCTGCGCATCTCCGGCGTCGGTGATTATTTCTACGAGGGCGCCGATCTTGGCATCCTTGTCAGCCCCGGTCGCTTCATGGACGACGATTTTCAGCTGACCGAGCGGGCCAAGGCGTGGATCCGCGGCATCAAGTCGCAGTATGTCGGTGTCGATGTGCCGCGTGTCGAGCAGGCGAGGATCGGCGTCGATGACGGCTCCTTCAAACTCCTCTGAGACGTCAGATCGGTCGCTGGCGATCGTGTTCCGAGTCGTCGCTGACGCGCCCGGAGGCGTTCGGCTGCCCCAGGTGTTCGCGGAGCACTGGGCGGGCTATCGATCGTGGATGCGGCGCGCGCCGCGTCTTGACGCGGGGCATTGTCGCGCCATGCTGGAACGCTGCATGCCCGAGCTGGTGGGTCGGTATGACGCGCTGCACGATCGGTTCGGCGGAGGCGAGGAGGTTGGTCGGTTTCTCACGCTGTATCAGCCGCCGCCGCTCGTGCGCGCGTGCACGCAGCTCGTTCTGGACGACGCGTCGGGGCCGGTCCTGCTGCGGACGTACGATCACCACCCGCATCTCTTCGACGGCATGATTCTCGGGAGCGCCTGGGGAGGCGTGGCGACGCTCGTGATGAGCGATTGCATCTGGGGCGCGCTGGACGGCGTCAATGCGCACGGTCTGGCGATCGCGCTCGCGTTCGGCGGGCGGGGCGCGGTGGGGCCGGGATTCGCGGCGCCGCTGGTGTGCCGTTACGTGCTTCAGACTTGCACGACGGTGGCGGAGGCTCGTGACGCGTTGTCTCGCGCGCCCGTGTCCATGACGTACACGTTCGTCGTCGTCGATCGAGCCGGGGATTTCGTCACGGCGTATCTCAGCCCGGATCGCCCGCCCACGTTCGTGACGCGCCGAGCATCGACCAATCATCAGGGAGTGGTCGAGTGGGAGCGTTACGTTCGCTTCACGCGGTCCGAGGCTCGACTTGCGCGGGCTGAGGCGCTCCTTGCGGAGCGCAGCGGCGTTGAAGCGGCGAGACGGGCGTTCCTCGCGCCGCCGCTGTGGCGGAACGACTATCGGCGTGGAGGCGGCACGCTGTATGTCGCCGAGTACGGCGTTGCGGGCGGGACGCTGGGTTTGCACTGGCCGGGTCGGACTGAGCGCATCGGCCTGGGCGAAGTGGAGGAGCGGACGTTCTCGGTTGCGCTGCGTGAGAGAGCCGTTGCGGGCGAGGTGACGGGGCCGTCTGCGCCGGTGTGAGCGCGGGCCGCGTGGCGCGCACCGGCGTGATGGGCTGGTTGCGTCGACGTTTGGTCTGTGCGTCTCGTGCGGGGGTTGCTTCCGCTGGGGGGGGATGGACTTTAGAATGGTGTGAATGCGCGCCGATCCGTCCGGGCGGGCGGGGGCGAGCGTGTCGGGTGGTGTGGAGTTCCTGGGAGACGACGATGCGGATTCTTGTGATCGAGGACAACCCGAGAATGGCCGAGGGCATCCAGCGGGGGCTGCGCGAGAACGGGTACGCGGTGGACGTGTCGCATTCGGGGTTTGAGGGAGAGGACCTCGCGGCGGGGGGGGAGTACGACGCGGTGGTGCTCGATCTGATGCTGCCCGATCGGGACGGGGTGGAGGTTTGTCGGAATCTCCGCCGCCGGTCGGTGAGCGTGCCGGTGCTGATGCTGACGGCGCTGTCGAGCACGGAGGACAAGGTGGGGGGCCTGGACGCCGGCGCGGACGATTACCTGACCAAGCCGTTCGAGTTCGAGGAGTTGCTTGCGCGTCTGCGTGCGCTGCTTCGCCGTGGCGAGGCGAGTGAGGGGCGTGTGCTTCGGTGTGACGATCTGGAGTTGGACCTGTACACGCGCACGGCGAGCCGCGGGGAGGCGCAGGTGGAGCTGTCGAACAAGGAGTTCGCGCTGCTGGAGTATCTGATGCGGAACCCGAACCGGGTGCTGAGCCGTATTCAGATCGGCGAGAAGGTGTGGGACATGAACCTGGAGCCGGGGAGCAACGTGATCGACGTGTACGTGTCGAGCCTGCGGAAGAAGCTGGATCGCGGTTTCGATCGGGAGCTGATTCACACGGTGAAGGGCGCGGGGTATCGGTTCGGCGTTCTGGATTGAGCATGGGCGCAGGAGCGGACGAGTCGGGGTTTGAGCGCAGGATCAGTCTCCGCACGAGGCTGACGGTGTGGGTGGTGGCCGTGTTCATGCTGATCCAGCTGGTGATCAGCGGCGGGTTCTGGCTGTACCAGCGGACGGCGATGCGCGACTTGTTCGAGCGGCAGCTGCTGGAGCGAGCGCAGAGCATGGCGCAGGAGGTGCGTGCGCGGCTCCCGCTGCTGACACGGCAGGAGCTGACGGCGATCGCGCAGCAGGAGCTTGGGTACGTTCAGTTCGAGCGGTTCGACGTGGACGTGGTGGACGGCGTCGGTCGGAGCCTGGTGTCGAGCGGGGCGCGCTGGCCGGAGCTGGCGCGGGGCATCGGCGCGGAGGCGATTCGTTCGGGGAAGGCGCAGCGGAGCACGATGCGCGCGCCGCTCGAGTGGTTCGAGACGGGGGCGCACGAAGCTGTGGAGGCGATCGCGCTGCGGATGCACGTGGAGCAGGTGGGCGGGGCGGCGCTGATCGTGGTGACGAGCGACGCGTTTGTGGCGCAGCAGCAGGTGCTGGTGACCAGGATCCTGGTGGTGGGCGGGATGATCGGGCTGATCGCGAGCGCGATGAGCGGGTGGTTCATCGCGGGGATCGCGGTGACGCCGATCCGCCGGCTCTCGAACGTCGCGGAGCAGCTGCGTCCGGAGACGATCGACCGGGAACTCGTGGTGGACAGCCGGAATGCGGAGATCGCGGAGCTGACGCGCGAGTTGGACGCGGCGAGGGCGCGGATCCGGGCGGCGTTCGCGGCGCAGGAGCGGTTCCTGTCGAACATCTCGCACGAGCTGAAGACGCCGATCGCAACGCTTCTTCTGGAGTCGCAGACCTTGGACCGGGCGGGGTTTCCGGCCGCGGCGGTCGAGTTCGTCGAGACCACCGAGGACGAGATGCGGAAGCTTGGTCAGCTCGTGGAGAGCTTCCTGATGTTGACGCGGGTGCGCGAGGGGAGCGGGCTTGCGCGTCTCCGGAGCTACCCGGCGAACGAGCTCGTGATGGACGCGGTGGTCGACTGCGCGTCGATGTCGGAGCTGTATTCGATTCACCTCGAGCCGACGCTGGTGAGCGAGGAGGCCGGCGGGGACGTGTGCGTGCTGGGCGACCCGGACCTGCTGCGGACGATGCTGAACAACCTGATCCGGAACGCGATCCGGTTCACGCCGCGCGGGGGGCGTGTGCTGGTGGTGGCGTCTGCGAGCGGGTCGCAGTATCGGATCGCGGTGCGCGACGGCGGTCCCGGGATTGCGCCGGAGATGCTTCCGCGGGTTTTCGACCGGCATTCGCGCGGGGCGGAAGACGTGCGTCGCGAGCGCGGTTACGGGCTGGGGCTTGCGATCGCGAAGGGCATCGCGGAGCTGCACGGGGGGGACATCGCGGTGCGGAACCTCCCTGGGGGAGGCGCGGAGTTTGCGGTGGAGATGCCCGCGCGCGTGGAGAGCGCGGCGGAGCAGCGAGGCAGCTCGGTGCGCGACGGCGGGGATGCGAGGCGCGACGGGAAGGAGGCGCCGTCGGCGTCGAGGGGCGGGGATGACGGTGGGCGTGTCTGACTGTGGGCGCGCAGGAAAGCCGCCCAGACCGACGGGTCGGTCCGGGCGGCCGCTGAGTGAGAATCTCTGAACCGGCGTCGTGCGAGCGGGGGGTTGCGGCGATTACTTGGCGGCGTCGCGCATGTCACGGATCTTGTCGTGCCCGGTCTTGATGCGCGCGTATTGGTCCTGCAAGACCCTGTTGAGCGGGTTTCCGGCGATCGGGGGGAGGGTCTCCTCGTAGAGGCGTTTGATGGCGTCTTCACCTCGTTCTGCTTCCGCGAGGATGGCGTGCTCGTCGCCGTCGCGCACCGTGCCGACGATGTCGATCCACCATCGGTGGAACTTGCCCTTGATGCTGCCGGAGTCCTCGGCTTCCTCGTCGTTCATGCGGACGTATCGTCGGAGTTCCTCGGCGAAGGCGCGTCGCTCGGTGGCCATGCGGCGGAAGAGGTCGGCCGTGCCGGAGTGCTCGATCTCGCTCGCGGCCTTCTCGAAGCCCTTGGAGCTGTCGATGTTGATGCGGATGAGGTTCTGGAGCCGGTCGATCGTCTTGGGTTCGAGGTTGGTGACAGTTTCCATGGTTGTCTCCTTTTCGTTGTTGAGTTCTCCCCTGCGGACGCGTCGGGGCGTGCGGGGTGTGGTTAGTTCTTCGCGTCTTCCGCGGCCTCGTCGATGGCTTCGCCCAGCGCCTTGATGTCCTCACCGGCGCCCTCGGTGGTGTTGCACGCGTTGAGGGCGAGCGTGGCGGGGATCGCGACGAGGAATGCGATTGCCGCGAATGCGCGCGGCACGCGTCGGTTTTCAGGTCGTTCAGGTCGCATGGGCGTGGCTCCGTGTGGGGTGCGTCGGTGCTGGTGAGGGGCGGTCAGACGGCGGAGGGGCCGCGTTTGATCAGCCCGACGATGAGTGAGAGGAGGAAGAGGACGAGGAAGATGAAGAAGAGGATCTTGGCGATGGAGGCTGCGCCGGCGGCGATGCCTCCGAAGCCGAAGAGGGCGGCGATGATGGCGACGATGAAGAACGTGAGTGCCCAACCGAGCATGAGATGTGCTCCTTTCGAGCGGGTTGTTGGGACGTGCGGGACCGTCCCGCTGGCGTCGGGATGACTGTGCCGCGTCGGTCTGAGCGGCACGTGACGGGGGTGTGAATCTCGGCTCATTTGTGGCGGCCGAGACGCGGCCCGTGCGTGAATCGGCTGCCGCGCGCGCGTGACGCGCGGCAGCCGTGCGAGTGGCGAGTTCGTCGTCGGGACGAGCCGCCGGCGCGTGGAGTGTTAGCGGGAGCGCGGCATGGAGCGCTTCTCGCGGTGAACGCGGTCGACGCTGTAGGCGGCGTAGACGGTGTCGCAGGTGGCGCGGTCGAGCTTGGTGAGATCGCTCGGGGCCGCGGGGCTGTTCAGCACCATGGCCTTGTTGGCGTCGAGCCGGACGGCGTCCTCGGTGGAGAAGCTCATGGCCTCGAAGGGGACGAGCCGGTTGGTGTCTGCAATGCCGAGGAAGTTGTCGTCGGGGTCGATGATGAAGAAGGCGAGCTTGCCTGAGGTGCACTCGACGACGGTATCTGTGACGTCGCCAGAGTCCGCGCCACGGCAGGAAACGTCCTTGCCGTCGATCTCGCTGAGGAGAACGTATCCGTCGCGGACGCGAGCGGCGTCGGCCGCGGCGTCGCCGGTGGAGCGGACGCCCCACGCGGGCTTGCCTGCGCTGTCTCGCAGGTCGACGCGCTGCCCGTCGACGTTGAACCAGGAGGCCACGTAGCGAGGCTCACCGGAGGTTTTTACTTCGTAGGCCTGGATGGTGACCGTCTTGTCCCGCGCGAGCGGCTGCTGGCGGGTCGTGACGTACCAGGACGGGCCGAGCACGACTCTGCGGACGCCGTCATCGGTGCGGATGTTGAGCACGGTGTGATCGTCGCGGAGCATCTTGTCCTCGCGGTCGATGGTCACGATCGTGCCCTTGATGGTGGTGGATCGGGCCTTGTCGAGCCCGTCGGCGTAGGGATCCTGGACTTCCTGTCTGTACTCGCGGGCGAGGTCCGTGAGGAAGTCGCTGCTTCGTCGCGCGGTCCACTCGTCGCGATCGAATCGTCGCAGCTGCTCGAGCTGCTCTCTGGTGTAGTCGAGCGTTGGCTTGCGCTCCGCGGTGCTCCAGCCGAAGGATGCGTAGGGCACGGCGACGGTTCGGCCGCCGAGGCCGAGGGCGTTGCTGGTGTCGACGATCACGTACGGGGCGTAGCCCGATCCGCGGTCGACGATGAGGTCGGAGATGCTGCCGATGCTGTCGCCGGCGCGGTTGATGATGGTGGACCCGCGGAGCTTGTCTCCGGACACGAACTGCACGGGGTAGTCCGCGCGATCGGCATGCGAGATGGTGGTCTTGTCTCTCTGGTCGGCCCTGTCGCGCTGCGAGTGCTGCGCGGCGAGCGCGGAGACGGAGAGCCCAGCGGAGCCGGCGATCAGGGTAGCGGTCGTGGCAATCGTGGTGAGTTTCATGGGTGCGTTCCTTTTCTCAAGGGCCGTTGTGATGCGTGGGTCGGTCCGGCCTGTTGTCCGACCCGCGGAGATATTGGGGGGGAGGGGTGAGCGCACGGTGACGCGCACATGAAAGTGGAATCATGCTGTGGGCCGTGGCGCGAAGGGCCGCAAGGAGAAATATCTTTCGAGCATGAGCGGGGATTCACGCCGCGTTCAGCGCCGGCTCATCGCGAGGCAGCATCGTTCTCGTGACGTCATCGGGACGTCGTGAGCACTGTCAGCATGCACGAAAGGAACATCTCATGAGCAGCACGGCCACACGGACGGCATCGAGCGGGAGCGAGCGTCACGCCAGCATGAAGGACATCAGCGAGGACATCAAGCAGCTGAAGACGGACGTCGCGGACGGCGTTGCGCATGCCGCGGAGAAGGGCGTCGAGAGCGTCAGGCAGGGCGCGGACGCGGCGGTTGCGGCGACGAAGCGCGTGACGGAGAAGGCGAGCGAGGCGCACGAGAGCATGTGCAAGTACGTTAAGCAGAACCCGACGACGTCGGTGCTGATCGCGCTCGGGGTCGGCGCCCTGGCGTCACGCCTGCTGGCGCGGCGGTAACGGTCATGCTTGCCGGACTGCGGAAACTTGTGGAGGCGGGGGTCGGCTGGGTCGACGCGGAGTCGACGCTACTGCTGAGCAGGTCGGGTCGGGCCGCGGCGCGGGTTGCGCTGCTGCTCGCCTCGGCCCTCTGCGGCGCGTTGGCTCTGTGCGGGCTCATGGCGGGCGTTGGCCTGCTGCTGGCGCCGCACGTCGGCGCCGGGCCGACCGTCCTGCTCCTTTCTGGGCTTGTTCTGTCGGCTTCCGTGCTTCTCGCCTGGCGGACCGCGCGCGGTCTGCGGACGATTCGCGCGAGCGCGCGCGTCGAGGCGGAGGCTGTCGGCGCCCGTGAGCGTCTTAAGGACGCGCTGCCAGGGTCCGACGAGCCGGAGGCGTCGGGGGCAGCGGGCTCGGAGCGGGGTGTGGAGCCATCGGGCGTGCTCGGTGGGATCGGAGGAGTGCTCGCCAAGACTCTCGCTGACCCCGGCCTGATCTCGGGGTCGGTGTTCGCGGTCGTGTCTGTGCTCGGCGTTGGCCGGACGGTGCGGCTTGCGCGTCTGGCGGCCAGCGCGCTTGGGAGCGCGGCGGTGATCGCCAATGCGCTGCAGCCGGACTCCGACATCGCGTCGAACGGCGTGGAGCCTCGGCATGCGAGCGGGAGGAGTGCGCGGGCCGGGAGCGTCGGTTCGGACGTTCGGGATCCGTCCAGCGTGAAGACACGGAGCCCGGGGCGCTACGGAGGACGAGGATGAGACATCGGACAGGAGCGGTGTTCGGATCGTGCGTCGCGCTCTCGTGCGCTGCGCTCAGCGCGTGCGGGACCATGCGTGTCGAGGGATCGATGTTGCTGGAAGGCCCGCTGTCCTTCACGCGCGGCTCGTACATCAGCGACGAGACGTTCGACCGGCTCCGCGTTGGAGAAGACGCGAGCTGGGCGATTGCGACGTTCGGGGAGCCGGAGCAGCGGACCAGGCTCGCGGACGGCTCGGAGGTGTGGCGTTGGACGTTCCAGCACGTGCACACGGATCCGTCGCTGCTGTCGATCGGCACATCGACGGGCGAGGAGGAGGCGAAGGAGCCGCGTGTGCGGAACGTGCAGATCATCAACACGTACGTGCACGTGCGCGCCGGCGTGCTCGTCGAGAAGTGGCGTGGCTGAGCGTCGGCCGGCGCGGGTCGTGCTTGAGGGCGTGCAGCGGTTCAGGACCGGGCTGTCCGGAAGCCGTGTATGAAACACTTTTCATGCGTTTGGTCGGGAGATGCGGGGTACGATCGGCATTGTTGGGCGATCGAGAATTGTCCCGACGCGAACCCGTGCCTTGTGCATGGCGCTTAGCGGCTCGCGTGCTCTGAGGAGCAGTACGCCGGGTCCAGAGCGGTGCGTGCACGAAGCGCGTTCCAGGCGTGGCGATGCCGTGGGGCGCGGCATCATCAGACGTTGCGTGTTTCGCCCCGCTGGCGCTCTGTGCGAGATCGGATGACTGCTCATGCATGACCGCGCCGTGATCCGGAATCTTCGCGAGTGGAGCGCGAACGGGCCCCAGGATAGGGGTGGTTCGAAGCTCGACGGGTGGCTTGAGGCGCATCGGGTCGCGCTGGAGTCGATTTCGCACGGGCGCTCGCTTGAGACATGCCTGGAGGAGATCTGTCGCGTCGCTGAGCGCGTGTGCCCGGGCGTTCGCGCCGCGGTGCTCTTGACGGACAATATTTCGCCGCACGTATGCCGGCTGATCGCGCCGAGCGTGCCGGCGTTGTCGGACGCGGTGATGCGGACGCTGGGCGCCGAGCGGAGCGGGTCGGTCTGTCCGTTGTTGGTGGCGCTGCACGAGCCGCAGACGTGCGTGGACATCGAGAACGACCCGCGATGGGAGGGTGAATGGGGTTCGCTGGCTCTCTCGGCTGGGGTCCGCGCGGCGTACGTGGCGCCCGTGGTTGGCGATGGGGGGAGGGTGCTCGGCTCGGTTCTGCTCGCGTTCGACCGGCCCACGCGTCCGAGCGCGTCGGACGAGCGCGACGCAGCGATCGCGGCCGGGCTCGTCGGTCTGACCCTGCAGAGCAAGTCGTGGGACTCCGGTCCGAGCGAGGACGAGCGTTGCGCCCGTCAGGTGATCGAGTCGATGGCGGTGGCGGTGTACACCACGGACGCGCTCGGTCGGATCACGATGTACAACGACGCGGCGGTGAAGCTGTGGGGGCGTGCACCGGAGCCGGGCGATCTGTGGTGCGGGTCTTTGCGGATCTTTCGCGCGGACGGCTCTCCGCTGCCGCTGGATCAGTGCCCGATGGCGGAGGCGCTGCGGGGCGGGCGGCCCGTGGTGGGCGAGGAGATCGTGATCGAGCGTCCGGACGGGACGCGTCGGGACGCGCTTCCGCACCCTCGACCGCTCTTCGACGCGAGCGGCGCTGTCATCGGCGCCGTGAACATGATCGTCGACATCACGCAGCACAAGGTCGCGGAGCAGCGATTGCGCGAGAGCGAGCAGCGGTTCCGGACGTGCGCGGACGCGGCGCCGGCGATGCTGTGGATGACCGATCCGGACGGATCGTGCACGTTTCTGTCGCGCGGGTGGTACGAGTACACGGGGCAGACGGAGCCCGAGGCGCTGGGCTTCGGGTGGTTCACGGCGGTGCATCCGGAGGATCGGGAGGCCTCGGTCGCGGCGTTCCGGCATGCCACGGCGCACCGCACACCGTTCGCGTTGGACCAGCGTGTGCGTCGCGCTGACGGCGAGCACCGCTGGGTGATCGACGCGGGTCGGCCGCATTTCGGGCCGGAGGGCGAGTTCCTCGGGTTCGTCGGCTCCGTGATCGACGTGCATGAGCGCAAAGAGACGGAGCGTGCGCTCCGGGAGAGCGAGGAGCGGTTCCGGACGCTGGCGGACAACATGTCGCAGTTCGCGTGGATGGCGGACCGGAAGGGCTGGATCTTCTGGTACAACCAGCGCTGGTATGACTACACGGGGACGACGCTCTCAGAGATGGAGGGCTGGGGCTGGAAGAAGGTGCATCACCCAGAGCACGTGGAGCGGGTGGAGGCATGGATCCGCCGGTCGTTCGAGACGGGCGAGCCGTGGGAGGACATCTTCCCGCTTCGGAGCAAGGACGGGGAGTATCGGTGGTTCCTGTCGCGGGCGATGCCGATCCGGGATGAGCGAGGGGAGATCGTCCGGTGGTTCGGCACGAACACGGACATCACGGAGCGTCGCGAGATGGAGCAGCAGCTCGCGCAGCACAAGTCGGAGCTGGAGTCGCGCGTGGAGGAGCGGACTCGTGAGCTCAAGGCCACGCACGAGAGGCTCCGCATGTCGGAGCGGATGGCGATGATGGGGACGCTCTCGGCCGGGCTCGGGCACGATATGGGCAATCTTCTGCTGCCCGTTCGTGTGCGGCTCGAGTCGCTCGCCGCGCAGCCGCTGAGCGAGCAGGCGCGGGAGGACGTGGAGGCGATCCGCACCTCGGCCGAGTACCTCCGGCAGCTGGCGAACGGGCTTCGGCTGGTGGCGCTTGACCCCGCTCGTGCTTCCCCGGGCGAGGTGACCGACGTCCGAGCGTGGTGGGCCGACGCGCAGGGCGTGCTCAAGTCTGCGCTCGCGCGCGGCGTCACGCTTGACGGCGAGATCGGGAGCGGGGCGCCGCACGTGTCGATGTCGAAGGCGGCGTTGACGCAGGTCGTGTTCAATCTGGTGCAGAACGCGTGTGACGCGGTTGCGCACCGCGGCTCGGGCCGCATCGTGGTGCGGGTGCGTTCGGAGGGGACGCGCGTGTTCGTGAGCGTCGAGGACGACGGACCCGGGATGAGCCCGGAGGTCCGGGCGAGGTGCATGGAGCCGTACTACTCCACGAAGACGCGCGGGATATCCACCGGGCTTGGTCTCGTGCTGGTGCACGGGCTCGTGCAGGAAGCGCGCGGCGAGGTGGAGATTCGCTCGGCGCCGGGCGTCGGGACGACGATCACGCTCGCGCTCCCCTCGGCGCCGGCGCCGGAGCCTGACGACGCGGACGCGCCCGCGCGTCGCGCCGTGGTCCACGTGAGGGACGCCCGCATGCGCTCGTTCATCTCCGGGGAGCTGCGTTCGCTCCGGTACGAGACGGTGAGCGTCGGGGCGCACAGCGGCTCTGCCGAGCTGTTCGTGATCGATGACGAGGATCAGCTGGTCGGCGTGCCGGAGAGCGCGCGGGTGATCTTCCTGGGCGAGTCCGCGGGACAGGGTGTTCGGTCGCTCGGCGAGAAGCCGGCGATTGCCACGATTCGCGAGGCGCTTCGGGAGACCGCGCGCTCGGGAGCGGTCGTCGTGCGCGATCGCGACAGTGCGGCGAACCGAAGGGTACGAGAAGGATAAGGATCCGAGAGGCGATGGCGTTTCAGGATGACAAGTTCGGCGTGCTGTGTGTGGAGGACAATCCTCATGTGGCGGAGGCTCTCCGGCTGAAGCTCTCGCGCATGAGCGATTTTGAGTGGAAGGGATGGATTCCGGCGGCCGACTCGATGCTTGAGACGGCGAAGGCGACCTGCCCGGCGCTGATGCTGCTGGACCTGGACATGCCTGGGCGGGACCCGTTGGAGGCCGCGTCGGAGCTGGCTCGCTGCTGCCCGACGACGCGCATCGTCGTGTTCAGCGGGCATGTCCGCCAAGATCTGGTGGATCGAGCGATCGAGGTCGGCGCGTGGGGCTACGTGTCCAAGAATGACGGTGAGGAGGCGCTAATCAACGCGTTGCGGTCTGTGTGCGAGGGAGAGGTGGCGCTGTCCCCTGAGGTGCGCGCCGTGTACAACCGGAACTGAGACTCGTTGCCGGCCCGATCACGCCCGTTCACGCGTGCGATCGGGGACATGCACCGGGAACACAACCTCGCCCTTCGCGACGCGCTGGATCGTCGAGAGCATGTCGCCGGGTGAGGACAGCTTGTCGACGAAGGCCCACGCTCCGGCGTCGAACGCCTCGCGCAGTGATTCCGGGTCCCGGCGGGCGCTGTACACGACCGTGCGCACGTCGGGGTGTGCCTTCGTCATCTCGCGGATGGCTTCCAGCGGGTCTTTCCCGGGCATGGTGAGGTCGAGCAGCACGATGTCGGGCGCCACATCTTCGATGGCGGCGAGCACTTTGTCGGCGTTGGGAAGCATCCCGACCAGCCGTACGTCCGGCGTGGAAGCGAGCAGACGCTCCCATGCCTGCCGCAATCGCGCTTCGTCATCGACCAACAGGATCTTGACCATGGGTTCCCCTCACCATCCAAGCATTGCCGATTGAGCTGGCTCGCGCTGTGCGGCGATCGGAAGCTCATCTGCCGACCAACACGATAGCACGCTGTTTGCAAAAACATCGAGACTGATTCCGAGATCGGTGGGTGGCGAGTGCCCCAGAACTGTGCGACGCGCCGTTCTCGCGGCGCTCGATGGGGTGGAAGACGCCGACGGGAACGGCATTTGGGTGGGGGGCGGTTGGCCTGTTGCCCCGGTCTGATCCGATGAGGGCGCAGCGCATGTCGTTCGAGGATTGCAGGCTGTGCTGGGCGCAGGCGCGCACCTGCGGGGCATTTGGCTCCGAATCCGGTCCGACGGACAGTTCTCACGGTCCGCGTGAGCATTCACGGACACGGCATGCCGGGGGTGGGATCAGGAATGACTTCGATCGTGAAGAGGGCTGGGCGGGCGATGTGGCGCGGCGTCAGTGTGTGCGGAGGCGGGCGCTGTGGGCGGAGGGCTCGGACGCGGCGGGTTGATCGTCCCAGCCGCCGCCGAGGGCTTTGTAGAGGGCGATGAGGCTTGTGGCGATTTGGGCGTCGCTCGCGGCGAGTTCGTCCTGGCGGGCAAAGAGCTCGCGTTGCGTGTCGAGGACGTTGAGGAAGTCGGTGAGGCCGCGGGTCCAGAGGTCATTGGCGAGTTCGAAGGCGTCGCGGTTGGCGTCGACGGCGAGCATGAGCGCGTGTCGTCGTTCGTGGTGTCGCGCGTACGCGACCATGGTGTTGGCCACCTCTTCGTAGGACTGAAGGACGGTGCGTTCGTAGGCGATGAGAGAGACTTCCTGGCGAGCCTCCTGGACGCGCACGTTGCTGCGGATGCTGCCCGCGTCGAAGATGGGCCAGCGGACGGCCGCGGGACCGATGCTCCATGCGCGGCTGTTGGCGTCGAAGAGATCGGCGAGGTCTTCGGCGGCGAAGCCGAAGGAGCCGTTGAGCGTGAATCGCGGGTAGAGGTCGGCGGTGGCGACGCCGATGCGCGCGGTGGCGGCGGCGAGCTGGCGTTCGGCGCGTCGGATGTCGGGTCGTCTGCGGAGGAGCTCGGCCGGGAAGCCGACGGGCACGGCGTCGGGTGTGAGGGGGACGGGTTGCGCGGCTTCGAGTTCGGGGGCGAGCGTGTTCGGCTGGAGGCCGAGGAGCACATCGAGGCGGAACGCGGCGCGCTTGAGGTCGGTGACGAGTTGCGGGACGACGGAGCGTGTGGCTTCGAGCTGGGCGCGGGCCTGCGCGGTGAGGAGTTCGGTGGAGAGTCCGGCGCGGAAACGGTCCTGGGTGAGTTCGAGCGTGTCCTGCTGCGTTTTGAGGTTCTGGCGCGCGATGGCGAGGCGGGCCTGGGCGGAGCGGAGTTCGACGTAATTGCGAGCGACTTCGGCGACGAGGATGACGCGTGCGTCGCGTGCGGACTCGACCGCGGCGTCGACGTCGGCGTCCGCGGCCTCGACGGAACGACGGACGCCCCCGAAGACGTCGATCTCCCACGACATGTCGAAGCCGGCGTCGAAGGCGGAGTATTCCTCGCCGCCGCCGCCGAACCCGCCGGAGAAGGACTTGCCGCTGTCGCGTCGGTACGCGGCGGAGCCGGCGACGTCGACGGAGGGGAGTTGATCTGCCGCAGTGACGCCGCGGAGGGCTCGGGCCTCGCGGACGCGCGCGGCGGCTTCACGGAGGTCGAGGCTCTGCTCGAGCGCACGATCGACAAGGGAATCGAGCGTTGGATCGTTGAAGATGCGCCACCACTCGCGGATGTCAGCGGTGTCGGCGGCGACGCCCGCTTCGAGATCGGCCGCCCACTCGGCGCGCACGTCGGTGGTGGGGGTGGCGTGCTCGGGGCCGACGGTGCAGCCGGCGAGAGTGGCGAGGGCGAGCGTTGTGAGGAGCGATCGGCGGATCATGGGAGTGTCTCCGGCGTTGCGCGTCAGGCGGTGGCGAGCCCGGCGGCGGGCGGGAGGGTTGTGTGTGGGGTCGTCTCGTGGCGCGTCCTAGGGGCTCGCTTGCCCGCGAGCAGCACGTAGATGGAGGGGACGACAAAGAGGGTGAAGATGGTTGAGATGGCCATGCCGCTGACGAGGACGATGCCGATGCTGTTGCGCGCCTCGGCGCCGGCGCCTGTGACGAGAACGAGCGGGAAGTGGCCGAAGACGGTCGCGGCCGAGGTCATGAGGATGGGGCGGAGGCGCGTGCCCGCGGCGCGCTGCACGGCCTCGCGCTTGGAGAGGCCTTGCTCCTGGAGGTGATTGGCGAATTCGACGATGAGGATACCGTTTTTGGCGACGAGACCGACGAGAGTGATGAGTCCGACCTGGGAATAGATGTTGATAGTGGTGACGCCGAAGGCTGTGAAGGTGAGGGCTCCTGTGAGTGCGAGAGGGACGGAGCCGAGGAGGACGATGAAGGGGTCGCGGAAGCTGCCGAATTGTGCGGCGAGGACGAGATAGATGAGGCCGATGGCGAAGCCGAGCGTGGAGAGGAGGGTGGCGCCCTCGGTGCGCATCTGTCGGCTCTCGCCGGCGTAGTCGATGGCATAGCCGGGGGGGACGATGGACTTGGCTGCGGTTTCGAGGGCGGAGAGGGCTTCCTCCTTCGTGACGCCGGGGGCGACGACGCCGTAGACCTTTGCGCTATTGCGTTGCTGGAATCGGGAGAGGACGCGCGGGACGGCCTCGGTCCGGAGGTTGACGAGTGAGCGGAGGGTGACGGTTCCGCCGTCGCGCGTGCGAATCTTGAACTGGAGGAGTTGCTCGGGCGTGCGTCGGAGGTCGTCGGAGACCTGCGGGATGACTTTGTAGCTTCGCCCGGCGTAGTTGAAGCGGTTGACGTACCCGCCTGAGAGGAGGACGGAAAGATCGCGGCCGACGTCGGCGAGATCGAGACCGAGGTCGGCGACCTTCTTTCGGTCGATCTCGATGCGTGTTTGTGGGAGGTCGATCTTGAGGTCTGAGTCGACGTAGACGAACTTGCCGCTGGCGTAGCCAGCGCCGATGATCTGGTCGATGTGCGGGAGCATGTCGGGCGCTTCTTCGGCGCTGGTGACCATGAGTTCGACGTCGAACTGCCCGGCGCCGGGGAGCGGCGCGGGTCGCACGGCGATGGAGCGGAGCTCCTCGATCATCATGAGCTTCTGGATGGCTTCGCCCTGGATGGGCTCGGTGGTTCGTTCGCGTTCGTCCCAGTCGACGGTCTGGATGCCGCCGAAGCCGCCGCCCATGGAGAGTTCGGCGACCTGGAAGAAGAACCTGGCTTCGGGGATGGACATGAAGGCGTCGGCGACTTTCTGGAAGCCGCGAACGGTGTAGTCGAGGGTGGCGTCGGGGGCCGTTTGAACGACGGCGAAGACGATGCCTTCGTCCTCGGTGGGGGCGAGTTCCTTTTTCGAGGAGCGGTAGAGAGGCGGCGCGAGGGCGCAGAGGGCGATGGCGGCGATGACGACGAGCCACCAGGCGCGGAGGACGCCGCCGAGCGCTCGCTCGTAGACGGCGCGGACGCGGTCGAAGAGGTGGTTGACGAGGCGGGTGAAGCGTCCTTCCTTTCCTCCGGCGGGCGCCATCCAGGCGCTCATGATGGGTGAGAGGGTGACGGCGACGATGCCGGAGATGACGACGGCGGCGGCGAGGGTGAAGGCGAACTCGCGGAAGAGCATGCCGGTGAGGCCGCTCTGGAATCCGATGGGGGTGTAGACGGCGGCGAGGGTGATGGTCATGGAGACGACGGGGGCGAAGAGTTCGCGCGCGCCGATGAGGGCGGCGTCGACTTTGCTGCGTCCCTCGCGGATGTGCCGCTCGACGTTCTCGACCATGACGATGGCGTCGTCGACGACGAGGCCGACGGAGAGCACGATGGCGAGGATAGTAAGGAGGTTGAGCGAGAAGCCGAAGAGGAGCATGGCGATGCACGCGCCGATGAGGGACACGGGCATGGCGACGAGAGGAACGAGGACGGTGCGGATGGATCCCATGAAGAGAAAGACGACGAATGACACGATGGCCATGGTCTCGATGAGAGTCTTGGTGATCTCCTTGATCGCGTGGTCCATGTAGTACGTGCCGTCGTAGGCGAGAGTCATCTCGACGCCGGTGGGCAGCGTGGGGCGGACCTCCTCGATGCGCTTCTTGAGGAGCGAGGCGACTTCGAGTTCGTTGGCGCTCGGGAGGGGCCAGACGGAGAGCCAGATCGCGGGCTTTGCGTTGAACCCGGCCTGCCCGGTGGGCTCCTCGCTGCCGAGGACGACGCGCGCGATGTCTTTGAGGCGGACGAGCGTGCCGTCCTGCTCGCGGACGATGAGGTCCTCGAACTCATCGACGGCCTTGAGGTCGGTGTCGGTGAGGAGGTCGATCTGGACGTCGCGTCCCTTGGTGCGGCCGACGGCGGCGAGGAAGTTGTTGCGTCCGAGGGCGTCCCAGACCTCGCCGGGGGTGACGTCGATGCTCTCCATCTTGGCTGTATCGAGCCAGACGCGCATGGCGAGTTCGCGGGGACCTTCGACGCCCACCCGCTGGACGCCGACGATGGTCTGGAGTTCGGGCTGCACCTCGCGGACGAGGAAGTCGTTGAGCTGCATGAGGCTGAGGTCGTCGCTGGTGAAGCTGATGTAGAAGGTGGCGTAGGGCTTGTCGGTGCGTTGGATATCGACGGCGGGCGCCTCGGCGTCTGCGGGCAGCCGGCTGCGGACCTGGTTCAGTCGCGCGCTGATCTCCGCGAGCGCGTCGTTGCTGTCGTGGTTGAGGCGCAATCGCACGGTGACGGTGCTGACGCCGGCGCGGCTTGCGCTCTCGATGTAATCGATGCCGTCGATAGCGGAGACCACCTGCTCGATGGGGGTGGTGATGAAGCCGCGGATCGTCTCGGCGCTGGCGCCGACGTAGACGGTGGTGATGACGATGGCGCTGGACTCGAGGCGCGGGTATTGGCGCACGGCGAGGGCGTCGATCGATCGCCAGCCGACGGCGAGGATGATCAGGTTGACGACGATGGCGAGGACGGGCTTCTTGATGAATATGTCTGTGAGGGATCGCACCGACTCTCTCCGAAGGCGTTCCGATGGCCGGAAGGATCGCTGTGGTGTGTGGCCTGAGCGACGGTGTCGCTTGCCGGATGGGGGAGGATCTTGATCGGGATCAGGGGCTCGATGCCTGCGCGGATTCCTTCGCGGGTGTGGCTTGTGCGGCCGGCTCCGCGCCGGGCGGTCCGAGCATGACTTTCACGCCGTCGCGGAGCTTGAACGAGCCCGCGGCGGCGATGGTGTCGCCGGCGGAGAGCCCTTCGAGGACGATGACGTCCTCCCCGACGGTTTGGCCGAGGGTGACGTAGCGCTGCTTGGCGCGCGTGACACCCTGCTCGTCCGGGGCGATGATGAAGACGGAGTTTGCGTAGGCGGCGCGGCGGATGGCGACGCTGGGGACGACGACGTACGTGCGGGGCTGCTCGATGGGCACGCGAACCTGCACGAACATGCCTGGCACGAGGACGCCCTTCGTGTTGTCGACGATGGAGCGGACGCGGAGGTTGCGCGTCTGGTTGTTCACGGTGGCGTCTGCCGCGACGATCTTGATGTGGACGGGCTGATCGCCGAGCAGCTCCGCGTCGGCGAGGACTGTGGCGCCGGGGGCGACGTACTGGGTGTACTTCTGCGGTATCGCGAAGTCGAGGTAGATGGTGTCGGAGACTTCCTGCAGAGCGACGATGTCGGCGCCCTCGGCGAGGTACTGCCCTTCGTGGATGTTCCGCATGCCGACGCGGGCCTTGAACGGGGCGCGGATGGTGAGCTTCGCGATGCGGGCCTCCATCTGCGCGACGCGTGCGCGAGCCTGGTCGGCCTCTGCGACCCATTTGCCGCGATCGGCGTGTGCGGTGTCGAGACGGGCGTTGGCGCGGTCGAGTTCGACTGCGGCGACCGCGCGAGCGCCGGCGCTGGTGAGGCGGCTCAGCTCGGCCTCCGCGAGCCGGATCTCCGACTCGGCCTGCGCGATGTTGGCTTCGGCGACGCGCACCGAGGCTCGGACGGCTTCAAGGTCGGCCCTGTCGGTCGTGTCGTCCTGCCGGATGAGCACGCGCCCTTCCTCGACGACGTCGCCGGACTCGAATCCGACCTCGCGCACGACGCCGGAGAGCTCGCTGCGGAGCGTGACGGATCGCTTGGCGACCGCGGTGCCGACGAGATCGGCGGTGGGTTGCCACGTGATCTCTCCGACTTTGACGATTTCTGCGGCCTCGAACGGCTCAAAGGCCGCGGCCTGCATCTCGGCAGGCGGCGACCCTCGATGCCGCAGGAGCGTGTAGCTCCCAGCTGCGAGCAGTCCGACACCGGCCAGGATCCCGATCACCCATGCTGGGCGCGACATTCTCAGTCTCTCCGTTTGTCTGAACGATTGGTCTGGGACGCTGATTGGGCCTTTGTGTGGGCTTGGTCGCCCGCATGGTCGCTTGTGGAGGAGGGCTGGGCGCTGAGCAAGGGCTGCAGCACGCGGCGGATGTGATCCATGAGTTCCTTGTCGACGGTCGTGAGCCCGAGGACGCGGTAGAGCCACAGGCCGTCCATCGCGGCGACGACGGTCTCGCCGACGCCGGGTGGAAGCCCGTCTCGCGTGAGTCGTTCGCGGAGTTCTGAGTAGACCTCGCGCATCGGTCGGATGAGCGCGGGGTTCTGCGCGAGGGCGGCGAAGACAGCGCACGAACTCCGCTGGCACTGTTCGGTCCACGATTCCTGGTCTTCGAGGTGGCTCAGCAGAGCTCGGGCCATGCGGCCGGGCCCCTCGCACGTGCTCTCGTATGCCTCTGTGGAGCAGGCGCGCCAGTGCTCGGCGCATCGGATGACCATTGCCTCGACGAGTTTGTCCTTGTTGGGGAAGTGATAGAGCAGGCCGCCCTTGCTGATCCCGGTTTCAGCGGCGACTGCCTCGAGCGTGAGGTTGGCGATGCCTTGGCGGACGACGACGGCCTCGGCAGCGTCGAGCACGCGATCCCGCAGATTGCTGATGGCTTCCGGGGTCATGGCCGCCAACTGTACCGTCCGGACGGTCGGAGTCAACCGTCCGGACGGTACAGCAGGAAAAAAGTGCTGTCACATGCCCGGCCTCAGCTACAAAACACTGAAAAATCAGAAGTTATGACCACATGGTCGACATGCCTGCACGGCATCCGTCCAGCGGCCCGCGCGTCGCCCGGGGTTTGGCGGCAGGTAGGGGCACGACGCTGGATCTCTGAGTGGGTATTCGTCGGAGGGCGCGTGTGTTCGGGTCAGCGGCCGATGTTGAGACCGAACGAGCCTGTGTGGGTGGTGGATTGCTCGTCTTCGATCTCGACCCAGAGTTGGGCGTGTTCGGGGATCGGATTGGGGATCTCGGCATGTGTGTGCCAGCGGTTGGGCTCATCGGGATTTTCGACAGAGGCCTTCGCTTTGACGGATCCCTTGGCGTCGGCGACGCCGATCCAGAATCGGACCGCACGGACGCGTCGGGTGGCATTGGGGGCGGGGGTGATGGTGAGGTCGATGGGCGCGTCCTTGCCGGGGACGATGTCACCCTGATCGCGTGTGGCGAGGACGTGGAAGGGGCCGATATCGGTTTGGCCGAGCGGGATCGGAGCGCCGCCGTGCGTTTGCGCGGTCTGTGTCTGAGCTGAAGGCGTGGTTGGCGGAGGCGTGGTGGGAGTAGTAGGGGCTTTGCGCTCGCACGCGGCGAGGACAACGAGCGTAAGGCTGATCGCGGTGAGCGTGCGTGGTCGGGGGAGAGGCTGCATGTGTGTGCTCCGTGGTGTGTGCGTGCTGGTTTATACGTTGGGAGTCAAAGCACGGGTGGCGGTCTTGGCGGCGGAGTGCGGTGGACGAGGGAGTAGCCTGCGGGGACGACGAAGAGGTTCAGGAAGGTTGATGAGAGGAGCCCGCCCAGGACGACGATGGCGAGTGGGGCAAGGAGTTCGCTTCCGGGCCGGCCGGCGGCGAGTGCGAGCGGCACAAGCCCGAGTGCCGCGCAGAGCGCGGTCATGAGGATGGGCACGAGCCGCTCGATGGAGCCTTGTATGACGGCGTCGGCGAGAGGTTTGTGCTCGACGTGTGTGATGTGTTTGTAGTGATTGACGAGGAGGATTCCGTTGCGGACGGCGATGCCGAAGAGCGTGATGAACCCGACGAGGCTCGCGATGGAGATGACGGGCGGCTGATAGGTGGCGGGGCCGAGACCGAAGAGTGCGAGGGTGTTGTGGAGGAGCCCGACGGGTCCGGGGCGTGCGGAGTGGAGGAGGGAGTCGGCGAGGAAGATGGCGAGGACACCGCCGATGACGGAGAGGGGGAGATTGACCATAACGAGGACGGCGACCTTGAGGGAGCCGGTGGAGAGTTGGAGAAGGATGAGCATGAGGAGTGCGACACCGGCGCCGGCAAGGAGGAGTGTCCGTGATGCGGATTGCTGTGCCTCGAACTGTCCGCCGAACTCGACGGTGTAGCCGGCGCGATGGACGATGGGCTCGACGCGCGCACGGACCTGCTCGACGAGGTCCGCGAGGTTGTGGCCGGGGGCGATGTTGCAGGAGATGACGGCCTTGCGCTGGGAGTTCTCGCGCGCGATGATATTGCTTGTTTTTTCTGGGGCGATGTCGGCAACGTCGGCGAGCCGGACGAGAGCGCCGTCGCGCCCGCGGAGGATGAGACTCTCGAGTTGTGTGACGCGCTCGCGTTCCTCGGGCGCGAGCCGGACGACGAGGTCGTAGCGGCGAGCACCGTGATTCACGACGGCGACGGTTTCGCCGTAGATGGCTGTCTGGACCTGTTGCGCGGCGTCGGCTGGGGTGAGCGCGGCGGCGGCGAGGTCTGGGTGTCGGTACCGGATGGGAAGGGAGGTGATGAGGACCTCTCGGTTCGCGGTGACGTCGCGCGCGCCCGGGAGGGCGTTGAGTTCGGCCTCGATGCGCTTCGCGAGCTGTCGGAGTGTGGCGAGGTCCTCGCCGTAGACGTTGATAGCGATCGCGGCCGGCGTGCCGGAGAGGATGTGGGAGAGTCGGTGCTCGATGGGTTGGCCGATCTGGACGGTGAGGCCGGGGACGGAGCGGGCGATGTCGGTGATGGCGTCGCGGACCTTGGCGGGCTTCGCGTTGGGGTGGAGAGTGATGTCGACCTCGCTGTTGGAGACGGGCTCGGCGTGCTCGTCGCGCTCTGCGCGTCCTGTGCGTCTGGTGACGGACTTGACGCCGTCGATCCGCATGAGTCGTTGTTCGACGGCGGAGGCGGAGCGGTCGCTTTCGGCGAGGGAGGATCCCGGGGGAGAGGAGACAAAGACGGTGAAGGAGCCTTCGTTGAATTCCGGGAGGAAGGAAGCGCCGAAGGTGCGTCCGAGGATTCCCGCGAGGAGCGTAGCGGCAAGGGCGAGCGCGAGGACGAGCACGCGGTGACGGAGGGACCAGCGCAGCGCGGGCTCATAGCGCCGCTTGAGCCATCGGACGAGTCGCGCGTCGGCGTGCGGCTGGAGGGAGGCGTCGGCGTGGGCGTTGATGCGCAGCAGTGCCTTGCACATTGCGGGAGTGACGGTGAGCGCGACGAGGAGTGAGGCGAGGATGGAGACGATGTAGGTGACGGCGAGTGGCGCGAAGAAGCGGCCCTCGAGGCCTTCGAGGAAGAGGAGGGGGATGAAGACGATGACGATGATGAGCGTGGCGAAGACCATGGAGGGTCGGATTTCGTTGCTGGCGTCGAAGATGACGCGGACGCGCGGTTTGCGCGCATGGTCGGGCGCAGCGGCGTTCTCCTTGAGGCGACGGAAGACGTTCTCGACGTCGATGATGGCGTCGTCGACGAGCACGCCGACGGCGACGGCGAGACCGCCGAGGGTCATGACGTTGAGGGTGAGGCCGAGTGCGTCGAGCGCGAGCAGTGCGGCGGCGAGGGAGAGCGGGAGCGCGGTGAGTGTGATGATGGTGGTTCGGAGGTTGAGGAGAAAGAGGACGAGAATGACAGCGACGATGAGGGTGGCGTCGCGGAGGACGTGCGTGACATTGGTGACGGATCGTTCGATGAATCGGCTCTGACGGAAGACGTCGCGGTTGATGGCGATGCCCGCGGGGAGAGACTGCTCGATCTGGTCGAGGGCGCGGTCGATGGAGCGCGTGAGGAGGAGGGTGTTTGTGTCGGGCGCCTTCTGGATGGTGAGAACGACGGCGGAGCGGCCCTGATTGGCTGCGGTCCCGCGTTTGGGCGCGGGGCCGAGCGCGACGTCGGCGACATCGCCGAGGGTGATGGGGAAGCCGTGGTGCGTGGCGATGAGCGTGGAGGCGATGTCCCTGGCGTCGCGGACGCGGGCGGTCTGTCGGAGGGGGAGCTCCTGCCGATCGACGTCGGGGAGGTATCCGGCGGTGGCGGTGCTGTGCGCGGCGCGTGCGGCGTCGACGACATCGCGGATGGTGAGATCGTGGATTGCGAGGAGGTCCTGACGGACGTTGACCTGATACTCGGGGAGTTCGCCGCCGATGGCGCCGACCTGTGCGATGCCGGGGATCGCAAGGAGTTTGTTTCGCAGATCGAACTCGGCGTACGCGCGGAGATCGAGGTCCGAGACGGAGCCGTCGGGGCTGGAGAGGGCGAGGAGCATGATCTCGCCCGTGATGGAGGTGATGGGTGTGATCTCGGCGTGCGCGTTGTCCGGGAGCGTCGCGCGGACGGCGGCGAGTCGTTCGGCGACAAGCTGGCGCGCGCGATAGATGTCGGAATCCCAGTCAAACTCGACCCAGACGAGCGAGAGGGAGATCGCGGAGGCGCTGCGGACGCGTCGCACGCCCGGGAGGCCGTTGACCGCGGACTCGATCGGGAAGGTGACGTGCTGCTCGACCTCGTCGGCCGCGAGTCCGCCGGACTCGGTGAGCACGACCACGGTTGGCGCGTTGAGCTCGGGGAAGACGTCGACGGGCATCGCCGGGAGTCGGAAGAGCGCGTAGAGGAGGAGCGCGCCCGCCAGGAGCAGGACGAGCGAGGATTGTGCGAGTGAGAATTCGATGAGGCGTTTGAGCATCGGTTGGTCCTTACTCGTCGCCCTCGTGGAACGTGCCGTCGGGGTGGAAGTGGCCGCCCTTGGTGGCGTTGTCGCTTGTGGCGATCATGAGCTGGTAGACGCCGTGCAGGATGACCTGGTCGCCCTCGGCGACGCCGCTCTTGATGACGATCCAGCGTCCATCATCGAGGCCGAGGTCGGCGTTAAGGCGGATGGCTTTGTTGGGATCGGCGGGGTCTCGTCGGAAGATGATGGGTTGTGCGCCGTCCTTCGCAACGCATGCGAGGGGCACGGCGAGCTGCGGTCGGGCGTCGGCTCGGAGGACGATCTCAAGGAATGCTGAGACTCCTGGTTTGGCCCAGAGCGGAAGCCGCGCGTCGGGGCTGTGTGTCATCAAGACTTCGATGGTGCGTCGCTCGGGGTCTGCCGCGGGCGCGAGGGAGAGGGAGCCGGGGATTGTCTCGTCGTGCGGGATGGGGCCGCCGTGCGGTGGGACGACGGACGCGGGCAGGCCCTCGGCGAGTCGGGTCAGATCGGATTGGAGCGCGTGCGCTCGGAACCGGATGCGTTCAGGCTGGATGGTGGAGAGTATGAGCGCGGACGGATCGAGGTAGGCGCCGCTGACGGTGTGGATCTCGTCGATCACGCCGGGGTCCTTCGCGACGATCTCGAGGGATTGGATGGATTGCCAGGCGGGTCGGTCGTCGCTGGGGACGAGGAGATCCTCGGGGTTGTGGTGCGTGAGCGCGGCTGCGGACTGGAGCAGGATCGAGTAGCGAGCTTGCGCCGCGGCGAGCTGCGCTTGCGCTTCGCGTTGACGGACGGCCAGCTCGGCCTCCTTTTCGAGCGTCTCGGCGAACGCGGCGCGGGAGGAGGCGAGCGCGGCCTTGGCTTGAGAGATTTCGTCGGCGCTTGCTCCGCCTGCGGCCCGGAGTTGCTCGAGTGTTCCGACGCGCTTGGTCCAGACATCGACGGCGACGGCGATCTCGGTGTGGTGCTTCTCGTGCGCGTCCAGGAAAGGGGCGATGCTGTCGATGGCGGCTCGCGCGAGCGCGGAATCGGCGTACGCATCGGTGAGCTCACGTTGGAGTTCCCGCCACCTGGGGGCGTCGACGCGGAAGAGGGGCGTACCGGGCTCAACGCGCTGGTACTGATCGACGAGCACCTCCACAGAGCCGGCGACTGGGAGGCGATACTCCCGTCGCGCGGACGGTGTGAGTTCGAACCGGCCCGGCACACGGAGGGTCTGGGCAACGTTCCGCGCTTCGACGGTGGCAAACGTGATGCCGAGATTCTCACGCACGTTGGCGTTAATGTCGACGCGATTGGTCGGCGTCGGCGTGGATGCGACGGCATCGGATGGGGGTTGCTGCGGGGCGCGGCCGCACGCAGCGAGCACGAGGGTCGTGCAGAGCAGGAGCAGCCTGCGCGTTTGAACATTCATGGCCTGCCTCCGTTGGAGATGGGCTGTGTGTTGCGGGTGGGGGGCGGGTTGTCGGTCGTGGCGGGAGGGCCGAGGAGGGCGTCGAGCCGGATGGCGGCGATGGCCTCCGCCGCACGGGCGTTGATGAGCCTGAGATGGGCGTCGTGCTGTGCCTTGATGGTCTGCAGGAAGAGGAGAGGATCGATCCTTCCGAGTTCGGCGATGCGGCGGACGTCGGCGTCCTGCTCGTCGGCGAGCGGCAGCACGTGCTCCTCGATGGAGCGTCGGAGGGCGATGGCGGCTTCATGACGGGCGATTGCAACGGCCAATCGTGAGCCGAGATGCTCGAAGATGCTCTCGTAGTGCGCGTGCGCCGCGTCGCGTGCGGCGATCGCGCGGGCGACGCCTTGTTGGTTGCGGTTCCAGAGCGGGATGGGGAGGCGCACGCCGAGCAGGAGCCGGTCGTCGCCCTGATCCGAGCCATAGCCCGCACCGAGTTCAAGGTCCGGGTATTGCTTGCGGACTTCGAGCCGGAGGGCTTGCTCTGCGGCCTCATAGTTCGCGCGTGCAAGGGCGAGTTCCGGGTTTCGCGCGTCGAGCGCGTCGAGGTGTGTGCGTGCGGAATCCGTGATGTCGGGAGGCGCGAAGTTGAGCGTTTCGACGAGATCGACCGGCGCATGCGGGGCCAGACCCAAGAGGTCGCAGAGTTGGAGGCGCAGCTCCTCGAGCCCTGCGTAGACGGAGATCTGCTCCGACTCGGCAGCGGCCAGCTCGACACGGAAGAGACGCGCGTCGATGCGTGTCAGGGAGCCGGCCTGCTCTCGACGTCTGGAAAGGTCGGCTACGGCACGGAGCCGGAGCACGAGTTCGTCAGCGAGGCGACCCCGGCGCGCGTGCGCGGACCATTCGATCCAGCGCTCCCGGAGCGCGGCACGGGTGGACCACTCGAGGGCGGCGAGGCGACGAAGATCGGTCTCGTGGATCGCGCCCGCGTGCGCGCGCTCGGCGTCGAGGCGCCCGGAGATGGGGATGGTGAGGCCGAGTGTTGCGGCGGTGACCCACGGCTCGCTCACACCGGAGAGGATGCGCTCGAGATCGACGCCCGCGACTGGGTCGTCCCACCGACCGGCGTGCTCGGCTACGGCGCGCGTGACGCCGGCATCGAGGCGCGCGGCGCGGAGTTCGCGGTTGTAGACGAGCGCAACGGGCTCGCCCTCGGCGAGCGTGAGTCCGTCGGCGGGGTCGAACACCACCGCGTTTGGGGATCGCTCTGCGTCGGCGAGTCTCGCGGCATATTCGCGCGCGGGGGCGTCCGCGGGCGCGCGGGCGAGCCACGCCTCGCGGATGGCGGTCGCGTCGAGCGGTCGGGGCTCGTACGCGCGGCACCCGGCGAGGAGGGCGAGTCCGGCTGCGAGGAGGGCGCACGCGGGCGTGCATGGGGGTTCGTGCGGTCGCGCGGCGCACCTGCGCGCGAGACTCGTCTTGCGATTCACGGTTGTGTTCCTGATGGAGTGCCTGCGTGGCGTCAAGCATGGCGCCGCGTCTTGGACGAACGTGCGGGCGCGCCGCGGCTGCGGGAGCAGGGGGCGGCCTTGCTCGTGCGCGGGCTAGATCAGGAGAGCGTGGCTCGTGCGGACGATGCGGTCAGCGGCGTCGAGCCGATGCAACGCGAATGGTCCGCCGCGTCCATCGCGCGTGGGGCGCGCGGCGAAGTGCGTCGAGATTGTGTCGATATGTGGCGGGAGCGGTGCGATGAAACAGAAGACAGGCAGCTGCTTGAGCTTGGCGAGCTGGAGCTGGGCGGGTGGACGCTGGAGATGATCCGGAGGCGCACGAGGATGCCCTCGGGGGCATCGCGGTCATGCTCATCCTCATGGGTCGCGCCGTCGTGACCGGGATCGGCGTGATGGCGGTGTGCTGCGTGGTCCGCGGCAACGGAAGCGGCAGCGTTGTCGATCCGAACGGCGTGGAGATGTTCGCCGTGGTCGGCATGGTTATGGATCAGGATGCCGGAACCACAGAGCGGGCCGAGCGGAAGCAGGAACAGGGGCGCAAAGAACAGAATCGCGAACCATCGCGATGTCCGAGCGAGCGTTACGCCTGTGCGGCGTGACCGCGAGGGATTGCGTTTGCGCTTACGCACGTCAGGAGACTATATCGGGTCCCTTGACCCGGGAAGTGAAGCGTGTCCTCCAGCATGCCTCCTCCGCCCGGTTGCGAGCGCCAGAGCCCTATTCATGCGGGCCGGACGTCGCCGGGCGTGTTGACGTTGCGGAGGGCTTCGGGACCGCAGGGGACTTCATGGAGCGCTGCTCCGGAGAACGCGTCGAAGAGAGATCGCTGCTGGCGGGCGAGGCGATGCTGGAGGATGGGGAGCGCGGCTTCGCGGTAGAGCGCTACGGCTGGGTGGAGGACGTCGGTGCGGGCCATGACGGCGTGGGCTTGAGGGTGTGCGATCGCGGCGTCAAGGATTGCGCGGATGGTGTCGGGGTCGATGTCGGGCATGTCGCCCGCAAGGACGAAGACGGGGGCGCGTGCGCGCGCGAGGGCGGAGATGATGCCGCCGACGGGGCCGGCGCCCGGGTGCAGGTCGGGGATCACGGAATCGCTGAGAGAGAGGATGTCGGGGTGACACTCGCCGACGAGCGCGACGCGCGGGCCGAAGACGGCGCGGAGGGCGTTGATAGGTCGGGTGACGAGCGGGGCGCCTTGCCAGGGCTCGCGGAGCTTGTCGCGCCCGAAGCGGCGGCTTGCGCCCCCGACGAGGACAACGGGCTGGATTTGGCTGAGGTTGTGCGCGGGCGCGTGGGTCATGCGATGTGAGGATGCTACGGCGCGGGGGAGAGGGACGGGCCGCCGGTAGACTTGGGGGATGAGCGGCGTGCCGAGGACGGCGGGCGGGTGGCATTCGATCTGGTACACGCTGCGCGCGGCCAAGCGCGTGGGGGGGTATCGGCGGATGTGGCGGGCGCTGCGTTCGCGGAACGCGTGCAAGACGTGCGCGCTGGGGATGGGTGGGCAGCGGGGGGGGATGCGGAACGAGGCAGGGCGGTTTCCGGAGGTGTGCAAGAAATCGGTGCAGGCGATGGCCGCGGACATGGCGGGGCAGATCCGGGATGGGTTCTTCGAGGAGTTCGGGTTCGACCGGCTGGAGCGGCTGAGTCCGAGGGAGTTGGAGGGGGCGGGTCGGATCGTGGCGCCGCAGTACGCGGGGCCGGGGGATGCTGGGTACCGGGCGATCTCGTGGGACGAGGCGTTGGAGCGGGTGAGCGGGGGGATGCGGAGCACGCGGCCGGACGATTCGTTCTTCTATTTCAGCGGGAGGTCGTCGAACGAGGCGGCGTTCCTGCTGCAGATCGTGGCGCGGATGTACGGCACGAACAACGTGAACAACTGCTCGTACTTCTGCCATCAGGCGTCGGGGGTCGGGCTGACGAGCGCGATCGGGTCGGGCACGGCCACGGTGACGCTGGAGGACTTGGACGAGTGTGACTTTGTGATGGTGCTGGGCGGGAATCCGGCGTCGAATCACCCGAGATTGATGCGTACGCTGATGGAGGTGCGGAGACGGGGCGGGGTGGTGGTGATCGTGAACCCGCTGCGCGAGGTGGGGCTGGTGCGGTTCAAGGTGCCATCGGATGCGCGGAGCATGCTGTTCGGCTCGACGGTGTCGGACGTGTACGTGATGCCGCACATCGGGGGGGACACGGCGTTTCTCTACGGCGTCGCGAAGGAGCTGCTGGAGCGGGGCGCGGTGGATGAGGGGTATGTGGCGGCGCACACGGAAGGGTGGGAGGCGTTTCGGGACAGGGCGAGCGGGATGTCGTGGGAGGAGATCGAGCGCGCGTCGGGGGTGGCGCGTGGAGAGATCGAGCGCGTGGCGGGGATGTACGCGGGCGCGAGGAACGCGGTGTTCTGCTGGACGATGGGGATCACGCACCACGCGCACGGGGTGGACAACGTTCGGATGATCGTGAACGTCGCGCTGATGCGCGGGATGGTGGGGCGCGCGTCGGCGGGGCTGCTCCCGCTGCGCGGGCACTCGAACGTGCAGGGTGTGGGGTCGATGGGTGCGACGCCGGAGCTGAAGGCCAGGGTGATGGAGGCGATCGAGGGGCGGTTCGGGGTGACGTTGCCGAGGACGGAGGGGATGGACACGCTGGCGTGCGTGCGGAGGGCGGGAGAGGGGCGTGTGGGGTTTGCGCTGCATCTCGGAGGCAACCTGTACGGATCGTGCCCGGATTCGAGCGAGGCGGGGCGGGCGTTGCGGCAGATCGGGATGACGGTGTTCCTGAGCACGACGTTGAACACGGGGCACGCGCACGGGAGGGGGAAGGAATCGGTGATCCTGCCGGTGCGCGCGCGGGACGAGGAGGAGCAGGCCACCACGCAGGAGTCGATGTTCAATTTTGTGCGGATGTCGGACGGCGGGCCGTCGCGGCACGACGGGCCGAGGGGGGAGGTGAACGTGATCGCGGCGTTGGCTCGACGTGTGCTCGGGGAGGACGTGGTGGACTTCGGCGCGCTCGAGGAGCATGCGAACCTGCGGGCAGCGATCGGCGCGATCGTGCCGGGGTATGAGCCGATCGGCGAGATGGACGCGACGCGAAAGGAGTTCGCGGTGGGCGGGCGCACGCGGCACAAGCCCGTGTTCGGCACGCCTTCGGGGCGCGCGAGGTTTCACGCGCCCGCGATGCCGAGGCGGGATGAGCCGGCGGATGCGCACTCTCTTACGCTGATGACGATCCGATCGGAGGGGCAGTTCAACACGGTGGTGTACGAGGAGGAGGACGTGTACCGGGGCCAGACACGTCGGGACGTGATCCTGATGAACGCGTCTGACATCGCGCGGGCGGGCTTGCACGATGGAGAAGCGGTGACCGTGCGGAGCGGGGTCGGGGAGATGCGGCGGATCATGGTGCGTGCGTTCGACATCCGCGCCGGGAATGCGGCGATGTACTACCCGGAGGCGAACGTGCTCGTCCCCGGGAACGTCGACGGGGAGTCGAGGACGCCGGCGTTCAAGAGCGTGGCGGTGCGGGTTGTGCGGGAGCGGTCGCTCGAGATGGCGCGCGGGTGAGCGGGCTCAATCCGGATGCGCGATGACGCGGCCGGTGGTGGGCGTGGCGGAGGGGCGGCCGTCGTCCTGCACGTCGCCGCGGAGCGTCTCGATGGCGTGGGGGAGGATGTCGAGGATCGCTTCGAGGTTCTCGGTGGCGCCTCGGGGCGAGCCGGGGAGGGTGAGGATGAGGGTTCGGTGGATCGTTCCGGCGACGCCTCGCGAGAGGAAGGCGCGGGGCGTTCTCTCGAGACAGCGGAGGCGGGCGAGCTCCATGAGCGCGGGGTGTTCGCGCTGGAAGACGCTTCGTGCGGCCTCGGGAGTGACGTCGCGCGGGGCGAGCCCGGTGCCGCCGGTGCTGACGATCAGATCGATGGTGGGAGAGACCTCGGCCCATTCGACGAAGCAGCTCGCGAGAGCGGGGGCATCGTCGGGAAGGCAGCGGGTCTGCGCGATCTCGGCGCGCAGGCGCGCACGGAGGAGTTCGACGAGGGCGGGGCCGGAGGTGTCGGTGGTCTCGCCGCGGGAGCAGCGGTCGCTGACTGTAAGGACGGCGGCGCGGATGGGGGGCGTGAGGGTGGTCATGGGGTGGAGGGGGCGGTGTAGGAGCCGGAGCGGCCGCCGTGTTTTTCGAGGATGCGGATGCCTTCGACGGTCATGGACTTGTCGACGGCCTTGCCCATGTCGATGACGGTGAGCGCCGCGATGGCGACTGCGGTGAGCGCTTCCATCTCGACGCCGGTGCGGGCGTTGGTCCGCGCGGTGGCGCGGAGTCGGACGAGCCCGGGCTCGAGCGAGGCGTCGATGTCGACGCCGTCGAGCGGGAGAGAGTGGCAGAGGGGGATGAGTTCGTCGGTGCGCTTCGCTGCGAGGATGCCGGCGAGGCGGGCGACCTCGAGAACGGAGCCCTTGGCGAGCGAGTTCTCGCGGATGCGTTGTTCGAGAGCTGGGGAGATGCGGACGATGGCCTCGGCTGAGGCGGCGCGCGCGGTGACGGGTTTCTCGCCGACGTCGACCATCTTTGCGCGTCCGTCGAGGAGGGTGTGGGAGAGTGGGGGTGTTGGTGTGGTCATGCGCGGCTCGTCCTGCGGGTGATGATTGGCGTGAGCTGAGGCGGGGTCGAGTCAGGCGGGCCAGGGATAGAACGGGACGGGGTCGACGGTGGAGGAGGTGTTGGGTGGGAGTTCGATGAAGCCGTGGGACCGGGCAGCGGCGATGAGGTCGCCTGAGCCTTGGGAATCGACAAGATGCGCGTTGGCGTCGTCGTCGAGGCGCACGAGCCGGTGCCACCAGAGGTTGAGGGGCTTGACGATCGGCGAACGGAGCGGGACGCGTTGGGTGGGGGGGAGGGAGCTGATGCCGGCACACGCGGCGAGCGCGGGGATGGCGATGCGCACACAGGTGATCATGGAGGAGAGCGGGTTTCCGGGGAGGGCAAGAATGGGTTGGCCGGAGGGGGTGATGGCGGCGAGCATGGGCTTGCCGGGGCGTTGGGGCAGGCCGTGGAAGAGGATGGATGCGCCGACGCGCTGCACGGCGTCGCGGACGTGGTCGCGATGGCCCATGGAGACTCCGCCGGTGAGGATCACGGCGTGAGAGTTGGCAAGGGCGTCGGCGAAGGCGGTGTTGAGCGCGGTGGCGTCGTCGTGGATGTGCGTGTGCGCGAGATGATGGATCCATGCGCGCGATCGGAGGATCGCGGCGATCGCGGGGGCATTGCTGTTGCGGATCTGCCACGGGGATGGGACGGACGCGGGGTCGACGACCTCGTCACCGGTGGTGAGCAGCGTAACGCGGACGCGCGCGAACACGGAGGGCTGCACCGCGCCCACGACGGCGAGCGCGGAAAGGGCCGAGGCATCGAGGGGGGAGCCCGCGCGGAGCAGCGTTGCGCCGGCCGGGGCATTCTCGGCGCGACGTCGGATGTGATCGCCCGGCTTCGCAGCGAGCGCAGCGGAAGGGGCGATGCCAATGGCACGATCGTGGGACTGCTCGTCGACGTCTTCGCGTTTGATGACAAGATCGGCGTTGGGCGGGATCGCAGCGCCGGTGACGATGCGGATGGCGGCTGGGGTGGGTGGGAGCGACGGGGGCGCCTGGCCGATGCGGCACTCGCCGGCGATGGGCAGCGTGGCGTGCGTCAGGTCGGCCTGCCGCACGGCGAAGCCGTCCATGGCGGAGTGGTCGAACGGCGGGGAGTCGCGGTCGGACAGGATGTTCTCTGCCAGCACCCGTCCGAGCGCTTCGGCGAGCGTGCATCGCTCGCTGCCAACGGGCGAGACGCGCGCCCCGACGGCGCGTACGGCGTCGGCAGGTGATGCGAATGCGAAATCGTGGCCTCGAAATCCCACGTCGAACTCCTGAAGAGTCTCTAGAGTATGGGGATGCGCGTGGAAGTGCTTCTCTTCGGGCCCGCGGCGAGCGCTGTGGGGCGGGATCGGGTGGAGGTGTCGGCGCCGGAGGGCGCGACGGCCGGGGATGTGCTCGGCGCGCTTGGCGCGCAGCATCCCTCGCTCAAGGGGATGGTGAAGGCGGCTCGTTTGGCTGTGAATCAGGCGTTTGCCGGGTCGGATGCGTCGGTGCGCTCGGGTGATGAAGTGGCGTTGATTGCGCTGGTGGGTGGCGGATGAGCGTCCGGGTGCGGATCGACGAGGGGGCGTTGCCGGTAGTGACGGAGGGGGTCGCCGGCGCCGGGGCTTTGGTGTGTTTCGAGGGCGTGGTGCGGGCGCAGGAGGAGGGGCGAGCGCTCACCGGGCTCCGGTACGAGGCGTACGAGCCGATGGCGACGCGGGAACTCACGGCGCTCGCGGAGCGGACGGTGGAGCGGCACGGGCTGCTGGGGATCGAGGTGCGGCACAGCCGCGGGATGGTGCGCGTGGGGGAGGTGTCGTTCCGTTTGGTGGTACGGTCGGCGCATCGGGCGGAGGGGCTTGCGGCCATGGGCGACTTCATCGACGAGATGAAGCGCGACGTGCCGATCTGGAAAACACCGGTGTGGGCGGAGTGACCGCATGATCGCAGGTGGGCGCGTGGAGTTGCATTTACGGTGTCGCGTGACTCCGGGTCGGCGCGAGGAGTTCTTCGCGTTTCTCCGGGAGGCGATACCGTTCTACGAATCGCCCGGGGGGATCGAGGTCCGGCTGCTGCAGGATGCGCAGGACGATCACCGGTTCATCGAACTGGTGATCTACGACGACGTCGGCGCGTACGTGCGTGATCAGGCGCGCGTGGCCGACGACCCGAAAATGAAAGCGTTTCTGGCGCGATGGCGCATGTTGCTGGCCGAGGCCCCGGCGGTCGAGGTGTACGGGACGGTCGAGCCGTGATGGTGGTCGGAGTGCGGAGCCGGTTCACAGCGCGAGGAGCTTGACGCCCGCGACGAGGAGCACGGCGGCGAGGATGCGTTTGAGCGCGGGCGACGGGAGGCGGCGGGCTCCGAGGTAGGAGCCGAGCGTTCCGCCCGCGATGACGACAAACGCCCAGGGGCCGATCCATGGAAACAGCCCCTCGGGGGGCGCGTGTTCGGAGAAGTATCCGACGAGACCGGCGGCGGAATTGACGAGGATGAACGCGGCCGACACAGCGGCGGTTTTCTTCGCGTCGGCCCAGCGCGCCAGCAGCAGGAGCGGGCTGAGGAAGATGCCGCCACCGGTGCCCGTGAGGCCGGAGAGCATGCCGAGCGAGCCTCCCACGACGAGAGCAATGGAGCGCGAGGGAGGCGAAGGCTCACGCGGGGGCGGAGACTCGGCGTTGTTCCTCCGTGGCGCCGCGGTGACTGCGAGCCGGTAGGCAGAGAACAGCAGCACGGCTCCGATGATGGGGCGGTAGATGTGCGCGGGGAGCGTCACCGCTCCGCCGATGGCTGCGGCGGGAACGGACGCGAGTGCGAAGGGCCAGAACAGCGCCAGGCGGAAATGCCCAGCGCGGTAGAACTGATATGCGCCGATGGAGGCGACGAGCACGTTGAGGATCAATGCAACGGGGCGCATGAGGGGCGTGTCGATGGCGAGCAGCGTCATCGCGGCGAGATAGCCCGACGCGCCCCCGTGACCGACGCTGGAGTAGAGAACGGCCACGGCGAGGAAGCAGAGGGCGAGCGCGATGGCGGTGGAGGTGAGCATGCGGGATCGACGGGAGTGGCGTTCAGCCGCCGATCGCGGACATCGGGCGGGTGGGCTGTTCGAAGCCGGGAGCCGCGATGGCGTGACCGGGCTGTTTGGTCCATGTGGCGTCGATGAGGAAGTCGGCGAGCTGATTGTCGTCAGCGCCGTCGCGGAGCGGTCTTCGGATGTCCCACTCACGCGTCGAGAAGAGACAGGGTCGAACCTTGCCGTCGGCGGTGATGCGAAGCCGGTTGCAGGCGCCGCAGAACGGGCTGGTGACGGGCGCGATGAACCCGATGCGACCTGGCGCGCCGTCGGCGAAGCGGAACACACGCGCGGTGCGGGAAGGGTCGTCGTCAGGTTCCGGGGTGAGCGCGAAACGCTGCTCGATCGCGCGGCGGGTCTCGCCGGCGCTCACCATCCGCGACGCGTCCCACGCGTGGGCCGAGTCCAGCGGCATGTACTCGATGAAACGCATCTCGGCATCCAGATCTCGCGCGAGCGCGGCAAGGTCCGCGGCCTCGTCGTCGTTGTGGCCCCGGATCAGCACGGCGTTGAGCTTGAGGGGCTGCAGGCCAGCGTCGATGGCGGCGTGCACGGCCGAGAGAACATCGTCGGGCGTCGCGGCGGAGCGGGTGATGGCCGCGAAGCGGTCCGGGCGCAGCGAGTCGATGCTGATGGTGAGACGGTCGAGGCCCGCGTCCTTCCATGCGAGGCAGTCCCCGCGCGAGACGCGCCAGCCGTTGGTGATCATCGCGATCTCGAGCGAGGTCTCGGCGCGGAGGGAGCGGAGGATGGAGAGCAGGTCGGGGTGGAGGGTGGGCTCCCCGCCGGTGATGCGGATCTTTCGCACGCCGAGCGAGGAGGCGATGCGGGCAAGACGCACGATCTCGTCCGCCGTCAGCAGCTCGCCCCGCGGCGCGAAGCGAACGTCGGGCTCCATGCAGTAGACGCACCGAAAGTTGCACCGATCGGTGATGGAAAGTCGGAGATCGCGGATGACGCGCCCGTGCGAATCGATCATGCGCCCAGCCGCACG
>CAYPGJ010000022.1:0-48610 GCA_964410465.1 uncultured Phycisphaeraceae bacterium | reverse complement strand
AGGGGCCGGGAGGGCCGCGGATTGGACCGGGAGGGCCGCGGACTGGACCGGGTGGGCCGCGGACGAGACGTCCTGCAGGGGCCGGAGGTGGTGGAGCGTCTGAGGGTGCGCCCGCTGAGGGGACGCGGGCACGCCGGAGTGTTGGTCCTGTGGGTGTCGGAGGGGGTGGAGCTGGGGGCGGCGCGGGGGGTCGGAAGCCGTTTGGCGCGCGGAAGGGGCCTGGTGCAGCGCGCGGCGGGATGGGTGGCGGGCGGGGGGGGATGGGGAGCGGGGGTCGCTCGGGTGTACGTCCGGGGGCGGCGCTGACGCCACCGACGGAGGATGCGGCGCGCGAGGTGGTGTTGCAGCGGATGTCGCGCGAGGTGCGGAGGTTCCCGGAGCTTGGGCTGGAGCCGCTGGAGACGGAGAACCTGGAGGCGCGCGACGCGGCGTTTGCGCACGCGTTGTACGACGCGGTGTTGCGCCGCTGGATCACGCTGGAGTGGATGGTGTCTCGTGTGTTGCGCGATCCTTGGGAGGAGCTTGAGTGGCGGATGCGTGCGTGTCTTCTGGTGGGCGCCGCGCAGCTGGTGTTTCTGGACAAGGTTCCGCCGCGGGCCGCGGTGCATGGGAGCGTTGGCTGGGCGAAGCGGGCGATCCGTCCCGGGGCTGGGAGTCTGGCGAACGCGGCGCTTCGTCGCGTGTCGGAGATGATCGAGCGGGACGGGGCTGATCGTCCGGTGAAGCGGGAGAAGTGGTCGGACAAGGAGGATGAGATCCCGCTTGCGGACGGGACGGCGTTGATTCTGAGGGAGGAGCGACTGCACGGCGACGCGATGCGTCGGTTGGAGGTTGCGACGAGCTGTCCGCTGCCGCTGCTGAGGGCGTGGTCGAAGGTGTTGCGGGCGGACCAGGTGCGCGCGATGGCGTTGCACACGATCGTGAAGCCTCCGATCGTGCTGAACACGTCGTTCGTGCGGGAGGAGGGGGAGGGGGAGAGCGGCCTGGCGGATGTGACGACGGCGCACGCGACGCCGGGGCATCGGGTGTTCACGGGGGCGCACGATCGGCTGGTGCGGATCCTGAAGGGGCGATCGGACGTGTGGGCGCAGGACGCGGGGTCTTCGGCGGCGGTGATGATGGTGAGTGATCTGAAGCCGAGCGTGGTGATCGACGTGTGCGCGGGTCTTGGGACGAAGACTCGGCAGTTGTACTGGACGTTTCCAGAGGCGCGGATCGTGGCGTCGGACGTGAACGAGTCGCGCGTGAAGGCGTTGAAGAACGAGTTCCGGAAGGCGCCTTGGAAGGATCGGGTGGAGGTGGCGACGCAGAAGGAGCTGCTGAAGTGGGCTGGGAAGGGGGATTTGGTGGTGGTGGATGCGCCGTGCTCGAATTCTGGGGTGTTGGCGCGTCGTGTGGAGGCGAAGTATCGGTTTGATGAAGAAAGCGTGACGAGCCTGGAGGGTGTGCAGCGTCAGATTCTGGCGGACGCGGTGCGTCTGCTGTCGCCGGGCGGCCCGGGCCAGGAGCGTGGGAAGCTTTTGTATTCGACGTGCAGTGTGGACAAGCGGGAGAACGAGGCGCAGGCGGCGTGGGTGGAGCGGTGGCATGCGTTGAAGGCGCTGCGGACGGGCCAGCGGCTTCCGGAGGGGAGCCCGGGGCCTGGGGGCGGGGTCGGGGGCGCGGGGGAGCGGTATTCGGATGGGTCGTTCGCGGCGTTGCTGGGTTGAGGGAGGGGCATTGCCGGTTCGGGCGGGATGGGTAGACTGGGACTTTCGCGCCGTTCGGAGAGCGGGATGAACCTGGCAGACATTCTCAATCAGAAGTGCGTGCGGGCGCCGCTCGGCGCGACGGACAAGCAGAGCGCGATCTTTGAGTTGATCGACCTGTTGAGCGCGCAGGGTCAGGTGAAGGATCCGAAGGCGTTGAAGGACGCGGTGTGGTCGCGTGAGCAGGTGCGCACGACGGGGATCGGTCACGGTCTGGCGATCCCGCACGGGAAGTGCGCGGGGATCGAGCGTTTGGCGATGGCGATCGGGAAGCCGGCGTCTCCGATGGAGTTTGGTTCGATCGACCAGAAGCCGGTGCGTCTGATCGTGCTGCTGGCGAGCCCGCCGGACAAGACGTCGGAGCACATCCAGGCGTTGGCGAAGATCAGCAAGCTGATGATGTCGGAGGAGACGCGTCAGAAGATCTACGAGGCGGAGTCGGCGGAGGAGCTGTACGAGCTTGTGACGTCGCAGCACACGGGCGCCGGGGCGTGAGCGGCGAGCCGCGCGTGATGGCGTATCGACCGATCGAGGTGCGTGGTGATCGTGAGCCGTCGTCGCTTGCGCGATGCGCGGCGATGGTGGACGAGGCGATGCGGTCGTGGGTGGCGGAGGCGGGGCTGCCTGCGGGATTGCGTGAGGCGGTGGAGTACAGCGCGATCACGGGCGGGAAGCGTCTGCGTCCGACGCTTGCGATTTTGTCGGCGGAGGCGGTGGGCGGGAAGCCGGAGAGCGCGATGGCGGCGGCCGGGGCGCTGGAGCTGGTGCACGCGTTCTCGCTGGTGCACGACGATCTTCCGGCGATGGACGACGATGACTTGCGTCGGGGGATGCCGACGGCGCACAAGAAATTCGGGGAGGCGATGGCGATCTTGTCGGGGGACGCGATGCTGAGCCTTGCGTTTCAGGCGTTGGTGGAGCGGAGCGCGGACCGGGGGCTTGCGGGGGCGTTGACGCTGGAGCTGTCGAAGGGGACGACGGCGATGATCGCGGGTCAGGTGTACGACACGCTTGGTGGGACGCCGGCGGGCGTGGAGGGGGGCGCGAAGGCGCGGCTGATTCACGAGAACAAGACCGGGGCGTTGATCGTGGCGGCGTGCCGCATGGGCGCGTTGTCGGGGATGTGGCCCGGGGTGCGGGAGCGGGCGCTCCTGGCGTTGGACGGGTACGGGCGCGCGGTGGGTCTGATGTTCCAGATCGTGGACGATCTGCTGGACGTTGAGCAGACGACGGAGGCGCTTGGGAAGCGTGCGGGGAAGGATCAGGAGGCGGGGAAGGTGACGTACCCGGGGACGATGGGGGTGGAGGCTTCTCGGACGGAGGTGTCGAGATTGCACGATGAGGCGATGTCGGCGATCGCGCCGCTGGGTGAGAAGGCGGGGGCTCTGGGGGAGCTGTGCGAGTATCTGGCGCGTCGCACGCGGTGAGATGAAACGGGTTTCACGGCGTGGTCGAACCTGGTGGGTCGGGTCGGCGTTGCAACGGCGTGGGCGAGGGTGATCGACTACACTTTGGGTTCCATATGCGGCGGAGGAAGACGCCGCGGGCACGATCAGGAGCCACGATGGCCATTCTTGAGACGCTGCGTACTCCAGCTGATTTGAAGCGATTGCCGGCGGAGCGTCTGCCCGAGGTGGCGGCGGAGATTCGTCGCGCGATCATCGAGCAGGTGTCGCGGACGGGCGGGCACCTGGCGCCGAACCTGGGCGTGGTGGAACTGACCGTTGCGCTGCACTACGTGTTCGATTTCGGGCACGACCGCCTGCTGTTCGACGTGGGGCACCAGTGCTATCCGCACAAGCTGCTGACGGGTCGCGCGTCGATGCTGTCGGGGCTGCGGACGAGGGCCGGGATGGCGGGATTCCCCGACCCTCGGGAGTCCGCGTACGACCAGTTCATGGTGGGGCATGCCGGGACGGGTATCTCGACGGCGGTGGGGATGGCGCGAGGCGACACGCTGAACGGGGAGTCGTTCGACGCGGAGACGAACACGAAGGGTCGTCGCGTGGTGACGCTGATCGGGGACGCGTCGATCGTGAACGGCGTGGCGATGGAGGGTCTGAACAACGCGGGGACGCTGAAGCGTCAGTTCCTGGTGATCCTGAACGACAACGGGATGTCGATCAGCAAGCCTCAGGGCGCGATGGCGCAGTATTTCGATCGTCTGCGGATCAACCCGTACTACACGGACTTCAAGAAGGCGGCGCGTCGGATCCTGGACCAGGCGCCGGGCGGGCGGCTGGTGGAGGAGGCGTATCACCGCGCGGGCGAGGCGACGAAGGCGATGATCGCGAGTCGTGCGGAGCACGGGACGGACCTGGCGTGGTTCGAGCATTTCGGGCTGCTGACGGTGGGGCCGATCGACGGGCACGATTTCCCGACGCTGCTGGAGTTCCTGGCGGAGGCGCGTGACTTTGACCGGCCGATGGTGCTGCACGTGAAGACGGTGAAGGGGAAGGGCTTTGCCGTGGCAGAGGGGGACGCGGAGACGTTCCACTCGCCGGCGGCGTTCACGATCTCGCGGACCGATCCGGACGGGAAGGAAGTGGCGCTGGAGTCGATCGGTTGTCGTGTGGAGATGAAGAAGAGCGGGCGGAGTTTCACGGCGGCGGTGGGCGACGCGTTGTGCGACATGATGTCGCGCGACGAGAAGGTGGTCGTGGCGACGGCGGCGATGCCGGACGGGACGGGCGTGTCGAAGGTGATGCCGCTGTTCCCGGAGCGGGTGTGGGACACGGGGATCTGCGAGAGCCACGCGCTGGACATGATGGCTGGGCTCTCGAAGACGGGGTTCCGTCCGTTCTTCTGCGTGTATTCGACGTTCCTGCAGCGGGCGTTCGACCAGGCGTTTCAGGAGGTTTCGCTGCAGGGCTTGGCCGTGCGGCTGCTGCTGGACCGGGCGGGGCTTGTGGGCGGGGACGGTGCGGTGCACCACGGGTTCTGCGACGTATCGCTGCTGCGGACGCTGCCTGGCGCGGCGTTGACCGCCGCGATGGACGAGGCGTCGCTGTTGGCGGCGATGGAGTTCATGCGGACGTACGACGATGGGTTGAGCGCGTGCCGGTATCCGCGCGACAACGTGTCGGACGTGTTCGCGGACGAGCCGTGCCCGCCGTTCGAGCTTGGGAAGGCCCGTCGGTTGATCGGGCATGAGACCCCGGACGTGGCGGTGCTGGCGTACGGGGTGTGCGCGATCGACGCGGTGCGGGCGGCGCGGGCGGCGATGCCGGAGGTTCGGGCCGAGGTGTGGGACGCGCGGTTCGCGAAGCCTGTGGATGAGGGGATGATCCGTTCGCTGCTGTCGCGCGGGATCCCGGTGGTGACGGTGGAGGATCACGGGGTGATCGGCGGGTTTGGGACGGCGGTGCTGGAGGCGGCGGCGCGGCTTGGCCTGGACGCGTCGGGCGTCCGGGTGCTGGGGATTCCGGACCGGTGGGTCCATCAGGACAGCCGAGGGGACCAGCTGCGTGAGGCGGGTCTGGACGAGGCGTCGATCGGTCGCGCATTGCGTGACTGCGCGGCGGGTCGTCGGACGGACGTGGTGGTCTCGTCGGGATCGAAGCCCTCGGCACGCGCGTCGCGCGGCGCGTCGGTGTGAGCGGATCGGAGCGTGTGCGGATGGGGCGTTCGGCGCTGCTGGTGGCGAACCGGTCGAAGCCCGAGGTGGTGCGCGCACTGCCGGAGGTGCGTGCGGTCATCGAGCGGCACGCGGAGGTGGTCGGGGAGATCGGGCTTGACGATCCGATCGGGTCGGGGGCGTCGAAGGCTGGGCTCGTGGTGGTGCTCGGGGGGGATGGAACGCTGATCTCGCAGGCGAGGCGGTTTGCGGACACTCGGCTGCCGCTGCTGGGTCTGAACTTTGGGAAGCTGGGTTTTCTGGCTGAGTTCGACCTGGAGGCGTTGCGGCGGCAGGCCGGGACGCTGCTGGGGAGCGGTGAGTTGCCGCTGCGGGAACGGATGCTGATCGAGGTGGAGTCGCGGCGCGAGGGGGTGTATCCGACGGCGCCGGCGGCGTTTTCGGGGTTGGCGGTGAACGAGTGCGTGATCACGGCGGGTCCGCCGTACCGGATGATCGACCTTGAGATTTCGATCGACGGGGAGGCGGGGCCGAGGCTGAGCGGCGACGGGGTGATCGTGTCGACGCCGCTGGGGTCGACGGCGTACAACGTCTCGGCGGGCGGTCCGATCGTGGCGCCGGATGTTCGCGCGATGATCATCACGCCGCTTGCCGCGCATTCGCTGAGTTTCCGGCCGATCGTGCTCTCGCACGCGTCGAAGATCGAAGTTCGTGTGGCGCGTGCGAACCGGCCGACGAGCCCGGCGGACGCGTGGGGCACGTCTCTGGTGCTGGACGGGCAGGTGAGTTCGCCGCTGTCTCAGGGGGACGTCGTGGCGCTGCGGAAGCACGAGCGTCCGGCGCTGTTCGTTGTGAACCGGGAGACGAACCACTGGCGGACGCTGATGCGGAAGATGCACTGGGCGGCGCCACCGGGCCCGGCTCCTGGCGGCGAGGGAACGGGTGGGGCATCGAACGAGGTCACGGGGCAGGGCGAGGGCGCGTGAGTTCGGTGTTTGGGTGGGAAAAAGAGCGCAGAAAGCGCGGGAGGGGCTTGCGTGAAGTGGGGGGTTCGTGTATGGTGGCTGTGTTGGTAAGAGGAAGCGGCCCGTTTCGGCGGGTCGCGGAGGGAGCTCGCGAAAGCGGGCGAAACACGTCAGACCTCGTGAGCAGTCACGGGGTCAAAGGGAAACCGGCAACTGGGGCCAGTTGTCGGGGAAACACGTCTGACGGGGGACTTCGGTGGACAGGCCTGCCATCGAAAAACGCACACGGTCTTGGGCCGATGTGTGGCAGAAGCCGCGGCCGCTGACAAGGCGACCGCGGCTTTTTCGTTGGGGCACGGCGGTGTTCGTGTGTGGGGAGGCGGTTTTCGGCTTCGGGGCGTGCGCAGGCCGATACCATCCGCCCCATGATCGACCTGAAGCAGTTGCGTGAGGACCCGGATCGCTTCCGCGAGGGCGCGAGGCGGAAGGGCATCAACGCCGACATCGACCAGATTCTCGTGCTCGACGAGCACCGGCGCAAGACGCTGACGGAGCTTGAGACGCTGCGCGCGGAGCAGAACCGGTTGGCCAAGGAGTCGGGGCCGCAGATCGGGAAGCTGTCGGGGGAGCTGAAGAGCGCGACGGGCGATCGGAAGGCGGCGGTGGAGACGGAGATCGCGGCGTTGCGGGCGCGTCCTGCGGCGTTGAAGGAAGTGATCCAGCGTCTGGAGGCGGAGGCGTCGTCGATCGAGCCGAGGCTGCACGAGTTGCTGCTGCACGTGCCGCTGCCGCCGGACGCGGACGTTCCGGTGGGGAAGGGCGCGGAGGAGAACGTGGAAGCGCGTCGGTGGAACCCCCCCCACTTCGACACCGGGAAGTCGTTTGAATCGCAGCGCGGCTTCCGAGCGCAGACCCACCTTGAGATCATCAAGCGGCTGGGATTGGCGGACTTCGAGCGCGGGGTGAAGATCGCCGGCACTCGCTCGTACGTGCTGACGGGCGACGGGATGCTGCTGCACCAGGCGGCGTTGCGATACGCGTTTGACTTCATGACGCAGCGTCAGGGGTTCACTGGGGTGAGCGTGCCGGTGGTGGTGCGCGAGGAGTGCATGGTGGGCACAGGTTTCTTCCCGGCGGGGCGGGAGCAGGCGTACCACATCGAGGAAACGAAGCGCGGCTCTGGGCACGACCTGTACCTGACGGGGACGGGGGAGGTTGGGCTGATGGGTCTGCACCAGGACGAGGTGCTGGACGAGAGCGCTCTCCCGCTGAAATACGTAACGGTGAGCACGTGCTTCCGTCGCGAGGCGGGGGCGGCGGGCAAGGACACGGCGGGGCTGTACCGCGTGCACCAGTTCGAGAAGGTGGAGCAGGTGGTGATCTGCCGGCCGGACGAGGCGGAGAGCCGTGCGTGGCACAAGAAGATGATCGGGTTCGTGGAGGAGATCCTGCAGAGCCTCGGTTTGCCATACCGGCTGCTGCAGTGCTGCACGGGCGATCTCGGGCCGAAGAACGCGGACATGGTGGACATCGAGTGCTGGATGCCCGGGCGCGGCGAGGCTGGAGCCGACGGGGCGCCGGGCGGGGCGTACTCGGAGACGCACTCGGCGTCGCGTCTGTACGACTATCAGTGCCGTCGGCTGAACATGCGTTGCAAGGGCGAGGGGACGGGGGGCAAGCCGGTGGCGTGCCACTCGCTGAATAACACGGTGATCGCGAGCCCTCGGGTGCTGATCCCGATTCTCGAGATGTATCAGAATGAGGACGGGTCGGTCACGATCCCACCGCCGTTGCGTGTGTACATGGGCGGGCGCGATCGGATCGGTTGAGCGGGTTGGGAGGCGCGCGCGGGGCGGCGCGCAGCGGGGCGTGGGTAAGGGCCGCGGGCCACGACACCATGAAAAAGCCCGCTCGAGGCGGCTCGAGCGGGCGGGAGAGATCTCGGGGAGCCGCGGAGCGGCTCAGGCCTGGCCGGGTGTACCGGGAGCCGGGAGCGTGCGGCCGAAGTTCGAGAGGATGATGTTGAGATCTTCGAAGTTGACGATGCCGTCGCCGTTGGCGTCGCCACCGGGGTTGCTGGAGCCGAGATAGCGGAGGACGTTTCCGAGGTCCTGGAAGTTGACTTCGCCGTCGCCGGTGATGTCTCCCGGGAGGAAGACGATGTTCTGGCCAGGGAGGTTGGGGAGGGGGTTCTCGTCGAGTCGCCAGGCGAGGCCGAAGACGACGTCGGAGAATGGCTGCCCGCCCTTCACGTCGTAGAGCTGGCCGTTCCAGCGGACGCGGAGGAGACCGCGCGCAGGAGGCAAGCCCTGCTCGATAAAGATGTGCTCGATGGTTTGTCGGCGTGCCTCGGAGGCGGCGTATCGCAAACCGGGTGTACCGCTGCCGTCCGAGATCCAGAACTCGAGCTCAAGGTTCTCGAGTTCGAGCGCAGTCTCGGCGCTGTTGATGTTGAGCGTCTGGCCCGCGAAGATGTTGGGGATCTGGAAGCGTTCGAGCCTGTTCCATGTGAGTGTCGCGGTGAAGCGGTCACGCCCGCCGATGAACGGCTGGATGATCTCGTAGTCGAGGAAGCCGAGCCCGAGCCGGCCCATATCCCAGCCGATGGATTCGACGGGGATGGCCTGGGTGATGCGGACTTCGTTCGGCGGGCGGGGGATGCGCGGATCGTCGGAAGGCCTCGGTCGCAGCTCAGGATTCCCGCCGAATGGACCGGTTGGGAACGGGATTCCGGGCCCACCGCCGCCACCGATCGGCGGGTCGCCGCCGCCGCCGCCGATGCCGAACGGAGGATCAAAGCCGCCAGTGACGAGGCCGCTGGGATTACCGATGGAGCCTGGATCCCGCGTCATGGCGAAGAGCGTCGACGTGAGTTCGGAGTCCATTGTCGCGGCCTGCTCGGCCAGGATGCCGGAGGCGATTCGACCCTGGAACTGCCGGTAGAGATTGTGCAGGTCGAGCCGCCCTGTTCCTTCTGCCGTGTCCAGGGCCTGCTGCGTGAAGAGTTCGCGCTGTGCGTTGCCGGTGCCTTGGTTGCCCTGGTTGGTCCAGAGCTGGGACTTGTCGGTGCCGTTGAGGAGGATGGCTCGCACGGCGGTGTTGTGCAGGCGGGTCATCCCTTGAAACTGCGGGAACTGCGTGGGCGCGCCGTCGCGGAGCGCCTTGAACGCATCCTGAATGAGGGCGCAGGCGCCGCCAACGAGGCCGGCCGCGAACGCTGTGGACTGCGATCCCAAGTCGCCTGAGGTTGGGGGATCGGGGACGCGCTCGGCGCGCGAGTAGACGGCGTCGCCCTCGGCCGTGGGGAGCCGGAGGGCCATCGCAGGGGCGACAAGGTCAACGGCGAGACGGGAGTCGCGTTCGACGGCGAAACCTGAGGGCTGCGTGAGATCCTGCTGGCGCCAAAGACGGGTGTCCGCGCGGCCGCGTCCGGACTGCGACCAGATGTTGTTGTATTCGAAGAAGAAGACGCCGCCACCGCCGCCGCCAGCGCCATCGGCGCCGCCAGGCCCGCTGAGTGCAGCGAGCAATTCAGCTGACTCTTGGCCGCCGACGGATATGACGTTGAAGGCCGTGGCTGGCGAGCCGACGGTGCGGAACGCGAGTTCCGGTTGCTGCGGTGGGAACGGACCGGCGCCAGAATCGCTCGTGGGGCCGATGACGGTGATGCCGAACTGTGAGGCCATGGAATCGCAGACGCGTGCGGTGAAGCCTTCGCCTTCCCAGTCGCCGACGACTGAGTAGCCGAAGACGATCGTGTCGGCGAGGCCGGGGAGGCCTCCGCCCGGGATCTGCGCCTGGGTGACGGGGTCGCACATGGTGAGCATCGCGGCGTAGATGCCCTGCTCGTTGGGGGAGAAGGACGACGCGGAGCCGACGAAGTTGGCGACGCTGGCAGTGTATGCGCGTGCGGTGAACGCGACGCCTCGTGCGAGCGGGGTTGGGGTCTGGGGGGATCCGTTGCCGATCGCGGCGCCGAGCACTCCGGTGGCTCTGGTGCGGATGTCGACATGGGACATCGGCGCGGGATTGGCGCCCGTGCCGGGAATTGCGCCGGCCTGGATCTCGGCGAGAACGCGCGACCCGCCGTTTCCGTCATCAAACGCTTCGTGAGATGAGAGCGGGAACAGGCCGTTAATGAAGCCGATGATCGAGCGCGAGCCTGTGATCACCTGATCAGCGGGAGGGAGGAGACCGATGGCCTGGGGATGACCGCCGACTCCTCTGTACCACTCGCAGACGACGGTGTCGCCGACCTCGCGACAGATGGTGCTCATCGCCTCGGCGATCGCGAACGAGGGAGCGGACGCGGCGGCGCCGGCGGATGCGGCGATCAACGCGCCGGCAAGGCGAGAGCTTTGAGTTCGGGTGATACGAGCGGAACGGTTGGTCATCTCCAAGCCTCCGACGAGCGGCGCCGCAATTACAGCTGCACCGCCCGCCCATCAACTCTGTGTCGGCGGCGAGTGCCGCCCGGACAGGACGTTCCCGGAACCCTCACCGGATCCCGACCGACACACTATACGGACCTACGCGGGACCACGGTTCCAGACTTGGCTTCCGATCGTCGGGAGGGCAAGGGCATTCCCGGGGGAAGTGGAGCCCTTGAGACGAGCCACATTCGAGCACCACGCACACCCACTCCAGCGCCTGCCGTTGCGGTTCGGCTCGAGGGAGGGACGGAGTGTCGTCGTTGACGATTTGGTCTAGGGGCGATACCGTTCCGCTCCTGATTGCGGGGTAGAGCAGCCTGGTAGCTCGTCGGGCTCATAACCCGGAGGTCGCAGGTTCGAATCCTGCCCCCGCTATTGTGATTCACGCTCGGCCCTTCTCGCGGGAGAGGGGCCGAGTTGTGTTTTTGGGTTTCGCTCGGCGCCGGGCACTGCAGAGGTCGGTCTTCGCGTCCCCATCGCAGTCGCCCGGGCGCCCATCGCGGCACACGGATCGGCTTCGTTCCGCGACAGTCGCCTTCTGGAGACAGTGCCCGAGGGCGAAGCCGCGTCGTGATGAGGACGTGAGGCTCCGAGGTGTGGGCCTGTTTGTGGGGACTGCCCCCTCTCCCCGGGGCGCCTGTGCCGTCTGATGCACGATGCGAAAGCAGGTTGCGGGACGAGGCGTCGTGGACACCAGAGCGCGTTTGGGGTGCCCGGGGTTGGCTTGCGCTTCTGGTCGCTCGGATTGACGCCGCGGAGGGCGGCCCGAGAGCCGGGCGGCGTGCGTGCGTTCGCGGCCCGAGTCCGCGCGGGATGCCGTTGCGCCGCGTGCGCGTGTTCAGTATGATCGAACCCTTCTTTGAGTGGCGTTCTCGTTCGCGCTACCGCTCGGAGTGCACTGGGTCTCTGCCATGCGTGCGCCGGATCGCGCTGGCCCGATTCGAAGCCAAGGAACGCAGTATGACGGCGGGGATCGAGCAAGCATCGTGCCTTGTGTGTGGCGGTGTATCCCGGCCGTATACGACCAAGATCGCGCATGGCGCGTCGTGGCACATCCGCGTATGCCGTGAGTGCGGCCTGGGATTCGTGTCGAACCGACCGACGCTCGAGGAGCTTTCTCAGATCTATTCGACTTTCGACCACCTCCCGACGCGTTCGGAGGGTCCGGACGCGGAACGGCACCCCGATGCTTCGGCGTTTGCCCGTCGCATCGCACGGCTGACGAACGAGCGCGGGAAGGCTCTGGATGTGGGCTGCGGGTACGGCGAGTTCTCGCACCACCTCGTGCGAGAGGGCTTCGGTCCGGTGCTCCTGATCGATTTCGATGCGCGGAAGGAGATCGCGCGGACGATCGTGCCGAACAGTGAGTTCCGCCGGTGCGCGTTCGAGGACATCCGCGCGGAGGACGGGCCGTTTTCAGTGATCTTGATGAGCCAGGTTCTTGAACACGCCCTGGACCCGATGGACTGGCTTCGGCGCGCGCGGGAACTGCTGACTCCCGGGGGCGTGCTGGCCATCGCGTTGCCGAACTTCACGGGCGTGTACAGGCTCCTGGGCACGCGCGACCCGTTCCTGATCCCGCCGATCCACCTCAATTACTTCACGAATCGCTCTCTGCGCGAGGCGATGGAGCGCGCCGGTGTGAGGCCGATCGAAACGGCGTCCCGGAGCACCGTGGCCGGGTCGGGGATCGCTCACAAGCTCTGGAACTCAGTCGCCAGGGCGCTGGACCCCACGACGCGCGGCATCGTGCTGTGGGCGTTCGGCGCTCGGGCGGGAGAGTGATCGCGCGGCGCGAGTGATCGCCGCACGGCCATTTGGCATCGCCCGTGCACGGCGGGCTCGGCGAGCGTTGTCGCGACTCCGTCGGGATCGCGCGCCCCGCGCCGACCACCCGCCGGAGCGGGGGCGCCGACTTACAGATGCGGATGTCCGTATATTCGGATAGGCTGGTCGTCTGTGACCGCGCCTCTGGGACACGAGTGGTCCGGGTGCGATTGGGAGCGATGTCTCATGTTGCCTCGGCTGATCCAGGGTGGGATGGGAGTCGGTGTATCGGGCTGGCGTTTGGCGCGTGAGGTGTCCATGCACGGCCAGCTCGGGGTGGTGTCGGGGACAGCGCTCGACACGATCCTGGTCCGGCGGCTGGCGAGCGGAGATCCTGGCGGTCACGTTCGGCGCGCGCTGGGCGCGTTTCCCGCGCCGGAGCGCGCACGACGGGTGATGCAACGGCACTTTCGCGCGATCGCGCCATCCGCGCGCGACGCGCACGGCGCGGACTGCGGCCTGGGGGCGCGACCGGAACACGCCCGGCGCGCGGAGACGGTTCGGTACGGAACCCTCCCGCTGCCGCGTGCGAGGCTGAGCTTGGATCGTGAGTGGCTGCTGGTGATCGCGAATTTCGTCGAGGTCTATCTCGCCAAGGAAGGGCACGACGGTGTGGTGGGGATCAACTACCTCCACAAGATTCAGTTCCCGACGCTGCCGAGTCTGTACGGCGCGATGCTTGCGGGTGTGGACGTCGTGTTGATGGGCGCGGGAATCCCGGGCGAGATTCCGGAGTCGCTCGATCGACTCAGCCGTCACGAATCGGCGCGCGTCCCGCTGGAATTGCTCAACGCGGGCGATTCGAGGCCATCACTCAGCTTTGATCCGGCCGCGCTGCGTGATGAGCTTGGTTCGATCGCCGCCAGCCCGCTGAGACGTCCTCGTTTTCTTGTGATCGTGTCGTCGGCCACGCTGGCGCGCGCGTTGCTCAAGAAAACGCCGAGCGGCATCGACGGTTTTGTGGTGGAGGCGCCGATCGCCGGCGGGCACAACGCCCCGCCGCGTGGGCTCCAGCAGTTGTCCCGGCGCGGTGAACCGATCTACGGCGAGCGGGATGCGGTGGACGCCGCGCAGATGGCGGAGCTGGGCGTGCCCTTCTGGCTGGCGGGCGGGTATGCCTCTCGGGAGAGGCTCCGCGCGGCGCTGGCCTCGGGCGCGCACGGCGTGCAGGTGGGCACCGCGTTCGCTTTCTGCGAGGAATCTGGCCTCGACCCCGCGCTGCGTCGGCGGTTTCTCGAGCATGTGCTCCGCGGGACCGGCGAGGTGTTCACGGATCCGGCCGCGTCGCCAACGAGCTTCCCGTTCAAGGTGGCCGCGCTGGAGGGGACGCTTTCCGAGCGTGCGGTTTATGAGGCGCGTCCGCGCCGGTGCGACCTCGGGTACCTGCGACGTGCGTGCCTGAACCCAGACGGAACGACGGTGTACCGTTGCCCGGCCGAGCCCGTTGCGGACTATGTGCGCAAGGGCGGCGCTGTGGAGGACACGGTCGGGCGCAAGTGCCTGTGCAATTCGCTGGTGGCGAACCTGGGGTTTGGTCAGCGTCGGGCCGACGGGTATGAAGAGCCGCCATTGCTGACCGCCGGCGACGATCTGGCGTGCATCCGGCCGTTCATCACCGCGGAGTGTCTGTCGTACCGCGCGTGCGACGTGATCGCCGCGCTGCTGCGGACGGGATGACTTGCCCGTGACCGAAGGTGAGCATCTCGATCAAGCACTTCGCGTGAACATGTCGATTGGCGGCGCGCGATCGGCCACGATGCTGTCCGGCCGCAATGCGGCGGGTTTCGATGGTGTGATCTCCGGGCACCGGGCTCTTGGCTCCGGGGTGCGTGAGTTACTCTCATCTGCGCGACCCGCTCGAGCGCGAATCAGCACGGACGGCTAGGACGATCGGGGCGCCATGGGCAATCCCTGTCGCGATCAGTTCGAGGCGTGTGCGGGGCGTCATCCCGATCAGGCAGGAGCAGAGAACATGCCCGAGCGCGTGAGATTCTTCCTGAACCGTCTGCTCGAACAGCCGTGGGTGAGCCGCTCTTGAAGTGCGCGCTTTCGATCGCGTGGGTCATGGTCGCCAAGGGCGTGGATTCCAGCGTGCTCGCGCCGCACGTGCCGAGCGTGAACCCGGAGTCGATCGAGTTCCTGTTGCCGACGCTCTCTGGGAGCATGCTGGTGATTGCCACGTTCGCGGTGGGGTCGACGGTCGCGTCGTACGCGTCGGCGGGTCGGACGGCGCCAGCGACATGGTCGCGACGGTGACGGCGCGCGCTCCGCGAGCGCCTGCGAGCTCGGCGCTGACTCGAGCCCGGCCTGCGCGCCGGATGCTGAGCCGAGCGCCGAAGCGATCGCGGTGAGAGTGCGCGAACAGCGGTGCGCGATTGTCATGTGCGTTCTCCTTTTTCCCGGGTCCTGGTCGAGATGGGGCAACGCAAGAAGGGCGCCACACGACCCAGCACGCACTTCGCGCGGTCACTGCGCGTGACGCGATTGATAGTGGCCGGCAATTGATCCGAGGCCCCGCACGCGCGCAATGCCGATACTCACCACGACATCATCGCTTCGACCGTCACGTCGAGCTGTCGCCCCTGCCGGGGCGCATGGGATTTCGTCCATCGCGTTGTTTCTGAGCCCCTCGCTTTGGCGGGATGCGACTTCCAAACATGGCGCTGCCGTGTCATCTGACCCGGACAGGCCGCAAGCCCCCCACTGCCCTGGGGCTACGTGCGCCCATGCCGGGGACATCGATGCCACGAAAACATGTCCGCGAGACTCGGCGTCATGCGCGCGAACGAGCGCGTCGTCGCCACGATCTTGCGCCGAGCGTGAAAGACAGCGTGATCGCGGCGGCGAGAGCGAGCATGAATGCGGCGCCTTTGGTCGTCGTCGCGCCGTGCGCGAGCGTGATCCACAACTCTCGCGGGGCCGAGGGCGCCGCCATCAGGCGGGAGATCGACAGGTTCTCGATCAGATCGGCAAACGCCGGCGCATCGGCCCCGCACACGGTGAGGACAAGCCCCGCGCGTCGGGACAATGTCCGTCGCGCCACCGAGGAGAGCCAGATCGCGAGCCACGTCGCGTTGGCTGCGATGACGAGCAGATCCCACCGGAGTTGCCGCCTGTAGATCTCGCGTCCCGAAGGACCGAGTTCCGTGAGCACCCGCGCAGCCTCGGTCGCGCGGATCGGTTGCTCCTCGAAGGGTGGACGAGGACGCAACAGCGCTCGAACGTCCGAGTACGGCCCGAGCACGACGACGACAGCCGCCAGGACGAACGCGATGACCGCGATGACGAGCCGCCGATTCATCGCGCACCTTCGCGACCGCGTCGCAGACGCTGCGGCCGTGAGCCCGGCACGATCTCGATCTCTCCCCGCGCTTCGAGGTCCTGCTTCACCGTGATGAGGTGCCACTTCAACCCCACTGCGGGACCGAAGACCCGCGCGTCGATGCGCTCGCGCACGGCGTCTGTGAGCTCGGACAACGCGATGCCCGCCCTTCCTCGCGGCATGCTCCGCAGTATGGCGCGGCGCATCTCGTCGTACTTGACGCGGTCGATGGACGCGCCCTGCTTTCCCTTCGGGTGGAGCGTGAGCACCCGACCGCGGGCGGTGTGATCCGATGCGTTCGCCATGCTAATTCGACCTCCAGAGGAAGCGCAGGGCGCGTTCCCAGAATCGTTGCCGAGGCGTCATGCATCCCTCGCCCTGCACCGATGCGCCTCCATGCCCTGCCATCTCGTCCAGCAGCGCAGGGAGCTTTCGGCCGTATATAACCCGCGTCCCAATCGCGAGGATCCGTGAGACTATCCAGGCGCGCAGCCCTCGGAATCCGGTCTGTTCAAGCACGAGGCGTGTGCCTCCCGGCACGTCCGCGAGCGTGAACGTGATGACGGTGTCAATCGGCCCGCCGACCCAGGTGAATGTCAGCCGCTCTCGTTCGACGACCTCCACCACCTCACACCGAACGATCCCATCGAAGCCCGGCCCGCGGTCAGTGGTGAACGTGAACCGATGGCCCACACGCGGCTCGAAGTCGTTGGGCATCAGCCAACGCTCGAGCAAATCACGCTCCGTGAGCGCACGCCACACAAGCCCGCGCGGATGCGGGTACACGCGATCTACACGCAGACTCGTCACGGAAGCACCCCTTCCTTCGCGGCGACGTCGTCGAGCACGCCTGCCAACGCCTCCAAACGTTCTCCCCAGAAGCGCCGATGACGCGTGAGCCACGCGGCCACGTCTCCCAACGCGGCGTCAGACAGGCGGTATCGACGCAGCCGACCATCCCGATCGACGTCGACTACTCCCGCCTCACGAAGGATGCGCAGGTGCTTGGAAAGCGCGGGCTGCGTGAACGCGAAGTGACGAAGAATCTCGGTGACGGTCCGCGGCCGCAGCGCGAGCAGATCGATGATTTCGCGTCTCGTGGGATCAGCCAGTGCGCGGAAGACGAGGTCCATGCATGCAATATATAGCCATTTGGTTATGTGTCAAGCGCCTCCCCTTCGTGTTGTTGCTCCGAGGGTGGATTCAGCGCGACTGGCACGCCCGTTCTTCAGACCGGGCCGGACCAGGGAAATGGTTCAGCGAGCGGTCCGCCTCCCAGTCGAGGTCGGCCGGCGGTCCGGTTAACGCGGGCGAAACGACACCGCTCCGCGTCCACGGTTCTTGGCTCGGTTGCCGGAGCCTGGGTGGTGGCTCTTCTCTCCGGATGGGCGTCCTTCTTCCCGGTCGATTGTGTCCCTGTGGCCGCGATGCGGCGCCCGCTTGTGGCGTTTTCCGCTGTGCGAGCCGTCCGGGCGCTGCCCGCCGCCTTGAGGTCGCGGCCTGCCTGGGAGAGGGGCCTGCATGACGAGGTCGGGCTCGTTGTCCATGACCTTGAGAGGCGAGCCGATGAGGCGCTCGATAGCGCGAAGGCCGCTGCGCTCGTGGTGATCGCAGAACGAGTAGGCCGTGCCGGAAGCTCCGGCGCGCGCCGTGCGACCGATGCGATGCACGTAGGTCTCGGGGTCGTTGGGCATGTCGAAGTTGAAGACGTGGGAGATCTGGTCGACGTCGATGCCGCGGGACGCGATGTCGGTGGCGACGAGGACGGGCACGCGTCCGGTCTTGAATCCCAGGAGGGTGCGTGTGCGGACGTTCTGGCTCTTGTCCCCGTGGATGGCCCCGGCCTCGATGCCGGAGTCGCGGAGGGTTTTGACGAGCCGATCGGCCCCCCACTTGGTGCGCGTGAAGACGAGCGTGCGGCCGACGCTCTCGTCGCGCAGGAGCCGCTGCAGGAGTTCCGGCTTGTTCTTGCCGGAGACGTGGTAGACGGACTGGGCGATGGCCGAGGCCGTGGAGGCCACGGGCGCGACCTGGACGAACTCGGGCTCGCGGAGCAGGGTGTCGGCGAGCTTTCGGATCTCGCCCGGCATCGTGGCCGAGAAGAGGAGGGTCTGGCGGGTCTCGGGGATTTCCTCCGCGATGCGTCGGATGTCGTGGACGAAGCCCATGTCGAGCATACGGTCGGCCTCGTCGAGTACGAGCATCTGAATCGCGCTCAGATCGACGTGACCCTGCTCCATGAGGTCCTGGAGTCGGCCGGGGGTGGCGACGATGACGTCGACACCGGCGCGGAGCGCACGGACCTGGGGCGTTTGGCTGACGCCGCCGAAGACCGTGACGTATCGCAGGGCGAGGTGGCGTCCGTAGGTGCGGAAGCTCTCGAAGATCTGCATGGCGAGTTCGCGCGTGGGGCAGAGGACGATGGCGCGCGGGCGACGATCGGCCGGGACCGGGCGTGCGCCGGGCTCTCGCGCGGGCGGCGCGAGCCGGCTGAGGACGGGCATGGCGAAGGCGCCGGTCTTGCCGGTGCCGGTCTGGGCGCAGCCGAAGACGTCCTTGCCGGTGAGGATCACCGGGATGGCCTTGGCCTGGATGGGGGTGGGGGTGGTGTATCCCTGGGTGGCGATAGCACGAACGATGGGCTGAGCGAGCCCGAGCACTTGAAAGTCCATATGCGTGTTGTTCTCTGATCCCGTTTGGATCGGGATTCCGGTGTCGTCGAAACCGGAATGTCCCGGACGCGGGCCGCGTCCTGATCGAGCCACCGGCCTCAGATGTGCCCCTCGGACGAGCCCGTCCGTGGGAGGGCGAAGACTAGGGGGTGTCGGGGAGGAAGTCCAGCACCGCCTCTCACCGCCACGGGTGACCGCATCTGGGCGACCGGAATCTGTGCAAGAGCCATGGCAGGCTGCGAGACTGATGAGCTGGCATGCACGATTCAGGAGACCATGACGCTGAGCCGGATCCACACACACGCATGAATGGCCAGGCCCCATGGCTGCATCCGTCGCGGTCCGTCTTTGCTCGGCTCGCAGAGCTGCTCGCAAACAGTCGGACTGCCCGTGCGGTCTGCAGGCGCATTCCCGGCCTCGTCATGGCGAGCGATATCACGGACGTGGTGTACGTGAACTATCTGATCGCAGCGACGGATCTCGCACACCTTGTTCCGCCCCAGCTCACGCTCCAACGGCTGGGCCCGGACGGGCGGTACGCGATGTTCACATTCCTCACGTACCGGCACGGGCACTTCGGTCCAGAGATTGTCGGCCCGCTCCGCCGTCTCTGGCCCTCGCCCGTTCAATCGAACTGGAGGCTGTACGTCGAAGAGCCACGGACGGGCATCCGGGGCGTGCTGTTCCTGTCAACAGCTATCACCAACACTCCGATCGCGTTGGTGACGCGTCTGCTTGCCGAGGGTGTGCCGATGCACGTGCCCGCCGCGGCTTGCGTCGAGCGAGACGCGAGTGGATGTCTCCAAATGTATTTGCGACCGGGGCCAGGCTCTGCCCCGGACTGCGAGGCCGCGTTTGTGGCCGCGGACACACCCGCACTCGAAGAGCCGTGGCGCATGTGCTTCGGCGACTGGTTCGAAATGCTTGCCTACTGCGTTCCGCAGGATCGCGCGTTGACGGCGACACCCGGCTCAGACACGGTTTTCCGACAGGAGATCGAACTGAGTATCCCGATGAGCGAGTGTCGTCCCCTGCGTGGGACGGTGGACTCAGAAGCTGCACGCGAGTTGGTCCATGACGCGACTCCGCTGTGCTTCCTCGTGCCCCAGTGCTCATTCCGGCTTCTCGGAGCGCACGTGATCACGTGAAGCGGCCTCGCACTGTTGTTGTGTGACTCGCCACGACACGCAGCAGCACGCGCTCCTCGATGACAAGGGGATCGTCGACGACGCAGGACGGCGTCGTGGTTCTTCTACCCACGGCCGGCTCGTCCTGATCGCCGTCAATGCATGTGTAGAGCAAGACCTCAGCGCCTCGCTGCAGCAACTCGCCGATATACGCCGCGATCTGCTCGCGACACGCCCTGCACTCCTCGTCCTCCCAACCATCCTCATCGAATCGCGGCTCGCCGAATCCGAACCCGCAGCCACACCCTTGATTCGAACCCGCGTACACGACGTGCGCGCACCCGGCACTCTCTCGCATGACTCTCGGCGCGTCATCGATCTCACTGACGTGAAACGAGCGTACCGATTCGTTCCACGGAATGAGACCGGGCCGCACGCTCGACGCCACGTACACGACCAAGCACATGTCAGAAGCCTATTACGGCTCACTCCCCCGGCTGACAGAAGCACGACGACGTGGGCCTCACGTCCGCGCGCGCCCACGTGCTCTTCAGCCGCGCGCCGACGCGCTCGGCCTCCTCTGTCTTGCCCTGCGCGCGCAGCGCACGCTCCAGCCCCAGCAGCGACCACCCGTTGCCCGGGTAATTGATCTGATCCTCCCGGTACACCTTCTCTGCCTCGGCATGCCGACCCGCGCCCATGAGCAGCGCGCCCAGGGCGTGCCGCACCGGGATCATCCAGCCCGGCGGCTCGTCGTACACCAGCCGGTCTTCCAGCGCGACGCCCTTGCGCAGCGCCGCGAACGCCTCATCGTGTCGGCCCTCGCGGTACAAAATCTCCCCTTCCAGCATCGCCTCCGCGATCGGCAGGATGTCGTGCACCTTGTTCTGGAACACCCACCAATCGCCCGGCACGCGCGCCGCGGCGCTCAGGAAGAGGCGCTGCTCCTCCCTCGCTTCGCTCGCACGGCCCAACGCGGAGAGCGCAATACCGCGGGCGTAGTGATGCATGGCGATCGACAGCTTCTGGAACTCGCGCGGGCGTTCCATGTCCAGGATCTCCTGCCACTTGCCGAAGCGGATAAGCACGTGACGCGACGTCGGCATGAGCCCGTCCGCCAGGAACACGAACGCGCGCAGAAACTCCTCCGGCACTTCCGCGTCGATCCGCCGCGCGGCGCCGATCGCCGTCTCGTACCGCCCCTCCATCATCGCGGCGAACGTCAGGAAGTGAACGTTGTGGATGAAATAGAGCCGGTAGAACTGCGGCTCGGGCGCCTTGGCGAAGTATGCCTCGTCCGCCTTGATCGCCCGCTCATTGGAATCCGCGGCGTCGGAGTACCGCGCCACGCGCGCGTAGATGTGCGAGGGCATATGCACGAGGTGCCCGGAGCCGGGCACGAGGGCGTCGAGCCGCTCGGCCGCGGGCACGGCCTTTTCCGGCTCGGGCGAGGCCTCCATCGCGTGGATGTAGAAGTGATTCGCCCCGGGGTGATATGGGTGATCCTTCAGCACGCGCTCGATCGCGTACACCGCGTGCAGGATGCGCCCCTTCGGCGCCCCCGACTTCGTCCAGTAGCTCCAGGGCTGCAGGTTCATCAGCGACTCTGCGTACAGCGCGCCCACGTCCGGATCGTCCGTGAACTCCAGCCACACCTTCTCCATCGCGCTCGCGTACGCCTCGTCGAGCGAGCGCCGGTCCTTCGGCGGCGGGTATGCATACCGCTCCGCCACGGCGCCAATGAGCGCCTTCTCCACCGGTGTCTCATCGTTCGAGCGGCGCAGGGCCTCCTGCGCGGCCGCGTACGCCTGCCGGTTCCGCACCTCGCTCATCGCAGGGTCGTTGATGTTGATCCCGTTCGCGTACGCGATGCCCCAGTAGGCCATGGCGCAATCCGGGTCGATAGCGGCGGCTTCCTCGAAGGAACGGATCGCCTCGTCGTGATTGAACCCGTACAGCAACTGCATGCCCTGATCGAAGAACCGTTGCGCCTCGCGCGAGTTCGTCGTCACCTTCCGCTGATAGCCCTCGTACCCCTCGTACACGCGTCCCTGGCTCGCGCCGGGCACGGGCGTGTAGGACGTCGGCTTCGACGTACAAGCGACCAGGGCGAGTGGCGTGAACACGAGAGCGAACGCGAGCATTGGCTTCCGCATGTGTCGTTGCCTCCTAAAAATCGGGGGGCAACAAGATAGCCTGATTCAGGGGATAACGCCAGCTCGCGCCAAGAGCGGGCTCCTCCGGCCCGCTCTTCAGCGCCCACAACCGCGCGCCCCGCGCGGGATCAGCACCCCTGCCCGAACGCGCTCAGCACGGCGTTCAGATCGGCGAAATCAACGTCGCCGTCCGCGTCCGTGTCGCCCGTGATGTAGCCCGGCATGCCCTGGAGTCCGAACGACGTGAGCACGACGTTGAGGTCGCCGAAGTTCACGACGAGGTCGCCGTTGAGGTCGCCCGGGCAGAACGGCCCCGGCACGCTCGACGGGTCCGCCGGGTTGCTCCGCGCCAGCACCTCGTCACGATCCAGGAAGCCATCGCCGTCGCGGTCGATGCCCAGGCGCGTCTGCGAATTCCGCGGCACGAGCGTGAACGTCAGCGGGTTGCTCAGCGAAGCCGAGGCCCGCAGCGCGGCAGTCGTGATCGTCTCCCCCGCCCTGTCAGCGCGGAAGATGTTCGCGATGGCGTCGTAGGCGTAGCCGCGCGGCACACCGCCCTGCACGCCCTTGACGACGAGCCCGACATTGTTCGAGAGCGCGACGTTCAGGATCGTGTCGAGGCGCTGCGCCACGGCCGCGGGGGGAGTCGGGCTATCGACGTGCGCCTGCGCGCCAACACCCGCCGGCGTGTCCTGCGAGAAGCACATCAGGAACGCCTCGACGTCGCGCCGCTGCTGCTGGCCCGGAGGGCCGGGCGCGAAGCCGAACTGCGGCAGCGCAAGAAACGCCGCGAGCGAGTCGATGTGCCCGTCGTGCGAGAAGCCGAAGCCGCGCGTGTTCGTCTGGCTCTGGCGCGAGAAGCCGGTCTTCTCGTAGAGGTTCCGCAAGTGGGGCGTCTTCAGGCTCTGCGCCGAGGTCGCGATGAGATTGGCCGAGGCGAGCGTGGTGCTGGTTCCCGCGGGCTGGGAGTGACAGGCGTTGCACGTGAACGGTGTGCCGACGAGCGGGATGACGTTGAACAGGTTCTGCCCGGCGCCGGGGTTGCCGCCGTTCGCAAAGGTCGTCGGCAGGGTGTTGTTGAGGTTGCGGAACGGGTTTGGCGGGAAGCGGAGCGTGTCGACGTACACCGTGAACGCCTGCATCTCCGCGGGCGTGAGCTCCGTCTCGCGCCCGAGCAGCGAGACGAACGCCGGGTTGAACGCCGCGAAGTCCTCGCGGTCTGCCCGCCAGTGCATGGGCCCGGTGTTCACGAGCCCGAAGAGGGTTTGCGTGGACATCGTGCCCTTCATCGGATGCCAGTCCTGGCACTGCCCGCCGAACTGACAGATCTGGTTGAACGGCTTCACTGTGCCCGCCGGATCGCCGAGGTCCCACGTCAGCGCGTCCGTGCGACCGTCGATGTGGCACGAGCCGCACGAGGCCTGGCCGAGCCCCGACGAGATATGCGTGTTGAACAGGAACGGGCGGCCCACCCGGATATCGACCGGTGTCGGGTCGTAGAACGAGCGGCGCGCGATCTCCGCGTTCGCGGCCGTGTCGATGACAGACACGGCGCCCTCGAACCGGTCGAGCACAAACAGCCGGCCGCTCGGCTCATGGAGCGCAAGCCCGGTCGGCCCCTCCCCCACTTCGATCAGGCCCAGACGCTCCCCGGCCGGACCGATCCGCGCCACGTTGTTCGAGCCGAGCCCGGCCACGTATCCCACCGTCCCGCTCGCGTTCCACACGATCGCGCGCGGGTCGCCGACGGACTGGCGCCGCACCTCCGGCGGCGCCGACGTCGTGGTGTACGTGAGATGCGGGTTGAGGTCGGAAACGATCGGCGTGGCCGCGCTGGAGGGCTCGAAGCTCGCGTACATCACGCGCAGGAAGACGCTGTTGACGTTGGGCTCAAACCGAACATGGTTGATCGCGTCCGTGCCCACCACGCTCACCCGGCTGCCCGGCCCAACCGCGAGCCCCATGTTTGCGTTCATCAGCCCGTCGACGTAGGTCACTGCGAGCGTGCTCGCATTGATCACCGCGACGTCGTGGTCCAGCACGTTCCAGGTCACCACGTTCGACCAGTTCCGGTTGTTGTCGTCGCGCCAGGCGCCGTCCGCCTGCCTCTTCACCACGAGTCCGACCGGGGGTGGAGGCGGGTTCCCCACGCGCATCGGCGGGTTGAAGGCGTTGCCCGCGTTCGGCGGGGGGTTCGGCCGGCCCGGGTACGGGCTCCCCGGGCTGTTCACGTCCGGCGGGGACAGAATCGTCGTCTTGTTCCCGGACTCGAAAATGCCCGCGTACACGCGCGTGCCGTCCGTGGCCAACGCTCTCGGCTCCTCGCCCAGAATCGTGACCACCTGCGCCGGCGCCGCGAGATTCAGCGGATCGAAGACGCGGATCCGGTTCTCCTGTGTGACGGACACGAAGGCGCGTTGCGGCGCTCCGGCGAACACGACGTCCGCCGGCTCGTCGCCGGTGAGCAGCGTGGCCGTGACCGTGAACGTGCTGAGGCTCACCACGCTGAGCGAGTCGGAGAGGTGGTTGACGACCCACGCCTCGCCGTTGCCGCGGGCGCGGACCGAGACCGGCTCCATGCCGACGGGGACGGACGCGATGGGCGTGAGTGCGCCGCCGAAGCCGACCGCGAACACCTCGAGCCGGTTATCCGCCGTATTGACCGCGAGCAGGCGAGTGCCGTCGGGCGTCAGCTCCAAGGGATGGACGTGGGGGCTCTCGAAATTGACGAAGCTCTGTCGCGCAAGAGCTGAGCCCGCGAGCATCCCCAACACCGCCACGATCACGATCCGCATGTTTGAGCCTCCGTGCCACGCCCAACGCAGCGAGCAACGCCCGTATTGCACGACCTTCAGGGCCGGAGGCACACCGGCTCACCGGTCCCGACGTCGTCGTGCCCAGGCCAGCGACGCCCCCCCCAAGGCGAGCGTCCCGGGCGCCGGGACGACGCGCAACACGAGCGCGTGATCCGTGTACTCGACGTCCAGGAAGAGCCCGCTCCCGAGCGAGAGGCCCTCGAAGAATGCGAACCCACCGTCGCGGGCCTCCTTGAACGTCACCATCTCAAACGCATCACCGACGAGCGGCGCGTAGCCGCCGAGCGCCAGGACACGGAACACGGCGCCGCCCTCATTCCCCTCGGGCGCCTCGAACGTGAGCGCCCCCCCCACCGTCAACCGGTCGAACACCGTGGCGCTCTCGATCTCAAACTCGAAAACCGCGTCGGGACGCACGCGGACGTCGCCCGTGACGTGGATCGCGCCGGCCGAGGAGCCCGGCGCAAGCGTTCCGTTCAGAGCGACCATGCCGTCGATCGTTCCAGTCCCGGTGAGGCCGCCGCCCGACTGCACGTAGCTGCCCGCGCCGCTGAATGCGATCTCACCCCCGTTCGCGAGCGTGAGTGTGCCGCCCGACTGCGTCAGGCCGGTGGCGCCGCCGACCGTCAGCAGACCGTCGTCGACGAGCAGAACGCCCGCGCTCACGCCCACATCCCCGGTCACAGAGAGGATGCTGTCGTTGCCCATGCCCGGCCCATCCGCCGGGACGCCGGGCCCTACGGTCAGCTTGCCCGTCGCGCCAGCAAGCGTGAAGGGCGTCGTGGAATTGGTGATGGTGAGATCGCGCCCGCCCTTGATCGTCAAGGATCCAGAGTCGATGCGCTCCAGCCCCAGGAACGCGCTCTGGCCCGAGCCGTTGAGCAGCTCGGAGCCATCACCGTCGAGCGTCAGGTCGGCTGCGGCGCCGATCTCCACCACGTCCGCGTTGTCCGCCTGCAGCGTTCCCTTCAGGATGATTCCGGCGTCGTTGAGCACGCCCGTGGGCGAGATGTTCAGCAGGTCGAACCCCGTCGCGACCTTGAACGTCGTGCCGACGCCGATGTCGAGCAGCCCTCCGGCGGCCACCAGCGTGTCGCCGCCCGTGGTGAACGTGATGCCGTCGCGGATCGCGAGCTTCCCGTTCGCGCCGATGGTGTTTGTCTGGGCCGAGGACTGGAGCAGCGCGTTGGCGTTCGATTCGTTCTGAATGGTCGCGCCCGAGCCGCGGAGCGTGACGTCGGCGTCCAGCGTAACGACGTCGGCGCCGTCGAACATGAGAGCGCCGGCGATGTCGTACACACCCCCGTCGAGCGTCTTCGTGCCGGCGTTGAAATTCGTCAGCACCGAGCCCGAGGCGACCTTGAACGTCGAGCCCGCGCCGACGTCGAGCTTGCCGTCGTTCGTGAAATCCCCAGACGTGGTGAGCGATCGTCCGCCCTTGATCGCGATCACGCCCGACGCGCCGTTCACGGATACGTTGTCCGTAAACGCTCCGAACGAGGAGCCCGCGCCCTCGAGAGTCACGCTCGCCTCGTTCGTCTGCACCGTCGCGCCGACGAAGTCGAGCGTGGCCCCCGCGCGCACCGTCCACGCGCCCCCCACAAGCGTCGTGCCGGTCATGTTCTGCACCGTGTCTGTCGAGAACACACCGTTGCCCACGTCGAGCGCGCCCGCGTTGTCGAGCGTCACGCCCGTCATCGACGTCGTTCCCGCGCTCGTCTTGACCATGGTCCCCGAGTTCAGCACGCGCGCGGCTCCGCCGATGAGCGTCACCGCCCCATTCCCCGAGATCGTGAACGTTGACGCGGCGCCGTTCCGGATCTCGCCCCCCGCGCCCATCATGATCCCGCCGTCCCCCGACCAGTTGATCGCCAGACCCTCATGATCGATGCACGTGTCGCGGATCTCGCTCGCCGCGGCGCCCAGGAAGTTCAGCGTGCCCTGGCTCATCACGGCCATGACGCCGTTGAACGTCGAACCGGCAATGTTCAGATCGGTCTGGGTCCGCATGGCCGAGAAGCCGGTGAGCGTGGAGCCGGTCAGGAACGCGGAGCCGTTCACGAACAGCTCCCCCATCCCGCCCGTGCCCGTGATCGTGTTGGCGCCCTGCGTGAACGCCCCTTCCACCGTGAGCCGGTTCGAGAGCAGGTCGAGCGACGCGTCGATCGAGGACATCGTGAAGTCGCGCAGCGTGAAGTTCGCGTCGAGCGAGACCACGTACGCCGCGCCGGCAACCTGCAGGAACGCGTTGAACTCCGTGCCGTTGTTGTTCGGGACGACCGCCGGATTCCAATTCGCTGCCGTGCCCCAGTCGCCGCTCGCGGCGCTGAGCCAGAACACGTCCACGGGCCCCGCCATGGCGCTGAGCGACAACAACCCGCCCGCGCACGCCAGCACCGCCCGCGCGAACACACGCCGATCACGAATCATCGTGGACATACGACATCCTCTCAGGGCCGCTCGCCGCGGATGTGCGCCGCCGCGCGCAGCAAAAAAAAGATCTCCGTCCCTACGCAAGAGCCAAAGTACCACCCCCTCCCGTGGGGGTCAATGGTTATTTGGCGGGACAATCGATTCCTGCAGCGAGCCTCCCGCCCGCTCCAGCAGGCCTCGAAGTTCCCGGACTTCCCCGGACCCCGGATCGTGCACCCCCAGCTCGATCAGCCCGCGCAGCACCTCCCACGCCTCCTCAAGATGCCTCCGAGCCTCGGCCCGCGACTCCGCCTCAGCATCGCCCGACGAGTGCAGGTCGGCCTGCGCGAGCGAGCCCTCCCCGGCCTTGACCAGCCCCACGAACAGATCGTGCGCGTGGCGCGAGGTCGGGTCCCCCGCGTGCAACGCCCGGCGCACGTCGAGCGAGTCCGCGTACACGCGGCGCGCCTCCTCGACCCTGCGCAGCGCAAGCAGCGTGTTTCCCTGCTTGTTCAGGCAGAGCGCCAGATCCCGCTGCGCCTCCACGTTCTCCTCGTCCGCGGCCAATCGGCGTGCGATCCCGACCGCGCGCTCGAAGTCCTCAAGCGCCGCCCCGCTCGCCGCGCGCTGGCGTGCGGACCGCTCCTCCTCTGCGAGCCCCGCGCCCTCTCCGCGGGCCATCCGCAAGCCCATGTCCCCGCGGTGATGCAGCGCGATCCAGACGTCGCGTTGCGCGCGTCGGCTGGCCGGATTCTCCCGCGCGATGGCTTCGAACGCCGCCAGCGCCGCGTCCACCGCCTCGCGCGCCTCGTTGAATCTCGCCGTCTCCCCGCGCTCGGCCAGCGCCAGCAGCGCGCGCGAACGCTTCGACTCGATCGTCGCCAGCGCACGCCTCGCACCGCCGTCGCCGGCTCGTGAGCGCCAGTGTGCGCCGGCAGCGTCGTACCGCGCCAACGCCTCGCGCGCGTGCTCGGTCTTCTCATCCGGCACGCGCGCCTCCTCCGACAGGCGCAACGAGAGGTCGCCCGCCCCCACGACGCACGACGCACGCAGCGCCTCCGTGTCCGCGCGCACGCCCGTCTCCCCGTCGTTCACGAACGACAGGGCTCGTTCGCACTCCCCGATCGCACGCTCCATCTCGCCGAGCGCATCCCCGTAATTCCTCTCCTGCTGCAGCAGCGTCGCCGAGCGCTGCAGGCTCCGCGCCATGTCCGCGTGCGCTCGCGCGTCGCCCGGGAGACGCGCCAGCACCCGCTCGCGCAGGCGTCTGGCCTCCGCGAAGCCCACGCTCCCTTGCGCCGACTCCCTCGTGCTCGGGCCGTACACGCCCGCCTGCAGCTCCCCCACCCGGTCGTGCGCGTCGGCCAGCTCGCGGAGGAAACCGACGTCCTCGTCCCCCTGCGCGCGGACCTTTTCCAGGTACGCGCGAGCCTCGCGCAGCAGCCGGTCCCGCGCGCCCGTGGCCCCGCGCAGCTCCCGGATGTCGTCGTTGAAGTCCACGATCATCGTGCGCGCAAGCCCGCGCACCGACTCGAAGTTCGCCTCGGCGCGCTCCCGCTCCGCACGCTCGCCCTCGCGCGCCGTCCGCTCCCCTTCCAGCGCGGCCACCGCGGCCCGCTCCGCCCTCGACGCGCGCCCGTACAGCGCGGACATCGACGCTCCCCACGCGATCATTGACAGCGTGAACAGCACGACCACGCCCGCCACCCCGCGCCGACGACGCAGCGTCTTGCGGATGACGTACCACCCGCTGTCGCGCTTCGCCTCGATGGGGTCGCCCGCCAGGTACCGACCCACGTCGCGCCCCAGCTCGCCCGCGCTCTGGTACCGCCTCTCCCGCTCTTTCGAGAGGCACTTGAGCACGATCGTCTCGACCTCGTTGTTGATCTGCCGGCGCACCGTGCTCGGCCGCGCGGGCTCCGCACGGAGGATGTTGTCCAGCACGTCGCGCATGTTCCCGATGACGCGGTACGGAAACTGACCCCCCGTCAGCATCTGGAACAGGATCACCCCGAGCGAGTACACGTCCGTCCGGATGTCGATCTTGTTGGGAGACCCCTCCGCCTGCTCGGGGCTCGCCCACGGCAGGCTTCCCACGAACTGCCCCGTCATCGTCATCACCCGCAGCCGCGTCGAATCATCCACCTCCCCCGTCGCCACCTTCGCCAGCCCGAAGTCCAGCACGAACGGAGTGCCCGCGTTGTCCACACGGATGTTCCCCGGCTTCAGGTCCCGGTGAATGACTCCCTTCAGGTGCGCCGCGTTCACCGCGTCGCAGATCCGGCCGAACAGGCGCAGCGTCTCCTCGATGGTTCGCCCCTCGGCCTTCATCCACGCGTCGAGCGTCTGCCCCGAGATGTAGTCCATCACGAAGTAGAACGCGCCGCCCTGCGTGATCCCCGACTCGTGGATCGCCACGATGTTCGGGTGCGCCATCTGACCGAGGATCTGCACCTCACGATCGAACCTCGCACGATCCCGCGTCGTGAACCGCCCCCCCTCCACGCTCCCCGCGTGCATCACCTTGATCGCGACCTTCCGCTTCGTCCCCTTCTGGATCGCCAGGTACACCGTCCCCTGACCCCCCCGGTGAATCTCCCGGACGATCTCGTAGTTCGGCAGCGCAAGCGACGGCGGCGGCTCGAACCCCCTCGCCCCGGACGTCCCTCTCGGCGTCCCGCTCCCGGGACGATTCGCCTGCGCACGCGCCGCGTCGATCAGCCGATCTTCACGATCCGACCCCTCCCCGCTCCCTCCCGGCGTCGGCTTGCTCGGCGGGTTGTTCGGTGGCTCCGTCACGCGTCAGCGCTCCACGACATTCCCCCCACCTCCACCAAGCGTTGCTCTCCACAACCACTCACGAACCCTGCGAGAAAAACCTCGACTCCGGCCCCAGCAGGTCCTTCAGGCGGTCGTGCGCCCTCGCACGCAGCATGAACACCGCCCCCTGCGTGCGACCCATCTCCTGCGCCACGTCCGACGGCGCCTTGCCTTGCAGGTCGTACAGCGTGATCACCCGCGCATAATCCGGCGGCAACTGCTCCAGCGTCTCCCGCATCAGCTCTCCGGCCTCGTCGCGCGCGGCCACTCGGCTCGGCGTTGTCGACGTCGCCCCCAACACCTCCACCAACGCAACGAACGACTCCTCCATCGTCCCACCCGTCATCCGCCGCCTCGGGTCCGGCCGCTTCGCGCTCTCCAGCCCCCGGATCGCATCCGTCAGATTGTTCTCCGCGATCCGGCGCAACCACCCGAAGAACGCGTCCGCCGCGCCGGGCCCCTCCGGGGGCCGGAACGCGCACACCCGAAGGAACGCCTCCAGGTAGGTCACCTGCAGCACGTCGTCTTCATCCAAAACCGACCGCCACAATGAACCGATCCGAGACGCCAGGTGCGCCCGCAGCCCCGGCCCGGCGTGCCGAAGCAACGCCATGAGCGATTCCTCGTTCCCCTCCGCCGCCTCGCGGACGCGCCCCGCCAACATCTGCTGCTCTGGGGTCTCCGCGGCCATCGGCTCGCTCCCTATCTCGCCGTCTGAGGCAAGCCAACGCAGTCTACCTCACCGGCGGCGTTTCCCCCCGTTCAAGCGTGAGATCGCCGGCCCACTCACGCTCCCCCCCTCAGAGGAAAGAGAGACCGGGCGGTCGGGGACCCACCGCTCCCGACCGTCCATTCGATCAGGTCCACGCGACGCCCCCGCCCCCACAAAACGCGACGACGCCCCGCTTGCGCAGGGCGTCGCCGGGTGTGAGGGGGTTCCGAATCAGTTCATTACGGGCAGGTCGTGCCGAACGCGCTCAGGAGGTTGTTGAGGTCGAGGAAGTTCACGACGCCGTCGCGGTTCGTGTCGCCCTGAGCGAACGTGCCGGGCTGACCGAAGAACGAGAGCACCACGTTGAGGTCCACGAAGGTGACCATGCCGTCGGAGTTCACGTCCGCCGGGCAGAGGATCGAGTCGATGTAGTCGACGTCGGCCTGCGTGACCTGGCCGTCGCCCGTCACGTCGCCCATCGACCACCCGCCCGCGTTGCCCAGGTTGCCCTGCGCGATCGCACGATCGGCCACCGACACCGAGCCGCTCAGGTCCACGTCGCCGATCTGCGTCCCGAGGATCACCTGCACAAGCTCCTTCACGTCGTTCCAGTCCACGACCAGATCGCCGTTCATATCCGCGGACAGATCAACGAACGCAGCCTCATTGAGATTCAGCCAGTTCGCCGCGCCGTCCGTGATGTTCGCGTTGTTGGAGAACTGCGCGAAGACGTAGTCGATGTCCAGGCCGTTCACGACGCCGTCGGCGCCGATGGGCGCCCACCCGACCGTCTGCCGTCCGTTCGGCCCCGCAACATCGCCGCGCGAGTCGCCGTTCAGATACGCCTTCGGGGTCGCGAGCGTCGTGCCGAAGAAGTTCGCGGTGGCGCCGCCGACCTCGCCGGCCAGCGCCGCATCGACGCGCGAGAAGCCCTCCTTGCGGCTGAGCACGCGGGTCGTCGGATCGACGGCCAGGCCGTCGGCCCAGTAGCGCACGTCGGCCGTGTTGAAGTTGCCGTCGCCGTTGAAGTCGCCCAGGACCTCGATGATGGCGGTCGTGCCGGCCTGCCAGGCGGGGCCGCCGTTGCGAGCACGCCACGCCTTGACCATCTCGAGCGCGTCGTTCCAGTCACGCTTCGCGTCGTTGTTGAAGTCGCCCGCGATCTTGTTGCGAGCCGAGAGCGCGGAGGCGTACGACACCGCGGCGCCCGCCTGGGTGATGTAGTTCGCGCCGTTCGCCACGCCGTCCGAGTACACCGTGCCCGTCGTGCGGGTCGGCACGAGCCCGTTCGTCGTCGCGTTGAACGTGGCGTACGCGGAATTCGCGAGCACGTTGTTGTTCAACGCGAAAGACTGGAGCGCGGGGTTCAGGCTGGCGTTCGCCACGAACTGCAGCGGTGAGGTGAGGTTGGTCACGAACGAGCGCGAGTTGGGCAGGATGAGCTGCGTGGCCAGCAGCTCGCCCGGTGAGAAGACCGTCGGGTCGCCGCCCGGATCGCCCTTGAACGCCGCGACGGACGCCGTGATGTTGTTCAGATACGCCGCGGCGTGCTGGTTCCGCATGAGCGGGTTGCCGTTGCTCGAGCCGAAGTACGGATAACCCGGGGCCGACGCCTTGGCGTCGCCGAAGTGCGCGATCACGGCGGGGCCGCCGATGTGGTACCCGTTGAGCCCCTGCGTCAGCACATTCGAGATCGTCGGGCGGACGAACATCGTCCCGCCGCCGACATCGTTCTGAACGCCCAGGATCTCCATCTGCCCGCTCGTGAGCCACGAACCGGCGCCGCGCTCCGCCCCGGTGTAGCCGATGGCCAGACGGTGGTTCCGGACGGTCCCTTCCATGCGGGACGAGCCGCCCTTGTTGCTCGGGCGGAAGTTCGGACCCAGGATGTCCTGCGCCGACGTGTTGCTCTGGTCCCCGATGTTCTCACCGACGCCCCACGACGGGTCCACGCCCGTCGTGTTGTTGTACCCGTTCCGCGTGCCCGACCCCGCGTCGCGCGTGACCTGGACAAGGTTCTCTCCCAACGGGAGACGGCCGGTCACGGCCATGTGCTGCAGCTGCGACAACTTGATCTGCTGCATCCCTGTCCCGAGATTCGTGATCACGGCGATCGGGCCGAACGCCAGATCCGTCCCGTACATGGTGTTCCCGTCCGGGTTTGCGAAGTTGAAATTGATCGTGCCCGGGTCCACCAGCATGTGGTTGAAGCTCGTCGCGCTCCCGTCCTTGTTCACCGACTCGCGCGGGTTCAGACCGTACCCCGGCTGCGTCGGACGCAGGCTCCAGCTCGGAGCCGCGCCGTCCGATCCGGGCGCCGTCACGGCCCAGGCCGTCGGAACGTCGATCGGCGCCAGATCGATCTGGATGCCCGCCACGCCCCCGTCCGTGCTCAGCGACACCTCGTACGTGCCGTCCTTCAGCGAGCGGACCGGCGCCGAGCCAGGATTCTGACCGTTCGCGATCCCGCCCGGAGGGTTCTGCACCACGCCCGCAACGACGTAATTCGTGCGGTTGTTCATCGCGTCATCCGCCGCAGCGCTGCCGGCCAGCTCGACGCCGTCGATGCCGACGGCGTACGTACGCCCGTAATCGACCAGCTCCTGCAGCCCGTTGAGCGAGCCAACGGAGCGGTACTGCACATGCCACCGTTGGCTCGTCAGGAAGGGCGGCGTGACGTCGAACGGCGCCAGCTGATCGCGAGTCGTTCCGTCGTTGTCGCAGTCCAGGAAGTCATTCGTCGACGCCGGCGCCTTCAGGAAGTTCTTCAGCAATGTCGCGCCGCTGATGTTGATGAGGTACGGCGGCGCCGCGGACACGCTCCCGGCCAGCCCGCACGCCAAACCGCACACCACCGTCATCCCCGCCATCCGCTCTCTCGTCCTTCGCATGATCAGACTCCTCTCTCGTCTCGAGTGTGTTTCCGAACGGACAGGGACTACGCCACGCCGCTCAGGGCGCCGACCGCTCCATGTCCACCAGGTTCATCCCCGTGATGCTGTAGAACCGATCCCCCCACTTCCGCTCACGGATGGACTGGAGCACCGTCATCCGCTCGACGTGCCCGTCCGCGAACGAGAAGTTCGCCGTGCCCCCGAACTCTTTGTCGCCGCCGGGGTGGTGCCGGCCCACCGCGTTGAGGGACGACTGCGCGTCCAAGATCACCCCGTCCGGGATCTGCTTGAGCGGGTAGATCGCCTCTTCGTTCGGATAGAAGAACCGCGGCTCGTTCCCGAACGTCGGCTCCGAGTACACGTCCGAACCAGTCGAGCCGCCGACGAACGGCGTCAGCGGACGGTGGCTCTTGATCACGCCGTTCCCGTCGGCCAGCGAACGCCAGCTCTGACGGTAAAAGAACTCCGTCGACAGGATCGTTCGCTGCGGCTGCTGGAGCACCGTGTCGCGCACCAGCACGTTCCGACGGCCTCCGCCCGACTGCGTGAACTTGTTGCGAGGGAAGATCGCGCCGTTCCCCGTGTACGCCATCCGAGGCGCCTGACGATCCTGCGGGAACTGCGACTGGCTCCCGGCCGACTGACCAACATCGTTGACCTGCCCGGTCTCCCAATCTTCCGGGTCCGATCCGGGATTCGTCCTCGGCGCCCCGCCGTGATCCACCGACGGGCACGTGAACGCTTCCGTCGGCGCCTCGCCGTTCGAGAACAGGGAGTACGACCAGTGCACGTACCCGTTCACCGGCGTCGGGTGATTCAGCAGCTGGTCCTCTGTCTTCCACGAACCGCCGGTCTGCATGTCCCCGTACACGTACGAGGGCGGGAACTGACCGTTCGCGGAGCTCGCATAGCTCACCACCGCCTGCGCCACAGTGCGCGAGTTGCCTGCGCACACCACCGCCTTCCCTTCCTTCTGCGCCGAGCCCAGCGTCGGCAACAGAATCCCGATCAGCAGCGCGATGATCGACACCACCACCAGAAGCTCGATCAGCGTGAAGCCCCGTCTCAGACCCGTTCCCGACATGCCTCGATCTCCGTTCGAATGCGACCGCCCTCAAACACCGGGCGGGAACGTACGGAGACCCACGGCGCGCTGTGTAAGGAACGCGCTCGTCTTGCGTGAAGAGTGCGCAGCGCGCGACGCGCGACGCCACGACGCGCACTCCGCGACACGCGCACAACCCACGCCACAATCAACAGTTGCGCGCCAACGTGCGCGCAACGCTCACCGTTCCTTCACACTACGCGCTTCACGAACACCACCTTCGAGTCCCCATCGCCGTAGAAGTCCTCGAGCCGCGCCGCCACCGCATATCCACAGGCCTCATAGAACCGGCGGGTCGGCAGGTACTTCTCCTGCGACGACGTCTCGACGTACACGGCCCTGCCCCCGTCCGCGCGCACCCGCTCCTCACACTCGCGCATCAGCCGCTTCCCGAGCCCCTCCCCCTGAGCCTCCTTCGCCACGACGATCCAATACAAATCCCATGATCCGATCGTGCACGCGATCGGGCCGAAACACACGAACCCGCTCGGGCCCGCACCGTTCTCACGCTCGGCAAACACGAACCGATACCACGACGCGCTCCCCTTCTCGACACGGTCCCGGATCAGCTCCTCCGCCACATCGACCTCGTCCTCCCGGAAGAACCCGGTCCCGCGCGTCATCTCCACGACGGCTCGAACGTCGCTTTCGCGCGCCTCGTCGCGCAGGGACCAGTGTGCGCTCATCGCTTCGCGCCCGCGTTCTCCGCGCGACTCTGTGCGTGCAACCCCTCGAAGAACGCCCGCGCGTTCTGGCCCAGCGAGCCGGTCCGGTACCCGCCCTCCTGCACGATCACCGTCGGCAGGTCGAGCCCCGAGATCATCGCGCCGTTCTCGCGGAAGTCGCCGGGCGTGAGGCTCCACGTTCCGGTCGGGTCCTTGCGGCCCGTGTCGTACCCGAGCGAGACGACCAGGAATCGGGGCGCGAACCGCTTGATCTTGCGCAGCGCGCTCGCGAGCGCGTCGCGGTAGCGCGCGCCGTCGATCGACTCCGGCAAGGGCATGTTCACGTTGAACCCCGCGCCCTCGCCCTCGCCCTTCTCCTCCTCGAAGCCCGTGAAGAACGGGTACGCGAAACGCGGGTGGCCGTGGATGGAGATCGTGAACACGTCCGATCGCGTGTAGAAGATGTCCTGCTGGCCGTTGCCGTGGTGATAGTCGACGTCGAGGATGGCGACCTTCCCGTGCCTGGACAGGAAGTTGGCCGCGATGGCCGCGTTGCAGAAGTAGCAGAAGCCACCGAACGCGCGCCGCTCGGCGTGGTGCCCCGGCGGTCGCACGAGCGCGTAGGCGAAGCGCTGCCCGTCGCGCACGATCTCCGCGGCCGTGAGCGCACAATCCACCGCTCGTTTCGCCGCGACGTACGCGTTCTTGTTCAGCGGCGTGAATGTGTCGATGCAGTAGTAGCCCGCGCAGTACGCCAGGTCTTTGGGTGGGCGTGTCGCGTTGCGGACCGGGAACACGTACGGGTAGACCGACTTGCCCGGCTCGACGCCCTCGCAGACGCGTTTGAGGTATCCCACGAGCGCCGGGTCGTGCGTGCCGAGGATGTGCGATTCCGCGAATTCCTTGGGTTCTACCCGCTGGAACAGGCCTGTCGGGAGGATGCCCTCGAGGATCGACTTGATCCGCACGGGCGACTCGACGTACCCGCGTTCGCGGACGTGGTGGATCTCGTGCCGGTCGCTCACCACCAGCGCGATGAGGGCCTCTCCGCGCCGGTCGCGCGCCGGCTCCGGGACGGGCTTCTTGACGTACCTCGGCTCGCGCAGCCGCACCGGGTCGTCCGTCACGCTCGCCACCACCTGCTTCACGTACTCGGGCGGGCAGAGGTGCTCGTACTTTCGTTCGAGGATAGCTCTGAAGACTCTCCGCGCCTCATCGCGCGACAGCGCGCGTCCCGAGCCGAGATCGTCGTACACCAGGTGCGGCAGGTCGGCGTCCCCCGGCTTCACGGGCGTCTCGTACGCCGTGTTGATGATCGGTCGCGCGCCGAAGCGTTCGTAGAATTTCAGTCGTGCGGCGTTCGATTTCGCGTGCTCTGGGTCGGAGCACGCTTGGGGGTCATCGGGCAGACACTCGAAGAAGAGGCCGATGGCGCCGAGGTCGCGGGCCGCGCTCCGCACGCGTTGGTAGAGCGCGCCGCCGACGCCACCGCCGCTCATCGCGCGGATGGTGGCGACGTACTCGAGGAGGCAGAACTTGACGTCCGGGGCGAAGGAGACGAGCGCGAATCCCTGCAGCCTGCCGCGCAGATCGTCCGCGACGAACAGCATGGCGCGGAGCTTGTGGAGGAGGGGGTCGACGAGTCGTTGCGGGAGCTCGTCGAGTTCGTGCTGTGGGATGCCCGGGAGTCGTTCCTTGAGGATGGCGCGGACCTGCTCGATCTCGCGTTTGTTGAGCGGGAGGTTGGGGTCGTCGATCTGTCGGATGCGGAACATTTGTGGGGTGAATCAGCGCACGGCGGCGGGAGGTGCGCCACGGAAACGAGTTATCCAACAATTGGCCGCGGAGGCCAATGTACGGCCCGCGTGCGCGCACGCGGCGTGATACCCGGCGTCGGGGGAGAGGCAGGGGTTGGCGTTGACCTCCAGCACCCAGACTCTGTTGCGGGCATCGACGCGGACATCGACGCGCGCGTAGTCGCGCATGGACATCGCGTTCCATGCGCACGCGGCGACGCGCGCGAGTTCGCGCGCCAGGTCGGGCTCGGCGGTGTCGAAGCGGCGCACGGTGTTCGTGTATTCGAACGCGTCCTCGGCCCATTTCGCGTCGTAGCCGACGATGCGCGGCGCCTCGGCGGGCCAGTCGACGAAGACCATCTCGGCGATGGGGAGGACTTCGAGACCCGCGTCGGTTTCGAGGAGCGCGATGTTGAACTCGCGGCCGTCGATGAACTGCTCGGCGAAGGCCTCGTGGGCGAGGGAGGGCTCGCGTGCATCGAGGGCGGCGAGGAGTTCGGCGGGGGAGTCGGCGCGGACGACGGAGTCGGCGTTGAGGCCGAGCGAGGCGTGCTCCCAGACGGACTTGATGATGTAGTCGGCGGTTTCGAAGGGCTCATCGCACGCGCCGGTGGTGAACGCATCGAGTGCGGCGCGGGTGTACGAGCGCGGGGTGTCGAGGCCGGCCTGTGCGAAGAGGCGTTTGGAGAGCGTCTTGGAGGTGGAGAAGAACATGGCTTCGCTGCAGGCGCCGGTGAAGGGGATGCGGAGGGCTTCGAGGAGGGCGGGGGCGAGATGGATGAGGCGGCCTTGCCCCCCCACTGCTTCGACGAGGTTGAAGACGGCGTCGGGGGCGAGACGGCGGAGCGCATCGGCGGCGGCTTGGAGATCGAGGGAGAGGGGGAGGGAGGAGACGTCGTGGCCGAGATCGCGGAGCGTGCGGCCGATGAACTCGGCCTGTACGAGCGTGTCGTGCTCGTCGGGACGCGCCCGGGAATCGGCGGAGAGATCGTCGTGAAGGATTACGACGCGCACGGCTGCGTCTCGCGGCGTGTTGGCGTTGTGCGGACGCGCTCTGCCGCGCTCTCGAGGATGGCGGCGATGAGGTCGTTGTAGTCGCGGCCCAGTTGTGACCACATGATGGGGAGGTCGGAGCGGACGGGGTGGAGGCCGGGGAGCGGGTTGATCTCCATGACCTGCGGGGCGCCGTGCTCATCGCAGCGGAGATCGACGCGTCCGCCGTCGCGGCAGCCCAGCGTGCGCCAGGCTTGCAGGGCGACGTCGTTTGCGCGCTGTGCGAGGTCGTCGTGGGCGAGGAAGTAGCGGACGTGGGTGTCGTACTCCTCCTTGTTGAGATACGTGTAGACGTCGAGGGAGTCGGCGCGGCCCCTGACCATCTCGATCTCGAGGCATGCGACGGCGCGTGCGTTGGGGCCTGTGCCGAGCACGCCGACGGTGAACTCGCGCCCGGGGAGGTAGCGTTCGACGAGTACGGGCTGATTGTGCTCGCGGAGGAGTCGTGCGCAGACGTCCTTGAGCGCTGCGGCGTTCGTGATCTTGGCGTCGGGGCCGATGCCCTTGCTGGTGCCTTCGGCGCTGGGCTTTGCGAAGACGGGGAAGGTGAGATCGACGCGCGCGGCGTCCTGTTCGCGCTCGACGACCGCGAAGTCGCAGGTGGGGACGCCGGCGTCGCGGAGGATGCGTTTGGCGCTGGGCTTGTGGAGGGTGACGGCGCAGGCGAGGGGGTCGGAGAATGTGGAGGGGATGTCGTACTGATCGAGGAGGGCGGGGACGGCGGATTCGCGCCCGAAGCCGCGGACGCCCTCGGCGATGTTGAAGACGAGGTCCCAGCGGTCTCCTCGCGCGAGGCGCTGGACGAGGGACTCGATGCGCCCGATGCGGTCGACGTCGTGGCCGAGCGAGCGGAGCGCGTCGTCGATGGCGTCGATGGTGTCGACGGAGTCGAACTCTGCGGCCTGCTCGGGCGAGAGTCCGGCGGCGAGGTAGTCGTCTTTGAGGTCGTAGGTGAAGCCGAGGCGCATCAGGCTCTCTCCGAATGATCGGCGCGGAGTTCGGTGTAGAGGTCAGCGCGCCAGCGTTCGGCCTGCGCGCGTTCCATGTTGAGGACGGTGAGCATGGATCCGCCCGGCCCGGCGAGGGTCTCGACGGGGCAGTATCCGGCGTCCTCGCCGATGATGCCCTGCTCGGTGTACTCGAAGGGGTAGAGGCGGCAGATGAGTGGTCGGACGTCCTCGGGGAGGACGCAGCCGCTGGGCCCGAGGAACGTGCAGCCGTGCGGTCGGCGCGTCAGCATGTTCCGCGTGCCGTCGGGGAAGGTGGTGTAGCGGAGCCAGTTGGGGTCGTCGGGGTCGTGCTCGGTGTAGGTGGGGTCTTCGGGGGCGCGTCGTGAGTAGAAGTCGGCGGATCCGACGTATCGGGAGATGCGCGCGACATCGCCTGCGGTGACGACGACCTCGGCGCGCTGGCAGCATGTGCGTTGCATGGCGGCGCAGCGCGCGCAGGGGTGGATGGTTGCAGCTTCCGCGTTCACGCTCGTCCTGCGGGGTCGGGATAGCGGAAGGTCTTGCCTTCGAAGTTTCGGATGATGATGTCGTCGCCGTCTCGTCCGAGGACGTAGTTGGGGGAGAGCGGGATCTTGCCTCCGCCGCCGGGCCCGTCGATGACGAATGTGGGGACGGCGTATCCGGTGGTGTGTCCTCGGAGCGCCTCCATGATCTTGAGGCCCTTCTCGACGGGCGTGCGGAAGTGGCGCGAGCCGGGGATCGGGTCGCACTGATAGATGTAGTAGGGCCGGACGCGGATTTTGAGGAGGTTGTGCATCAACGACTTCATGGTGTCGGGGTCGTCGTTGACGTCCTTGGTGAGGACGGTCTGGCTGCCGAGGGGGATTCCCGCGTCGGAGAGGCGCCCGCAGGATTGCGCCACTTCGGGCGTGATCTCGTCGGGGTGCATGAAGTGGACGCTCATCCAGAGCGGGTGGTACTTGCGGAGCATCTTGGTGAGGGCCGGCGTGATGCGCTGCGGCAGGACGACGGGGACCTTGGTGCCGATGCGGATGAACTCGACGTGCGGGATGGCGCGGAGGCGCGAGAGGAGCCACTCGAGCCGGTCGTCGGCCATGGTGAGCGGGTCGCCGCCGGAGATGAGGACGTCGCGGATCTCGGGCGTCGCTTCGATGTAGGCGAGGGCTCGCTCGAACTGCGCCTGGTTGAAGTGATACTCGCCGGTTTTTCCGACGAGTCGGGAGCGCGTGCAGTACCGGCAGTAGACGGCGCAGAAGGAGGTGACGAGGAAGAGGACGCGGTCGGGGTACCGGTGGACCAGGCCCGGGACGGGCATGTCGCCGTCCTCGTTGAGCGGGTCTTCGGCTTCGCCCTCCGCGGTGACGAACTCATCGCCGACGGGGACCATGGTGCGTCGGATGCCCTGGGAGGGATTGTCGGGGTCGAGGAGCGAGGCGTAGTAGGGCGTGACGCCGACGGGGAGACGGTCGCCCAGCTCGAAGATGGTGGCGCGCTCGTCCTTGGAAAGATCGAGCATGCGTTCTGCGCTGGAGAGGTCTCGGATGCGGGAGCGGAGCTGCCACTTCCAGTCGTTCCACTGCTCGTCGGTGACGGCGGGGAAGAACTTTTCGCGGAAGCGGCGCGTGCGTTCGCCGATCACGAAGTCCTCGGCGTCCCAAGGCGGCGTGACAGCGATCGCGCGGGATGGGAGGGCTTGCGGGCGCGCCGACGAGCGCGCCCGACTACCGCCAGGCTCGTCGTCGGAGTCGCCGGTCGTCAGCACGGAGAGAGACACCGTGCGCCCGTTGTCGATGACGGGGACCGAAGTGCGATCTGCGGACATCGTGGGTGGATTCCCGTGGAAGCGGCTTCCTGCCGCCGGGCTTGTGGCCCTTGTTTCGCGCCCGCCTCGCCGTCGCGACGAGTTCATGCGGACACTACGGGGGATGACACTAGCACTCGTTCCCCATGCGTCAAGCGCAGCGCCGAGACGAAGCGGATGAATCGTTTCTCACGGGCGGTGGACGGGCGGGAGCGACAGGTTGTGCACCGCGGTCGGGGGCACGGGCGCGGCGTGTGGAGCGGATGGTTTCGTCCCCATTGCCCCACTACAGTCCGGTCGGAACCCGTTCCCGCCCACGGAGGATTGCTTCGATGTTCATGCGGATGATCTACGACGATCGGCTCGCCCAGGCCGCGTATCTGATCGGCTGCCAACGGACCGGCGAGGCGCTGGTGGTTGACCCTGAGCGGGACGTTGATCGGTACATCGAGCTGGCCCGGCAGGAGGGGCTGCGGATTGTCGGGAGCGCCGAGACGCACATTCATGCGGACTTCCTGTCCGGCTCGCGCGAGCTGGCGGAGCGGATCGGTGCGAAGGCGTACCTTTCGGACGAGGGGGACGCGGACTGGAAGTATCTGTGGCCCAAGACGTTGGACGGGAAGCGCGGGTACGACCACCGTCTGCTGAAGGACGGGGACACGTTCATGGTCGGGAACATCGAGTTCCGGGCGATGCACACCCCGGGGCACACGCCTGAGCACATCTGCTTGCTCGTGACGGACAAGGGGGGTGGCGCGAGCGAGCCGATGGGCCTGCTGTCGGGGGACTTCGTGTTCGTGGGCGATCTCGGGCGGCCGGACCTGCTCGAGACGGCTGCGGGGCAGGCGGGCGAGGCGGAGCCCTCGGCCCGCAGGCTGTTCGCGTCGGTGCGTCGGTTCATGGACCTTCCGGATTACCTGCAGGTGTGGCCGGCGCATGGCGCGGGGAGTGCGTGCGGGAAAGCCCTCGGCGCGGTGCCGCAGAGCACGGTGGGGTACGAGAAGCGGTTCAACCCGGCGATCATCGCGGCGTCGAAGGGTGAGCAGGCGTTCGTCGATTTCATTCTGGACGGTCAGCCGGAGCCGCCGCTGTATTTCGCGCGGATGAAGCGTGAGAACAAGACGGGGCCGGCGGTGCTGGGTCGTCTGCCTACGCCTCGGACGCTGACGAGCGCGGAGGCGGGTCGGCTGGACGGGCGGCAGGTTGCGATTCTGGACACACGGACGTGGAAGGAGTTCATGGCGGGTCATCTGCCCGGGTCGCTGTACACGCCGCTGGGGAATGATTTCAACACGGTGGCGGGCTCGTACGTCGAGGCGAGCGAGTCGGTGTACCTGGTGGTGAACCCGGGGCGGGCGGAGGAGGCCGCACGGGATTTGGTGCGGATCGGCCTGGACCGGATCGAGGGGGTGATCCCGCCGGGAGCGTTGGCGGAGCTGCGCGAGAGCGGCGGGACGCTGTCGACGGGGAGCGAGGTGGACGTGGAGGAAGCGAAGCGGTTGGCGAAGGACGCGTTCCTGCTGGACGTGCGTCGGTCGGACGAGTTTCGAGAGGGGCACCTGCCGGGGGCGACGCACATCCCGCATACTCGTTTGGCGGAGCGTCTGGGGGACGTGCCGAAGGATCGTCCGGTGCTGGTGAACTGCCGGTCGGGCGGGAGGTCGGCGCGAGCGGTGGCGTTGCTGCAGCGGTGCGGGGTGCGCGCGATCAATCTCGGGGGTGGGTACACGGCGTGGCATCGCGGCGGGGGGGCGACGGAGAAGTGATCGGGGGCGGGATGGCTCGCGCGGAATCGCGGTAGATTGGGCGACCATGATTCTTGCGATCATCGGAGCCGCGCTGGTCGGAGCGACGCTCGGGCTGCTGGGTTCGGGCGGATCGATCCTGACGGTGCCGATATTGGTGTACCTGGTGAAGCACTCGGAGAAGGCGGCGATCGCGGAATCGCTGGCGATCGTGGGTGCGATCGCGTTGGTCGGGGCGGCTCGTCAGTGGCGTGCGGGGAAGGTGGATGCTCGGCTGTGGCTGTGGGTGGGTCTGCCGGGCATCCCGGGGGCGTATGTGGGTGCGATGCTGTCGAAGCACGTGTCGGGCGCTCTGCAGCTGGGCGTGCTGGGGCTGCTGATGCTCGCGGCCGCGGTGTTGATGGTGCGGAAGAAGCCGGCTGCGCGTGAGGGAGAGTCGGCGCGGCGTCACGCGGGGGCGCTGGGGTTGATCGGGGTGAGCGTTGGGCTGATCACGGGGTTCGTGGGGGTTGGCGGCGGGTTTTTGATCGTTCCTGCGCTGGTGCTGCTGGCTGGGGCGTCGATGCCGGTGGCGGTGGGGACGAGTCTTGCGATCATCACGCTGAACGCGGGCATCGGGTTCGTGAAGAGCCAGAGCCTGCTGGAGTCGCTCGGGATGCGTGTGGACTGGGGGACGATCGGGCTGTTCGCCGGGGTGGGGATCGTGGGGAGCCTGGTGGGTCAGAGTGTCGGGAAGCGGATCGATCAGGCGACGCTGAAGAAGGTGTTCGCGGTGTTTCTGGTGGTGATGGCGGGGTACATCCTGTGGCGCGAGGGGCCGAGGGCGCTGGGCGGGGAGCGCGCGCCGGCGCCGGCGCCGGCGACGTTGGAGGGGAGCGGCGGGGTCGGGGGCGCGTCGGCGGCGCAGTGAAGATTTGTTGTCGGCGCGTGCGCGGTGCGGCGCGTTGCGCGGCATGAACGGCAGCGAGCCCCGGAGGGTGAGGCTCCGGGGCCCGCATCGGCGTCGTGGTTTCTGATGCGCGGCCGCGCGCGGCGGATGCGCGTGATCGATCGGGTCAGCCGATCTTGATCTTGCGCGCGCCGGGCTTCTGGGTCTTGGGGAGACGAACGGTGAGGACGCCGTCCTTGAGGTCGGCCTTGGCCTGGTCTTCGACGACGGCGCTGGGGAGCGCGACTCGTCGGCTGGTGGAGCCGAAGGTGCGCTCGCGCCGGTAGAACTTCTCGTTGGTTTCCTCGTGTTCCTCGGAGTGCTCGGCCTTGATGGTGAGGAGGCCGTCGTGGCACTCGATCTCGACCTCTTCTTTGGAGAAACCGGGGAGGGAGGCGCGTACGAGAACGGAGGAGTCGTCCTCGGAGACGTCGACGGCGAGGGAACCCTCGTCGGTGTCGGCGTTCGCGAGGGCGGAGGAGGCGAAGAACGGGTCGTTGAACAGCTGGGAGAGTGCGCGTCCGAAGGTGGGGGTGGCGAAGGGGTCGCGTCGGATGATGTGCACCATGGGAATGCTCCTTGTTCTTGATTCGTCGTTCGTTCTCGGCCCGCTCGGCGCCGTGGGCGCCGGTGGTCGTGCGGGCTGACGGGGGGAGGGAATGCAAGCGCGGCGCCGCGCGGAGCGTGGCGGAAAAGGCATGTTTTTCGGGCCAGAACGGGGGTTGGTGGCGGCCGCGGGGCGCGCGGGCGCCAAAGCGGCAGAGGCCGAACGCATTGCAAAAAGAACGAGACCGGCGCAGAGGGATGCGCCGGTCTGAAGATTGATTGCGGGATGCGGGCGGCAGGAATCAGCGTCGGCGTCGGGCGCCGGCGAGGGCGGCGACGGCGAGGAGAGAGGCGGCGCCGGGGGCGGGGACATCCGGCCACGGGCTGAGCGCAAAGTCCTGAAACGAGCCCATTCCGGAGGCGATCTGTATGAGCCCGGCGCCACCGACGCCCGCCACGAAGTCATCCGAAACTGTGACGCGCAGGATGCGGAGGCGGCCCTCCGGTTCGATGATCGCGGCTTTTCCGGATCGCGACAGATAGGCGGCCTGGATCACACCGCCCGCGCCTGCGAGATTGATGCCCCCAATGATGATTCCCATCGGCTGACCGGGGTCGAGATCGTCGCCGCCAAAGCAGATGTACGTGTCGAATCCGATGGCGGGGAAGAGGGGCTCGACGGGGAACGAACGAAGGTCGGCGCCGAGCGGGTGGTTGAATACGGATGCGCCGCCCAGATTGACGCCGTATTGCGGCTGTGTGGGTTCGCCGAGCTGAACGCCGAGGATGCGACGGCCGGGAGGGCCGAAGATAGTGAGATCGAATGTTCGCCACGCTTTGGAGCCCCAGAGCGCACCGGCGGCGGGATCGGTCAGCGGTGACTGTCCGGTCGGAGCCCAGACGTGGTTCGGGACTTCGACCCAGCCGAGGGCGGAGACCTGAGCGTGCGCGGAGAGTGTGAGGACGAATGCTGCCACGGCTCCCGCACGCAAAGGCGTGTATTTCGGCATGGACGTGCTTCCTTCCCGAAAGGCGTTCTCGCCCGGCGGCCATGTGAGCCGCCCGGAACGGCGCCAGAAACATCGTGGTTGGGCGCGGTGAGATCAGTGTATGAGTCGGCAGAGTTGGCCACAATAGGCCAGGCTTGATTTCGTGCGTGGCGCGCCGGCGGCGCGCGGCATTCTGGTCGGGTCGGGTGGAGGCCAAAAAAGACATCGGCGAGCCGCGAGGCCCGCCGATGCATGATCTGTTCAGATCGCTTCCGAAGGCGTCGTGATTAGCGACGACGACGGAGGCCGGCCAGACCGGCGAGCCCGAGGAGGGCCGTCGCGCCGGGGGTGGGGATCCACGGGCCGACCTGGAAGGTGGCGAGGGCGCCACCGGGGAGGCCGACTTCGAGCGAGCCGGCGCCGCCGGTGCTCGCGTTGAAGTTGGCGACGGAGACGCGCAGGACGCGCATCATGCCGTTCGCGCCGACCGCGGCCGGGTTACCGGCAGCGGCGAAGGACGTGAAGCGGATCACGCCACCAGCGCCGGTCAGGTTGACCGTTCCGGCGAAGCCACCGAAGGGGTGACCGGCCGTGGTGTCGTTGCCGCCGTACGTCGCGTAGGTGTCGAAGCCCATCGCGGAGAAGAGGCCTTCGAGCGCCATGGAGCGCTGATCGCCACCGGCAGAGTGATTGAAGATCACGCCGCCGCCGGTGTTGATCTGGTACGGATCGGCGGCCGCGCCACCGAGGTTCACGCCGTTGACCAGGTCGCCGGCAGAGCCGAGGAGCATGAGGTCGAACGTGCGGTAGGGCTGAGCGGCCCAGGCAGCGCCCGCGATCGGGTCAGCGCTGGGGGCGACGCCGGTCGGCGCCCACGTCGCGTTGGGGACTTCAACCCACATCGCGCCGGTGATCGCCGCGTTGGCGGCGCCAGCCGCAACAAACAAAGTGCATGCAGAAAGAACGCCAAGCTTAGACATGAGACGTGTCTCCTTCCCTTCCCAGGTTCCCGCGTTTTCGAGGCGGGCTGGTCTCTTGGACCGATGAGTTCCGTAACGAGCCAGACAGATGCTACTTCACGCCTGTTAGGGACGCAAGGGTTGCGGTCGAAAATGCGCGAGAAACGGGGCGCGGAGCGGTTCGTTCCAGCGGAGCGCCGTGCTGATTCCCCGTGTGTGGATCGCCACTTTCGGGCGGAACATGCCGAACAGAACCCGCCCACAGACCCGCGTTCGGGTCATGCTCGCGGACGTGCCGGGCAGAGTGCTCGGGCGCGACGGGGCGCGTGTCGGCGGAAGTGCGGAGCGGAACGAAAAGACGCCGCCGCGGGTGTCGCGACGGCGCCTGAATCATCGGGGTTTGGGACGATCGACCGATCGAGAAGTCTTGATCGGGCGTCGGCCCATCCAGCCCTCGGGAGCACCAGGCTCTTGGGCTTGATCAGCGACGGCGGCGGAGACCGGCCAGACCGGCGACGCCCATGAGGGCCATCGCGCCGGGGGCGGGAACCGCGGGGACGTTGAACTCGGCGACGGCGCCGCCGGGCAGGCCGACCTGCACGCGGGAGCCGTTGCCACCGAGGACGCCGTCAGCGGCCGCGTTGTAGGACACGCGGAGGACCCACAGGCCGTTCGCGCCGAGAGCGGCGGGAGAGCCGGCCGGGGCGAAGGACGTGAAGCGGAGCTCGCCGTTGGCGCCGGTGAGGTTCGTCGTGCCGGCGAAGCCGCCGAACACGCCGTTCGTGGAGGCGCTGCCGCCGAAGGTGGCGAAGGTGTCGAACGGCATCGCGGCGAAGATGGACTCCGTCGCGAAGGAGCGCGTGTCACCGCCGGCCGGGTGATTGAACACGCCGCCGGAGACCTTGATGAAGAACGCGCCGCCGTCGCCACCGACGTTGAGTGCGTTCACGAGGTCGCCCTGAGCGCCCGTGATGTACAGGTCCCACGTCTGCCAGGAGGCGCTGTTCCAGAGCGCGCCGGCGATGACGTCGGTGCCGGGGGCGGCGCCGTTGAGGGGGTTGGTGGCGTTGTTGACCTGGCGCCACTCGACGCCGGTCACGGCCGCGCTCGCCACACCAGCGCCAACCAAAAGCGCGGACACAGAAAGGATACGAGTCATGCGTGTCTACTCCTCTTTCTCTCCGTCGACGCCGGTCTGTGCAGGACCTGACGCGACCCCGCCACAGCTACACCCGCTTGGCGAGAAGAATCCCAGTATGTGCTCAGTGGGTAGCGAACGTCGCTCCCGATCCCGATGTGCAATCTCAATCTACCACGCCCCACGCGGCATGCAACCCCCTTCTGCGCCAAAAAACATGGAATTCGATGCGTGAGAGGCCGCTCTGCCCCCCCATTCCCGGACCCGAGCTTTTCCCAGCTTCTCGTGGGGCCGAAAACGGCGTGCGGAGGGCGACGTCGCGTGGTGTTCAGCCCGTTTGGCCGAACTGGCTCAGCACGAGATTGAGGTCCAGAAAATCCACGGTCCCATCACCGTTGAGGTCGCCCGCGCCGACGCCGGGCCCCGACGTTGCGAAGGCGCTGAGCACGATGTTGAGGTCGAGGAAGTCCACGGCGCCGTCGCCGTTCGCGTCGGCCGCGAGCGCTCGGAGCGGACCGACGAAGAGCGTGACGTCGTACTCCTCGATCGCGCCGCCGCTCCTTGCGTACTGGATCGTGGCGTTGACGACGGCGCCGCCGAACGCGAACACGCTGGCGGGCCCGCTGACGTTCTGTCCGGGGACGCTCGATTGCAGCAGGGAGCCCGAGTGGAACGCGCCGGGCGCGAGCGAGTCTTCGTCGGCGAGATAGAGCGCGACGATCTCGTACGGCGTGTCGGAGTTGCGGCCACGCAGCGTTCGGCCCGTGCTCAGGAGGAGTTCGATCTCGTACGTCGCGCCGGTGCGGACGGCGCGGAAGAGGCCCGTGCGCGGGCGCGTGGCGCCGCTTTCGTTCCATCGCGCGACGAAGTAGACGTTCGCGTGCAGGTCGACCGCGGGCGCCGAGAGCGAGATCGGGAGCGAGCGCGCGAGACGGCCGATCTCCACGCCCCCGGGCCCGCTGAGCACGCCCTGGCCCGGATGGGCCGCGACGGTCCACCCGTCCGTAGGCCCGCCGCCGCTGAAGGTTCGGACGGCGATGAACTCGCGTTGCTCGTGCGGAGCGACGCTCGGGTCGAACGCGGTGGCCGCGACGACGACGGCGCCGGCGGGGCCCGGTGCCGTCTGGCCGACGCCGACGAGCCCCCCGGGGCCACGGAAGATCGTCTGCGAGCGGAACTGCGAGAACGTTGCGCCGCCCGTCGGGTTGGCGGTGTACCCGCCCGGCCCGACGATGGGGCTTGGCAGCGTGGCGAGGAGCGCGGGGGTCACGACTTCCGCGACGAGCGGGTTGGAAGCGAAGCGCACGCCGGCGAGGTTGATCGACGTGACGGGCGCGAGTGAGCCGGAGCCGGTCGTGGCGATGGCGGCGATTGCGCCGGCTGAGCCCGCGGCGTCGGCGAGCCCGAACGAGAGCGGGCCGCGCAGGCCCGTG
>CAYPGJ010000021.1:0-53425 GCA_964410465.1 uncultured Phycisphaeraceae bacterium | reverse complement strand
CGGGAGTCGGCGCACGGGCGTGCGCGCGGGGACGGCGCGTGCGGCGCGGGAGCGGGTCGGCGCGGGGGGGAGGGGATCGCGCGGGGGCGCGCGATCAGACTTCCATGATTTCCTTGGTCTTGTCCGTGACGGCCTTGTCGACGTCGCCCTCGAACTTCTTGAGGAGTTCCTGGATTCCGTCCTTGAGGTCGGAGAGCTGGTCTTCGGAGACGTGGGCGCTGGAGTCCTTGGCGATCTGCTCGGCGTGCTTGTTGGCGTCGCGTCGCGCGTTTCGCATGGTGACCTTTGCGTCCTCTCCCATCTTCTTGGCGTGACCGGCGAGTTGCTTGCGGCGGTCGCCTGAGAGTGCGGGGACGTTGATGCGGATCTGCTTGCCGTCGACCATGGGGTTGAGGCCGAGGTCGGAGGTCTCGATGGCCTTCTTGATTTCGGCGACGGCGCCGGCGTCGAAGGGTTTGATGAGGAGTTGGGTGGGTTCGGGGACGCTGATGGAGGCGAGCGACTTGAGGTCGGTCATGGAGCCGTAGTAGTTGACCTTGATGAACTCCACGAGCGCCGTGGAGGCGCGTCCTGTGCGGATGCCGCGGAGCTCCTGGCGGAGGTAGTCCACGGCTTTCTGCATGGCGTTTTCGGCGTCGGTTTTGATCGAGTTCGGTGTCATGGTGATCGGCTCCAGCAACGGTCCTTGCGTGTGCACTCTGCGCGACCTGCGGCGTGCACCCCCCCGGGGATCGACGAACCGAACATCTTACGACATCCGGGGGTCTTGCTCCGGGCGGGGCTGGGATTCCCGGACGTGGGTGAAGAACCGGCCCGGGCTGGCGTCTGTCGGATCCGGGCGCACACTTATGGCACGCCACGGACCTCTACGGGAGCCGGAACGATGAAGCCAAGACTTGTTCGTATCGCGTTGTTCGGCGTGCTTGCTGGAGCGGCGCTCTTGCTTCCGACGTCGCGCGGCGTGGTGGACGGCGGGGACGTGAGGATGGGCGCGTCGTCGGCGTCGCTGCTGATCCCTGCGAAGACACGGTTGATCATCACGTACACGCGTCGCGCGTTGGCGTGAGTGGTGGGGGGGCGCGTTCGCGCGGGTGTTTGCGTGGGGGCGGGGGGGTTCGGACAATGTGTTGATGGGGACGGGCGATCTGTTTCTGCGGCTTGCGCTGGCGGCGCTGTTGGGGCTGCTGGTGGGGTTGCAGCGTGAGTGGGCGGCGTCGAAGACGGCGGGGGTGCGGACGTTTGCGCTGATCACGCTCCTGGGGGCGGTCTCGGGGATGCTGGCGTCGGAGCTGGGCGCGCTCGCGTTGGTGGGGGCGTATCTTGCGTTGGCGGCGCTGCTGATCGCGTCGAACTTCCTGCGCGCGGACGAGGAGCGGTCGAGGGGGTTGACGACGGAGATCGCGGCGCTGGTGATGATGGGGGTGGGGGCGGCGTTGGTGCTGGCGCCGCTGCCGGTCGCGGTGGCGGCGGGGGCGGCGACGGCGATCCTGCTGCATTTGAAGGCGCAGCTGCACGAGATGATCGCGCGTCTGGATCGTGACGACACGCGTGCGATCATGCGGTTTGCGTTGTTGTCGGCGGTGATCTTGCCGGTGCTGCCGAACAAGGGGTACGGGCCGTACGAGGCGTTGAACCCGTTCAACATCTGGTTGATGGTGGTGCTGATCGTGGGGCTGGGATTGCTGGCTGCTGTCGTCGGCGGTTCGGGAGCGGATGGGGGGCGGCGCGCTCTATCTGATCGCGTCGCTGTCGGGGGTGGCGGACATGGACGCGATCACGCTGTCGACGGCGAGGCTGGTGGAGCGGGGGTCGCTGGAAGCCTCGCAGGGTTGGCGGCTGGTGGTGGTGGCGATCATGACGAACATGGTGTTCAAGACGGTGGTGGTCTGGGTCGTGGGGGCGCGGGCGCTGTTGTGGCGCACGGCGATCATCTTCGGCGCAACGGTGGGGGCGGGGGCCGTGCTGCTTGTGATCGGGGATTCGTTGCCGGTGTTCGGCGCGGCGGGCGGCCTGCCCTGAGGGGGCGTGCGGTCAGAGGGGCTTCTCGAAGATGACGAGGTTGTCGGACATGTCGGCGTCCCAGCGGATGCCGACGATGTCGAAGCCTTCGGACATGCCGAACTGGAGGAAGGGCCGGTGTCGGTTGAGGCATTCGAATCGGATGAGGCTGTAGCCCTGGTCTTTGGCCCAGGACATGGCCTGGTGCATGAGCTGTGTTGCGACGCCCTGGCGGCGTGCGTCGGCCATGACGCCGCAGAGCCAGGCGAAGTGGACGGAGGGCTTGAGTTCGAGTCCGACGTAGAAGCCGACGGCCTCGTTTTTGACGCGTGCGACGAGGACGAGGACGTTGCGGCGGGCGAGGAAGCGTCGGGCGAAGGACTCGGGGGTGCGCGCGGGCCTGAACATCTGGTTGTACAGATGCGCGATGGTCTCGGTGTCACCGGGGTCGAGGCGATCGATCACGACGTCGGTCATGGGGGCGGATTGTAGAAAGAACGGGCGGCGTGGGGGCCGGTACGCTGCGGGGATGATGCACGCTTTCCTTGTCGCGCTTGCGGGAGTCGGGTCGCTCGTCGCGCTGATCACTTTCGTCGGCAGGCTGGGCGCTGCGGGGCGGGTCGTGTCGGGCGCGCTCTGTCGCGCGCCGGGGCTCGATCTGGTCGTGGCGGGGCTGACGTGGGCGCCCTGGCCGCTCGCGTGGTGGTTCGAGGGCTGGCGCGGCGTGCTGGGTGCGATGGGCGCGCAGGTGGTGACGCTGGGCGTGTGGGTCACGTTGCACGAGCTGGCGCATCTTGAGCGCGTGCGCGGCCCGCGGATCGTTCGCTTCCTGAATCGGACGGTGGGCCGGTGGCGGAATCACGCGGCGCTGTGGGTGACGGTGATTGCGCTGCCGGTGTTCTGGGTGGTGCGGGCGGCCGAGGTGTTCGTGTACCCGCTGCTGCCGCTGCTGATCGGTCTGCCGCGGTATCGGCACTCGGAGTGGGTGAACGTGAGCCGGCAGAAGTTCGAGGGTCTCGTCGGGCACGACCTGATCTGGTGCCTGTACTGCGACTGGATGACGGGGGTGTACGCGTTGGGCGGGGAGATGCTGCGGAACGTGGAGTCGTTCTGGTGCCCGATCCGTTTCTATGACGGGAAGAAGTGTGAGAACTGCCGCGTGGACTTCCCGGACATTGATGGGGGCTGGGTCCGCGCGGACGGGGACATGGGCGCGGTGGAGGCGAAGATGCAGGAGATGTACGGTGGCGGGCTGCGGAGCTGGTTCGGCCATCCGGAGCGCCGTGCGAAGGGGGAGGGCGCGTCGGTGGACGTGACGGTCAGCGCGCCGCGGAACGGGGCGCACGGTCCGACAGGAGGCTCGGCCTAGGGGTGTGCGGGATCAGGCGCGGGACTGATAGGAGCCGTCGTCGGTGGAGATCTTGAGCATCTCGCCGATCTCGATGAAGGCCGGGACGCGCGTCTTGAGCCCGGTCTCGAGCGTGGCTTCCTTGAGCTGGTTGGTGACGGTTGCGCCCTTGATGCCCGGGGGCGTGTCGGTGACCTTGAGCTCGACGCTGGGGGGGAGTTCGATGACGACGGGTCGGCCGTCGTGGACGAGCATGATGACCTTGGTGTTGGGCTTGATGAAGAGCATCTGGTCGCCGACGAACTCTTCGCTGAGGGTGACCTGGTCGTAGGACTCGCTGTCCATGAAGGTGAAGCCGGTGTTGTCGGCGAAGAGGTATTCCATTTCTCTGCGGTCGAGGTTGACGACGTCGACTTCGTCGCCGGAGCCGAGGCGCTTCTCGAGCTTGGCGCCGGTGAGGACGTCCTTGATGGTGATCTGGATGAAGGCGCGGAGGTTGCCGGGGGTGCGGTGCTCGAAGCGAGTGATGACGTAGAGCTTGCCGTCGAATCGGCAGGCGAGCCCTGGGCGGAGCATGGTGGCTTTCATGGAGCGCGTATCCTCGGGGCGGACCTAGGGTCCTGGTTTGTCTTCGTTCGGGGGAAGAAGAATAGCGGGCTTCCTGTCGCAGGCAAAACGACGCGGCATTGGAGGGAGAGCCGTGCTGTTCAGCGGTTTGCGGAGACGCTCAGGCCGACGACCTTTTCTTCGACGAGGCGCACGGCTTCTGCGTGGAGTCGCTTTGTGCGGTGCTTGGACCAGTCGGTGACGGCGAGGTCGGGGCAGTAGCCCTGCTGGCCGGCGCGCCATGCGTCGTGGACGCGGAGGAGGTCGTAGGCGTTATCGCGTTGCGCGGGCGTGAAGCCGGATTCGCGGATGAGTCGGCAGAGGGTGGCTTCGTTGAGGCAGTAGGTCGTGCCGGCTGAGGAGACGACGTTCTCTTCCATCATGACGCTGCCCATGTCGTTGGCGCCGAAGTAGAGCGCGGTCTGGCCGATGTGTGGCCCCATGGTGACCCATGAGGATCCGATGGAGTAGATGTTGTCGAGGACGAGGCGGGAGAGCGCCTGTGTTCGGAGGTATTCGGAAGCGCCGGCCATGCGGAGTCGTCGGCCGAATTCGGCGTGGGCCTTGGGGTCGCCGTCGCCGGTGAGGTTTGCGACGACGTCGCCTGGGAATGGGGCGGCTGCTTCGCCTTCGCGCTGGCCCCATTCTTTGAGGCGGCCGAGGGGTGTGTTCTCGCGTTGGAAGGGCCAGGAGATGAATGCGGTGTAGTGGCCGCCTGGTCGGATGCGTCCTTGATCGTCGGTGACGCCTTCGCCGAAGTCGAGGAGGGCGCGGTCCTGCCACTCGCGGACGAGGGCCATGTGGTGGACGCGGTCGGCTGCGCCTTCGATGTGGCCGAACATCATGGTGGCGCTGGTGAGCATGCCGAGGGAGTGCGCGGCGCGCATGACGGTGAGCCATGCTTGGGCGTCGCACTTTCCGAGGCCGATCTTTCGTCGGACGGGGTTTGCGAAGATCTCGCCGCCGCCGCCCGGGAGTGAATCGAGTCCTGCGGCGCGGAGTCGGAGGAGGACCCATCGGACCTTCTCGTAGAAGTCGGCGCCTGGGGGATTGAAGAAGTGGACGAATTCGACGAACTCTGGCGGGGAGAAGCCGTGGACGTGGACGTTGGGGAAGCGGTGCTTGATGCCTCGGAGGAGGTCTTCGTACCAGGTGAGCGGGAGGGCGGGGTTCATGCCGCCCTGCATGAGGATCTGTGTGCCGCCGATGGCGACGAGTTCGGCGATCTTGTCGTAGAGGCGTTCGGGGTCGAGCGTGTAGGCGTCGTGGTCGTCGGGGTCGCGTCGGAAGGCGCAGAAGGTGCACTTGGCGGTGCAGACGTTGGTGTAGTTGATGTTGCGGTCGATGACGTAGGTGCGGATGGAGTCGCCGTGGAGCGTTCGGCAGCGGGCGTCGGCCCATTGTGCGAGTTGGAGGAGCGGGGCGTTGTGGAAGAGGTCGAGGGCTTGGGGGGGGGTGAGTCGCGCGTGGCCCGCGGCGACGGCGTCGAGGAGGCCTCGGTCGAGAGCGGGGAGGTGTGGGTGTGCTGTGGGGGGTTGATAGATGGTGGGCATGGCGTGTCTCGGCGGGGACGGAGTTTTCAGAAATGATTGAAAACTCGTCTTCCAGTCTATCTGGGAAGTGGTGGGAGTTCCAGCGAGCTATGGGCGTGGGTGGTGCTTCTTGTGGACCTCGCGGAGACGGGTCTGGTCGACGTGTGTGTAGAGCTGGGTGGTGGCGATGTCGGCGTGGCCGAGGAGTTCCTGGACGACGCGGAGGTCGGCGCCGCCGTGGAGGAGATGTGTGGCAAAGGAGTGGCGGAGTGTGTGGGGGTGCACGTCGGAGAGACCTGCGCGGGCGGCGATTCGTTTGACGATCTGCCAGACGGCCACGCGTTCGAGGGGGCGGCCGTTGCGGGAGAGGAGGAGTCGTCCTTTGTGGAGTTCCTGGGTGCGGAGGAGCTTTGGGCGGCAGAGGGCTAGGTAGTCGGCGATGGCCTGGAGTGCGGGTTTGCCGATGGGGACGAGGCGTTGCTTGCGTCCTTTTCCGGTTACGAGGGCCGTGCCAAGGGTTTGCTGGATGTCTGCGACGTGGAGAGCGCAGACCTCGGTGGCGCGTAGGCCGCAGGCGTAGAGGAGCTCCATGAGGGCGCGGTCGCGGAGCCAGAGGGGGGGTTCATTGGTTGTATCTGGTTCTGGGGCAATGACTTGCAGGAGTTTTTTGACTTGGTTTGGTGAGAGTGTGTGTGGGAGTTTGCGCCATCGTGCGGGCTGGTCGAGGAGGTCTGCGGGATTGGAGGGGGTGCGTCCCTCGGCGTAGAGCCAGCGGGAGAAGACCTTGATGGTGGCGAGGTGGCGGGCGACGGAGGAGGTTTCGAGGTTTCGGTCTCGCTTGAGGGAGGCGAGGTGTGCGGCGAGGGCGTGGGGGGTGATGTCGGTGGGGGAGGGGATGTTGGCTTCGGCGAGGTGTGTGAGGAGGTCGCGGAGGTCTCGGCTGTAGGCGTCGATGGTTGCGGGGGTCAGGCCGCACTCGACGCGGATGTATGCGAGGAAGTCGTCGCGGGCGCGAGCGAGTTGTGTGGGGATGTCGATCACGGATTGAGTGAGTATCGGCGGGTGGTCGGGAGTTGTCGGAGTATGCGCATGTCGGGGTTGGGAGCGCATGTGTTGCGCGGGCGGGGTGGGAAAGTGGGTGTTTGGGGCGGGCACGCGGTTTGAGGAGGGTATGTCGGCAAGGAGGCCGAACCATGCGCACTGCGGAGGCGATGCGCCGCACGGGCGGAGACCCGTCGGACGGAGACTGGCTGGAGGCTCTGGGGAGCGCGTGCGTGGGTGCGCGTGTTGTTTCGCTTGCTCGCGCGGCGTGCGCGGTGCACCTGTCGGAACGAGCGCGGGCGTTGTCGTCGGAGGATGGTGGGCGTCTGCGCGAGAAGGCGGAGGCGTTGCGTTGATCTACGGGATGTACTTGTCGGCCTCGGGTGTCTTGACGTCGATGAGCCGTCAGGACGTGTATTCGAACAATCTGGCGAACCTTGCGACATCGGGGTTCAAGCCGCAGATCGCGGCGGTGCGCGAGCGGGACGTTGTTCGTGAGGAGGACAATCTTCCGTTCCTGGAATCGAACGCGTTGCTCGAGCGGCTCGGGGGGGGCGTGCTGATGCAGCGGACGCGTTGGGACCTGACGCCGGGCGCGTTGGAGCAGACGGGGCAGACGCTGGACTTTGGTCTGGACGGGAAGGGGTTCTTCGTGGTGGACAGCGGTCAGGGCGCGGGTGAGGATCGGCTTCGGCTGTCGCGCGACGGCCGGCTGACGCTGGACCCGCGCGGTCGTCTGGTGCGAGTGACGGACAGCCTTCCGGTGCTGAACGTGGATGACGAGCCGATCGTGCTGGATCGCACGGCGCCGATCTCGGTGATGTCGAACGGGTCGATCCGTCAGGGCGAGAACGAGGTGGCGCGGATCCGGGTGGTGGACGTGACGGACCCGGGGGCGTTGACGATGGAGGGCGCGGGGTTGTTTCGGTCGGCGGTGGGGACGCTGACGAGCGCGACGGGTCGCGTGATGCAGGGTCAGCTGGAGCGGTCGGCGGTTGATCCGGTGCGGACGCTGATGGAGATCACGAAGTCGGGGAGCTCGGTGGAGCAGAACGCTCGGATGATTCAGCTGCACTACGAGACGGTGGGACGTGCGATTTCGACGCTGGGACGGGTGGCGTAACGAGACTGGAGGCATTGCGGCATGGCTATCACGGCACTGAATTCGGCAGCGACGGCGCTTTCGGCGCTGAACACGCAGCTGGACGTCATTTCGATCAACCTGGCGAACGCGAACACGATGGGGTTCAAGGGGAGCCGCGTGAATTTCCAGGACCTGATCTACATGGAGCAGGCGCAGCCCGGGACGGAGAACGCGAACGGCGACCAGCGTCCGACGGGTTTGTACGTGGGCCTGGGGGTGAAGGCGTCGGGCACGCAGGTGGACTTCACGCAGGGCTCGCTGCTGAGCACGAACAGGCCGTACGACATCGCGATCGAGGGGCAGGGGTTCCTTCGGGTGGCGATCGAGCCGGACCGTTCGCCGAGCGGGCACGGGTACACGCGTGCGGGGAACCTGGTGCTGAATCGGGACGGTGAGCTGGTGATGGCGAACGACGAGGGTCGCCGGCTTGATCCGCCGATCACGATCCCTCCGGACGCGATCTCGGTGACGATCGGGACGGACGGTCGGGTGCTGGCGTTGCAGCCAGGCGGGACGGAGCCTGCGCAGGTGGGGCAGATCGAGCTGACGGTGTTCGTGAATCCGGCGGGTCTGAAGCAGCTCGGCGAGAACATGTACGTGGAGTCTGCGGCGTCGGGGCCTCCGATCACGGGGAACCCTGGTGAGGAGGGTCGCGGGCTGGTGCGTCAGGGGTTCCTGGAGGGTTCGAACGTGGACCCGACGAAGGAGCTGATCGAGCTGATCCGGGCGCAGCGTGCGTTCGAGATGAACAGCCAGACGATTCGGACGGCGGACGAGGCGCTGCGGACGATCTCGCAGCTTCGGAGGTGAGTGGTGGGTAAGGGTTGCGCGATGGTGGCGTGGGTGTTGTCGGCGTTCGCGGGCGCGTGGAGCTGCGCGGACACGGTGACGCTGCGCACGGGCGCGAGCGTGGATGGGAACGTGGCGCGGCTCGCGGACGTCGCGGTGCTCGAGGGGCCGGAGGCGGAGCGGCTCGGCGACGTGGTGGTGATCGCGGACCTCGGGCTTTCGTCGCGGGCGGACGGTGTGGCACGGCTGGATGTGCGCGCGGTTCGTCGGGCGTTGGACGAGGGGGGGGCGAGGTGGGGGCGTTTGGCGCTGCAGGGGTCGGTGTGCGAGGTTCGGTCGGTTGGGAGCGGGTCGAGCGCGGAAGCGCGCGAGGAGCGTGCGGAGGGCGCGGGGCTGGCCGAGGCCGGGCGGGGGAACGTGCGGGGCGCGGTGGAGGAGATGTTGTGTCGGCTGTACGGGGTTGGGAGCGAGGACCTGCGTGCGACGTACGACGCGCGGGACTGGGGGTTTTTGAGTCGTGAGGTTTGGGGGAAGCGGGTTGAGGCGCAGCCGGGTGGGAGCGCGACGGGCTCGAAGCAGCCGGTTCGGGTGTGGGTGTATGAGGGCGATCGGGTGGCGCTGGAGGGTCAGGTCTCGGCGAGCGTGGAGGTTCGGAAGCGGGTGGCGGTGCTGACGCGGGCGCTGCGTCGTGGCGAGTTGATCGGTGAGGGCGACGTGCGGATGGAGGAGATGTGGGTGGACGCGTCGGGGTCTCCGGCGAGCGTTGAGGACGTCGTCGGTCGCGAAGCGCGGACGCGGCTCAGCGCGGGCGGTGTGGTTCGGTCGACGGACGTGGAGGCCGCGCAGGTGATCCGGCGTGGGGACCTGGTGACGGTGCATTGCGTGAGCGGGGGCGTGGTGGTGAAGGCGCCGGCGCGGGCGTTGGGGGACGCGCGGGAGGGAGAGTCCGTGGAGCTTCGGATGGACGGCTCGAAGCGGTCGTTTGTGGCGCGTGCGAGCGGGAAGGGTCGGGCGGTGATCGAGGTCGGGGTTACGGGTGGTTGAGATGGAAGGAGACGGGACGATGCGAGCGGTGATGTCGGTTGCGGCGGGATTGGCGTTGGGCGGTCTGGCGTTGGGCCAGAGCCTGTTTCGGCAGCCGGTGTACGGTCCTGGGCCGTCGACGGTGAGCGGGGGCACGGGTTCGCTCGGCGAGCCGGCGGCGCGGGTAAACCCGGTGGCGGAGCTGGAGGGGGTGAGCCTGTTCCAGATCCAGCCGCTGGCGCCTCGGACGATGCGCGTGCATGACCTGGTGACGATCATCGTGAACCAGTCGAGCAAGATCGAGCGTGATCAGAAGCTGGAGACGAAGAAGAGGGGGTCGAACACGGCGCAGCTGAGCGCGTTGCCGGACCTGTGGAAGCTGCTGCAGCTCCGGCTGGAGGCCGGGAATCGATCGAACGGGAGCCCGAGCGGGCTGCCGGAGTTCGGGCTGACGAACACGAACAATTACAAGGGTGAGGGTGATTACGAGCGTGAGGATCGGTTCACGGCGCGGGTGACGGCCGAGGTGATCGACGTGAAGCCGAACGGCCTGCTGGTGGTGGAGGCTCGATCGTCGATCGTGACGGACAAGGAAGAGCAGACGATCGTGCTGTCGGGGGTGTGCCGGCAGGAGGACGTGTCGTCGTCGAACACGGTGCAGTCCACGGCGTTGAGCGATCTGCGACTGGTGACGGAGCACAGCGGCGAGGTGAAGGACGGGGCGACCAAGGGCCTGATCACGAAGTTCTTCGAGACGCTGTTCAACTTCTGACCCCCGGAAGCTCACCCCCCGGAAGCTTACCCCCCGGAAGTTCACCCCCCGGAAGTTCACCCCCCGGAAGTTCACCCCCCGGGAACTCATCCCCCGGCCATGAGACGTCCGGGGCATTGAGGTGCGGAGCATTGATTACCGGCGTGCATGCGTCGGGAGCGGCGTGCGAGGTTGTCGGCCTGAACGACGAGGGTCGTGTGGCCTGAGAGTTGCGTAGGAGGCGTGCATGAGCGTGGAGACGCAGAATGTGCGATGGAAGTGGCTGGCGCTTGGCGCGTTGGCTGCGCTGCTGAGCGCGGGAGTTGCGCGGGCGACGTCATTGCAGGAGCTGGTGCGTCTGCGTGGGCAGGGCAAGAGCGAGCTGCGCGGGATCGGGTTGGTGGTGGGGCTGCCCGGGACGGGGGACTCTGGCAAGGACCTGGTGGTGGCTCGTCCGCTGGCGAAGCTCCTGGAGAACGAGGGGCTTCCGGTCGGGTCGCTGGAGGAGCTTGGCGCGTCGCGGTCGATCGCGGTGGTGGCGGTGTCGTGCGAGATTCCGGCGATGGGTGCGCGGGCGGACGATCGGTATGACGTGTTCGTCTCGGCGTTGCACAACCCGAAGAGTTTGGAGGGTGGACGGCTGCTGATCTCGGCGTTGCGCGGCCCGCTGCCTGGGCAGCCGGTGTTTGCGATGGCCTCGGGCGCCGTGGTGATCGAGGGGCTGAACACGCGTGCGGGTCGGGTGCGCGGGGGCGGCGTGCTTGTTCGCGACATCCCGATGCCGACGATCGCGGAGGACGGGTCGGTGACGCTGCTGGTGGAGCCGGCGTTCGCTGGTTGGACGACGTCGCAGCTGATCGCGAGCACGATCAACCAGCATCGGTTGAGTTATGACGAGACGGCGCGGGACATCGCGTACGCGATGGACGAGCGGACGGTTCGGGTGGAGATTCCGGACGTGGAGCGGGGGAACCCGGCGGGGTTTCTGTCGGACATCCTGGGCATCCGGTTCGATTCGTCGCTGGTGAGTCTGCCGGCGCGGATCATCGTGAACGAGCGAGAGAAGGCGATCGTGGTGAGCGGGGACGTGGAGATCCGTCCGACGCTGATCGCGCACGGGAGCCTGGTGGTGACGGCGGTGACGCCGCCGGTGCAGGCGAGCGCGCAGGCGCCGCAGGTGGAGCGTCGGAGCTGGACCGCGCTGGACGGTGGTGCGCGACCTCGGGAGAAGGCTCGGTTGCAGGACCTTCTCGCCGCGTTCAAGCAGTTGGACGTGAGCGTGGACGATCAGATTGCGATCTTGAACATGCTGCGTCGGAACGGGGATCTGCACGCGGAGCTGATCATCGATTAACCATGAACGTATCGAGTCTCCAGAGCGGCGCGGTGTGGCCTGGCGCGGGCGGGTCGGCGGGTTTGGACCCGTCGTTGCTGACGGGCCAGAAGTCGTTCGAGCGGATTCTGGGGCGGAAGACGGACAAGGTGGGTCCGGAGGCGGCGCGGGAGGCCGCGGAGGACTTCGTGTCGATGGCGCTGGTGCTTCCGGTGCTGAAGCAGCTTCGTGAGATGAACCAGGCGGCGGCGCCGTTCGCGCCGGGGGAGGCGGAGAAGAAGTTCGGGGCGTTGCTGGACGCGGAGATGGCCGGTCGTCTGGTGCGATCGACGCGGTTCGGGATCGTGGACGCGGTGGCGGAGCGGCTGGGGTGGACGAAGCCCGGCGTGTCTGAGGGCGTCGTTGCGGGGGTTGCGGGGGGTGCGGCGTGAGCGCGATGCAGACGCGGGAATCGGCGCTGGAGATCGGTCGCGAGCTGGAGCGTGTGCTGGAGGCGCTTCGTGTGGAGCACGAGGCGATGCGCGGCGTGTGCGCGGCGCGTCGTGTTGCGATCTCGAAGGCGGACGTGCGGGCGTTGGGTGTGTGCACGGCGCGTGAGAACGAGGTGGTGCAGCGGATCGCGGGGATGGAGGGGAGGCGCGAGGAGCTGGTGCGTCGCGCGGTGGGGCTGTTCGGCAGGCCGAGCGACGGCGGTCAGGCGCGGCTGTCGTGGATCGCGTCGCAGCTGGAGGAGCCGTTGCGGGGGAGGCTGGAGCGATCGGCATTGACGTTGCGTTCGACGATTGAGGGGCTGCGTGTGGAGCACGCGGCGAGCGCGCAGGCGACGGAGACGATTGCGGGTCATTTGCTCGGGATCGTTCGCGCGGTGGAGCACCGTCTGAGCGATTCGGGGGCGTACACGCGGACGGGCGGGGCGCGGGTGGGTCCGGCGGCGTTGTCGGCGGTGGACGTGGTGTCGTGAGGGAGTCGAAGTCATGAGTTTGACAGGGAGCCTGTACATCGGGAGGTCGGCGTTGGCGGCGAGCCAGCTGGCGCTCCAGGTGACGGGCAACAACCTGGCGAACGCGTCGACGCCCGGGTACACGCGGCAGGTGGCGCGTCTGATTCCGACGGGGGCCGGGGTGGATTCGTCGGGTCTGTCGCTGGGGCGCGGGGTGCAGGTGCAGCACGTGCGTCGGCAGATCGACCAGGCGCTGCAGACGCGTCTGGAGGACGCGGTGTCGCGGGAGCAGGGGGCGCTGCTGGACCGCCAGATTCTGTCGCAGGTGGAGGCGATCCTGAACGAGCTTTCGGGGTCCGACCTGTCGTCGGAGCTTGGCCGTTTCTTCAACGCGTTCTCGGAGGTGGCGAACAATCCGAGCGCGACGGAGACGCGGGCGGTGGCGGTGGAGCAGGGCGTGGCGTTGGCGGGGTTCGTTCGCGGGTTGCGGAGCGACCTTGAGGTGACGCGATCGCAGATCGACGCGCAGCTGGACAGCGCGACTCGGCGCGCGAACGACATCCTCGGGGAGATCGCGAGTCTGAACATCGAGATTGCGCGCTCGGAGCAGGGGCAGGGCGTGGCGAACGAGATGCGTGATCACCGGGACGGTCTGATCCGCGAGCTGAGCGAGCTGATGGACGTGACGACGATCGAGCAGCCGAACGGGGCGATCGACGTGCTGGTCGGCTCGACGACGCTGCTGACGGGGAACCGGTCACGCGGTGTGGAGTTCTATGAGGAGACGGTGGGGGGGAAGCTGCAGGTGTCGGTGCGGGTGAAGAGCACCGGGGAGACGCTGCCGCTGACGACGGGTCGGATGGGGTCGCTGCTGGTGCAGCGCAGCGGGACGGTGGAGCGGACGATCGAGGAGCTGGATCGGGTCACGGCGAACCTGATCCACGAGGTGAACCGGATTCATTCGTCGGGCGAGCCCGGGAGGCCGCTGACGGACACGACGGGCTGGCGGCGTGTGGCGTCCGGCGATCAGGGCTTGGCGTTCAACGACCCGTCGAACGCGAGTTTCACGAAGCTGGCGGTGCTTCCGACGAACGGGTCGTTCACGGTGTACGTGCGTGACGGGAGCGGAGGGACGACGGCGACGCGGATCGAGGTGGACCTGGACGGGATCGACTCGACGGGCGCGGCGGGGTTCGGGGATGACACGAGCCTTGCGGACCTGCAGGCGATGCTGAACGCGGTTCCGAACCTGAACGCGCAGATCACGGCCGGGGGTCAGCTTCGTGTGTTCACGGACGCCGGGTACAGCGTGAGCTTCGGGGACGACACGTCCGGCGCGTTGGCGGTGCTGGGGATCAACACGTACTTCGAGGGGGACAACGCGTCGAACATCGGGGTGCGTCAGGAGCTGCAGAGCGATCCGTTGCGTCTGGTGGCGGGTACGGCGACGTCGTCGAACGGGGCCGCGTTGGCGTTGTCGGGGCTGCGGGATGCGCCGGTGACGGGTCTTGGGGGGTTGTCGCTGACGAATTCGTGGTTGAAGACGGTGGAGCGGATCGGGAGCGAGGGCGCGTCGTCGGGGGTTCGTGCGTCCGCGGCGTCGCTGGTGCGTGAGAACCTGCAGGCGCAGCGGGACGGAGTGAGCGGGGTGAGCGTGGATGAGGAGTCGATCAATCTGTTGACGTTCCAGAGGCAGTACCAGGGCGCGGCGCGGTTCATCACGGTGGTGGACGAGCTGATGCAGACGCTGTTGTCGATCGTGTGAGGTGACGGAGCATGGGCGTATCGCCTGCGAGTCTGGTGCGTGTTCCGAACCTGTTGGCGGCGCGGTCGGCGATCGGGGGGTTGACGCGCACGAATCTCGAGATGCTGCGGGTGCAGGAGCAGCTGTCGAGCGGGAAGTCGATCTCGAGGCCGAGCGACGACGCGGTGCGTTCGAGCGTGCTGCTGACGCTGGACGAGACGCTGGAGCGGACGGGGCAGCGGATGCGGAACTTCCAGCATGCGCAGAGCCTGTTGGACACGGCGGACGCGGCGTTGGGCGAGGCGGCGGCGTTGTCGCGTGACGCGATCTCGATCGCGACGAGTCAGTTGGGTGTGGGGTCGGACGCGACGACGCGCGCGAACCAGGCGATCGTGGTTGGGTCGATGCTGGACGAGATGCTGTCGACGGCGAACCGGAAGTTCACGGACGTGTTCGTGTTCGGGGGGGCGGCGTCCGGCGGGGCGCCGATCGAGCGGTTTTTGGGCGGGTTCCGGTACACGGGGCGCGGGGAGGGGCTGAGGACGGACCTGGGTGAGGGGATCACGTTCCCGGTGACGATGGCCGCGGAGCAGGCGTTCGGGACGTTGTCGGCGCGTGTGCAGGGCGACGTGGACCTGAACCCCGGGTTGACGCGATCGACACGTCTTGCGGATGTGCGCGGGACGAGCGGGCGCGGGGTGACGCTCGGGCAGATCCGGGTGACGATCGATCCCGGCGTGCCGGTGACGGTGGACGTGGATCTGACTGGGGCTGGGACGATCGGCGACGTGCTGGATCGGATCGAATCGGCGATCCGCACGACGGACCCGGGCGCGTTGGCGGGGGCGTATCCGGCGGGGTCGGGGACGAGCGGGGAGGGTCTGCAGTTCAACATCAACGCGGGGTACACGATCACGTTCGCGGATGCGGGGTTGGGGACGACGACGTCGGACTTCGGGATCGGGGGGTTCTCGTTCACGAACGCGGCGCCGACGAACCCGGCTGGGGCGTTGGACCCGAAGGTGACGGACTTCACGCTGCTGTCGGACCTCAACCCTGTGACGCCGATCGCGTTCGGGGACGTGGTGTTCCGGAACGGCTCGAACGTGGGCACGGTGACGGTTGGTCCTGGGATGACGGTGGGTGAGTTTCGGCAGCGGGTGAGCGCGCTGGGGATCGGGGTGCGTGCGGAGATCGGGGCGGGCGCGCGGACGCTGGACGTGGTGAACGAGGTTTCGGGGCTGAAGATGGCGGTGGAGGAGGGCGGGAGCACGACGGCGACGACGCTGGGGATCCGGACGCTGAAGGACACGACGGCGGTGTCGGTGTTCAACGACGGTCGCGGGGTGGTGATCGCGGACGGGGCGATCCATCCGGTGACGGGGCTGCCGGACCCGAGCCGCAACGTGGACTTCCGGGTGACGCTGCGCGACGGGAACTCGTTCACGGTGGACCTGACGCCGTCGGACATGGGGTCTGTGGGGACGGTGATCGCGAAGATCAACGCGGAGGCGGCGCTGGCGGGGTTCGGCGGGGTGTTCGCGGCGGGGCTGTCGACGGGTGGGAACGGGATCGTGCTGTCGGACTCGTCAGGCCCGGTGACTGGGCAGACGGGGGTGACTTCGCTGAACGGGCACGCGGCGGAGGACCTGGGGTTCCTGGACGGGACGTACACGGCGGGCGCGACGGCAACTTTTGCGGGGACGGATCGCGCAAGAGTGCGCGTGGACTCGGTGTTTTCGACGCTGGTGGAGCTGCAGGGGGCGCTGGGCGGGAACGATCAGCGTGGCATCACGCTTGCTGGAGAGAGGCTCGGACAGGATGTGGACGTTCTGACCCGTGCGCGTGCCCTTGTTGGGTCGAGATCGCAGCGGGTGGACTCGGCGAGGACCCGGTTGGAAGACTCGAACTTGTTAACGGAGCGGATCCGGAGCGAGCTGTCGGACGTGGACTACACGGAGGCGGCGACGCGTTTCTCGCTGTTGCAGCTGGCACAGCAGGCGGGTCTGGCGACGTCGGCGCGTTCGTTGAGCTTGACGCTTCTCGATTTTCTGCGGTGACGCGGGGATCGGGTTTGGAGACAGGAGTCCAGGGCGTGTGACCCTGGCGGACGGCCGGCGCGTGTGGCGTCGGAATGGTCGTGCGCGAGAGGGCGCGGGGCGCCGCGCGTGCGATCGAACGAGGTGCGGAGCGCTGTCATGGAAGTCAGGACGACACGGTTCGGAACGCTGGAGATCGGCGAGGACCGGGTGATCACCTTTCCGAAGGGGTTGCTCGGGTTCTCGGGTCGCACGCGGTACTGTCTGCTACAGCCCAACGACGACGCGGCCTTTTTCTGGCTGCAGAGCGTGGATGATCCGTCGTTGGCGTTCGTGGTGACGGACCCGTCGATGTTCTTCCCGGATTATTCGGCGCCGATCCGTCCCGAGCAGATGGACGAGCTGGGGCTGTCGAAGCTGGAGGACGCGCAGGTGTTCGTGATCGTGAACAAGGTCTCGGAGAGCCTGACGGCGAACCTTCAGGGTCCGCTGGTGGTGAACGTGTCGAGCCGGAGCGGCGAGCAGCTTGTGCTCGCGGACCGTCGTTGGACGACGCGTCATCACATCATGACCGTGGGGCGGCCCGCGGCGCGTGCGGCAACGGCGTGAGTGGGTCGAGGGCGATGCGGTCAGGGACGGCCGCGCGTTCCGCGGGCAGGGCGCCCGCGGGGCGAGATCGGGAAGGAGCCTGAGCATGCTGGTACTTTCGCGCCAGCGGGACGAAACGATCATGATCGGCGACGAGATCGAGATCACGATCGTGGACATCCGCGGTGACAAGGTGAGGCTGGGTATCACGGCGCCGACGCGTATCGCGGTGCACCGGAAAGAGGTGTACGAGGCGATCCGGAGCGAGAACGAGCGGGCGTCGCGGCTGGAGAAGCCGCTGGTGAGCACGACGGCGTCTCCGGTGTCTCCGGCGGCGACGCGTGTGGGCAAGAGCGTGGCGGTGGCGTCTGTGGACGGGACGAAGAGTTCCGGCGGCGGGCCGGCGTCGTTGCGGACGGCGTGAGGGAACGGAGCAATCAGGGAGGATTGCCATGGCGAGAATCAGCACAAACATTGCGAGCCTGATCGCCCAGCACAACCTGGCGCGTTCGAACGAGAACCTGGAGGTTCGGCTCCAACGCCTGTCGACGGGTCTGCGGATCAACCGCGGCGCGGACGATCCGGCGGGCCTGATCGTCTCGGAGCGGCTGCGCTCGGAGCTGTCGGGCATCGGTCAGGGGATCAACAACGCTGAGCGTGCGTCGAGCGTGATCTCGACGGCGGAGGCGTCGTTGTCGGAGGTCTCGGACCTCCTGTCCTCGATCCGCGCGTTGGTGGTGGAGGCCGCGAACTCCGGCGCCGTGTCGCAGGAGGAGAAGCGTGCGAACCAGCTGCAGATCGATTCGGCGATCGACTCGATCACGCGGATCGCGAACACGACGAGCTTCGCGGGTCTGAAGCTGCTGGACGGTTCGCTGGACTACATCACGAGCGGCGTGAACGCGACGGCGATCGCGGCGTCGAAGATCAACGCGGTGAACTTCGGTACGCGGACGAACGTTCCGGTGCAGGTGCAGGTGATCGGGTCGGCGCAGACGGCGTCGGTCTTCGTCTCGGGCACCTCGATCACGGGCGGGAACCTGCCCTCGGCGGTGACGCTGGAGGTGCAGGGCCCGGACGGCGTGCGGGTGTTCGAGTTCGCGTCGGGCATCTCGATCGACCAGGTGATCACGGCGATCAACTCGTTCACGGACGCGACGGGGGTGACGGCGGCGCGGGTGAGCGCGACGGACACGACGTCGGGCATCCGGATCTCGTCACAGACGTACGGCTCGAACGCGTTCGTGTCGGTGCGGCGGCTCGGGAACTCGGGCTCGTTCCTGCAGACGTACCAGATCACGAACAACGGGCCGGGCCCGGTGGTGTACGGCACGAACACGACGGCGACGCAGCGCGACACGGGCAAGGACGTGCAGGCCATCGTGAACGGGGCGCTGGCGGTCGGGCGGGGGCTGGGCCTGTCCGTGCGGAGCGGCGAGCTGGACCTGGAGCTGACGCTGCAGAGGGCGTACGCGCAGACGGTGCCGAGCGTCGCGACGACGTTCTATGTGACGGGCGGCGGCGCCCTGTATCAGCTCGGCCCGAACGTGAACTCGTCGCAGCAGACGAACATCGCGATCCCGTCGCTGGTGGACTCACGGCTCGGTGCGACGCTGATCACCCCGGTTGGCTCCACCACGCCGGTGCTGCAGTTCCTGAACTCGCTGAAGACGGGCGGGGCGAACGACCTGCTGAAGGGGAACTTCATCCCGGCGTCGAAGATCCTGGAGAGCGCGATCGACCAGGTGTCGGTGCTCCGCGGACGATTGGGCGCGTTCGAGCGGAACACGCTGCAGACGAACGTGCGGAGCCTGCAGTCGGCGCTGGAGAACGTGACGGCGGCGGCGAGCCACATCCGCGACGCGGACTTTGCGGTGGAAACGAGCGCGCTGACGCGGGCGCAGGTGCTGACGCAGGCGGGCACGAGCGTGCTGGCGACAGCGAACGCGCAGGTGCAGAACGTGCTGGCGTTGCTGGGCCGGTAACACGGGCCCTGACAAGCATTTGTGAGGAGAGCCCCCGGTCGTCCCGAGACGGACGAGCGGGGGTTGTTATTTGGTGTTTGTACGGCGAATCGGGGGTTCTGGGGCGTATGGGTATAGGGCGGTCGGATAAGAAAAAGGGGCGTGAAAAAAGGAGTGCGATCTTATCTGCCCCTTGGAGGCCGCCGATAAGCGTGTCCGACCGGCGAGTGGTCGCCGGCGCTGGGTAGCAGCCCTGATGGTCGGGGCGGGTGAAACGCCTGGCGAGCACGAGTCGGTCAAAGGTGGGCCCAGGTGACGGGCCAGAGCTTCGGAGACGCCCATGAGTCGCATCAACACAAACGTTGGATCGCTGATTGCTCAGCGCGTGCTGGGAAATAACACCGGCTCGCTGGGCGGAACGCTGGAGCGGCTGAGCACGGGGCTGCGGATCAACCGCGGCAAGGACGACCCGGCCGGCCTGATTGCCTCGGAAGCCCTCCGAGCGGAGGCGAAGGGGATCGATCAGGCGATCAGCAACTCGGAGCGGGCCGACCAGGTCGCTTCGATCGCGGAGGGCGGCCTCCAGGAGATCGCGAACCTTCTGACGGAGGTTCAGGGCCTGGTGACGCAGACGGCGAACACGGCCGGCCTCTCGGTGGCGGAGAAGCAGGCGAACCAGCTGCAGATCGATTCGATCCTGCAGACGATCGACCGGGTGGCGGCGGCGACGTCGTTCCAGGGGATCAAGCTGCTGAACGGGAACCTGGACTACACGGTGGACCAGGTGTCGACGTCGGTGGCGAACCTTCAGGTGAACGGCGCCAAGCTGACGTTCCAGGGGACTCGCGACGTGAACATCCAGGTGACGCGATCGGCGCAGGTCGGCGCGTTGCTGTTGAGCTTCGGCGGCGGCATCATCGATCTCGCGTCGAACGTCGCGGCGTCCGCGGGCGCGAAGTTCGTGGTGGAGATCGCGGGGACCAAGGGCGCCCGTGAGCTGTCGTTCACCTCGGGCACGTCGCTGGCGAACGTCCGGGACGCGATCAACACGTTCAAGGACGTGACGGGCGTGAGCGCCACGGTCATCGGCGCGTCGGGCGTCCGGCTCTCCTCGGTGGAGTTCGGCGGGGACGCGTTCGTGTCGGTGAAGGTGACGAACTCGGCCGGCGCGGTCGGGAGCGGCATCTATCAGTACCAGGGCACGAACAACAGCGCGGCGAACACCGGCTCTGCGGTGGCGTTCTCGGCCGCGAACAACCCCGTGAAGGACTTCGGGCAGAACCTGAGCGCGACGATCAACGGGATCACGGCGACGACGCGCGGGAAGATCGCGCAGATCAACACGGACTTCCTGGACGTGAAGGTGGAGCTGACGACGACGGCGGCGCAGACGCTTGCGGCGACGTCCCCGGCGTTCCGCATCACGGGCGGAGGGGCGGACTTCCAGCTCGCGGGCGAGGTGTCGATCGCGGGGAAGGTCTCGCTCGGCATCTCGAACGTGGCGGTTCGGGCGCTGGGGCGCGAGGCCGCGGGCTCGGCGGTGTACTACCTCTCGAACCTCGGTTCCGGTCGTGAGCTGAACCTGGTGAACGGCGACGTGTCGACGGCGCAGAAGGTGATCACGAACTCGATCTCGGAGGTGTCGTCGCTGCGTGGTCGTCTCGGCGCGTTCCAGAAGAACACGGTCGGGGCGACGATCCGCTCGCTGGGCGTGTCGGCGGAGAACACGGTGGCGGCGGAGTCGATCATCCGCGACGCGGACTTCGCGTCGGAGACGTCCTCGCTGACGCGATCGCAGATCCTGGTGCAGTCGGCGACGCAGATTCTCGGCATCGCGAACCAGCAGCCGCAGTCGGTGCTGCAGCTGCTCGGGTAAGCGGAGTAGATAGATAGGGCGCCCGGTCGGGGCGTCCGAGGGTTCACCACCCACCCCCGGCCCGCGCGGGTTTTCGGACTCGCGCGGGCCTTTTCGGAGAGAGCGGAGAGGATGGTTGAGCCGGCCGCAGGGCCGGCGGAAAGAGCCGGTGTTCGGTCTGTGCGGCTTGTGCGGTGTGCGCCGGGGGGTGCGCGCCGCGCGTGACGTTGCGGGCTTATTCGGCGATCCACGTGAGACGATGCGTGAGGCTGGTGCGGGACGGACCCCGCGCTCGGCGCGTCACAGCCGCGCTGCCTGACGGGTCACGGCGCCTGGTTGGCGCAGCTGTTCACGGAGGATCGCATGTCTCGCATCAACACGAACGTGTCTTCGCTGATTGCCCAGCGTGTGCTGGGGAACAACGGGTCGAGCCTCAGCAGTTCGCTGGAGCGCTTGTCGACGGGTCTGAAGATCAGCCGCGGCAAGGACGACCCGGCCGGTCTGATCGCGTCGGAGGCTCTGCGAGCCGAGGGTCGCGGCCTGAACCAGGCCTTGTCGAACGCCGAGCGTGCCGACCAGGTCGCGTCGATCGCGGAAGGTGGTCTGCAGGAGATCTCGGGCCTGCTCACGGAGTTGCAGGGCCTGGTGACGCAGACGGCGAACACGGCCGGCCTGTCGACCGCGGAAAAGCAGGCAAACCAGCTGCAGATCGACTCGATCCTGCAGACCGTGGATCGCGTGTCCGCGGCGACGTCGTTCCAGGGCATCAAGCTCCTGAACGGCAACCTGGACTACACGGTGACGAACGTGGCCACGGCCGTGTCGTCGTACAAGGTGAACGGCGCCAAGCTGGCGTTCCAGGGGACGCGCGACGTGAACATCCAGGTGACGCGTTCGGCGCAGGTCGGCGCGTTGCTGCTGAGCTTCGGCGGCGGCACGATCAACCTGAACAGCACGGCGAACGCCTCGGCCGGCGCAAAGTTCGTGATCGAGATCGCGGGCAACAAGGGCTCCCGCGAGCTGTCGTTCACGTCGGGCACGTCGCTGGCGAACGTGCGTGACGCGGTGAACACGTTCAAGGACGTGACGGGCATCTCCGCCACGGTCGTTGGCGCGTCGGGCATCCGTCTCTCGTCGGTGGACTTCGGCTCGGACGCGTTCGTTTCGACGAAGGTGTCGCAGGCCGCGGGCGCCGTCGGCGGCGGCATCTACACGTACTCGACGACGAACAACAGCACCGCGACGCCGGGCTCGGCGACGACGTTTGCTGCGGCGACAAACCCGGTGAAGGACATCGGGCAGGACCTGAGCGCGACGATCAACGGCATCACGGCCACGACGGCGGGCAAGGTCGCGAAGATCAACACGGACTTCCTCGACGTTGAGGTGAACCTGACGACGACGGCGTCGCAGACGCTGGCGTCGACCACGGCGTTCCGGATCACGGGCGGCGGGGCCGACTTCCAGCTGGCCGGCAACGTGGACATCGCGGGCAAGGTGTCCGTGGGCATCTCGAACGTGGCGGTCCGAGCGCTCGGCCGCACCTCGTCGGGATCGAACACGTACTTCCTGTCGAACCTCGGCTCCGGTCGTGAGCTGAACGTCGTGAACGGCGACATCTCGACGGCCCAGAAGGCGGTCTCGAACGCGATCAACGAGGTCTCGTCCCTGCGAGGCCGGATCGGCGCCTTCCAGAAGAACACCGTCGGCGCGACCATCCGATCGCTGGGCGTGTCCGCCGAGAACACGGTGGCTGCCGAGTCGATCATCCGCGACGCGGACTTCGCGACGGAAACGTCGTCGCTGACGCGATCGCAGATCCTGGTGCAGTCCGCGACGCAGGTTCTGCAGCTGTCGAATGCTCGGCCGCAGAACGTGCTGCAGTTGCTCGGCTAAGAGTCCGTTAGCCGGGTTGTGATCCCGAAGTGAACGCCGCCCCGGTGGAGACGCCGGGGCGGTTTTCGTTTTTGTGTGTCGCGGGCGTCTGGGCGCGCAAGAAAAACGGAGCGGGGACGCGGCCCTCGCTCCGTGGCATGGCAGGGATGTGGGATCTGTCGACTCAGGCGCGACGACGGCGGGCCATGGCCAGGCCGGCCAGCGCGAGCAGCGTCGTGGGCCCGGGCGCCGGGATGACGTCGGCGAAGGTGGTGCCGAGGTAGAGGTTGTCGATCATCTGGGTGGAATCGCCGGCGGCCTGGCGGAAGCCGATGCCCTCGTGGAGGGTGTTGGGGAAGCCGGAGGTGACCATGAGGTTTGTGCTGGCTTCGGAGACGGGGTTGATCCAGAGGCGTGCTGCGCCCGTGCCGCTGGTGAAGGCGATCACGATCTTGTTGAACGTGCCGAAGGCGAGGTCGGTGGCCCAGGTCGCGGCGATCGTGCCGCTGCTGGAGAAGCCGATGGTGTAGTCGCCGCCGGAGGTGGGGGCGGTGATGAAGACGCGCGCGTCGAAGTTGGACGTGCCCTGGAGGAGGTGGGCGAAGTAGACGGCGCCGTTGCCGCCGGTGTTCTTCATGTCGAAGGAGGCGTACCACGTCTGGCCGGCGCCGATCGGGCCGCCTGCGGACAGGTTGACGTCCTCGCGCGAGCCGGAGCCCTGGTTGAGAATCATCATGCCGCCGGAGACCTGGACGGGCGTGTTGCCGGCGCCGGAGTGCGCGGCCCAGCCGCCGTTGCCGACGAGGTTGCCGTCGGCGTAGCTGAACGTGTCGGAGGCCAGCAGTGCGGCGTGAGCCGAGCCGGCGAGGGCTGCGAGGGCGATGATGGAGGCGGTCTTCGTCATTTTGTCTCTCTCCGTAGCGTGACTCTTCGTGGGCGCGGCAGCGCCGACGATCGCGAGGGCGCGAGACGAACAGAAGCGACGCGGCCCGTTGCCGCGGTCTGGGTGCTGGTGTCTCGACTCTCGACCCCGCTCGGGCTGTGCGGCCCGGCGAGGGATGAGCAGACTAACCGGCGGGGGGGGCCGAGTCCACCATCTCTCGTGCATCTGTGCGCTCTCTTCACAGAGCGCGGCGCGAGCGCACGAATCCCCTTGCGCAGAGCCCCCGGATTGCCCAGATTGGCGGTCGGGAGAGGGTGTTCAGGCGACGTGCGGGGTCTCGGCGAGCGCGCGGTCGACCTTCTGTTTCCATTCCTCATAGCCGGCTCGCCCCATCAGGCCGAAGGTGGCGACCTTGCCGGTCTCGACGGCGGGCTGGTCGTAGGCGTCGATGCCGAGCATCAGGCCGGCGTACGAGGTGGCGACCTCCCAGAGCATGAGGAACTCTCCGACGTGCCTGGCGTTGATGCTCGGGAGCGTGATGGTGAGGTTGGGTCGTTCGCTCTCGAGGAGCGCGTACTCGGTGGCCCGCTTCTCCGCGTTGAGGAGCGCGCCGAAGGAGGAGCCCTGGAGATAGGTGAGCGCTTCGACGTCGAGGCCCCGGGGGATGGGCAGGTCGGACTTGGACCAGTTCGCGACGTCGACGAGCGCGAACGCCTTGTCGTTCGGGCCTTCGCGGTAGAGCTGGACCTGGGAGTGCTGATCGGTCGTGCCGAGGGCCTTGATGGGCGTGTAGCCGGTGAACACTTCCTTGCCGCTCTTGTCGTGGCGCTTCCCGAGCGACTCCGCCCAGAGCTGGCGGAACCAGTCCGCGAGGAGATAGAGCTGCGACGAGTAGGGCATCATCACGTGGTTGCGCTTGCCGGTCTCCTCGGCCAGACGAACCAGGAGGGTGGCGAGCAGCGCGGCGGGGTTCTTGAGGAGGTCCTCGTCGGAGCAGCGTTTGTCCATGTCCGCGGCGCCGTCGAGGAGGGCGTCGATGTCGATGCCGCACATCGCGGCGCTGAAGAGGCCGACGGGGGAGAGCACGGAGAAGCGCCCGCCGACACCGTCGGGGACGGGGAGCGTCTCGTATCCCTCGGCGTCACAGATCTTCCGCATCGTTCCCTTGGCCGGGTCGGTGATGGCGACGAGGCGGGCGGCGTGCTTCTTCTTGCCGAGCGCGTCGATGAGGAGCTGGCGGATCGTGATGAACTGGGCAGCGGTCTCGGCGGTCTCGCCTGACTTGGAGACGACGTTGAAGACGGTGCGTTTGAGTGTGGGATCGCTCTCACGGATGAACGTGAGGACGGAGGAGAAGAGGACGGGGTCGACGTTGTCGACGATGAAGATGCGCGGGCCCTTGCGACGTGCCGGAGGGAGGAGGTTCCAGAGGGGGTCGTTGAGGGAGGACTGGAGGGCGATGTTCCCCAGGGCCGAGCCGCCGATGCCGAGCACGACGAGGTTGTCGGCGGTGGGACGGTGTTTGTCGGCCAGTGCGCGGACGGCGCGGAGGTGTGCGGATCGGGCCGGGTCCTTGGCGAGGTCCCTCCAGACTTCCCATCCGCTCCCGCGCGTGGAGGCGAGGGAGCGGGTCATGGCGGCGGCGGCCTTGTGGGATTGGGAGCCGGCGGCGAGGGATGCGGGATCGAGCCCGTGGTTGCCGACGCGGGTGGAGAGGCAGTTCGCGTACATGAGTTTGATCATGGGTGCGGAGGGTACCGCGCGGGGCGCGGTTGCGGGGGTAGGATGCGCGGATGCCGCCGACACAGGAACGGGTGCTGATCGACCGGGAGCGCATCGCGGAGCGGGTGCGCGCGATGGGGGAGGAGATCTGCGCGGCGCTCCGCACGGAAATGGGTGAGGGCGATGAGGTTGTGATGATCCCGGTGATGACGGGGGCGCTGGTGTTCGCGGCGGACCTGATCCGGGCGATGCCGGTGCGGATGTCGATCCACCCGGTCACGGTGTCGTCGTATCGCGGGCGGACCACCAGGCCGGCGGACCTGGTGATGCGGAGCCAGGCGCCGACGGGGCTCAAGGGCAAGCATGTGATCGTCGTGGATGACATCCTCGATACGGGACGGACGCTCGCGCTGCTGCGTGGGATGCTGGCGGCGCAGTCGCCCGCGAGCCTGAGGATCTGTGTGCTGCTCCGGAAGGACAAGGCGCGCGAGGCGGACGTCGAGGCGGACGTTGTGGGGTTCGACATCCCCGACGAGTTCGTCGTGGGGTACGGGCTGGATTACGACGGTCTAGAGCGGAACCGGCCGGACATCGTGACGCTCGTGGGCGGGGGGGACGCGTGATGACCTCCGGGGCGGGCTCGCTGACGGCCGGGGCGGAGGCGCCCGTCCGCGGGATGGACGAGGGGGAGACGGTGATCCTGGACATCCGGCCGTCGGCGTGGTTCATCGTGCTCGGCTCGCTGCGCGAGTTGATGTTGATTGCGCTGCTCGGGCTGCCCGCGTGGCTGTTGTCCGGCGGCTCGTACTCGCCGGTCGCGCGCGGGGGTGTGGAAACGGCCGTGGTCGCGCTGGTGGTGGCGAGGCTGCTGTGGCAGACGGCGGACTGGGCGTGCCGCTCGTACGTGCTGACGGATCGGCGTGTGATCCGGGAGTTCGGGGTGCTGCAGCGCCGGAGATACGAGGCCGCGCTGCGCAATATTCAGGCTTTGGACGTGACGCGGAGCGTCCCGGAGCGGGTGTTGTCGCTGGGGACGGTGTGCTTCTCTGCGGCGTCGGCCGCGGGCGTGCCGGAGGCGTGCTGGGTGAGCGTCTCGGACCCGGACGAAGTCGCGCGGATCGTGCGCGAGGCTGTGCGTCGGTACGGCGGGCGCTCGTGATCGCGGGCGTCCGCTGCGCAATGCATATTAGTTGCGGGTGATGATGTCCTGCGACTCGCGCGCCCGCACGGCGTTGCGGAGCGCTGAGCGGTCGACCGCGTCGGCCCGTCCGTCGCCGTTGAGATCGGTGGGGGTCGTGAGCGACGCGTACGTGTACATGTCGAGAACGTCCACGGCGCCGTCCTTGTTCACGTCGTAATCCGCGACGCCGGCGCGGAACGCGCGGGGCCCGCCCGCGGCCGCACGGTCTCCCGCTTCGTTGGACGCCGTGACGCGCCAGAAGTACTGCTGCCCGAGCGTGAGAAGATCCTCGGGGACGGTGTACTGCGTGCCGGAGATGATCGGTACGACGAGCTGGTTGACGATGGTGGAGGAGAAGGTGGAGGTGGTGGAGACCTCGACGCGGTAGAGGAGGGCGCCGGCCGAAGGATCCCACTGGAGCGTGACGGGGAGCCCGACGGAGGCGTCGACGCCCGGGGAAAGCAGCGCGAAGGCGCCGGGCCCGGTCGGAGTGGTGAACGAGCGGGAGGACGGCGAGGAGCCGGTGAAATCGACGGAGTTGGAGGCGGTGACGCGCCAGAAGTAGCGCGTGCCGGTCTGGAGTTCGGAGGGGAGCAGTGCGAGTGTCGGCGCCGTGAGATTGGCGCGATTGATGACGCGGTTGAGGAACGCGGCGTCGGTGGCGACTTCGACGCGGTACGACGCGGCGTCGAGGCTGGGGGACCAGGTGAGGATGACAGGGGAGGAGGCCGGGTTGGCGTTGTCGGCCGGGGTGAGCAGCGAGAAGGCGCCGGGCTTGCCGAGCGGGGTGAAGGAGAACGGGCCGACGAGACGGGGCCCGACGGCGTTGCGCGCCTCGACGCGCCAGAAGTAGGTGACGCCCGGGTCGAGGGTGAGCTCGGCCAGGGAGAGCGTGGTTTGGGAGGTTGTGGTGTTCGTGAGGACCTGCGTGAACGCGCTGTCTCGCGCCACGGAGACGGCGTAGGACGTGGCTCCGGAGCTTGCGCCCCAGGCGAGCGTGATCGGGCCGGTAAGGCCGCGCGCGCTGTTGGCGGGCGAGGTCAGGGCGAACGCCCCCGGTCCGGTGGGGACGGGAGTGGATGCGGCGGTGGTGAAGGAGAAGACGGTGGTGGCGTCGCGGGTCGTCGTGGACGTGGTGTTCGAAGCCGTGACGGACCAGAAGTAAGTGGTGTTCGCGGAGAGCGTTCCCGAGGGGATGGTGAAGGTGAGGGAGGAGAGATTGGACCGATCGAAGATGGGCGAGCCGAGCGAGGCGTTGGTGGCGATGCGCACGCGGTAGAGCGTGGCGTTCGTGGATTGGTTCCAGGCGAGCTGGAGCGTGGGCGACACGTTCGCGGCGCCGTTGGCCGGCGTAGAAAGGGTGAACGCCGCGGGCGCGGTGTCCGTGCTGCCGCCGGTGTTGGTGGTTTGCGGGAGGCCGGTGACGACGGAGACGCCGCCCGGGCCGAACGGAGAGGAAGCGGAAGAATTGGAGCCGAGCCCGCCGAGCGCGGGCGCCGTCGGCGTGCCGCCGGAAGACGCGTTCTCGGAAGCGGACGAAGCGGCGCGCGAGCCGCCGGCCGCGCGTGGCGCGATGGAGGGCTGCGCGAAGAGGGCGAGGTCGGATTGTGTGGCGGCGGGGTTGAACGCTTGTTGGGGGACGGGAGCGCCGTCCGCGTTAGCGGCGAGGGGAGATGGCGTCGGCGCGGGCGTGGCCGCGAGATTGACGGGCATCGGTCGCTGCCGGTTGCGAGCGGGATTGGGCGTTGGGGTGACGGGGCGTCGTGTTCCCTGATCAAGGATGGTTGGCTGCGGGAGGACGGGCTTCGGTTCCCCGACCCCCTGCATGCGGCGGTATTCCTCGTACTGCCGGTCGCGGAGGTTGACGGGTGGTCGGTTGGCCGAGGCGGACTGAGGCGGGGGGGTGGAATAGCCGCCTGAGCGCGTCCAGGAGGGTGTAGAGGAGGTTGTGGCGGGAGTCGGCGCGGGGGCCGCGGCGATGGTGCTCTGAGGCGCGACGACCTTGGAGGTGGCGTCGGCGTCTGCACGACAGCCTCGTTGCAGGAGGATCCCGGAGAGGATCATCCCGAGCATGCATCCGAGAATCACGGCCCAGCCGAGGCGTCCCATAGCGCTCCTGTCTGCGGTTGACGGGGAGTGAGTCCCCGTACGCAGCATGGGGGAGGATATCCTCGGGGCCATACGCGGCCCGGGGAATCGAGTTCCCGGAGTGGGTCTGTGCGGGGCTTGCCGAGTGGGCGGGCCGGGTCAGGCCCGAATAGCAGGATGGACCATGAGCGCAACGGAGAGCGGGTCGGGGTTCGAGGTGGCGTTGCCCGAGGCGAAGATGCACCTGTACACCCCCAAGGAGCCGGTGGTGGCGCGGGTGGTGGGGAACGAGGTTTGCACGAGCCGCAAGGCCGCGGGATTCACGCGCCACGTATCGTTCGACGTGTCCGGGACGGCGCTCGAAGGGGTGTGCCTGCCGGGCCAGTCTGTGGGGGTGATCCCGGGCGGGGTGGACGAGCACGGGAAGCCGCACAAGGTCCGGCTGTACTCGTTGTCGTCGCCGACGAAGGGGGAGGACGGGTCGGGGAAGGTGATCGCGGTGACGGTGAAGCGGACGATCGACGAGCACTGGGACACGCACAAGCTGTTCCTGGGCGTGGCTTCGAACTATCTGTGCGATCTTCAGGCGGGGGAGGAGGCGACGCTGACGGGGCCGGCGGGGAAGCGGTTCCTGCTGCCGGTGGATCGTGGCGCGCACGACTACCTGTTCTTCGCCACGGGGACGGGAGTGGCGCCCTTCCGCGGGATGGTGCTCGACCTGCTGTCGCAGACGAACGACTCGCAGATCGCGCTCGTGATGGGCGCTCCGTACGCCACGGACCTGCTCTACCACGCGGAGTTTCTCGCGCTCGCGGAGAAGCACCCGAACTTCCACTACATCACGGCCTTGTCGCGCGAGCGGCAAGCGGACGGGCATGACCCGATGTACGTGCACGACCGCATCCGCACGGAGAAGGACCGGCTGCTGCCGATGCTGACGAGCGGGAAGACGCTCGTGTACATCTGCGGCGTGGCGGGGATGGAGCTGGGCGTGTTCCAGCAGCTGGCGGAGCGGCTGAACACGCAGGACCTGAGCGCCTTCCTGGAGGTGGAGGGTTCGACGCTGGGGCACATCAAGGAATGGACGCGACGCATGATCCACCGGGAGATCAAGCCGACGAAGCGTGTGTTCCTGGAGGTGTACGCGTAGGCGGCACGATCGCGCGGGCGCGGGATGGTCAGTTGGCTTCGAAGATGCGCTGCGAGACCCCCCCTGCGCCGATGCGGGCCCGTACAGGGGCGGCGCAGCGCGGGCAGCGGCCCTCATAGGCCGTGTGGTCGCGATTGCGGTAGATCCGCGCGTAGACGTGGCAGCATCGGAACCAGATGGAGAGGAAGGGTGTGCCCTTGCCGTGGGCCTGCGGTTGTTCCGAGGCGGCCGGCGCCGCGTTCGGTCCACGCACGCCGGGGATGTCCACGATGTCGCGCGGGTCGGGCACGGTGAGGAATATCGGCAAAGCGGTCGCGGGAGGCCAGCGTCACGGGGTCGGTCAGACGCAGCGTGTCTCGACGGACTCAAGCAGTGCGGCGCCGTCGGCGCACGCGCGTTCGGCGTGCCGCACGGCGGCCGAGCCCTCGCCGGGAGACACCTCGTCGAGCGTGGGGGCGTTGATCACGATGTTCCAGCGGGAGGCGCGGGCCGCGGCGTCGGCGAGCACGGCGGAGATGGCCAGGTCGGAGCGGAGGAAGGGGTTGGTGATGGGTGTGAGCGTGTCGGCGAGCCGGAGCAGTTCGAGCGCGCGGGCGAGCGCGCGCTGCGGGACGTCGGTGGCGGCGCGGGCGGTCGAAGCGAGCGTCGGGCCGCGCGCCGGGTCCTCGTTCGGCAGCTTCATGGCGGCGTTGAGCGCGCCGTACGCCTGGGCGTCCTCGTCGGCAAGGCGGAGAAAGTCGTCACGCAGCGCAAGGAGCGTGGTGGACGCGGCTTCCAGCTCCGATTGATGCTCGGCAAGGGACTTCCGCCCGAGGGAGAACGCGACGACCATGTGCGCGAGCGACGCCGCTGTGGCGCCGGCGAGGCATGCCGCGGCGCCCCCGCCCGGCGTGGCGGACTTGGCGGCGAGGTCGTTCAGAAAGCCGGTGACGTGGGAGGCGGCGATGGTCATGCGTGGGCGTACCGTTGCTTGATGTTCGGGACGAGATAGTCGCGGAACGCGCTCTCGAGGTCGTGCCTGGGCTTGTAGCCCCAGTCGCGCCGCGCGAGCGAGTCGTCCGTGTCGGCGGGCCAGGAGTCGATGATGCCCTGACGCGCGTGGTCGATCTTGAAATCCACGAGGTCCCGGGCGCCCGGGAAGTAACGCTCGACGATCTCCAGGACTTCCCCCGCCGAGGGCGCGAACGCGGAGATGTTGTAGACGCGGGTCGAGAGGCGTTCGCTCGGCGCGTCGTGCAGCGCGAGCAGCGCGTCGATGGCGTCGGGCATGGTCATGAACGGGATGCGCGCGTCCGGGCGCACGAAGCAGTGATACGCCTGGCCCTGCGCGGCCGCGTGGATCATCTCGGGCGCGTAGTCCGACGTGCCGCCGCTGGGGAGCGTGAAGGCGCTGATGATGCCCGGGAACCGGATGCAGCGGAAGTCGAGACGGTTGGCGCCGCGATCCTTGGCGAGACGGCGGTAATGCTCGGCGTAGTACGACCCGAGGTGCTCGCACGAGAGCTTGTTGCAGCCGTACATGGTCGCCGGCGCATTGAACTGATCCTCGCGAACCTTGCCCGCGCGCTGCTTGGCGTCGAGGTCCGGGACGCCGTACGCGGCGATCGAAGAGGGAAAGATGAACGCGACCGATCGCCCGTGGGACCGGGCCTGCTCGTTGGCCAGACGCAGGAGGTTCAGCGTCCCGACGACGTTGACGTGGTGCGCGGCCTCGGGGGCGTACTCGGAGCGCGTCGAGAGCAGCGCCGCCAGATGAAACACCGCGTCGATCTCGTACGTGGCCAGCAGGCGCTCGAGCAGCGCCGTGTCGGTGATGTCCCCGACCAGCGACTCCCGGCAGTACGGGCGGAGCTCCGGATCAACCTCACGGATGTCGAGCGCGAGGATGTCCCGTCGGCCACGCTCGTGCAGGGCGTGGATGAGGCCGTGCCCCATCTCGCCAGAGGCGCCGGTGATGAGGACCGCGGCGTTTCGTCGGGCGCCGCCGGGGGAGGACGTCTGGTCTGGGGTGGACGCGGTCATGGGGGGGAGAGTGTAGAGCGGCGGACGGTGCGGCGCGAGGCGGGTAGAGTGGCGGCATGGCGATCGGACAAGGAAGTCTGTACGAGATCGGGCGTTCGACGGGGGTCTGCGCCGCGACGGGCCGGGAGCTGAGCCCCGGTGAGCCCATCGTGGTCGCGCTGGTCGAACGGGAGGGCACGGACGGGTTCGACCGGGCCGAGTTCGCGGTCGAGGCGTGGGATGCGCCCCGCAGGCTCGCCGACGGCCGACGCATCTTCGCCCACTGGAAGACCACGCTGCACGAGCCCAACACCAAGGCTCGTCTCTTCATCGACGACGAATCGCTGATCGACATGTTCGACCAGCTCTGCGAGGGCGCCGGCGGCGAGGGTGAGGATCGCTCGCGCGCGGCGCTGCGATACCTGCTCGCGCTGGTGCTCTGCCGGAAGCGGCTGCTGGTCATGGACGGGGCCCGCGGGGATCGGGACGGGGAACCGGGCGGCATCCTCGTGCGTCGGAAGGGCGAGGAGGCTCCGCCCACGTTCGTGGCGGACCCCGGCATGGACGAGGCCACGCTCGCCGAGGCGACCGAGCAGGTGTCCGCGCTGGTCCGGACCGAGTGAGCGCGAGCAGGGGGAGTGAGGGTCAACGCATGGTCGGAAGAGCGCGGGCGCGAATGCGGATGATCGCGGGCGCGACCCTCGGCGCGACGTGTCTCGTGGCGTGGCCGACATGGGCCGAGCCCGAGCCGGTGCGCGCCACGGCCGACGTCGCCGCGCCCGAGGCGAAGGTGCTGGCCTCGTACGCGTCGCGCGCGTCGAGTCTCTCACGCCTCTGGGCGCGCGTGGTCTTCGTGCTGGAGTACAAGGACGCCGACGGGCATGCCCGCAGCGAGCAGGGCGAGGGTCACCTCCAGTTCCTCGCGCCCGACCGGCTCGCACTCTCGCTCGGAAAGGTCGGCCAGCGAGTCCTGTATCTCGGCTGCGACCACGACCGGTTCTGGTTCTTCGACATGACCGACGGCGGTCGCGCGTACGTCGGCAGGAACGCGAACGTCGGGAAACCATGCACCGAGGACACAGGGCTGCCGGCGAACCCCCTCGACGTCCTCGCCACACTCGGCGTGTGCGCGTTGCCCGAGGGCTCTGTCGGGCGCATCGGCGGAGGCGTCGGGGAGGCGCGCATCTTCTCCACCACGCCCTCCGGCAGGCTCCGGATCACGGCCGGCATCGACACGGGCGAGCCCTCGCGCATCGAGCTCCTCCCCGGAGCCGCTGGCGACGGAGCCACGTGGGCGGGCAGCCCCACCATCGTCGCAACCATGAGCGAATACACCCCCGTCGAGATGCGCGGCGGGGGGGCGCCCGTGCGCATGCCGAAGCAGATCGTGATGGAAGCTCGCGCGCGGGAAATGAAGCTCACGCTGCACCTCTATGACCCCGTCCGCGGGAGCGAGAAGCAGCTGCCGCCCCAGGCGTTCGATCTCGACCACCTGCTCGACCGTCTGGCGCCCGCGAGCGTGCGGGAGCTGGACGCGGGGTGCGATGCGGCGCCGCTCCCCGACGGAGCGCCCGCGCAGCGCGAGGGGTGATCCCATCGCAGGACGTATGATCCGCGCGATGCGCGACGGACGAATGCGAGCGTGGATGTGGGCGACGTGGATCGGGTGCTTGCTCAGCGCGCCCGGCGCGGCCGAGACGCTCAGCGCCGCCGGCGACGCCAACCACGGCTTCTTTGCGATGAAGGTCCGTGACAAGGGGGCGCCGATCAGCCTGCTGCCCAGCGCGGGCCCGTCCCCCGAGCCGACACGCGAGTACGGCTCGATCTATCACCTCCCCGGCGACCTCAAGCCCGGCACGGTGCGTCGCGGGCCCGATCTCCCATGGACCCCCTCAGCGATGGGCGTCCGCAACGGCCGCCTCGTCATGGTCTTCGAGCCCGACCCCAGACCCGGGGATCGTCCCGGCCGCGCGCCCGCACGGCTCGTGCGCGCGATGTCCGTCCGTGCCGGCGCGGTGGCCGGCACGTACCTCTACGAACCGATGGGGCGCGATCCCGAAGCGCTCGCGTCCCTGCCCGGCGAGGGCGCGCTCCGCGCCGTCGCCCTCGGTGCGTGGGGACCGGCCGCGCTCCTGACCGGTATGGGTGAGCAGGATCGCGCTCGGGTGCTCGCGCTCCGGGGCGTCGAGTGGGAAGCGGTCGACCTGCCCGCACCGATCGGTGACAGCACGCGACTCGACCTCACCACACGCGACGGGGAGCCCGTGCTGCTCGCGATGAGCGACGCGGGCGGCTCGGCCACCGCGTGGACCCTCAAGCGGACAGAGCGCGACGAGCCCGCGTGGCGATGGGAGCCGGAGCCCATCGCGCCGGCGCGCGAGGATGAACGCGTCGTCGGCGTCGGACGCTCGATGGTCGCCTGGTCGCGCGCCCCGGAGGGCGGCGTGCGCCTGCGCCTCCTGCGCGAGAGCGGCGCGTACGACCTCTCTCCCGTGCCCGGCGTGAGCGAACGGTTCGGCGTTGTCGCAGGAGATCAGCGCGTCAACGTCGTGTGGCTTTCGCGTGAGCGGAGCGAGGGTGTCGATCGCGAGATCCTGCGGATCGCGGTCGTCTCCACCGTCACCGGCAAGACCCTCTACGAAGGCCCCATCCAGACGGGCACGCAGCTCTCCGGGCGCGACCTGCAGACCCTCGCGCTCCTCGCCGGCGCCGTGATGCTCACGGTGCTCGTCCTGGTCCTTCGCCCCTCTCCCGACGAGACCGGCGCCGTGGCCCTCCCGGAGGGCACGAGCCTGGCAGAGCCATGGAGGCGTGCGGCGGGAGTGCTGATCGATCTCGCGCCGGGCATGGCGCTGGCCGCGACCGTCTTCAACGTCTCACTTGAGGACATGGGCGCCGCCGCGGTCATGGCCGCGAACGCCACGCCCCGCCCGGTGATGGCCTTCCTGACCGGGGTGGTGCTCACCGCGGCTCACGAGATCGTGGGGGAGTGCGTGCTGGGCCGCTCGCTGGGCAAGTGGGCGGTCGGCTGCCGCGTTGTGACGTTGACCGGGTCGAAGCCCGCGTTGTGGCAGGCGGCCGTGCGGACCGTGCTCAAGCTCTTCTGCCCGCCGTTGGCGTTCTTCGTGTTGATCGATCCGAGACGCCGGCACCCGGCGGACATCCTGGCCCGGACGGTGGTCGTGATGAAGGCTCCGCAGCCCCGAGGCCCGGACGGAGACTCCCAGGCCTGAGGTGAGGTCTATGTCGGTGGCGCGGGTCGGTGGGTGCAGGTTTTGCGCTGAACCGGTCCTATTGCTCCAGTGGGAGGGCGCCGCGACCCGATAACAGGGCGGAAACGCCGCCCGCGTGGGTGGCGACATGGTCTTGAGGAGGCGTGCGTCGGTGGCGGAGCAATCGGCGGGCGATGGTCGATCGGGCGGGGGTGGACGGCCGCCGCTGCGCGAACTCTGGCAGATGCCCGTGCTCGTGATCGGCGCGACGCTGCTCCTGGCCGGTGTCGCCGCGAACTTCCTCACGCCGAAGAAACAGCCCAAGCCCTTCGACGTCGCAGGCGCGCTCTCGCGTGCGGAATCATTGCTCGTCGACGAGCACCCGGACGACGCGGTGCGGCTGCTCGACGGCGCCGTCTCGCAGGTCATCGGCGGTGGGGGGGGGACGCCCGAGGAGCAGACCAAGTTCCGCTCGCTGCGCGCCGATGCGCGATGGGTGGCCGCGTCGCGCGCCGGACGGCTCAGCGAGACGGACGCGTCCCGGATCGTGGAGGACTACGAGCGTGCGGCGTCGCTCGGCGAGACGATGACATCCGTCCGCAACGCGCGCCTCGCCAACGCCCTCATCACGCTCGGACGACGCGACGAAGCGCTCGAGATCGCGGAGAAGCTCCCCGAGAGCGCGGCCGAGATGCGGCGCGCCACCCTGCGACAGATCATCGATCGCGCCATCGACGACTCCTCGCACGCCGGCCACGCCAGCACGAGCCCCCAGGAGATCATCGAGCTCTTGAGCCGACTCGCGGTGGACCCCGCGGCCTCCGAGATGGAGCGCGTGTGGGCACTCGCGCGTCAGGCGGAGATCCGGCTCGCCGCGGGCGAGGGCGATCAGGCCATCACCCATCTGCTCCTCGCACTCCCCAGACTCAGCGAGGAAGCGCGATGGTCGCCGCTCGGCGGCGAGCTGCTCTACCTCCTGGGCCGCGCCTACGTCGAGACGAACCGGCTCGAGGAGGGCGCGAAGCACCTGATCCAGGCGCAGCGGCTGCTCCGCCCCACAGACGATCGGCAAGCGGACGTGTCCGTGATGCTCGGACGCCTGGCGCAGGCCGGCGCCGACTACGACGAGGCGCGCGAGCGATACCTCGGCGTCATCTCGCAGTTCCCCGACTCCTCGAGCAGCGCCGACGCGATGCTCGGAGTCGCCGAGTGCGAGGCGGCCATCGGCGCGTGGGATCGCGCCGTCGACGCGTTCGGCGAGCTGGCCTCCGCCCTCGCCGAGGGCAAGGGCTCCGCGGGCCTCGCGTCGCGCTCGCTCGAAAGCGTGCGTCAGCGCACGGTCGAGCGGCTCCTCGAGTCCCAGAACGACTTTGCGCTGCGCCTCTCGACCATCGGCGAGCGCATCGCGACCACCGCGCAGGGCGTGGACTCCGACGACGACCTCTGGGCGATCGTCGCGGTCGGCGCATCGCACCGCGCGCTGGGCGCCGCCCTGCTCGCGCCCGCGACCTCTCCCACGGGCGAAGTGGATTGGTCGCGCGTGGACGTGGCAACGCGCGGGCAGGCCCGAGCACACTTCCTCGAAGCCGCAGGACGCTTCGCCGCTCATGCGCGCCGTGTCGCAGGCAGCGACGAGGACGCGTACGCCGAATCCCTCTGGAACGCCGCCGATGCGTGGGATCGCGCAGGCTCCCACGAGCTGGCGATCAAGGCGTTCAGCGAGTACGCGAACGGCCGACCCAGCGACGCGCGGTCCGCGGCCGCCAGGCTCCGCGTCGCCCAGGCGCACCAGGCGATCGGCGAGTTCGCGCCCGCCGCCGAGGTCTACCGCACCCTGATCGCAGACAACCCCCAGTCCGGCGAACGTGTCCGATCGATCGTCCCCCTCGCCCGAACGCTCCTCGCCGACGGCGACACCGGCAACGACGACGAGGCCGACCGGCTCCTCCGCATGGCGGTCAGCGGGACCGTCATGCCCCCCGACGCGCCCGACTTCCGCATCGCCCTCAACGAGCTCGGCTCCCTGTACCTGCGCACCGGGCGCTACGCCCAGGCCATCGAGCGTCTTACCGAGTCGCTCGACCGATACCCCACCGGCGGGCCCACCGACGGCGCGCTCGGCGTCGACGCCGTGCGCCTCAAGCTCGCTGACGCACTCCGGCTCTCCGCCAAGGAGATCGCGGAGACGCTCCGCGGCGCCATGCCGCAGAACGAGCGCGACGCACTCGTCGCCATGCGCGAGAAACGGCTCCGCGACGCGCACGCCATGTACGAAGAGATCTGCGCCGCCGCCGTGCTGCGCGAGGAGAAACGCCTCGGCGTCTCCGAGCGGGCCGCCGTCCGCAACTCCTTCTTCTACCGCGGGGACGCGGCCTTCGACCTCGGCGAGTACGACGCCGCCATCGAGGCCTACGACGTCGCCGCCAACCGCTACGCCGGAGATCCCGCCTCCCTCGTCGCCATGATCCAGATCGTCAACGCCTACGCGCAGACCGGACGCATGGAGGAGGCACGCACCGCCAACGAACGCGCCAGGCAACGCTTCCGCGAGCTCCCGCCCGAGGCGTTCAACCGCCCCGACCTCCCCATCGACCGCGCGCACTGGGAGCGATGGCTCGATTCCTCCGCAGATCTCGCGTCCCGCATCGAACGGGCCTCGGCGCCGGAGGAAGGGACCTGAAACACGCCGCGCCGGCGGAGACCGGCGCATCTCCCGAAGGGTCAGGATGACCGACATGAGCACGCACGATCCGAACGACAGCGACAGCCTGGCCAGACGAACGCTCCGGCTCCTCGAGCGTCAGCGCGACGCGCTGCGCCGTGTCGGGACGCTCGCCCGAGCGCAACGCGAGCTGATCGCGCGCGAGGACACCGACGCCCTGCTCGCGCTCCTCACCCAGCGGCAGGCCGCGCTCCACGACGCCTCCGGCGCAGGAGAGGAACTCCTCGCGCTCCGAGCGGCGCCCGCGAGCACGCACACGGGCGACCTCGCCGGCGATATCGCGCAGCTGCGCGACGAGGTCTCCGCCCTCGTCCGGGAGATCGCGGAGCTCGACGAGGAGGACCGACGCACCCTCGAGAAGAAACGCGAGCAAGTCCTCGAGGAGATGTCGGGCGTCGCGCGGGCCAGAGAGGCCGCCGCGGCGTACGGCGCTCGCGACCACGGCGCGCGATACCAGGACCGGGAGGGATGACCGCGTGAGCGCCCTGCCGTCACCCCCAGCCGCCGAGATCAAGCCGCCCAAACCGGCCGACGTCTCCGCGCACGATCTCGCGGAACTCGTCTCGGCCTTCACCGAAGTCGGCGCTCGGCTCGAGCAGACGCACCGCACCCTCCGCGACCAGGTCGCACGACTCGAAGCGGAGCTGCGCGCCGCGAACGAGCAGCTCCGACGCTCCCAGGCCCTGGCCGCGCTCGGCGAGATGGCCGCGGGCATCGCGCACGAGGTCCGCAACCCCCTCGGCTCGATCGGCCTGTACGCCTCGATGCTCATCCAGGACCTCTCGGACCGTCCCGAGTGTCAGGGCGTCGCGCGAAAGATCGCCTCCGGCGTGCGCACCCTCGACGCCATCGTCGGCGACGTGCTGGCGTTCGCGCGCGAGGCGCCCGTGCGCGACGAGATCGTCGCTTCCGACGCCCTGCTCGACGGCGCCGTCGAAGCCTGCCGATACTGCTTCGAGCGATCGGGAATCGACGTGGTCCGCGCCGATCGCGAACGAGAGGGACTCCCCATCCGATGCGACCCGGGGCTCGCTCGCCAGGCGCTCGTGAACATCATCCGCAACGCCGCGGAGGCCGTCGATGAGCGCCCGCCCGATCGCGCCGCACGCATCGAGATCGACGCGCGCAGGCAGCGTGTCCGACAGCCCGGCGGCAAGATGCGCGACATGTGCGCCGTCACGGTCCGCGACACCGGCGGCGGCATCGACCAAGACGCCGCGAAACGAATGTTCAACCCGTTCTTCACCACGCGACGCACCGGCACGGGCCTCGGCCTGGCCATCGTGCACCGCATCATGGACGCCCACGGCGGACGCGTCAGCGTGCGCAACGCCTCGGACGGGCAGGGCGCCGTCGCCGAACTCGTCTTCCCCATCGTCACCCACGATCAAGCCCAGGAGCCTCTTGCATGAGCACCGTTCTCGTCGTCGACGACAAGGAGATGTTGAGGGATTCGGTCGGCGCCACGCTCCAGCGCGCCGGCCACACCGTGCTCGCCGCACAGGACGGCTCCGCCGCGCTCGACGTCATCCACCGCCGCCGCCCGGACGCGGTCATCACCGACCTCAAAATGCCCGGCATGACCGGCCTCGACCTCCTCGAACGCGTCCGGGAGTTCGACGAAGACCTCCCCGTCGTCCTCATGACCGCCTACGGCGAGGTCGACTCCGCCGTCCGCGCCATGAAGCTCGGCGCCTACGACTACATCACCAAGCCCTTCGAAGGCGATGAGCTCGTCATCGCGGTCCGACGCGCCATCGAGCACGCGCGCGTCCGACGCGAGAACGCCGTTCTCCGCATCACCGCCGCCGGCGACGCCGTCTCCACGCACCAGTCCGCCGACGGATCTGCCGCCTCCGCCGCCGCGGGCGCGCGACGCGGCCTCGATCGCCTCATCGGCGAGTCCGCCGCCATGCGCGCCGTCAAAGACCAGATCCGCGCCGTCGCTTCCTCCCACGGCAACGTCCTCATCACCGGACAGTCCGGCGCCGGCAAAGAGGCCGTGGCGAAAGCCATCCACGAGCTCTCGCCGCGCGCGGGCGAGCCCTTCCTCGCCATGAACTGCCCCGCACTCGCCGAGTCCCTCCTCGAGTCCGAGCTCTTCGGCCACGAAAAGGGCGCGTTCACCGGCGCAGACCGCCTCCGCAAGGGCCGGTTCGAGCTGGCAGACCGAGGCTCACTCCTCCTCGATGAGATCTCCGAGGTCTCGCCCCAGATCCAGGCCAAGCTCCTCCGCGTCCTCCAGGAACGCGAGTTCGAGCGCGTCGGCTCCTCCGTCACCATCGGCGTCGACGTCCGCGTCATCGCCACCACCAACCGAGACCTCTCCAACGCCATCCAGGACGGCGACTTCCGACAAGACCTCTACTTCCGTCTCAGCGTCCTCCCCGTCCACCTCCCGCCCCTGCGCGAACGCGCCGAGGACGTCCCCCTCCTCGTACGACACTTCGTCGACGCCATCGCCCTCCGCGACGGCGTGCCCGCGCCCGAAGTCACCGATCCCGCCATGGACGCGCTCTGCGCCTACCCCTGGCCCGGGAACGTCCGTGAACTCCAGAACGTCTGCGAGCGCGCCGTCGTCCTCGCGCGCGGCGGCGCCATCACCGGAGACCTCGTCTCCGCCTGGCTCCGCGCACCCAGCTTCTCCACGCCACCGCGCCGCGAGGGCCCCGCGGCCTCCTCCATGCTCGAGGCCGGACCGATCCGACCGCCCGTCCGACCACTCGAAGACATCGAACGCGAGACCATCATCGACGCGCTCGCCGTCTTCAAGGGACACCGGCAGCGCACCGCAGAAGCACTCGGCATCGGCGTCCGCACCCTCGGCCTCAAAATCAAGAAGTGGAAGGAAGACCAGCTCGTCGCCGCCGACCTCTGAGCCGATCCCGACCCACGATCACCGCTGGTCCGGCAGCGCCTTCGAGGGCTCCGCCGCGCCCGGCGTCGCCTCCTCCGTCGCCGCCGCCGTCTTCTTCACCTTCACCAGCTCGATCTCGAACACCAGCCACGAGTTCGGCGGGATCGCGTTCGCGTACCCCTGCGCCCCGTACGCGAGCGTCGGAGGAATGATCAGCCGTCGCGTCTCGCCCACGGCCATCCCCAGCAACCCCTCGTTCCAGCCCTGGATCAACTGCGAGGGAATCTTCGTCGTGTACGCCTCGCGACCCACGCTCCGCGACGAGTCCACCACACGACCGATCGGCAGCCAACCCGTGTAGTGCACCGTGAACTCATCGCCCGGCTGACCCACCGCCGCCTTCGGGTCCGTCGCCGCCTTCAATACCTCGATCCGAAGGCCCGAGATGCGAGTCTCGATCGGCTCGTCCACCGCGCCCGAACGCTTGAACACGGCCTCTCCGCTCGCGGGAAACGCCCACACCTGCCGACCCTCCGCGTCCATCCCCGCCTCCCGCAGCGTCAGCGAGTCCTTCGTCAGCTTGATCTCGCTCATCATCTCCACCGCGCCGCCCGCCACCGTCGGGAACGGCCCGTCCGCCTTCGCGATGATCTGCGTCGGCGCGCTCGAAGAGCCCTCCACGCGCACCGGAAGGTCCGCCACCACGTCCAGCTGATCCAGCTCGATCACCGGCAGCGCCTCAGGAACACTCGCCAGGCCCGGCGCGAACATCCCCCCGCCCGGCAGCCGGAACATCCGCAGGTACAGGTTGCCACGCCGATGGATGAACTGGAACAGCACGTGCGCCGTCGTGGGGTTCTCCGGGTCGCCCGCCACGAACTCCCCGAAGACCACGCCCGGTGCGCCGGGGCACGACGCCTCCACCAGACGAAGCGAGTTCGTCCCGTCGGAAAACCGCCCGATCAGCAGATCGTAGAGCGGCCTGAGGTCCTCGGGAATCGGCAACGGCGCAGGCTTGACGTCGGGCAGCGGCGCCGGGGGCGCCTGCAGCGTCACGCTCTGTGTTTCTTCTTCGCCCTGTGCGCCCCCGTCCTGCGCGAACGCAGGCGCGGCGAGCAGGGCAGGGACGATCAGTGCAACGACGGCGCGAGGTGTCTTGCTCATAGGCGCGCAGTGTAGCCGTGCCGACTCCGGTGGGGGGGACGCCAGGGAGAGCCGACAAGCCCGCGGAGAACCCGGAGCCGGGCCCCGCGACGCCCGGTTCAGGACGCCTCGGCCCTCGGATGGGCCGCGTTGTACGCCTGACGCATCCGCTGGGACGAGAGGTGCGTGTACACCTGCGTCGTGCTGAGCGACTGGTGCCCCAGCAGCTCCTGCACCGACCGCAGATCCGCCCCGTTGTCGAGCAGGTGCGTGGCGAAGGAGTGGCGGAGCGTGTGCGGGGAGATGTGCGGGTCGAGGCCGACCTGCTTCAGATACTTGTCCAGCTTGCGACGCACCGAGCGCGACGACAGCCGACCGCCATGCTTGTTGATGAACAGCGGCCGCTCGCGCCCGGAAGGCGTCACGGTCGCGCTCTGCCCCGCGAACCGAGGGTCCTGCAGGAAGTACCGCAGATACTGCCGGATCGCGCCCAGCGCGTGCGAGCCCAGCGGCGCGAGCCGCTCCTTCTTGCCCTTGCCGCGCACGCGGATCGCCTCGCCCGGCTGATCCAGGTCCGACATGTTCAGGCCCACCAGCTCCGAGATGCGGATGCCCGTCGAGTACAGCGTCTCCAGGATCGCGCGATCCCGCGCGCCCAGTAGCTCACGATCGTCCGGCGCCGACAGCAGCAGCTCCACCTGCTCGATCGTGATCGCCTTCGGCAATCGCTTGTTCTGCCGGGGCGTCCGGATCAGCGTCATCGGGTTCGTCGTCGTGTGCCCGCGCTTGTGCGCCCACTTGTAGAACGAACGCAGCGTCGCGATCTTCCGCGCCATCGTCGCCGGCGAGTAGCTCTGCTCCGACAGGTGCGCCAGATACTTCCGAAGCCCGTCCGTGTCCATGTGGATCGCGGCCTCGGACAGCGACGTCCGCGAGATCCGACCCGCGATGTCGTTCGTCCCCGCCCCGCCCGCGCGGGACTGGTCCAGACGCTGCTGCGCCGCGCTCTCGCGCGCCGCGTCGAACGAGAGACCGAGGTCCGACCCCAGCCACTCCGTGAACTGTCGCAGGTCCGCGCCGTAACAGCGCGCCGTGTACGGCGAGAAGTGGCGCTCGTCGGTGAGGTAGCTGAGGAATGCCTGGACGATCGGCAGGTGGGTCATATTCGCGTGCCGGTTCTGACGGGCGCAGGGCGTCCCAATGTGTGCCGCTCGAGACTCCCGCTCGCGCAGCTCGTCTGTTGATGCTTGGGGTCCGAGGGGCGCGTGCCCGCCCTGCAAGTCTCGGCCGGCGCGGGGCTCCGCCCGCGCGTGTTCAGTCCTTCTGCCCCGCCTGAGCGATCGGTCCGCCCACGCGACGCCGCTCCTCCTCCAGCAGTCTCCCGACCAGCCGGTGCGACACGAACTCCGTGTACAGGGGCATGCTCGCTAGATATCGGCGCCACCCGAGCGCCGAAACAGTGTCATGTCGTCCCCGCGCGTAGTTCTTCACCTGCATCTGCACCGCGTGGTTCGCGCCGTCAAGATGCTCCGACGCCGTCGACATCGGCTCGTCCGAAAACCCCGCGCTCACCAGCGTCGTGTCACGACCCGACGTCTCCAGCGCGAACGTCTCCGGCGTGTCCTGCGACCGCCCCGACACGGGCTGCGCCGGCGGCGACCACACCATCGGCGAACCGTCACGCGCGAACAACGCAAGACTCAGACCGATCTTCGGCGGGTTGTACGGGTCCCACGCCGTCATCGTCCCCACGATGATCGCGTCAGCCCCCAACGCCTCCGCCAGACGACGCGCCTCGACCGGGCTCTGCACCTCGTCCATGCGCAGCGCCCGCATCACCGCGATCGTCCGGTTCAGCGGGATCACATCCAGGCCGTCCACCGCGTGCGCCTGACGCGCCAGCTGATCCGTCACCACCAGCGGGTCCACCACCGACACGCCCGACTCGTTCCGCAGCGGCGCCACCGCCCACACCGGCGCACGCCCCGACAACCCCGGGTACCTCGGCGCCGAAAGCGTCTCCGGCTGCACCAGCACGTCCTTCCGCGACCCCGTGCACGCTCCAAGCATCGGAGCCAGCGCAAGGGCGCCCGCCACCAGGGCGGCGCGCGAGATCGGGACGGTCAGGCGTGAGGCACGGATGCGCATTGGGCGTGTACTCCGAGACGGGCCGACGAGCGTGAGCAGACTCAATGATCCTGGTGAGGATCGTCCTCGTGCGTCGGCGCGTTCGCCAACTCCGAGGGCGCCGGTTGGGGCGGAGTTATCATCGGCTGAGCCGCGTTCGACGGATGATTCTCGGACGTTGGGTTGTGCCCCGCCTGTGCCGGCCGCCCCGCTCCCGCGGCCATCCCGGGCGCCATCCCGGGGAACATCATCGGAGTGCTCCCGTCCGCCGCCCGAACGCTCCCGACCGTCCCGCCATGCTGGGATCCCGCCGACCCCGCCACCTGGTGGCTCGTCGCAGGACGCCCCGGCCCGTGCGGCGCCCCGTCGAACGACGCCGTGTGAATCGCAAGCTCCGGCGACAACGACCACACGTTGTCCGTCCCGCTCCGGTTCGACACGAAGTAGATCCGGCCGTCCGGCGACCACCTCGGGATCACCGACACGAACGGGCCCTCCGTCAGCGGCGTGCGCCCCGAGCCGTCCACGTTCACCATCCAGATCTGCGATGAGCCCGGCTTGAACCCGAGCCCGCCGACGATCGGGCCCGAAGGATTCGCCACCGCCGCGAACGCCAGACGAGTCCCGTCCGGCGACCACGTCGGATTCACGAACGCCACCTCCGGGTCGGACGCCACCTCCGTCGGGTTCCGTGCCTCGCCCTCGCTGAATGACACCGTCCAGATCGAGTACAGACGCTCGCCGCGATCGCGCGGCTTCTGGTACGCGATCAAGTCACCCGTGGGGCTCCACTCCGGCATCAGCCCGTGTCCGATGAACCGCGCCGCCGTCGGGTTCGCCGCTTCCACCACCCACAGCTCCCACTGGCGGGAGCGAGGGTTCAGCCGGCAGAACGCCAGGCGCCGGCCGTCCGGTGACCACGTCGGATGCAGCTCGTGCGTCGATTCCATCGTGATCTGCACCGGCTGACCCCCGCCGATCCCAACCACGAACACGTCCCACGACCCCGCGCGATTCGAGCAGAACGCCACGCGCTGACCGTCGGGGCTGATCGCCGGCATCACGTCCTGCGCCGGGTCGTTCGTCAACTGCGTCACGGCCTGGCCGTGCACCGACTTCACGTAGATGTCCGCCGTCGCGCGGTGCTGCGTGCTCGCATACACCAGCGTCGAGCCGTCCGTCGAGATGTCCGGGTCGAAGTCCGCGCCCTCTCGCGCGAACGTCGCCTGCGTCAGGTTGTCGATCGTGTCGACGTGCGACCCGCCGCGCGATGGATTCTCGTCAAGGAACAACAGCCCGACGTGGCTCGCGTCGCTGGACGCGTGCGACGACGACGGGAGAGACACCGGCTCGGCCATCGGGGCGCTCCGCGGCGCCGCCGCCACCGGCGCCGGACGCGCACCGCCAGACTCCGCGCGCTGCGCCGTCGAGCAACCGCCCGCGCACGCCACGAGAGACAATGCCGCAACCGACCACGCCGTTCCGTTCTGTGCCGTTCCCATGGGCCCTGCCTCTGGAAGCGCGCTCGCGTGCGGACGCTCCGTCCACTCGCTCGCCTGCCTGCGAGCGCCGCTTCCCTCCGGGCGCGGCGATGAACCAGTCCAGACCGCCCCGGACGCTTCGCGCCCCGAGACCGTCGTCCGCCCTTATCGGCCCGATCCCGCCACGGATTGACCCGCCCGCCCCGTTTTTTTCCGAACCACCCGAAGAACAGCCCCGCAAGAGAGACGAAGCGTTTCCTCCGGACGCTCCGAACCCTCCGCGGGGCTGATGTGATCGCTCCTCAACCGGAGCGCACAGAATGCCGGACACCGCCCCGCACCGCAACCCTCGAGCAGCCCGTTTTCGCCGCGCAGCACGAAGAATCCGACAGGACTTCCCCCGCATCGCCTCGCCGAACGCCCGCCGATGTCAAGATGGGTAACGCGACGCCGCCCCGGTCGCTCAGCCCCTCACGCCCGTGCCGTGTTCGTGAGGAACGACAGGTCCTCCGCGTCGATGGTCTGCTGCGCAACCTCGACGAGCTGACGCCGATGATCCCGCGCCGCCCGTTGCAGCCTTGAGTGCGCCTCCGGCTCGCTCAGACCAAGCGCCGAGACCAGCTTCCACTTCGCGCGCTCCACGACCTGGCGGTTGCGCAGGTTCTGCTCGAGCTGCGCGATCCGACCGGCCTGGCCTCGCTCCGCCAACGAACGCGACCACGCCACCGAGATCGCCACCCGAAGACTCTCCGCCGTGATCGGCTTCAGCAGATACCCGAACACCCCGCCCGCCTCGCGCGCCTGCGCAACGTACTCGTCGTCCGAGTACGCCGACGCGATCACCGTCGGGATCGACCATTCGTCCCACAGCCGTCGCGCCGCCTCCACCCCCGACATCACCGGCATCCGAATGTCCAGCACCGCAAGATCGATCCCGATGCCGCCCGCCTCCGTCCGCGCCAGCGACACCGCCATCGCCCCGTTCGGCGCCGGGCCCACCACCTCATATCCGAGAGAGCGCACCGCGGACGCCAACCCCGTCGCCACCAGATGATCGTCATCCGCAAGAAGTATCCGCGCCGGGTGCGGGCCCGACTTCGCCGTGAAAGGCGCTGTATCACCCCTGCTGCGAATATCCATGTCCACGCTCATTCAACCAAAGCGTCGCACGCGTCGCGCTCCTGCCGCCCCGCGGGCGGATCAGCATCCGGATGACACGCGGCGACGCCCTGTATCACCCATTTCCGGTAGGGGCAGTATACACACTCGGAACTGGGGCAGTTCGCCCCCTCATTGTCGCCCCTGCTCTCAATCCAGCCAGTCCCGGGCGGCCAGCCGCTCCGGCACGTACGTCTCCGTCACGTACGAGATGTCCTTCGTGATGAGCGACTCCACTTCCATCTTGAACCCGTTCTTCAGCAGCATGTCGATCTCACGCTGCCAGCCCTTGTGCTTCTCGAACCACGGGTACGCCGCGATCTGCTTCGCGCGAGAAATGTCCTTGTCGTTCAGATCGATCTGCACGTCGTCCGTCAGCCCGCAACGCTTGTAATCCACCGCGCGAATCCCCAGGAACTTCGCTTCCGGGATCGCCATCCGCTGGCTCTCGTACGCCAGATTGATCGACCCCTGCTTGATCACGCTGTAGATGTAATGCCCCCACGGGTCGCAATCCAGCAGGCAATACACCGGAAGCCCGAGCTCATGATGCAGCCGATGCAGCAGCCGACGCACCCCCCTGGGCGGCTGCCCGCTCCCCTCCGTCAGAATGCAGTTGTGCTTCTGCCAGAACTTGTCCTCATTGAACCGGCTCCACACCGTGTCCTTCTCGACGTGCAGCACGAACTTCGCGTCGCACTTCTTGAACTTGATCACGTCCGGCTCGCAGATCGACGGGATCGCGTACCCCCCCGAACCCATCCGCCGGCAATCGATCTCGTCCCCGGAGTCCTCGATCGTGATGTTCCCGACCATCGTCCCGCGCTTCTTCGCAAAGACGTGCAGCTCCTCGCGCAGCGCGCCCAGCGATACCTCCAGGTCCTCCAGGATCCCGTCGCTCTCGCTCTGATCCTCGAACGTCTTCTCCTTCGTGCCCGAGATCGTGTGCAGCGACCGGTAGTACATGCCGCGAAGGCTCAGCGTCTTGCCCTGCTCGATCAGCCCCTTGCACCCCGACGCCACCAGCACCGACTGCATGAACTTCTTCGCCTGACCCACGTTGAACAGGTTCCGCGTCAGCGTCGCGTCACCCATCTCCAGCATCCCCCGCGCCTTGTTGAACTTCGTGTTCGACAGCGTCCGCGTCGGCACGTCCAGCGACGGGTCCCCGTCACGCGAAGACGTCGCCGTCTTCACCACCCGCTCCCCCAGCCCCACGATCCGCCGGATCGTCTCCGCCCCGGAGTCCCGCTTCCGTCCCGTCGTCTGCTTCACCTTCACTCGCTTCGCCATCGACGACCGCTCCTTCACGCCCTCCCGGGCGCTCTCCACCGCCTCGACTCAGAACAGCTCCCCCGTCTCCTCCACCGGCACGATCCGCCCGTCGTTCAAATACCGGTACTTCGGCTTCTTCGCGCCGGACCCCGGGCTCGCGCCGCCGCCCTTCCCGCGCGCCCCTCCCGACCGTGAAGCAGTGGGGGAGTCCCCCGCCCCCTTTCCCTTCTTCGCCCCCTTCTTCGCGCCCTTCTTCGTTCCGCCCGCCGCGCGCTGCTTCTTCACCCGCGCTCCCCCCGCGCGCTCCTCATCGTCCTCACCTCCGAACAGCGCGCCCTCGTCCTTCTGCTTCGCGGGCTTCACCACGCGCAGCCCAGCCTCCTCGCCCCCGCCCCCGCCCGACTCCCGGATGTACACCGTCTCGTCCGCCTCCAACGCCTCCTCGCGCTTCACCACGCGACCTTCCTCATCCAGCGTCTCATCCGCCTGCGCCGTCTTCTTCCTCGCCGTCGCCAGCAGCGCCTCGTACACCCGCTCGGCCGGCGTCCCCGTGATCGTCTCGCACGCCTTCGCCACCTCCCCGATGTACCGCTCGAAAATGTTGCGCCGCTCCCCCTCACGCTTCATCCGCTGCCGACGATTCAGATACGCGCCAAGCTTCCGACCGCACTCCTGCAGCGCCAGCCGCATCTCCTTCCGGATCTCGTCGTAATCCGCGATCGCCTCCTTGCTCTCGCTCGTGAACGGCACCCACACGCTCGCCATGTGGATCATCACCACCATCGGCCCGACCGGCGCCCCGCCCCTCGGCTGCTGCAAGCCGTACCGCTTCCAATCCGTCTCCGTCACCGCCTTGAACGATGCGCACGCCGCCTGCTGGTATTGCAGCGGCACACGATTCGCAAACCGGTGCACCCGCGACGTCTCGTCCGCGGGCAAATCCCCCCCGAACGCCACGCCCGCCTCGATCAGGAACGGCCTCCCCCGATACACCGACGGCGGCCTCGACGACACCGCGATGAAGTCAGGCCTCAACCCCTTCTCGAGCCCCTTCAACAGCACCTTCGCGCCGATCGGACTCAAACAGTCCGTCGGAGGCGCCATGATCTTCGCATCCTGAATCGCCGCATACACACGCTCCGCCTCGGCGTGCCCCACCTGCTTCACCCACGTCCGCGCCGTCAGCCCCGCGCGCTCGCAGATGTCCTTGGCCGTCCCCCCGCCCACGCGGCAAAAATCCTTCTGCAGAAACGCTCCCAGCTGCTGCGCCTCCGTCCGCTCCAGCATCTGGATCAGAATCCCCAGCTCGATCCCGTGCGGGTGCGGCTGGATCTCCTTCGCCTCCGGCGGCAACTCCTCCACCGCGCGCGGAAACTCCATCCTCGCCGGAGCCGTGTCCCCCGACTGCATCGGCGCCACGTACTCGATCCGCGCGTGCGGGTTCGCGATCCCCGTCAGCTCCAGATACTCATCAACGCTCCCCCGACCCTTCTGATACTTCCCCTCCAGCTCGATCACCACGCGAGTCCCGTGACCGTGCGGGAACATCGGGTCATCCTCAGGATGCTCCGTCTCCGACACCACCTCCGCCCGATTCTTCGAGGTGTCCATCTTCAGCACCACCTCGTGCGCCGGCTTCTTCGCCCCCGTCTTCGACACGATCAGCACCGGCTTCCCCGTCGTCATCAGCCCGTACATCCCCGCCGCGCTGATCCCGATCCCCTGCTGCCCTCGGCTCATCTTCAACCTGTGGAACTTCGAGCCGTACAACAGCCGCCCGAAGATGTGCTCGATCTGCTTCCGCACGATCCCCGGCCCGTTGTCCTGCACGATCACCCGATACCGGCTCGACGCGCTCGCCCCCTTCCCACCTTTGGCCCCCGACTCGCCCCCGTCCGCGCCCTTCCCGTTCTCACTCCCGTTCCCCCCCGACTCCCGCGCAAGGTCCACCACCTCCACGTAGATGTCCGGCAGGATCTCCGCTTCCTCGCACGCATCCAGCGCGTTGTCCACCGCCTCCTTGATCGTCGTCAGCAGCGCCTTCCGAGGGTTGTCGAACCCCAGCAGGTGCCGGTTCTTCGCAAAGAACTCCGACACCGAGATCTCGCGCTGCTTCCCCGCAAGACTCTCAGCCGTCTCCCGAGACTTCTTCCACACCCTCTTCGTCCGCTCCATCGGCTCCGCCGTTGCGCTCATCCAAGGCCCTCCCTGGCCGCTCCATTGCCGCTTCCCGTTTCCACCCCCCAGCCGACGCCGAGTCTATCGGCTCACCCCATCCCCCGCCCCTCACTCCTGACGCGACCGCTGCGCCCTTCCTCTCCCGCGACCGGAGGGAGTGGGAGAGGCCCCAGATGAGGGCTATCGCATCGCTTCCGAAACTCTCGCGCCTCATACGGCCTCGACCGTCGCCGCCCAAGCCTGACCCGATCGCCCTGCCCTTCCGTTCCTCCCACCACCTCTCACCCCGAAACCAGCGCCGGATGCTCGCGCTCGTAGCGCTCAAGCAAGTCCCGCCGCAGCCCACGCATCACGTGTGCGGCCCGATGTCGCTCCTCCTCCGTGGCCGCGTCGCGCCAGGAGGTCAAGCACGCGGCAGTAATACAACGGCGCGTGCGCATACGCCGGCCTCCGACCCTTCCGCGGCGCAAACGCCTCACCGAACGCCGTCATGTGCGCCACTCCCAGCTTCGACAGCAGCATCGCGCGATCCGCTTCCGACAGCCCGTCCAGCTCCCGGATGCGCCCAGCCACCCAGCCGCGCATCCCCTCCTCGTTCCGCCTGCCCTCACGCGCAAGCCGCCGTGTAATCGGCTCGAGCATCACCGTGCGCCGCGGCAGCGCCCTCCACGCGAACCGATCGCCCTCATCCTCACTCGTGTCGATCTTGTGCTTCGGCGTGCCCGGCTCAAGCCGGTACGTGATGCGATACGTAAAATCCACGTCGCGCAATTCCTCCCCCGTCGACCGCAACCGATACGCCCCACCCGCCAACGCCGGTTCAAACCGCTCCAGCGACAGCGGCAACTCCAGTAGACGACCCGCGAACACCCCGCGCAGTCGCAGCACCGTCAACGGCGTCGACACATCGCGCCGAAGCACCGGCCCGTGCATCTGGTGCAGACGCACCGGGTCCCCGTCCGTCGTGTGAACATCGATGCCCACAATGACGTACCGGTACAAAACGTCCTCGCGTGTCCGCGGCTCGCTCATACGGCCCGGAGTATGACGCTCCCGTGCCCGCCGCACACCATCACTTCTCCAACGATCACCACATGCCCGCCCCTCCCTCCGACCCAGCCGCCGCCTTCTTCCACGCCCCCGACCTCGACGCTGCCCACGCGCGCGATGCACGTCTCTACCACGAGTTCCTACGCGCCCCCGCGATCTCCGCAGGCCTCTATGTCCTCCAGGCCGGCGCCTCCGACCCGCAATCCCCGCACGCCCAGGACGAGATCTACGTCATTCTCCAAGGCCGCGCCCGGTTCACAGCGGGCGATCAGACCCGCCCCGTCGCGCAAGGCGACGTCCTCTACGTCCGCCGCGCCATCCCGCACCGCTTCCACGACATCACCGAATCCCTCCGCATCATCGTCCTCTTCGCGCCCCCCGAAGGCTCGTTGGGAAGTTGACCGTCGGACCTCAACTCCCGTCCGGGGGCGTCCGATATCCGCTCCCATGTCCGCCCTCTCGGCCCAGCCGGCCTGCGCACGCTGCGCATACCCCATCCACGCCTCCATCTGCCCCGAGTGCGGCGCCGACCTCTCCTCCCCCAACACCCGCATCGACCTCGCCTCCCTCCAACGCGAACTCCGCGTCGCCTCCCTTCCCTCCCTCTTCATCACCCTCGCGCCCCTCATCGCCTCCCTCCTCTCCGCTCGTCTCGCAGGCTCCCACGCGATCATCCTCAACACCCTCGCACTCCTCCTCCTCACCCTCGCGCTCGCGCCCCTCGCAACGCGCCACGCCCATTCCCCATCCCGCGCCGAATCACTCCTCCGATGGGCCCGCGCCTCCTTCTGGCTCACCCTCCCTCTCCTCTTCGCACTACCCCTCCTCCGTCTCACCGCGCTCCTCCGATTCGACGCCATCCTCCCCGTCACCCTCGCCCTCTCGCTCCCACTCCTCCTCTGGATCGCCCTCATCGCGGCCTCCTGGTTCGCCTGGCGCGCCGACTGGGCCTCCACACCAACGCCCAACACCTCCCGCATCCCCCCGGCCCTCGCCATCGCGATCCTCACCCTCTCCGCACTCTCCGGCTTCTTCTGGTTCCCGCTCGCCGCCCTCACCATGCTCACGTGGTGACCCCACGCGCGCTCGGGTCCGCGCGCCGAAAACCACTTCCCGGGCTATCCTCTCCGCCCCCCACACACCGGAGAGACCAGCCCATGGAAACCACCCTCATCATCCTCAAGCCCGACGCCGTCCAGCGTGGACTCATGGGCCGCATCCTCACCAGATTCGAGGATAAAGGCCTCCACGTCGTCGGCGCCAAGCTCATGCAGATCCCCGCCTCACTCGCCGAGAAGCACTACGCCGACCACAAAGGCAAGCCCTTCTACCCCGGCCTCGTCGCCTTCATGACCTCCTCCCCCGTCCTCGTCCTCGCCCTCCGAGGCCTCGGCGCCATCGCCATCTCACGCAAAATGATGGGCGCCACCTTCGGCTCCAAAGCCGAGCCCGGAACCATCCGCGGCGACTTCGGCGTCTCCAACTCCTTCAACCTCATCCACGGCTCAGACTCCCCCGAAGCCGCCGCCAAGGAACTCGCACTCTTCTTCAACCCCGGCGAAGTCCTCGACTTCCCCCGCGCCATCCAGCCCTGGGTCTACGACATGGCCAAGGGTTCCCCCGAGTAATCAAGCCGGAACCGCTTGCCCCCGCGTCACAACGCGGGGATACTCCACTCGGTTCTCGTCGCTCCGGACGCTCGGGAGACCGACGTCTTCCAACCGGAGACCGAGCGGTCGAGGAGACATCCACATGATTCGCCCCGCCATCCGCGCGCGTCGATTCGCCGCGTGCTGCCTCGCGCTCGCATGCGCCCTCCCCGCGGCACGCGCCGAGCCGCAACGAGAACTCGGCGACATCCTCCACGCCGCCACCGCCGTCACCGCCGACGAACTCGCCACCCTCGCCAACTACCTCAACGCGCCCTACTACCTCGTCGTCCCGCACGGACAAAACGTCACCCTCCTCGACGGTAGCCGAGTCATCCGACTCGGCGCCACGTTCGGCGAGGAGCCCGAGCGCAACAAGCCACTCGTCCGCGAGATCCTCTGGAACGCCGGCCCCGAATTCGTCAACTTCAAACTCAACGACGAGCCCGACGTCTACGCCCTCGAGCCCGGCGCCATGATCGTCGTCGGGAACGCATACGCCCTCTCAGCACACGAAATCGAACAACAACGCAAGCTCGCCGCGCTCCACGCCAGGCACGCCGACGGACCCGATGCCGTCACCTGCTCCGTCACCTGCGGCGCCGGCTACTACGCCTGCTGCACCTACGGCAAAGCCCCGGGCATCCGCCCCTCCTGCGTCTGCCGCTCCCGCGCCAACCTCGCCAAGTGCGACTCCGGCGGCGAAGGCTCCTCCGAGTGCACCCTCACCCTCGACAACTGAGCCTCACCGAAGCACGATCTCGAACACCATCGAAACCGTCGCGGGCTTCTCCCCCTCACGCGCCTCCGGAAGCTCCAACAACCGCTTCCCGCTCGCCGTCCACTGATACACCGCGTCCAGAAGCGGACGGTCCACGTCCTCCCACCCGCTCGAACGCACCAGCTCCGCGCTCGCCACCTTCCCCTCGCGTGTGAACCGAACCCGCACCACCGCGTTCTTCGGCGCCGCCATCACCCG
>CAYPGJ010000020.1:0-54170 GCA_964410465.1 uncultured Phycisphaeraceae bacterium | reverse complement strand
CACCCCACCCAGTCCCCCGCGCTCGGCGTGTGCGTCACCCCCTTCATCACCGCCCCGAACAACAGAAGCCCCGCCACCCCCAACGCGCAAAGACGAGCCGCAAAGAGAACAACGCCGCGCTTCGTCCGCGGCGTCGTCCCATCGCTCGTGCTCTCCATCGACGTCTCGCGCTCCACGATCAGCTCGCCGGCAGCGCCCGACCCAGCAGCGAGAAGGTGTTCTCAAACCCCATGAAATCAATCTGCACCGGCTCGTTCAGCAGCGTCTTCCCCTCGGGCTGCTTCTTCAGCGTCACCTTGAACGTCACGCCGTAGCCGTCCGTGTCCATCCCGCCGCTCACGTACTCAACCCCAACGTACTCCGACGCCGTCGACAGCTTCGGAAGCTGATTCGGGTCCACAGGACGCGCCTGCAGGTGCATCGTGATCTCCTTCGACTCGCCCACCCGCATCGCGCCCGCAAGCACCCGGTCCTCGCCAAGCTGCCACGTCGCGTTCTGCATCTGCTGCGCCGCGTTGTTCCAGATGGCCGGGTGCAGCACACGAAGGTCCACCACCGGCGCCTCCGGATGGTCCGTCTCCACCACCCACCACTTCGGCAGCGTCGTCGGATCAACGCCCGTGAAGTCGTACTTCACCGTGTACTGCGTCCCAACCTCGTCCTTCTCCGGGTCGAACCCCTCGAACACCGGCGCGCTCCCGTTCACCGCCAGCACCTTGAACTTCCGACCGTCCGTCGACTCCAGCATGATCGACCCGGCCGTCTTCGTCATCATGTCCACGTAGATCGGCGTCGACTTCACCCCGTACGCGATCTCACCCAGCGCAAAAAGCTTCGCCGGCACCGCGAACCCGTCCACGAAGATCGACACCTGGTTCTGCGTCGGCCCAGGGAACTTCTTCGCCTTGACCGACACCTCCATCTCCACGCTCTCGCCCGGCTGCAGCACCACGCCGTCAAGCTTCGACGCCACCGTGCACGAGCACGACGCGTGCGTCCGCAGAATCGTCAGCGGCTCGCTCCCCGTGTTCGTCAGCTTCGTCTTCCCGTGCTTCGTCTCACCCGGACGAATGAACCCCATCTCCACCGTCGAAGGATCCGCCGTGATCGGCGGCGGCTCCCGCTTCACGTCCGGCGCCGCGATCTGCGGCTTCGCCGGCTCAGCAGCCTGCGCCGGCGCCGCTCCCTCCGCGGGCTTGCTGGGCTGTCCACCCGACACCTGCGCCACCGACGCCCCGCAAAGTCCAACCGCCGTCAGCAACGCCCACACGCCCGCAGACTTCTTCGACATCGTCGCTCCTCCACGTGTTCAGGTGACTCAGCAAACCCAGTATAGATCGGGCTCCAACCGCTCCGTACGCACCCCAACCGCCCAGGGCTCCACACGCCTCTCCCCCCCAGACGCGCCAGCCCGCCCCCGGTTCCGGACACACAACCCCATATCTCCCCTCCCCCTCCCTGTATCATCGCTCCCCCAAGGCCCGAAAACCGCGAGAAACCAGCATGATCCGTTGCTACCCCTTCCAGGCCGTCCGCCCCCGCCCACACCACGCCGCCGAACTCGCCTCCGTCCCCTACGACGTCGTCTCACGCGACGAATCCCGCGCCATCGCCGAAAATCACCCCAACAACTTCATCCACGTCGTCCGACCCGACGCCGACCTCCCCGACTCCACCTCCCCCTACGACCCCGCCGTCTACGCCAAAGGCAAAGCCAACCTCGACCGCTTCCTCCAAGACGACATCCTCTTCCGCGACGCTACCCCGCGCGTCTACCTCTACCGACAGTCCGCCACCATCGCAGGCAAGCTCCAGACCCAGACCGGCATCGTCTGCACCTGTCACGCCGACGACTACGACAAGGACCTCATCAAGAAGCACGAAAAAACACGACCCGACAAGGAAGACGACCGCGTCCGCCACCTCCTCACCCTCGCCGCGCACGCCGAGCCCGTCTTCCTCGCCTACCGCGACCTCCCCGACGCCGATTCCATCGTCGCCCGCATCACCGCCACCGAAAAGCCCGTCTACGACTTCACCTGCGACGACGGCGTCTCCCACACCGTCTGGTCCGTCGACAACCACGCCCCCCTCACCGCCGCGCTCTCCAAGGCCCCATGCCTCTACGTCGCCGACGGCCACCACCGCTCCGCCGCCGCATCCCGCGCCGCCGCCGACCGCCGCAAGTCCAACCCCAACCACACCGGCGCCGAGGAGTACAACCGCTTCCTCGCCGTCCTCTTCCCCTCCTCGCAACTCCGCATCCTTCCCTACCACCGTGTCGTCAACACCCTCAACAACCTCACCCCCGAAGCCTTCCTCGACAAACTCGCCAAAGTCTGCTCCATCACCCCCACCAACAACCCCGACCCCGGCTCCCCCGGCGCCTTCTGCCTCTACCTCAACAAAGCATGGCGCCGCTGCACCTTCATCCCCGACGCCACCCCCACCTTCGACCCCGTCGCCTCGCTCGACGTCTCACTCCTCTCCGACCTCGTCCTCGCGCCCATCCTCAACATCACCGACCTCCGCACCGACCCCAACATCGAATTCGTCGGCGGCATCCGCGGCCCATCCGAACTCGAACGACTCGTCAACGCGCGCGATCAAGCCGCCGGCAAGCCCGGCTCCTCCGCCGCCTTTTCCATGTTCCCCACCACCATGGACCAACTCCTCGCCGTCGCCGACGCCGGACGCATGATGCCCCCCAAATCCACCTGGTTCGAGCCCAAACTCCGATCCGGACTCCTCATCCATATGCTTGACTGACCCGCGCGCACACGCAACGCCCGCACCACGAGAAACGCACCATGAAAGTCCTCATCGCCGACAAGTTCGAAGCCTCCGGCATCGACGCCATGAACTCCCTCGGCTTCACCGTCCTCTCCAACCCCGACGCCACACCCGAAACCCTCCCCGACCTCCTCGCCCAGCACGACCCCGACGTCCTCATCGTCCGCTCCACCAAGGTCAAAGCCCCGGCCTTCGAACGCGCAAAGAAACTCAACCTCATCATCCGCGCAGGCGCCGGCGTCGACAACATCGACGTCAACGCCGCCTCCGCGCGAGGCGTCTTCGTCGCCAACTGCCCAGGCAAAAACTCCGCCGCCGTCGCCGAACTCGTCTGGGCCCTCATCCTCGCCTGCGACCGTCGCATCCCACAGCAAACCATCGAACTCCGCGCCGGAACGTGGAACAAGAAGGAATACTCCAAGGCCCGCGGGCTCCTCGGCCGAACCCTCGGCGTCGTCGGCATGGGACGCATCGGACGCGAAGTCATCACCCGAGGCCAGGCCTTCGGCATGAACGTCGTCGCCTGGTCCCGCTCACTCACCCCCGAATCCGCCGCCGCACTCAACGTCACACAGGTCTGCTCACCCTCCGACGTCGCCAAACTCGCCGACGTCATCTCCGTCAACGTCGCCGCAAACGACGACACCGCCAAACTCTGCAACGCCGACTTCTTTAGCGCCATGAAGCCCGGCGCCATCTTCATCAACACCTCACGCGGCTCGGTCGTCGACGAGCCCTCCCTCCTCTCCGCCCTCAACACCAAGAACATCCGCGCAGGCCTCGACGTCTTCGAAGGCGAACCCTCCGCAGCCACCGCCGACTTCTCCTCCGACATCACCAAACACCCCAACGTCGTCGGCTCACACCACATCGGCGCCTCCACCGACCAGGCACAGTCCGCCGTCGCCGACGAAACCGTCCGCATCCTCAAGGCCTTCCGCGACTCCGGCGAAGTCCCCAACGTCGTCAACCGCGCGCTCAAGTCCCCCGCCGTCCGCCTGCTCACCGTCACCCACATGAACAAGCCCGGCGTACTCGCCCGCGTCCTCACCGCCCTCGCCGAAGAATCCATCAACGTCGAGGAAATGGAAAACATCATCTACCTCGGCGCCAAAGCCGCCTGCGCTCGCATCCGCCTCGACTCCGAACCCTCCCCCGCCACCCGCGACAACATCGCCAAACGCTGCCCCGAAATCATCGCCCTCGACCTCGCCATCATCGAGTAATCCCCCGCGACCACCTCCCTCCACGAATCTTTCCGGGGATGCATAACCTTCCTTATTCCCCCCCAAGGAGCCAGCCCATGCCCGCCACCACCATCGAACGCAAGTCCACCTCCAACCGCGTCTTCAACTTCTCCGCAGGCCCCGGCTGCCTCCCCGAGCCCGTCCTCCACCAGATCCAGAACGATATCTGGAACATCTTCGACTCCGGCGTCGGCGTCCTCGAGCACTCCCATCGAGGCCCCGCCATCGACCGCGTCTTCGCCGAAGCCGAGAACGACCTCCGCGCGCTCGCCAACATCCCCGACTCCTACAAAGTCATCTGGTGCACCGGCGGCGCCTCACAGCAGTTCTTCCAGATCCCCATGAACTTCCTCGCCAAAGGACAGACCGCCGACTACATCAACACCGGCGTCTGGGCCACCAAAGCGATCAAGGAAGCCAAAGCCTTCGGCGCCGCACACGTCGCCGCCTCCTCCGAAGACAAAAACTTCAACTACATCCCCGACCCCTCCACCTTCAAATTCTCCCCCGCGCCCCGCTACCTCCACTTCACCACCAACAACACCATCTTCGGCACCGAATTCCGCACCGAACCCAAAGCCCCCGCAAACGTCCCCCTCATCGCCGACGCCTCCTCCGACATCTTCTCCAAGCCCATCGACGTCACCAAGTACGCCTTCATCTACGCAGGCGCCCAGAAGAACCTCGGCCCCGCCGGCGTCACCCTCATCATCGCCCGCGAAGACTTCCTCAACACCGCGACGGATTCCGGCATCCCCTCCTTGCTGCAATACCGCGCCCTCGCGAAGGAAGACTCCCGACTCAACACGCCCCCCGTCTTCTCCATCTACGCCGTCGGACAGGTCCTCAAGTGGATCCGCTCCGAAGGCGGCCTCGCCGCCATGGCCGAGCGCAACGCCGCCAAGGCCGCCCTCATCTACGACTACCTCGACGCCTCAAAGCTCTTCAAGCCCTTCGCCGAAAAGAACTCCCGCTCCCTCATGAACATCACCTTCAACCTCCCCTCCGAAGACCTCGAGAAGAAGTTCTGCACCGAAGCCGCCAAGGCCGGCCTCGACGGCCTCAAAGGCCACCGCTCCACCGGCGGCATGCGCGCCTCCGTCTACAACGCCTTCCCCATCGACGGCGCCCGCGCACTCGTCCAGTTCATGGAGAAGTTCGAGAAGTCCAACGGCTGATCGCCCTTCACCCCTCCCGCATCCCCCCCTCGGCCGCGCCTCACCGCGCGGCCTTTTTCATTCCTCCTCCTCCTTCTCCCTCTCAAAATACTCCCGCCTCCACGAACCCACCCGCCAACTCCCAGGCCTCCACTCCTCCAACCCCACGGCCATCAACCACATCCCCCCGCCCGCCTCCTCCCCCGACACATACACAAACTCCTTCCCCGTCGCCGGATTCTCCCGCTCCTTCTCCCCCATCACCTCCTCGAGCCCGCTCGGCCATTCCCCCTGCTCCGCCCTCCACCCCGCCACCTTCAACGCCACCGCCGCCCCCCGCTCCGTCTGCCGCAACGCCAGCCAATTCTTCACTACCGCCCCATTCGCCCCCAGCGAGTGCTTCCGCAACCCCTCCCCGTCCCGCACCCTCTCCCCCTCGCGCCGCATCGCAACCCAATCACCCTCATCCGCCATCATCACCCCGATCCACCCCTCCCGCAACGCCGCCGCCCGCTCAATCTCCTCGTCCGCCTCCCCCAGCCGCGCCTCAAAGTACGCCCGCACGTTCATCACCCTGTCCCAAACGCTCGGCTCCTCCATCACCCCCACCGGAAACCGGATAGGCCCCTCCCCCGCCGTCTCATCCGACCACATCATCCACAGCCCATGCCGGTTGTACCGCGTCCGCACCATCACCTTCTGCACCAGCCGATCCCCCTCCGTCGCCCGCGCAAGCAACTCCAAAGGCAGCCGCCCCTCCTCGATCACCCGCGCCAGCCGCTCGCACGCCTCCCGCGGCGCCTCCCCCTCCACACACACCCGCACACACTCCTCCGCCCCCAACGCCCACATCGACACCGCCGTCCCCTGCGCCACCATCCCCTCACCCGCAAAGCTATGCCGCGCCAACCGCAAATGCCCGCGCGTCAATCGCTCCACCCCCTCCCAATCCCCCCGCGCCGCGGCCTCCCGCATCGACACCCGCAACAACTCCGCCATCCGCAGCCGCTGCCCAATCCCTTGCGGGATCACCTCCCCGAAGATCGACCAGGCGTCCGGGGGCGCGCCGCTTGCTTCCCCAGCCTTCGCTTCCGACCGTCTCCACGACCCGAACGGCTTCTCCGCGGCCGCCAGAATCTCCTCCACCAACTCCCCCGTCTCCCCCAACTCCTCCCTGTCCTGCGCATGCCGCGGATCATCCCATGCCCCCGTCAAGAGCCGCTCGAGCGCAAGCATCATCTCGACCCGCCTCTCCTCATACCGCTCGCGCCCGAACGCCTCCACCCGCTCCCCCACCGCGAGCAGCGCATCCCACCCCTCAAACCCCGCGGCGTCCTCCGCCTCCCGCCACGCGCGCCACTCTTCCCCGAGCCCGCCCGTGTCCGCCCACTCCTCGTTCGCATGCGGCCCCCACAGCGCAAACGCCGCCCCCGCGCCCACCACGCCCGCCATCACCACCAGCGCCCACAGAACAACCCGCCTCCGGATCTTTTTCATAGTGACACGATCCTATCGATCGCCTATCCGCGCTCAAGCCCCCCCACACCGCACCGCGCGCCGCGCCCCGAGCAGACCACCCCATTTCTGAGCGGGTCGCCAATGCAGGACTTGCAGCTTGTCATTTGAGGTTCGCAACTCGCGATCGCTAGGGAGAGGGCATGAAATGACGAACGGGAGCCAAAGCACAACCGACTGAACTATAAGAACGAAACAAGCGATCAGAAAACCATATGCGAACTGGCTCGCATATCTTGCGACGCGTTGGTCATCTAACAGTTGGCGTTACGCCGCCTGTGCCCGGCGAGTGGGAAGAGTAATTATCCAATATCGCCTCGATCAGCAGATACACATCGCTACACGGGTTCTGATTCTCTGGAAGTTCATCTTTGCGGCGTAGACGGCGAGCCCTAGCCATTGCCTCTCGAGCATTGCTTACAATGTTGGAAAAGTCACACTTGCCTTTAGAATAGCCTGCGTAGTGATCTCGCTTTAGCGAACTGACGACCGCATCGCAGTTCGGCGATGGAACTGCGCTCTCTGCAAAATGAAGCAGAATCCAATACTCAAAACACTGAGTGGAAATAGCCAGTTTCACTCCATTGGCTTCTGCTCGTCGTCGAGCGTTGTTAATGGCGGAGCCAAAATCGCCATCAATAATGCACCAAGTCTCATCAAAAGGTTCTGTGGCGCTGTTGGAGTCCGCAGCTCGTACCGTGCGACTGATCGCCTCGTCAACTACTTGAATGGGCTGAGTCCGTCCATTGCTGCTCACTACAGCGATGCTGGCTGCGGACAAATTCTCATACTTCCTCAATGCGTTAAAGTAATTGCGTGCAGACTGCTCGTCCTCGCAAACAATCAGAAAGCGGCGAGGTAGATCTCGTATTCCTCGCCTTCTTGCCATCAGGTTGTTTAGCGTATTCACTTTGGGATGGATTGGACGCTTGTGGGGCTTACTCAAGCGATATCCCTTCTACAGAAGGGACGCCGCCGTACAGGCCCGAGAGATATCTCTTTCTTATGTTGTGAACGGGTCTCGCGTCGTCCTTGAACTCCGCGAGTGAATAGAGTTCTGACTCGCCGAGTCGAGTCTTACGTGTGAAATATACTTGATCGCGGCGAAGTGCTGGCGGGAGGCCGTCTTGGCTCTCAAGCAGACCGGTCTCATGTGTTGTGAAAACCAATTGAGAGTGCTTAGAAGTCCCGGTGGCGTCGTTCACGGCGCGCACAAGTCGATCCAGCAAGCGAGGGTGAAGGCTCGCTCCAAGCTCATCGGCCAGCAAAGTGACTCTGGCGTTAGCAAGCTTCCACCAGTCGTCCGCAATATTAAAAAGCTTCTTAGTGCCGGAAGATTCGTCCGAAAAATCAATGGCCTCGCTGTTAGTGCCGGAATGCACGAAAGAGACATCAATTGTCTCATTAGGAAAACGGAAGTCATTTGCAGATGTGTTCATTTTGCTCATGAACTCGCGGAAATGATCTGGGAGATCGACAGTCTCTCGACTTGTTCGCACGTCGCAAATGCCGACGTCTGCTTCGCACATCAAGTGTTGCATAATCCAGGCGCGATACTTCTCGTCATCGGCAAACCGTTCGCTAGCAGGGCCGGCGACCATTTGCAGTGCCGCTACGGGTGCGTAGTCCTTGTGTCTAAGCGAATCTCGAATGCTCTTGAAGAAGGGACGCGCTGAGTCTGGGCCTCGCTGTGGGCCGTGTTGTGCCAGCTTTGATAGTACACTGACGTTGGGTTGCATCCCCTTGACATACAGCCGATTAGCTTTGCTCTGCTTGATGAGGTCGCCTTCAATACTGTCGGACGAGTGGCGGTCAATCAAGGGTGTTGGACCGTCGGCGTCAAGGCTCACCAGCTGCTCTGTCTGAATATGGTTGGCGAAGTACTCAATCTCGTAACGGAGTAGCGAATTGTTGTGTATAACGTCGCAGCCGAGCTTGATCGGCGAGCATCGTGATTGTTCGTTGAGCAAGAACGGCTCGTACGCTGGGATCTTGGAATCAGGCTGAGAATTCTGGCTAGATGCTGTTCCGAGCCATCGAAGTGCTCTGCCAGCAGACAGCACGGTGGACTTGCCAGACGCATTCGATCCGTAGATGGCAGCCGTCCGGAGAATCCGAAGTGGCTCACGAGCTCCATCGAGGGGCACTTCAATTACGCCGCGATTGCGATCATCATCGCGTGTAAAATCGGCGGCAACGAGTGACAGCTCAAAGTCGTTCTTCAGCGACCTGAAGTTGCTTCCATAGAGCCTGACAAGCATCAAAATCTCCTCAAACCGTCGTGATGCGGGAGCGCAGGTTTGCTGCGCGACCAATTCTACCTCGGCGTTCTGCTAGGTCTACCTTTGCGGGCTGCAGGCGTTAGGGGTAGGTACGGTCGGCGTGTGAGTTACTTCAATCCCCCTCCCTCCCCAGCCTTACCCCCTCCTCCACCTCATACCGCTCCTCGCGCCGCACGGGCATCCCCATCCCCTCCGCCACCACCCGCTCCAGATCCGTCAGATGCCGCGCGCCACAACCCCGCACTCCCAGGCCCTCCCCCTACAACCCCGCGGCCTCCCGCACCAACGCCCCCAACGCACGCCCATCAATCCGCTCCCCCTCCCGGATATCAATCGCCCGACGAACACCGCCGCCAAGCCCCGCATTGAACAGCCCCGACGGATCCTCCAGCGCGGCCCCGTTCGCAAACGTCAGCTTCACGTACTCCTTGTACGTCTCCCCCGTGCAGATCATCACCCGCTTCGCACCACGCACACACGACCACACCGGAACCCCCAACATCCCGTTCGACGGCTTCCGCCACTTCACCTCCTCCACGATCCCCTCCGCGGCCCCCAGCACGATCTCCCGCACTCGCGCCAGCACCTCCCCGCGCCAATCCCCCAGCGCGCCAATCCGCGCATCCACTTCCGCACTCCCCGCACCGCGCCCACCCGTCTCCGCGCCTACACCCTCGCGCGTCCCACCCGTCTTCTTCCGCGCCCCCGACACCTTCTTCTTCAACGCCTTCTTCTTCGCCATCATCCATCACTCCGCGCGCGCATCACGCCTCAATCCGGCTCCGTCCCCAGCCTCGCCCCCTCCTCCACCTCATACCGCTCCTCCCGCCGCTCGGGCAGCCCCATCCCCTCCGCCACCACCCGCTCCAAGTCCGTCAGTTGCCGCGCGCCCCACAGCCCCTCACTCCCAGGCCCCTGCGCCGTGCACTCCACCAAATCCCCCGTGTGGTTCGGCCCCACAAACCCAACCCCGTTCCGATTCGCCAAAATCGCCCCCATCGGGCCCATGTTCATGTTCCGATGCGTCTCGATATCCACGGCCTCGCCGCGCACCCACCGATCCAAATACACCACCTCCTCCACCCCCAACTCCTCACCCGTCGCCTCACGCATCAACCCCGCCAACGCCGCCCCCGTCCGCACACTCCCCCGACGAAACTCCCGCAAACACCAGTACAAACTCCGCCTGTACCCCACCAGCGTCCGGAACTTCGCCAGCCCCTCCTCCCCATACTCCGACAACCCCGGATTCGCATTCCCGTGATCCGTCGTCGCAATGATCAACGTCTCATCGCCGCGCGCATCATGCGAAGCCCATTCGAGGCACACCTCTAACGCCTCCTCAAACGCCAGCATCTCCCGAACGATCGCCCCCGCATCGTTGTAATGCGCGGCATGATCAACCCGCCCACCCTCCACGTGCAACGCGAACCCATCCTCGGCGCCTTCCAGCACCGACAACGCCGCACGCGTCATCTCCGCCAGACTCGGCTCGCGTCCGCTTCCGGGGGGGAGATCTCTCTCGATCTCAAACGACATGTGCGAATCCGTGAAAGCGCCCAACAACCCCCCCTTGAGCGCGCCCCACGGGTCAACCCGCCGCAACTCCTGCAAATCACCCACCACCACGCCCCCGCGCTTCGCAACCAGCTCCGCCGGAAAGAACCGCTTCCCGCCACCGAGCATCACGTCCACCCCGCGCGCCACCATCTGCTCCGCGATCTCCAACTCCATGTCGCGCTTGTGGATGTTCGCCACATACCCCGCCGGCGTCGCATGCGTGATCCGCGCCGTCGACACCACCCCGATCCGCTTCCCCGCGCGCTTCGCCCTCATCCACAACGGCTCCGGCGCCCGACCGTCCGGCGTCACGTTGATCGCGCCGTTCACCGTCTTCTCACCAACACTCCACGCCGTCGCCGCGGCCGCCGAGTCCGTCACCCCGCCATGCCACTCACTCGTATCCAACATCGCCCGCGCGATGGGCGCACGCGGACCAGTCCCGGGCGCCCTCGACAACCAATCCACCCACACCGACCCCTTCCCCTTCACCGCGCGCGAATACAAATCGCCGAGCATCAGCGTCCCCGCGCTCATCCCGTCCGCCACCAGAAAGATCACGTTCTTCGCACTGCCCCGCCCCCCGTGCGCCCCCGGCGGCGTGCGCACCGACCCGTTCTGTGCGCGAACTTCCTCAAAACTTCCGGCGCCCAGCAACGCCCCCACCGCCGCCGCGCTCCCCCCGCGCTGCAAAAACCCACGGCGCGTCACCTCCCCATGCTCATCCCGTATCACGCCGTTCCTGCGCGCGCCGTCCGTCACTGTGCCCTCTCGGCTAAAAGTTGAAGATCACCCTTCCACCCAAAAACGCGCCCGGATCACCCTCCTGCTCCCCAACCGTCACACCATTCTGTGTGAGTGCCTCCAGCTCCTGCCACACCGCCAACCCCCCCTCGATCGACACCCGAACCCCCTCCGCAGGCTTCCAAACCACCTCACCGCCCACCATCACCCGCTCATCCCGCGCCACCCCGTCCGCCAGCAACGCCCTGACCTCCGACAGCCTCCACTCACGGCTCTCGTACCCGCCCTTCGCCACAAGCTCCCAATTGTCATGCACTTGCGCGATCACGGCCAACCCCAACCCTCTCGTCTCCACCCGCACCACCTCGTTCAACTTCCACTCCAGCCCCAACAGCGGGAACACCCGCGCATCATCTTCCAGTCTCGACGCCACCCCCGCACCCACCGTGAGCGCAAAGTTCTCGTCAAACCGATACCGCACCCCGCCGTAACCGCTTCCAAGCAAAGCATTTCCGACATCCGCCCCCGGCTCCCACGCCATCCGGAACGTTCCCCCGACCACCCACCCCCAGTGCGCATCGATGCTGCCCTCCAGCCTCAAACCCACCGACGCCGACTCCAGATCCTCCCAAGGCTCCGCATCCCCACCCACCAGCGTCGACGCCCCCCCGAAGTCGTACACCGAGTGCTCACCCCCAAAATCCAGCGATAAACGCAGGTTTTCCGCCACGTCCAGCGTCACCCCCACCCCCGCCTCCGCCCTCCAGAACGAGAACTCCCCGCCCCCGTCGAGGTCCGTCCGGAACATCCCCATCCCCCCTCCCGACACCGTCCAGCGGAGCGAGCTCGCCTCCTCTGCGCTCACGACGGACGCGGACAACATCAGCAGTATCAAGCACTTGCGCATGTTCACCTCCGGGGGTTGGTTGTCCCCCGACGGTACTTCCTCAGGCCCGCATCCGCCACGCGTACAGCCACCATTCCGCCGTCAGCAGCACGGCCGCGCCCAGCACGAACCAGGGCCACAGCTCTCTCGGCGCCTCCCGATCTCCCGCTACCCCAGACACTTGCGCTCCCTCGCCCCCCGTCGTCTCATTCCCCGGCGCATCCGTCCGCAACGCGCTCTCCTCCGCGTCCGCCAGATTCACAGCCAGCACGCCGTCCTCCCCGACAGCGCCCTCAACTCGATAAATGCCAACACGTTCCGGCACGCCCAGCGACGCCGTCGCACCCTCCGGCGTGGCCAAAACGGGCGCCTCGATCGTCACCGGCCCCACCGCCCGCACCCGCTGCGCCCCGCTCTCAGCCCGCACCACGATCGGCGCCCCCGTCGTCCAAGACTTGGCCGGCGTCTCCGCCCCCAGCCCCGTCAGAAACTCGCTCGCATTCGCCAGAAACACCGCAAATCCAGGCTCGATCCACCACGACGACCGCTCCAGCGGAAACCCCACCACGACCCGCTTCACGCCCCCGTCCAGCAGCGTGATCGTCGCTCCCGCCGGCCCGAATGCGAGCGGAACCGCCCGCATCGCACGCTGCTGCAACGCCTGCTCATCGGCCTCCACGAGCCCGACGCCGGGGAAGATCACGGCGTCCATGGCGACATGACGGAGCACGGGGTGCGCGCGGTTCCACGTCATGAAGCGCGAGGCGCGGTCGGGGTTGTCGCCGGCTTTGACCGCGACGGCGAGGGAGGGGAGACCGGCGCCGAGCGAGAGTGAGGGGATGTTCGGGAGCGAGGCAGGCTCGACGCCGTCGAAGATGAGGAGGTCAGTGTTGGCGAGCCGCCGTTCGGCGAGCATCGCTTCGTACTGCGCGGGGGTGAGGTTGCGGGTGTCGCGGGCGCCGAGGGCGGCAAGGGTCTGAGTGATGGCGTCGGCCGGGCTCGCGTCGGGCGCGATGACGAGCGCGCGGACGCCGCCGACGGCGCGGATGACGGCGGAGGCGCGGTTGTCGGCGGGGAGCGCGTCGGGGCGGGCGATCTCGACCTCGATGAGGCCGGCGCCGGGGAAGGGCGCTTCGAACGAGACGCCTTGCTCGCCGAGGGACGGTGGGCTCATCGCGGCGTCGGCGGGGGGCACGGCGACGGCGCGCGTCTCGACGGGTTTCCCGTCAAGACGGAGGACGACGGGCGTTTGGCGCGCCTCGCGCGATGCGTTCACGACGCGCGCGAAGACGCGGACGGTGGAGGGTGTTTCGCTGTCGCGTCGCGCGCTGAGCGCGGCGATGGCAAGGTTGTCATGGTCGCTCTCGGGAATGGGCGCCACGATCAGTGCGCGTGCGGCGCCGGCGCGCTCGCCGGGGTCGTGATCGGTGAGGATCACGATCGTGCCGGCGGCGCCGTTCTGGTCCTCGCCGGCGGGCTGGGTGAAGGAGCGGGCCAGTCGGAGCGCCGCGTCGAGGTCGGCGGGCTGGTCGGTGGGCGTGATGTCCCGGAGCGCGCGTCGGAGCGAGGCGCGATCGCTGGTCATCGGCGCAAGGATCTTGGCGCTGGCCGCGTAGGAGATCACCATCGCGCTGGAGGAGCCCGCGGAGCGAGATCCGAGGGGCATGTCCTTGAGGAGTCTGTCGGCGCGCTCGAGAGCGGCCTCAAGGCGAGTGACGGCGCGTCCCGCGTCATCCTGCATGTCCATGGCGCTCATGGACGCGGAGCGGTCGACAAGGATGACGACGCGTCCGGAGGGCGTCTCCGGCGAGAGGATCGCGGGACGCGCGAGGGCGAGCACGAGCGCGCCGAGCGCAAGGAGTTGCAGCAGGAGCAGGAGAGAGGCTCGGAGCCAGCGGAAGGGGACGTTGGCCTGCAGGTCCTCGGCCGCACGCTCCCAGAGAAGGGTCGAGGAGACGCGCACGGGCCGCCTGCGGAGGCGCAGGATGTAGAGGAGAAGGAGGGCCGGGCCGGCGATCGCTCCGGCGATGATCCCGGTCGCGGGATCGAGGAAGATCAGGCTCAGCGTGGTCGGCGGGAGCATGGGGGATCAGCGTCGTGCGACAAGGTACGCGACGAAGTCCTCGTCGAGCTGCTCGGGCTCCTCGGCGGGATGGATCATGAGTCGGCCCTTGGCGTCGAGCGCGCTGCCGAGGGAGAGGTAGACGTCGGTGTGCGAGAAGCCGGCTTCGTGCAGGGCGTCGCGCAGCTCGGGGACGGACCAGAGCCGCCAGTCGTACACGAAGGCGTCACGGAGCGGCTTGCCGCCCGGGATGTCGAAGTGCATCGCGTTGAGAACGCGGGCGGTGAGGGGGTTGGCGTCGCGCTGCTCCCAGGTGTATCGCACGCCGTTGTCGAGCTTCACCTCGTAGCGGCCGGTCTGGAACGCGGTGGGTCCGCCGTAGGTGTCGACGACGAGGATGCCCTGCGTCTCGAGGCGTGCGCGGGCGTTCTTGAGGTACTTGAGGAGGTCGGGGCGGCTGTGGAAGTACCCGAGCGGGAAGTTGAGGGCGGTGATGACGTCGGCGCGTGCGTTGGTGGTGAGGACGTTGGCTTTGCGCGGGGTGACGCGCTGCGCGAGATCGTCGTCGCATCGGGCCTTGAGGGCGGCGAGCGCGTCGGGGTCGTTGTCGACGGCGAGGGCGGTGGCGGCGGGAAAGGCGCGGACGAAGGCGCGCGCGACGGCGCCGGCGCCGCAGAAGTCGTCGCAGAGCGTCTCGGGATTGCCCGCGTGCGCGGCGTGGAGGAAGAGCGCGGTCTGGGCCGGGGACTGGACGGCGTGCTCGTAGAGATCGTGCTTGTCGTAGGAGGGAGCGGGTGTGGTTGCGCGGCGCGTCACTCTCGCACCTTTGCGGAACGGACGAGCTGCTCGAAGAGGCCGGGGTAGGAGTCGAGGACGCGCTTCGGGCCGGTCATACGGATGAAGACGTCGCCCTCGGGCCCGCCCTGGATGACGGCGCCGAGGAGGGTGGAGTCGCCCTTGGCGGTCTTCTCACCGGCGGGCGGTCCGGACATGTACGTGCCGTCGAGCCGGACGATGGTGGCCTTGAGGGCGCCGAGCTCGATCTCGCTGCGTTGGGCGACCGCGGGCTTCCCGTCTTCGGTGAGGACCTGGGAGGACCAGCGCGCGATGTTGGCGTCGACGCCGCCGGCGCCCTGGGGCCCGAAGTAGAAGAAGACGATCTCCCCGGGCTCGGCGTCCTGCATGTCGTCAGGGACGTGGACGACGAACTCGGCGATGCGCATGGAGGAGGTGGCGGGGCGCTGCTGGAACGCGCTCGGCACGTCAAAGTGAACGGAAGAGACGGTGACGGCGGTGTCGTCGGGCTTGGACTGGGGAGGGGGCGGCGTGGAGGGGTGTTCCTTCTGCGCGACCTGGCGCGCGTTGGGGGAGTTCTCGTCCGACCGGGAGCAGCCCTGGGCTGCGGCCGCGAGGCAGAGGGCGAGGCACGCGAGTCGAGGTGCGGTCATCATGATGGGAATCGTAGTGTCGTGAGGAGCCGCATGACGGGAACGGGCGTGAGCGTGTCGAGGGTGGATTCGGCGGATGATCCGCGCGTGGGGGATTACGCGATCCTCAAGGATCGGGACGCGCTGCGCGAGCGGGGCGTGTTCATCGCGGAAGGGAGGCTGGTGGTGGAGCGTCTGCTCTCGCCGGCGTGCCGGTTCCGTGTCCGGTCGCTGCTGCTGCAGGAGGAGCGGTGGGAGTCGATGCGCTCGCTGGTCGAAGCGCGGGCGGCGCGATCGGGACGGTATGAGGTGATGCTGGCCTCGAAGGGCGTGATGGAGGAGATCGTCGGGTTCCGGTTCCACAAGGGGTGCATCGGCGCGGGCGAGATGGAGGAAGACCCCGGCGTCGAGTGGTTGTTGTCGCGGATCGGCGACGGGCCGCTCGTGGTGCTCGAGGGGCTGGTGGATCTGGACAACGTGGGGAGCGTGTTTCGCAACGCGGCAGCGCTGGGGGCGGCGGGCGTGCTGCTCTCCCCGGACTGTGCGCCGCCGCTGTATCGCAAGTCGATCCGGACGAGCATGGGGCACGCGCTGCTCTTGCCGTTCGCGCGTGCGCGGGACTGGCCCGGCGTGTTCGGCGCGCTGCGCGCCGCCGGGTTCGAGACGCTGGCGCTGACGCCGAGCGAGGATGCGGAGGACCTGCGCGCCACGGTGGGGGGGATGCGCCCGGGGAGGCGAGCGGCGTTGTTGCTCGGCGCAGAGGGGCCGGGGTTGACGCGGGAGGCGATGGGCGCGGCGGACGCGCGGGTGCGGATCCCGATGGCGGCGGGTGTGGACTCGGTGAACGTGGCGACGGCCGCGGCGATCGCGTTGTACGAGGCGGCGTCGACGGCGCGGGAGCGCGGGGCATGACATACAGTGAGGGCGTGACGACGCAGCAGCAGGATCGGTTGGCGGAGATGGCCGTGGAGCCGGTGCGGGCGGGGATGCTCGTGGGTCTGGGGACTGGTCGCGCGGCGACGCGCGCGATCCGGGCGTTGGCGTCGCGGGTGAAGGCGGAGTCGTTGGATGTGCGATGCGTGGCGACGTCGGTGGCGTCGGCGGAGTTGGGCCGCACGCTGGGGTTGCGGGTGATCGAGTTCGAGGAGGCCGAGCGGGTGGACTACCTGTTCGACGGGGCGGACGAGGTGGATGATGCGCTGCGGATGATCAAGGGGCGCGGGGGCGCGATGACGCGGGAGAAGATCGCGGCGCAGAGCGCCGAGTTCAGGGTGTACCTGGTGGATTCGTCGAAGCTCGTCGGGCGGTTGGGCGAGAAGTTCGCGCTGCCGGTGGAGGTGATGGCGTTCGGGCTTGGCGCGACGCGCGCGCGGCTCGCGGAGTTGGGGCTGGAGGGGGAGATTCGCGCCGGCGAGGGCGGGAAGCGGTACGCGACCGACGCGGGGAACCCTGTGCTGGACGTGAAGGTCCCGGAGGGCGCGGACGTGGAGCGCTTCGCGCGCGAGATCGACGCGATCCCGGGCGTGGTCGGCCACGGGCTCTTCCTCCACGAGGCGGACGAGGTACTGGTGGAAGATGCGACTGGCGCGGTGACACGGCGCGTGCGCGCCTGAGGGCGCATCACGCGGGCGCGGCCGCGCGGCGGAGACGATCGCGCACGGCATTCCAGAGCGGGGATTCGCCCGTCGGGAGTTCGACGAAGATCGAGCCGGGCTTGAGGCTGTCGGCTTCGCGGAGCGCGTCGTAGAGGCGTGCGGCGTAGTGCTCGGCGTCGGTTGGCATCGGGATGGCGCGAGGGGCCAGGGCGCCGCGTGCAGAAGGCGGGATCGCAAGGAGAACGCTGTCGGGGGGGAGCACGACGTCGTCGTCGGGGTTGAGGAGGACGAGGCGCGCGTCGGGCGCGTAGTGGCGTTCGAGGAGGCCGGGGGAGGGGAGGGGGGCGTCGAGTGAGCCCGTGAGGTTGTCGGCGACGTCGACGGGCTCGCGGAGGACGTGCTGAATGTCGTCGGCGGAGATCGCGCCTTGACGAAGGATGCGCGGGGGGGAGTGCGCAAGAGACAGGACGGTGGACTCGATGCCGACGCGGCAGGGTCCGCCGTCGAGGACCAGGACTTGCAGCGGGGTGAAGGCGGCGGCGACGTGCTCGGCGCGCGTGGGACTGACGGATCCGGAGGGGTTCGCGCTGGGGCCGACGAGCGGGCCGCCGAAGGCGCGGAGCAGAGCGAGCGCGAGCGGATGATCGGGGCAGCGGATGGCGACGGTGTCGCCGCCCGCGGTGATGACGTCGTGGACGTTGAGAGAGCGCGGCAGGACGAGGGTGAGCGGCCCGGGCCAGAACTCGCGCGCGAGCGCATCGGCCGCGGCGGGCCAGACGCTCACGAGGGTCTTGGCGGTGGCGACGTCGGGGACGTGGACGATGAGCGGGTTGCGCGCCGGGCGTTGTTTGAGGTCGAAGACGCGCCGCACGGCGGCGGGGTTGCGCGCGTCGGCGGCGAGACCGTAGACGGTCTCGGTGGGGAACGCGACGAGTCGACCCTCGCGGAGGCGGAGGACGGCGTGGGTGAGATCGGGGGCTGGTGGATGCGCGGGCACGTGGGTCCGCTCAGGGTGTGGCGGGGGAGTCGTGGACGTCGAAGCGGATTCCGTTGCGCTCGAGGGCGCGGCCCATGGCGTCGAACATCTCCGCGATGGAGATGTTGTAGTCGACGAGCGCGGCCATCTCTTCCAGCTCGGCGGCGGCGAGGGATTCCTGACGGCGGAGCTTGAGATCCAGGAAGTCGGGCGTGAGGGCGCGGAGGGTCTCCTCCTCGACCAGCAGCGTGCGGAGATTCTCGGAGGCGGCGAGACGCGCGACGCGCGTCTGCTCGATGAGCTGGTAGTTGGTGACGACGTTGCGGAGCGCGGACTTCACACGGAGCGCGGCGTCCTGCGCCGCGGCCTTGTAGTCGAGCACGGACTTCATGCGCTCGAGCCGGCGCGCGCGGGAGAGGGCCTCGGCCGCGCGATTCCCGATGGGCTGCTCGAACTGGAGCGAGGCGATGTAGTTGACGAAGTCGCCGTCGGTGATCTGGTCGTACGCGCCGCCGGGAGAATCATCGAGGCCGTTGAAGCGCGTGCGCACAGCGAGGTCGAGGAGGGGGAGGCGGGCGTTGTCGGCGAAGGCCTGGCGGATGGAGGCGTCGTCGATGGCGAGGAGCGCGCGCTCAAGCTCTGGGCGGTTCTCGAGCGCAGAGACGAGGGCGTCGACGAGGCTGAAGGAGATGGGTTCGTCAACGGGCTCGTCGGCCGGCACGAGGAGGGTCTCGGAGCCGACGGGGAGGTTGGGATCGTTCAGGATGACCTTGAGACGATCGGACGCTTCGCGGACGGCGCGTTGGGCGCGGATGACATCGGCGCGCCGGCCCTCGACGCGGGCGACGGAGTCGGAGTACTCGGCCGGGCGCACGTCGAAGTCGAGCCGGCCCTTGAGAACGTCGCGGGTCTGCACGCCTCGTTCGAGGAGGCGGTTGGCGATGAGGAGACGGCGGCGTGCGCGGACAAGGTCCCAGTAGGCGGTCTCGGCGTCGAGCGCGGTGCGCATGGCCTGGGCCTTGAGGGTTTGGATGGAGGATCGCTCCGCGTTTCGCGCGAGGTGGATTTCGGATTCGGTGGCGTCGGAGCCAAAGCCCCGGAGGAGCGGCTGGTTGAGACCGACCTCGACGAAGGCGTTGTTGGCGGGCTCGGGGGCGGTGGCGAGTCCCGGGGTGCGGGTCTCGCTGTGCGTGAGGCCCTGGGAGACGGAGAGCTCGCCGCCCGTGGTGAGCGGGCGACGGACTCCCGTGTCGTAGGCGACGGCCTGGCTGACGTTGGCGCGGGAGCCGACAGGGACGCCGCCGATGACGGGGACCACGCGGGGCTCATCGATGTTGGACCAGTCGACGCCGGTGAAGAAGACCCAGTCGAACTGGGCTTCGGCCTGCACGAGTTGGGCGGCGCGGATGGCGGGGTCGAGGCGTGCGGACTGGACGCGGAGATTGTGACCGACGGCGGCTCGGATGACGCGCTCGAGGGACACGCTGACCGTGGCGGACGTCTGCCCGAGGAGGTCGGTGTCGGGGGGCGTCGGGGAGGAGGCGTAGGAGGACCAGCCGGCGAGGGCTTCGAGCTCTGCGCGGCGTTCCTGGGAGAAGCCGAAGTCGGTCGGGGGGAAATGGTGGAGCGTGGCGGGGGGGGTGGACTCGTGGGTCAGGCCGCCGGTCTCCTGTTGGACAGCCCGGACGATGGAGCGTCGGAGGTCGGTGGAGGAGGGGTCTTGGGTGGACGTGGCGCAGCCGCAGCAGAGGAGGAGGGCGCCGAGGAGGCCGGGCCGCAGGGGAGCAGAGGGGCGCTTGGGTTGCACGGGGCGGACACTAGCCGTGGGTGGTGGGGGGGTCAAAGAAGAGGAAAGAGTGGGAAAGCGACGGGAATCGGCAGTGGGCGCGTGGTCCCGGGCGTCCGATATCCGATAGTGTTGGTGGCTGGGCACGCGCCCACACCGGCTGTCCTCTCCCAGGGGCGGCCCAGAGACGCAATCTTCACGAGAGGTTTCAACGGCGATGATGATTCCATCCAGGTCCCGAACGGTTTCGCGAGCGATGGGCGTGACGGCGGCGTCGGCGGTGCTTTGGCTGGCGCCCGTGCTGGGGGGCGCGCTGTGCGCCGGCGCGGCCAGCGCGCAGCTGAGCGCGGTGGATGCGTATCACGTCGTGGTCTCGGCGGAGAACGTGAACCTCCGATGCGGCGCCGGGTCGGTGTGGTACGCGGTGGCGTCGCTCAGCCCGGGCGACGTGCTGCGGGTCGACGGCGTGGACGCGGGGTGGCTCCGCGTGTCGTATCCGTCGGGCGTGCCCGCGGTGGTGAAGGCGAGCGAGGCGACCCTGGATGAGGCGCGCGGCGCCGTGAAGCTCACCATGCCCTCGCGCCTGCTCGCGAGCAATCCGCGCGGCGGGGTGTTCGAATCCTGGCAGACCCTCCTCGAGAAAGAGCTGGCTTCGGGAACGGAGCTGACCTACGTCGAGACATTGAAGGACGCATCCGGCGCGGTGTCGGGGTACCGGGTGATCGCGCCGGACGGCGCGAAGGGGTACGTGTCGGAGCGGTTCGTCCGCAAGGCGACGGACGTCGAGGTTGCGGCCGTGAAGGGCGCGCAGGCGCCTCCCCCGGTGGCCGTGACGCCGACGCCGACACCGGCGCCGGCGATGCCTGCGACGAGCGACCCTGCGCCGACGACGACGGCCGCGACGGGCACGGACGGCGGCGGGACGGCTCAGCCGACGCAGGACGCGCAGGCCTCGAGCGCGGGCTCGGAGACGGCTGGCGCGCCGGCCGAGACGCCGATCGAGACGGTCGCGACGCCCGTGGTGACGGAGCCCGCGCCCCCCGCGGCTCCCGCGGGTCCCTCGCTGAAGAACCTCGACTCGGCGTACGACGCGCTCAAGAGCATCCCGACGGAAGAGGCCGAGATCGGCCCGCTCATCGCCGAGTACGAGCGGTATCTCTCGACGCTGCCGGAGACGCCCGCGAATTCCGGTCGTCGCGCGTACGCGCGTGCGAAGATCGACCTGCTGCGCGCACGGGGAGAGTTGCAGAGCGCGATTCGAGCGGCGTCGGAGGCGGAGCAGAACGCGCGGAAGGGCTCCGCGTCGATCGAGGAGCTGCGGGCCGCGCTGGCCGCGAAGCCTCGCTACACGGTGGTCGGTCGACTGAGCGCGAGCACGGTGTACGACGGGTCCCGTCTGCCGCTGATGTACCGGATCCTGAGCGTCGAGAACTTCCCGGGACGCACGCTGGCGTACGTCACGCCGGCCGAGGGCGTGGAGCTGACGACGAAGATCGGCTCGCTCGTGGGCGTGGTGGGCGACGGCGCCGTGGACGCCGCGCTCGGCGTGCCGGTGCTCACGCCCAAGCGCGTGGATTTCCTCGCGACGGTGCAGCCGGCGCCGTCGTCGCAGCCCTGAGCGCCAAACTCGGATCGAGCACGACAAGAAAGAACAACGCCCGGTCGGAACGGCCGGGCGTTGTCACAACGCTTCCCCCTCAGGTGTCGGGTGTGGTTCAGCGGTTCTCGCCCTCGATGCGGGAGAGCAGCTCGTTGAGGTCTTGGAAGGAGATGCGGCCGTCGTTGTCGAAGTCGAACTCGACGTTGTAGAGCGGGTCGCCGACGCCGGCGCCGTAGCTCTGGATCAGCCCTTCGAGCTGCTGCTGGTGGTTGCTCGAAACGGGTGATGCCAGGTTGGAGAGGACGTGGTTGAGGTCGGTGAAGTCGACGACGCCGTCGTTGTTGGTGTCGAATCGCGCGTCGAAGCCCTGCTCCCCGGCCTGTCTGCCGTAGGAGGAAAGAAGGGACGTGACGTCGTTGAGGGTGAACGTCTGCGGGACGGGGGCCGCGCTCGGCTCGGGAGCCGTCGACGAGAACGAGGAGAGCACGGCGTTGAGATCGGCAAAGGAGATGCGCCCGTCGTTGTCGATGTCGTACGCTGCGTTGTACTGCGGGTCTCCCACGCCCGCGCCGAAGCCCTCGATCACCCCTTGCAGCTGCTGCTGCTGTCCCTGCGAGATGGGCGAGGTGAGATTGGACAGGACGTGGTTGAGATCGGTGAAGTCGACGACGCCGTCGTTGTTGGTGTCGAATCGCGCGTCGAAGCCCTGCTCCCCGGTCTGCCGCCCGTAGGTGGAGAGGAGGGAGGTCACGTCCTCGAGCGTGAACGACTGGGGGACGGTTGCCGGCGGGGTGGCGGTGAAGGAGGAGAGCGCGGTGTTGAGGTCTTCGAAATCGATGCGCCCGTTGTTGTTGAAGTCGAAGCGGGCGTCGAAGCGTGTGTCCCCGCTCACGGCGCCGTAGGCCGCGAGCAACCCGTTGAGGTCGTCCTGCGAGACCGACCTGTCGGGGGCGGTCGGCGCGGGCGTGGAGTTCGCGACGTCACGCGCCGGCGGTGCAGAATCCGCGTTCACGCCGAGCACGTCCTGCGCGGCCGGCGCGGATGCTGCGCGGGAGGACTTCGCCTCGATCGCGAGCGCAAGCGACTCTTTCGCGGCGATCTCTGACTTCAGCGCGAGGGCGTGCTTGGCCTGGGCCGCGAGCTTGGCGCTGTGCTCACGGCACTCGTCGGAGAGGCACACGTGGTCGACGGACTTGGCGGCCCCGCCGGAGACGGCGTCGGTCACGGCGGGCAGCGTGTTCTTTGGAGCGGTCTCGGCGGCGGCGGAGCCGAGCGCGAGCGCGCTCGCGAGGTCGGCCGCGTTCTTGAGGTTGGTGATCTGCATTCGAGTCTCCTTGGCTCGCGCACGGACAGCGTTCCCCCCGGGGCGGGGAACGGCCGGCGCCGTGCCGAATCAACTGCAAACGGGCTGCCAGCGAGTCAGGGCGCGACGCGGATGACGAGCTTCCGAGCGTGCGGCGCGAGCCGGTGCTCCCAGACGTACACGCCCTGCCACGTGCCGAGCGCGAGCGCGCCCCGGATCACGGGGATGGTGAGGGAGACGTTCGTGATGGCGGCACGGATGTGGGAGGGCATGTCGTCGGGGCCCTCGTCGGTGTGCGTGAACCGCGCGTCGCCGTCAGGGACGTGTCGGTCCATCCACGATTGGAGGTCGGCGCGGGCGCTGGGGTCGGCGTTCTCCTGGATGAGCAGGCTTGCCGAGGTGTGGCGGATGAAGATGGTGCACACGCCGTCGTCGATGGCTGCCTCCGCGACGAGCTGCGCAACGTCACGGGTGATCTCGTGGAGGCCTCGCCCCGGGGTGCGCACGGTGATCTCGCGTGTCAGGCTCATCCGGGCGCACGGTACCGCGCGGGGCTGTTATTGGCCGCAGACGAATCTGAAGTTGCTCAGCACGGCGTTGAGATCGGCGAAGGTATAAGCGGAGCCGAAGCCGCTGAGGACGAGATTCAGGTCGAAGAAATCGACGCCTCCGTCGGCGGAGAAATCGCCCGGGACCGGGATGTCGTCGCTGGTGATCTTGAAGATTGTGCCGGGGTCGTAACGGAGGATGTAGAGGTTGCCCGCGGCGTCGCGCCCGAACGAGGTGAGGTAGAAGCGGGCGCTGCCGAAAAGCTCGGTGGAATGCTCAACCACGTCGGCGAGGGCGGAGCCGTCGACCCGGGCGGAGAAGACCTGTCCGGACCCGAAATCGGCGAAGAAGTAGCGGCCGAAGTAGGAGCACTGGCGCCCGTTGCGCAGGATGAATCCGCCGGTAATGGAGTTAAAGCCGGTGTGCTCGTAGACGTAGGACGGGTCGGTGAGCGGGAGGAACATCGCGGGGAGGTTCGAGATGGTCTTAAGGCCCTCGCGGATCGGCCAGCCGAAGTTCAGAGCGCCGACGCCGGGAGGGGCGAAGTCGATCTCTTCCCACTGCGCGGCGCCGACGTCGCCGATGATCATCGCGTTGGTGTGACCCCGGCCTCGGTCGTCGAAGCACCACTTCCACGGGTTCCGCAGGCCGACGTGCCAGAACGAGGGGAGCGCATTCGCGACGGGGGGGTTGTTGCCTGGGAGGAACGGGTTGGTGGCTGGGATGGTGTAGCCGAGGGGGTTCGTGTCCGGAACATTGACATCGATGCGATGGATCTTGCCGTGCATCGACGCAGGGTCCTGGGCGAGTTCTTCGAGCCCTGTCTCACCGATGCCGAAGTACAGGTAGCCGTCGGGTCCGAAGGCCATGGTTCCGCCGTTGTGGATGCCGGGCGGGCGTTGGATGTACGGGTTGCCGTCGAAGACGAGGTTGAACTGGGAGGCTGGATCCGCGATGCGGGGGTTCGTTGCGGAGCGCTGAAAACGTGCGATGACGGTGACACCGAGCGGGTCGTTGGAGGTAAAGAGAACGAAAAAACGGCCAGACTGGGCGTAGTCGGGGGCGAACGCGAGGCCGAGACAGCCCATCTCCACGTTGAAATGCACCTGCGCGCTGATGTCGAGGAACGGCACGGGGTTGGCGACACCCTTCTCGAGGAGATAGATGATGCCGCCCTGCGAGAGGACGTACTGCACGTTCTCCTGCGCAGGGTCTTGGACGAATGCGACGGGCGCCCAGAACGTGCCGGGCTGCTGGATCGCGTGGAGCCCCGCGAGTGCGCCCGCGTGCGCGAACGAGGCGGCGAGCAGGAGGGGGGCGAGCGCGCCGGGGAGCGTGCGTGAGATGGATCGCATGATGGACCGTCCTTGCGCACCGGCGCGGCGCGCCGGCACGCGGTGTGAGGGAGGCCAGACGTGATGATCCGGGGCGGGATCGCCCCGGGGGGATGCGATCGGCGATGCGTCGGAGGGTTGCGGGGGGCCTGGACGCCTACTTGCCGCACTCGACGCCGAAATTGCCGAGGACGTTGATGAGCTCCGAGGCGTTGTAGAGCGAGCCGAAGTAGGAGAGAACCTGGACGAGGTCGGAGGTGTCAACGCCGCCGTCGCGATTGAGATCGCCGAGGAGCGGGGCGTCGTCGATCACGATCTTGAAGATCGTCCCCGGATCGTAGCGCAGGACGTACAGGTTTCCCTCGGCGTCGCGCCCGAGCGAGGGGATGAAGAAGCGATCTTGGCCGAACAGGTCGGTGCTGTGATCGACGATGTCCTCGACCGAGCTGCCGGTGTAGCGACCGGAGAAGACCTCGCCCATGCCGAAGTCGGCGAAGAAGTACCGGCCGAAATAGGAGCACTGGCGGCCGTTGCGGAAGACATAGCCGGCGGAGATGGAGTTGAACCCCGAGTGTTCATAGACGTGGATCGGGTCGGTGAGGGGGAGGAACATGGGAGGGAGATTCGAGAGGAGGTTGAAACCCTCGTAGATGGGCCAGCCGAAGTTGAGCCCGCCGAGACCTGCCGGACCGACGTCGATCTCTTCGAAGCGTGCGGCGCCGACGTCGCCGATGATCATCGCGTTGGTGTGGCCCCGGCCGCGGTCGTCGAAGCACCACTTCCACGGGTTCCGCAGGCCGACGTGCCAGAACGAGGGGAGCGCATTCGCGACGGGGGGGTTGTTGCCTGGGAGGAACGGGTTGGTGGCTGGGATGGTGTAGCCGAGGGGGTTCGTGTCCGGAACATTGACATCGATGCGATGGATCTTGCCGTGCATCGACGCAGGGTCCTGGGCGAGTTCTTCGAGCCCTGTCTCACCGATGCCGAAGTACAGGTAGCCGTCGGGTCCGAAGGCCATGGTTCCGCCGTTGTGGATGCCGGGCGGGCGTTCAATGTACGGCTTGCCGTCGAAGACGAGGTTGAATTGCGAGGCGGGGTCGGCGACCCAGGGATTGACGGCGGAGCGGTTGAAGCGCGCGATGACGATCGCGCCCTCGGGATCGGAGGAGTTGAAGAGGACGTAGAACCGCCCCGACTGGGCGTAATCGGGCGCGAAAGCGAGCCCGAGGCAGCCCATCTCTCCGAAGAAGCGAACCTGCTCGCGGATGCTCAGGAACTCGTGCTGGAGCAGGGAGCCGTTGCGAATGACGCGGATGATGCCGCCCTGGAGCAGGACATACTGGACGTTGGCCTGCGCCGGATCCTGGATCATCGCGATCGGGATCCAGAGGTTCTGGGCGAAGACCTCGGCCCGGATGGGCGCCAGGTCTCCGGCCGGCGCCGCCGGGACGGTGGCAAACAGTGACACAAGGGACAGGACGATCGCACGCAAGGCTCTTCGCATGTTGGCGCTCACTCTCCCCGGGGACATCAAACAGGGCGACGGTGTGCTGGACTGCTCTCTCCGTGCCGGCTCGTGAGCCCGGCATCCTCCCCCCGCAGACGGATAACGTAGGGCGTGCCGGTCGGGGATCAACCCTTTCCAGAAGTCTTTTTGTGCCCGCGCGTCTATTGCATCGGTTCAAAAAGAAAAGAGCCCCGCCGGGCTGCGGCGGGGCCTTGGTCTGTCGGAACGAGGGCGTGCGCCGGGGCGCCGATCAGTCGCCGCAGGTCTGGCCGAACTCGGAGAGGACCTGGTTGAGATTCGCGAAGTTGTACTGCGAGCCGAAGCCGGAGAGGACAAAGTTGAGATCGGCAAAGTTCACCATGCGGTCGCCGTTGATGTCGCCCAGGAGGGGGACGTCGTTGCTGGTGATACGGAAGATCTGGCCCGCGGAGGACGAGTACCGGACGATGTAGAGCTCGCCGTCGTTGCCGCGTCCGAACGAGGAGATGAGATAGCGGGTCGCGCCGAACAGCTCGTTGGAGTGCTCGATGTTGTTGGTTCCATCCATCTTGATGGACCAGACGCGCCCCGAGCCGTAGTCGGCGTAGAAGTAGCGGCCCTTGAAGGAGCACATGTTCACGCCGCGGTACACAAACCCGCCGGTGATGGAGTTGCCGACGGAGTGCGTGTACGTGGCGATGGGGAACAGCACGCGGTACGGGCTGTTCGGATCGGTGGAGTTGTACGCGATCGGCGAGCCCTGATTGAACGCGCTGTTCCCTTCCCACCAGCGCCAGCCCCAGTTGTTCCCGCCGGCGCCCGCGGCCTGGCGGTTGATCTCCTCGATGTTGTTCTGGCCGACGTCCGCGATCATGTAGTCGCCCGTGGCCCCGGCGCCGACATTGTCGAAGGAGTGCTTCCAGGGATTCCGCACGCCGAACGCCCAGATCTGCGGACGCGCCCCGGCGATCGGGGGGTTCGCGGCCGGGAGGAAGGGATTGTCCGCGGGGATGTCATACCCCTCGACGTCGGCGTCGGAAACGCGCACGTCGATCCGGAGCATCTTGCCCAGCTGCGCGCTGGCGGTCTGGGCGCGGTTGTTGGGGTCGCCGCCCGAGCCTCCGTCCCCCATGCCCATGTACAGCATGTTGTCGGGGCCGAAGTTGATCGTGCCGCCGTTATGGTTGGAGAAGTCCTGGACGATCCAGCGCACCGTCGGCTGACCCAGGTCCGCGCCGAACGACATGTCGTAACGCGAACCCATGTTGGCCGTGAGCGGGTCGGAGGGATTCGCCGGGAGCGTCACGTTGAAGCGCGCGATCACGGTGGCGCCGAACGGAGGCGTCGAGGCGCCCGGGGGATTCGGGGGCGCCACACCGTTGCTGGTGAAGTTCACCCAGCAGCGGTTGTTGTTGGCGAAGTCCGGGTCGAAGGCGAGCCCGAGCAGGCCGCGCTCGCTGCCGGTGGAGATCATCCCGCTGAAGTTGCCGAAGTCGGCGAGCACCGTGCCGGTCACGATGTCGACGGCGCGGATGAGACCGGTCTGCTGGACGACGTAGAAGATGTTGTTGTTGCGGGGGTCGGGAATCATCGCCACCGCGCTCAGCACGGAGCCCGGCGCCGTGGCCGCGGTCGCGCTGAGTGTTCCCAGTGGTCGAGCGACCGCGCAGCACGCCATCAGGCCCATGCCGCACGCCGCCATCAGCGTTGTTCGCATCTGTCTGTCTCCTCCGCGCCCTCGCCTCAAGGCGGGGCTGTCTCAAGCCACACGATCACTCCCAGACCCGACGAGGGCCGGTGCGATCGCCCGCTGAGCCACAGCGGAGCGCGCACGGACCTACGCCCGGCGAGCCTGACGCCCAAAGCTAAGCCCGTGCGCCCTCCCGGACAACACCAAACCCCCGATTCTCCGTTCGATCGGGTGCGCGCGCCGACCAATAATCCGCCTCAAGCCCGACTCCACCCGCACCGTCGCGCCACTCATACCATCCGCATCGCCTCGACCCCCCGCTCTGCGGGGTTTCCCCTAAACCCCCACATGCACCGACCGAACACACCCACGCCCCCGCCCAGCCCACACGGGCGCGCGTCCCATGAGGGCGGCCCGACCGTTCGGCTTCCGGTGCTGCCCGATGCGGCCGCCCGCGCCGGCGCGCCGCGACCGCGACGCTCACGCAACGGGCCCCGACGCGCGCTCATCCTCGCACTCGTCCACGTGGCCATCGCAATCCACATCGGGCTGTGGCTGCTCAAGGGCGGAAAGACCCTCTCCCCGCTCGAGCCCTCCGAGTCGATGTACACCCTCGAGACGGGCGTCATCAACGCTGGGTTCATCCTCTTCGCCCTCGCCATCCTCTCCACCATCCTCTTCGGGCGATTCTTCTGCGGGTGGGCGTGCCACGTCATCGCGCTCCAGGACGCGTGCTCGTGGCTCCTGCGGCGCGTGAAGATCCGACCCAGGCCCTTCCGTTCCCGCCTCCTCATGTTCGTGCCGCTCTTCTTCGCCCTCTACATGTTCGTGTGGCCGACGTTCCGGCGCGAAGTCCTCTGGCCGGCGCTCGCTGAGCAGCGCCCCATCCCGGGCGCCGCCGACGCCTCCGGCGCTCCGATGACATACCCCGCGTGGCCCGAGCATCTGAACTGGCTCGGACCCGTGCGCCCCTTCCCGGGCTTCTCGGCAGAGCTCATGACGCCCGATTTCTGGGAGACCTTCGCAGGCCCCGCCATCGCGGTCCCCTTCCTGTTCATCTGCGGATTCGCCCTCGTCTACTTCCTCGGCGCCAAGGGGTTTTGCACCTACGGCTGCCCGTACGGCGGGCTCTTCGCGCCCGCCGACCAGATCTCACCAGGGCGGATCGTCGTCGATCACGACAAGTGTCACGCCTGCGGGCACTGCACCGCCGTGTGCACCTCGAACGTCCGTGTGCACGAAGAGATCGCCCGCTTCGGCATGGTCGTCGACCCGGGCTGCATGAAGTGCCTCGACTGCGTCAGCGTGTGCCCGAACGACGCGCTCTCCTTCAAGTTCGCGGCGCCGCCCATCCTCAAATCCACAAAGCGCGGCCGCCCCGACGCCAAGCCGGTCCGGCGCACCTTCGATCTCTCCTGGCCCGAGGAGATCGCCCTCGCCCTCGTCTTCGGCGCGTCGTTCGTCGTGTTCCGAGGCCTCTACGGCGCCGTGCCCCTCCTGATGGCCATCGGCATCGCGGGCTGCGTGTCGTTCATCGTGTGGAAGCTCTGGCGCCTGCCGCTCGACCGGAACCTGCGCCTGCACAACTTCCAGCTCCGTCTCAAGGGCCGAGTGCGACCCTCCGGCGCGCTGTTCGGCGCGCTCGCGATCGCCGTCGTGGCGCTGACGCTGCACTCGGGGTACGTGCACGCCGCCGAGCGCCGCGCGGGGCGCCTGGACGACCTCGTGCGCGTCCCCGCGGCGCAGGTGTTCACCGCGCAGCGTCAGCCCGTGCCGACCGAGCAGCTCGACGCGGCCAAGCGGGCGTTGGCCATCTACGCACGCCTCGCGCCGATCTCGGACGGCGGGGTGGCGCTCCTCTCCACGCCGCGCGTGGACGTGCGCACCGCGTGGCTGCAGAGCGTGGTCGGGGATTACGCCGCCGCCGAGCGCGCCCTGCGGCGCGTGCTCGCGCGCGGCGAGGCGAAGGAACACCTCGTCACGCAGCTCATCCAGATCATCCTGCTCCAGGGGCGCGCGCCGGACGCGGACGCGCTCGCACGCGACACCCTCGCGCGCCATCCCGACTATCACACCGTCCGCGACGACCTCGCGGCACGCATGGTCAACGCGGGACGGTTGCCCGAGGCGGAGGCGATGTTCAAGGCCTATCTCGACAATCATCCAGACGAGCCGCGCGCCCTGATCACGCTCGCCGCGATCCGAGCGGTGGGGGGGAGGCTCGACGAGGCCGTCGCGACGCTGGAGCAGGCCGTGAAGGCCGATCCCACATTCGTCCCGGCGCGCCAGCGGCTCGCGGGCACGCTCGCCGTGGCCGGACGCGCCCCCGAGGGGCTGCCGCACCTCGAAGAGGCGGAGCGACTGGCGCCGAAAGATCCGATCGTGCAGCTCCAGCTTGCCGAGCTCCTCGCCGCCATGGGGCGACGCGACGACGCGATGCGCCACATGCAGCGCGCCCAGGAACTCCAGCTCGAAATGGCGCGACGATCGCGCGTGCCGATCCCCTCGCCCGTGGGCGAGACCTCGGCCACACGCTGACGCGTCCTGGCCGCGGCGCTTGATCCGACGGCCGCTTCGGGGTCTAATCGGACGTCCGCATCCTCACGAACGGAGATCGCGCATGCCCACCCAAGCCGCCGCACTGAATCTCATGGGCTGGATCAAGGACCATCTCCACGAGATGAAGCCCCCGGTCTCCAACAAGACCATCTGGAAGGACCAGGACTTCATCGTCTTCGTGAGCGCCGGCCCCAACACGCGCAACGACTACCACGTGAACCCCACCGAGGAGTTCTTCTACCAGCTCAAGGGCGACATCTACATCAAGCTGCAGGAGGACGGGAAGTCGCGCAACGTCGTCGTGCGCGAGGGCGAGATCTTCCTCATCCCCAAGTGGGTCCCGCACTCCCCCCAGCGTCCGGAGGGCACGATCGGGCTCATCGTCGAGTACGTCCGCCCGCAGGGCCAGAAGGACGCGCTCCGCTGGTATTGCCTCAACTGCAACCACCTCGTCCACGACGCGCCCTTCACGCTCACCGATATCGACAACAACCTCAAAGAGATCATGCACCGATTCTGGGGTGACGACGTCTCGCTCCGCACCTGCAAGAAGTGCGGGTTCGTCTTCGAGAAGGCGAGCGAGGCCAAGCTCCCCGCGATGGCATGAGTACAGTGAGCCCGGATGCTCGCGATTGATCTCCACACCCACATTCTCCCCGAGCGCTGGCCGGACCTGCGCGAACGCTTCGGTGTAGGGGGATGGGTGGCGCTCGAGCACGAGGGCTGCGCCCCCTGCCGCGCGAGGATGATGATCGACGGCAAGTTCTTCCGCGAGATCGAGTCCAACTGCTGGGACCCCGTCCGCCGCATCAAGGAGTGCGATGAGCACCAGGTGCGCGTCCAGGCGCTCTCGACCGTGCCCGTGATGTTCTCCTACCACGCCAACGCCGAGCACGCCTACGACCTCTCGCGACTCCTCAACGATCACATCGCGGGCGTCGTCCGCGACTTTCCCGAACGCTTCGTCGGGCTCGGGACGATCCCCATGCAGGCGCCCGACCTGGCCGCGCGCGAACTCGAACGCTGCGTCCTCGATCTCGGCATGCGAGGCGTCCAGATCGGCACGCACGTCAACGGCAAGAATCTCGACCACAAAGACCTCTTCCCGATCTACGAGGTCGCCGAACGACTGAGCGCGGCCGTGTTCGTGCACCCCTGGGACATGCTCGCGCGCGAACGCATGCCCGACTACTGGGCCCCCTGGCTCGTCGCCATGCCGACCGAGACCACCCTCGCGATCACCTCCGTCCTCATGGGCGGCGTGCTCGAGGAGTTCCCACGACTCCGCCTCGCCTTCGCGCACGGCGGCGGGTCCTTCCCCGGCACCATCGGCCGCATCGAGCACGGCTTCCACGCGCGACCCGACCTCTGCCAGACGCGCACCAAGACCCCGCCACGCGACTTCCTCGCCGACGAGACCGGCGACACCCCGGCGCGATTCTGGGTCGACTCCCTCGTCCACGACCCGCACGCGCTGCACAACCTCATCCGTCTCTTCTCCGACAGACGCATCGTCCTCGGCTCCGACTACCCATTCCCGCTCGGCGAACTCGAGCCGGGGACCCTCATCCGATCCATGCCCGATCTCTCCGAGCAGACGCGCCGCCGACTCCTGGCCGAGAACGCGCTCGAGTTCCTCGGAATGAGCCCGGCCGACATGCCGCGCTAGGGCGCGTCCGGTACCATCGCGGCCCGATGCCCGCACGACCCACCTTCGACGAATCCCGCGCGCACGAGCTCGACGCGAACGACCCGCTCCGCGCCTTGCGCGAACGGTTCTGCGTGCCGCGCGACAAGCAGGGTCGCGAGCTCTGCTACCTCACGGGCAACTCGCTCGGACTCATGCCCCGACGCGCCCGCGAGCTCGTCGTCGAAGAGCTCGAGGACTGGGAGCGGCTGGCCGTCGAGGCGCACTTCGAGGCGCGCCGACCCTGGTTCTCCTACCACGAGATCTTCCGCGACAGCGGGGAGCGACTCGTCGGCGCGGCCCCCGGGGGCGGCGAGGTCGTGATGATGAACTCCCTCACGGTCAACCTCCACCTGCTCATGGCCTCGTTCTACAGACCGACGCACTCGCGCCACCGCATCATCATCGAGGGCGGCGCATTCCCGTCCGACGAATACGCCGTCCAGTCACAGGCACGCTTCCACGGCTACGACGACGACGCGATCCTCCGGATCACGCCTGCCGGCAGCGGGCGCCGCACGCTCGACAACGAGGACATCATCGAGTTCATCCGGCGCGAGGGGCCCAGCGCGGAGCTCGTCCTGCTCTCGGGCGTGAACTACGTGACCGGCCAGCTCTTCGACATCGAGGCGATCACGAAAGCCGCGCACCGCGCGGGCTGCATCGCGGGCTTCGATCTCGCGCACGCCGCGGGCAACGTGCCCCTGCGCCTGCACGACTGGGGCGTCGATTTCGCCGTGTGGTGCTCGTACAAGTACCTCAACGCCGGGCCCGGCGCCCTCGCCGGCGCATTCGTCCACCAGCGACACTTCGACAGCAACTCCGACGACAGCCGCGGCCCCGCTTCCCACCGCCTCGAGGGCTGGTGGGGCAACGACCCGCAAACACGCTTCCAGATGCGCCCCACCTTCTCCCCCGCTCGCGGCGCCGACGCGTGGTCCATCTCCAACCCGCCCATCCTCGCCGCCGCGCCACTCCGCGCCTCACTCGACCTCTTCGACGAGGCCGGCATGCCCGCGCTCCGCGAGAAGTCCCTCGCGCTCCACGCCTACGCGCGAGAACTCCTCACCCAACTCCCGGGCGCCAAGCTCGTCACGCCCACCGACGACGCCTCGCACGGCTGTCAGCTCTCCATCACCGTGAACTCCGACGCCAAACGCCTCCAGACAAGCCTCGCCGATGCCGGCGTCGTCACCGACTTCCGCACGCCCGACATCATCCGCGCCGCCCCCGTCCCCCTCTACAACTCGTTCGCCGACGTCCACCGCTTCGTCTCCACGCTCGCCGACCGACTCGCCTGAACCGCCACGCATGCCCACGCCCGCCGACAAGCCGGTGATGACCATCATGGGCGCAGGGCTCTCCGGCGCGCTCCTGGCCGCGCGCCTCGCCGATCTCGGCTACCGCGTCGATCTCTACGAACGCCGGCCCGATCCGCGCAAAGCCGGCGCCGACTCCGGCCGCTCCATCAACCTCGCGCTCTCGACCCGCGGGCTCGCGGCCCTCCACGAGATCGGCCTCGAAGCCGACGTCCTGCGCCTCGCCATCCCCATGCGCGGCCGCATGATCCACCCCGTCTCGGGCGAGCTCGCCTACCAGCAGTACGGCGTCACCGGCACGGAAGCCATCAACTCCATCTCGCGCTCCGGCCTCAACATCGCCCTCCTCAACGCCGCCGAGCAGCGTCGTGGCGTGCGCATCCGCTTCAACCAGCGATGCGTGAACGTCGACTTCGACAAACAGCTCGCCGAGGTGCAGGACGAGACCACGCGCGAGGCCCGACCCGTCCCCTACGAAGTCCTCCTCGCCGCCGACGGTGCCTTCTCCGCCGTTCGCTCCGCCATGCAGCGGCGCGACCGATTCAACTACGACCAGTCCTACCTCACCCACGCGTACAAAGAACTCTCCATCCCGCCGGACGCGAACGGCTCGCACCGCCTCGAGAAGCACGCGCTCCACATCTGGCCGCGCCGCTCGTACATGATGATCGCCCTCCCAAACCTCGACGGCTCCTTCACCTGCACGCTCTTCGCGCCCTTCGACGGCCCCCACGGCATCAACGCCCTCCGCTCCGACGACGACATCCGCGCATACTTCCGTGAACGCTTCCCCGACGCGCTCGAGCACATGCCCACACTCGTCGAAGACTTCCACGCCAACCCAACCTCCTCCCTCGCCACCATCCGCTGCTTCCCCTGGCGCATCGCCGGCTCGGCCGTCCTGCTCGGCGACGCCGCGCACGCCGTCGTCCCCTTCTACGGCCAGGGCATGAACGCCTCCTTCGAGGATGTCTCCGTTCTCGCGGAGTGCCTCCAGCGCCACCCCGACACCGACTCCGCCTTCGCCGACTACGAGACGCGCCGCAAGCCCGACGCCGATGCCATCGCCCAGCTCGCCCTCGACAACTTCATCGAGATGCGCGATCACGCCGGCTCCCCGGCCTTCCGCCGGCGCAAGAAGCTCGAGAACCTCGTCGCGCGCCTCTTCCCGACGCAGTACATGCCCCTCTACACGATGGTCTCGTTCACCACGATCCCGTACGCCAAGGCCGTCGCCAAGGCCCGCGCGCAGGACCACACCGTGCGCGTCGCGATGCTCGTCCTCGTCGTCATCGCCCTCGCACTCCTCGCAGGACTCATCCTGCTCCTCACCTGAAAGTCGCCATGCTCTACGACATCACGCCGCCCGTCACGCCCGCCCTCGCCGTCTGGCCCGGCGACACCCCCATGTCCCGCGAGGTCCTCCTCGACATGAAGAAGGGCGACAACATCACGCTCTCCACCCTCCGCGCCACCGTCCACCTCGGCGCCCACGCCGACGCCCCCTCCCACTACGGCGCCGACGCCGAGACCATCGAACAACGCACCCTCGGCCCCTACCTCGGCCCCGCGCAGATCATCGGCGTCGACGTCCCCCGAGGCCAGCGCATCACCCCGCAACACCTCCCCCAGAAAGTCAACATCCGCGAGAAGCGCGTCCTCTTCAAGACCGGCTCCTTCCCAGACCCCAACGCCTTCAACACCGACTTCGTCGCACTCTCCCCCGAACTCATCGACATGCTCGCCGCGCGCGGCGTCGTCCTCATCGGCATCGACACCCCCTCCGTCGACACCTTCGACTCCAAAGACCTCCCCGCACACAACGCGCTCCTGCGCAACAACCTCGCCGTGCTCGAGGGGCTCGATCTCTCCCAGGTCCCCTTCGGCCGCTACGAACTCATCGCGCTCCCCCTCAAGCTCGTCGGATTCGACGCCTCCCCCGTCCGCGCTGTCCTCCGCACGCTCGACTGAACCCTGCGGCTCTGGAGCCACGGGCTACCCGATCCGCGCGATCGCCTTCACCTCGATGTGAATCGTCGTCGGCAGCGCCGTGATCTCCACCGTCGTCCGCGTCGGGCCGTGCTTGAACAGCTCCGCATACACCCTGTTGTACGCCGCGAAGTCCCCCTCCATGTCCACGAGGAACACCGTCACGTCCACGATGTCCTCCCAGCGCGCGCCCGCTCCCTCCACCACCATCCGCAGGTTCCCGAACACCGCGTGCGCCTGCTTCACGATGTCGTGCGACACCACCTTGCCGCTCGTGTCCTTCACGACGCCGGGGATCTCCTTCTCACCCCTCACCCTCGGCCCCAGCCCCGACACGAACAGCAAGTTCCCCACACGCCGCGCATGCGGATACGCGCCCACAGGCTCCGGCCCCTCCTGCGCCACGAACGTCTCGCCATCACCAATCACCCGCGCCATCAATGCACCTCTCTCAGCTATCTCAGCTTCACGCACACGTTCTTCGGCTCCGTGAAGAACCGCAGCGCCTCCCAGCCGCCCTCACGCCCCATCCCGCTCTCCTTCATCCCCCCGAACGGCGTGCGAAGGTCGCGCACCAGCCAGCAGTTCACCCACACGATCCCCGCGTCGATGGCCGCGGCCACGCGGTGCGCACGCTTCACGTCCCGCGTCCACACCATCGACGCCAGTCCGAACCGCACCCCGTTCGCCAGCGCGACCGCCTCCGCCTCGTCCGCAAACGGCGTGATCGTCACCACCGGCCCGAACACCTCCTCCTGCATGATGCGGCACTCGCTCCCCACCCCCGTGATCACCGTCGGCTCCACGAAGAATCCCTCAGCGCACCGCCCGCCCAGATTCGCCCGCCCGCCCCCGAGCAGCACCCTGCCCCCGTCCTCCCGCGCGCTCTCCACGAAACCCAGCACCTTCTCCATGTGCTCGCGCGAGATCACGGCCCCGACCTCCGTCGATTCCTCCGCAGGGTCGCCCACCCTCATCTTCCCCGCCCGCTCCACGAACCGCGCGACGAACCCCTCGTACGCGCTCCGCTCCACGAAGATCCTCGACCCGCACAGGCAGATCTGCCCTGAGTTGGTGAACGACGCGCGCACCGCCGTCTCCACCGCCTCGTCCATGTCCGCGTCCGCGAACACCACGTTCGGGTTCTTCCCCCCCAGCTCCAACGACACTTTCCGGAAACTCCCCGCGCACTCGCGCGCGATCACCCGGCCCGTCGACGTCCCCCCCGTGAACGACACCGCCTTCACCCCGGCGTGCCCAACCAGCGCCGCCCCAGCCTCGCTCCCGCGCCCATGCACCACGTTCAGCACACCGCGCGGCAGGCCCGCGTCGCGCGCGATCTCGCACAGCATCGTGGCCGTCCTCGGCGTCATCTCCGACGGCTTGCCCACAGCGGCGCACCCCGACGCCAACGCCGGCCCCACCTTCCACGTGAACAAGTACAGCGGCAGGTTCCACGGCGAGATCAGCCCGACGGCCCCGATCGGCTTCCGCAACGTGTAGTTCAGCGCCGCCCCGTCCATGTCGTGCGACTCGCTCGCCCAGTGCTCGATCGCCCCGGCAAAGAACCGCAGATTCTCCGCGCTCCGCGGGATGTCCAGCCGACGCGCCAGCGTGATCGGCTTCCCGCAATCCTCGCTCTCCACCCGCGCAAGCTCATCACCCCGCGCCTCGATCCCGTCCGCGATCGACCGCAGCAGCCGGGCGCGCTCCGACACCGGCGTCGCCGCCCAGCCAGGTCCCGCGCGGCTCGCCGCGTCCACCGCCGCGCTCACATCCGCACCGTCTCCCGCGGCCACCTCGGCGCACGCCTGCCCCGTGGCCGGCGCGACGTCGTCCATCCAGCGCCCCGCAGCCCCGTCCCGGAACTCCCCATCAATGAAATGCCGGCATCGTTCCATGACGAGTAGCAGTCTAACGAAGCGCCCGCCGTGTACCCCGCGAAACGCGCGCCGCCTCAGATCGATCCCGTCCTCCCGCCATCCACACGCAGCGCAACCCCATTCACATACCCCGCCGCCGGGCTCGCCAGAAACGCCACCACCGCCGCGATCTCCCGCGCCTCGCCGAACCGTCCCGCCGGAACGCTCGCGCGCATCTCCTCACCCACCTCCGCCTCGCTCCGCCCGCTCACCTTCGCGCGTGTCGCAATCAGCGACCGCAGCCGCTCCGTGTCCGTAAACCCCGGCAGCACGCTGTTCACCGTGATCCCCTCACCCGCAACCTCGAGCGACACCGTCTTCGACCACGACGCCATCGCGCCCCGCACCGTGTTCGACACGCCCAGCCCGGGAATCGGAACCTTCACGCTCGTCGAGATCACGTTGATGATCCGCCCGTACCCCGCGCCCCGCATCCCCGGCAGCAGCGCCCGCACCAGCGTCTGCGCGCTGAGCACGTGCTGACGGAACGCGCTCTCAAACGCGCTCACCTCCGCGTCCACCGCCTTCCCCGCCGCGGGCCCCCCCGAGTTGTTCACCAGCACATGTATCGCCCCACCCTTGAGCGCCTCAGACGCTGCGCGCTCCACGTCCCGCAAATCACTCATGTCCGCGCGCACGAACCCATGACCCGAGCCCGCAAGCCCGCCCGCCACCCCGCGCATCGCCCCCTCATCCCGAGCCATCACCGTCACCCGCGCCCCCAGCAGCGCCAGCTCCCGCGCACACTCCGCGCCGATCCCCTTCGACCCACCGCACACCAACGCACGCTTCCCCTGCAGACTCAGATCCATCCCGACCCTCCTCATCCGCTCGCCGCGATCACCGGATAAACCGCATCCGCCCGAAGTCCGGCGCGATCATGAACCGCGACCCACCCAGCTCCACCGGCAGCATCGACGGCCAGAACACCACCACCGCCTTCCCCGTCAACATCCGCCGGTGCACCACGCCAAGCTTGTTGTCGATCTCCTCCGCCACCCACGGGTTCACCGAGTCCACCAGACGAGAATCCGTGCTGTTCGCCGAGTTGTCGCCGCACAGCAGATACTCGTCCGCGTTCAGCACCGCGAGGTTCCGCGGATGCGTGCCCACCGCGGCCGTGCCCGACGGCTCCCCCGACCGGTACCACGACGCCTGGTAGTGCAGATCCCTGTCCAGACCCACGCGCGACAGCCGCGCCCCGCCCGACACCGACAGCGTCGCGCCGACGTGCTTGTAGCTCCGCCCCTCCGCGAACGCGTTGATCATCCCGTCCTTCGGCGCATCTCCCTTCCGAACCACGCCTCCCGACCCCATCTCCTCGATCTCCCCCCGAGACCGTCCCATCGCGTGCGCCAGCCGCTCCCACGGCGACCAGTCATACTCCCCCCGCGCAACCTCCACCCCATCCACCCACAACGACACCGATTGATCGACGTGCCAGAACTCAACGCTCGTCGCGCGGTTCCCCGCGAGCGCAGCGACCCGCCCCTCGCCCATCACGCGCCACGCGCCCCCCTCCGGACGCATCTCCACGCGCGCGCCGCCATCCTCCGCCAGCACGCCCCGGAACTCGTGTCCCCGCGCCTTCACCGCCAACTCCACCGAAGCGCCGCCCCGCGCCGGCGCCACCTCCGCACGAACACGCACGTCCGACACCGGGAACCTCGGCAGCGAGCGGTACGGCGGCGCATCGTTGTACGCCGCCCAGTCCGTCACCGGCCAACGCTCCTCGTCCCACGTCACCGTCCCGCCGCTCGCCCCGATCTCGATCTCCCGATCCTTCCACTCACCCCCCAGCACCACCCAAGGCCCCCTCCACGAGCGGCCGTCATGCGCCGGATCAAGCGGCGTGAATTCCGTCGAGAACACCGGCCACCACAGATCGCGCTGGATGCGCGCCGGCTTCCGCTCAACCTCCCACACGTCCTCAGGCCGCGCCTCACGCCCGCCCTCGCTCCGCGTCGTGAACACATCCCCGTCCGCCAGCCACACACGCTCACCGGGCAGACCCACGAGCCGCTTGATGTAGTTCTCCTGCGGCGACGCAGGCCACTTCACCACCGTCACGTCCCACCGACTCGGACTGAACCACGGGTGGTAACGGATCACCCCGATCCGATCCCCACCACGAAGCGCCGGCAGCGTCGTCGTGTGCCCAAGACCCGACTCCGGCTCCGAGTCCAGCGTGAACGTCCTCGGCTGGAACATCACCCCCATCCCGTCCGCCCCCGCCTGCACCGGCGGGTTCACCGCCCACGTGAAACCCGTCTGCGGGCTCCGAAGACGCATGTGCCGACCCATCAGCGTCGGACCCATCGACCCCGTCGGAATCACGTACGTGTCGAACACGAAAATCTTGAACGCCAACACCATCACGAAGGAGATGATCAGACCCATCGCCGCCTGCTTCGGCGTTTCCTTCACTCGATCACGTCCTTCGGCGCCGCTCATGTGCCCCGAGGATAGCCAACAGCCCACGCCCCCTCTCCCAGCCCCCGAAGCGAGGCGGCGATCCACTCCAGAACGACCAATAGAAACGCCGCTCACCCCTCAGGAATCCGCCGCCATATCCCGCCCAAGTGCCCCGCCCGCAAGACCGATGCACTCCCGGGTTCCGCACACTCTTCCTGGGGCTTTGCTCGGACGGCGATCCAATGAAACTGATACCCAAACTCTTCCTCGGTCTCGCCGTGCCCGCGGCCATCGTCTTCGCGGGCGGCTGGCTCCACCTCCGACGCACGAGCCATCTCCTGCGCGAGTCCATCATCGCCTCCGGAAATGTCCAGGCCGTCGCCGCCATCAGCGCCGTCGACGAAACACTCCACCAGTACCTCCGCCAGTGGCAGGGCTTCGTCTCCGGCCCCGCCGTCCAGGCCGCCCTCGCCGACTCCGAGCAACGCTACCCCCAAGCCATCGACCCGGAAGCTTGGATCGACTCCGTCGACGCCGCGTGGGCCAACCCCTCCGACGACGAGACGCGCGCCGCCATCGACTCCGTCCTCAACCACCCGCTCGCGCGCGAGATGCACGCTCGCGCCTGCCTCGCCGACGAATCCATGGCCCTCAACGTCTTTGGCGAGGTCTTCCTCTCCGACCGCAGAGGCGCCAACATCGCACAGACCGGCATGACCACAGACTTCCGGCAGAACGACGAGGAGTGGTGGACACGCGCACGCGACCACGGCGCCTTCATCGGCGACATCGACTGGGACGACAGCCTCAACGACTACGGCGTCCCGCTCAGCATCCGCGTCGGCTCACCATCCGGCGAGTTCCTCGGCGTCATCAAAATCGTCCTCCGCACCTCCTCGCTCGTCCATTTCTTCGATTCACTCACCCCGGTTCACAGCGTCTGGGGGGCCGCGCAACTCTCCCTCGTCACGCGCGACGGCGCCATCATCCGCGCAGGCGCGCGAACGCAGGGCCTCGACAAGGGCTGGCTCGTCGGCGTCGTCGAACAGGCCGCCAACGCGCCCCCAGGCGTCGCCGTCAACTCCATCGTCTCCACACCCTCGGGCGACCGGCTCGTCCTCGTCGCCGGCGCCCCCGTCCTCGCCGGCGCCGGCTGGTGGGCCGCCGTCATCGAGCACGACGCCGCAAGCATCTTCGCGCCCGTCAGGTCCCTCGCGCTCAGCACCGGCGTCGGCAGCATCGCCGTCGTCCTCGCCATGGCGCTCGCCTCCGCCGGCGCCATCGTCCCGATCCTCCGACGCACAAGCGCTCTCCAACGCGCAACCATGCGCATCGCCGCCGGCGAGCGCGGCGTCCGCGTCCGCATCCGTGGCGCCGACGAGATCGCCGACCTCGGCAAAAGCCTCGACCACATGGCCACGGAGCTCGACGACGTCGAGGCACAGCGCGACGCCTACATGGCCGCGCTCGAGTCCACGAACGCCGAGATCCGCGAGCAGATGGACGCACGCCAGGAACTCGAAGCTCAGCTCGTCCAGGCGCAGAAGCTCGAGTCCATCGGCCAGCTCGCCGCCGGCATCGCCCACGAAATCAACACCCCAATGCAGTACGTCGCCGACAACACCAGATTCCTCAACGACGCCTTCACCAGCGTCCTCACCGCCCTCAACTCCTACGTCGACGTCCTCAACCCCACCAACGGCGACAAAACCTGGGAAGAACGACTCCGCGACGTCGACGAGATCGCCGAGCGATGCGACCTCTACTTCCTCCGCGAAGAGATCCCCAAAGCACTCGAGCAGTCCATCGAGGGAATCGACCGCATCGCCACCATCGTCCGCGCCATGAAGAGCTTCTCCCATCCCGGCGCCGAGGCGAAGCAGCTCGCCGACATCAACAACGCCATCGAGAGCACCATCATCGTCTGCCGACACCGATGGAAGTACGTCGCGGACGTCCAGCTCGACCTCCTCCCCGATCTCCCCAACGTCCCCTGCCACCTCGGCGAGTTCAACCAGGTCATCCTCAACCTCGTCGTCAACGCCGCCGACGCCATCGCCGACGTCGTCGGCGACTCCGGCCAAAGCCGCGGCATCATCCGAATCTCCACCAGACGCGACGGCGAGCACGCCGTCATACGCGTCTCCGACACCGGCGGCGGAATCCCCGCCGACATCCGAAACCGAATCTTCGACCCCTTCTTCACCACCAAGGGCGTCGGGAAGGGAACCGGTCAGGGTCTCGCCATCTGCCACAACACCATCGTCGTCCGGCACGACGGCGAGGTCTCCTTCGAAACCGAGCCCGGAACGGGAACAACCTTCATCCTCAAGCTCCCGCTCGCCGACACCGCACGCGCTGCCACCACCGCGAAGGACGCCGCATGACACCCGCAAAGCTCCGCATCCTCTTCGTCGACGACGAGCGCCGCATCCTCGACGGACTCCGCCGAACGCTCCGCCCGCTCGCCGCCGACTGGGACCTCCGCTTCGTCGAAGGCGGCGAGCAAGCGCTCCAGGCCCTCGAGCAGAACGAGGCCGACGTCGTCGTCTCCGACATGCGCATGCCCGGCATGAGCGGCGCACAGCTCCTCGCGAAGGTCCGAGCCCTCTACCCCCAGACCATCCGACTCGCGCTCTCCGGCCAGGCCGACCAGGAAGAGGTCATGGGCTCCGTCGGCCCCGTCCAGCAGTTCCTCATGAAGCCGTGCGACCCAGAGATGCTCCGCGCATCCATCCGACGACTCTTCTCCCTCCGCGCCGCCCTCGAAAACCCAAGACTCCGCGCCGCCGCCGGAAAAATCGAAAAACTCCCCGCAGCACCCGAGTCCTACCAGCGTCTCATCGAGGTCCTCGACGACCCCGAAAGCAGCGTCGATCTCGTCGGCGCCGTCGTCGCACAAGACCCCGCCATGACCGCCAAGTGCCTCCAGCTCGTCAACTCCGCGTTCTTCGGCGTCGCGCGACCCGCGCACACCGCCACCGAAGCCGTCTCCAGGCTCGGCCTCACCACCATCCGCTCCCTCGCGCTCGTCGTCCGCGTCTTCGAGGCCTTCGGAAAGTGCGCCGTCCCGGGACTCACCCCCGACGCCATCTGGCGAAGATCCTGCCTCACCGCCTCGCGCGCACGCGCCGCCGCCGAGAAGCTCAGCCTCCACCCCGACATCCAGGACACCGTCTACACCGCCGGAATGCTCTCCGAGATCGGCCGACTCGCGCTCCTCGCCGATGACCCCGAGCACATGGCCTCCCTCCTCGAATCAGCACGAAAGCAATCCAGACCACTCTGCGACATCGAACTCGAATCCCTCTCCGCAACGCAGGCACAAGTCGGCTCCTACCTCCTCGGCCTCTGGGGCTTCTCCGACACCTGCGTCAACGCCGTCGCCTTCCACGAAAAACCCTCCAACGCCGCCACCACCACCCCCGACGGCATCACCGCGCTCCACCTCGCGATCTGCCTCAACCCCGCCGACCCGCCGGACGCGCGGCCATGGTGCGTCGACCCCGACAACGAATATCTCCAGGCCGTCGGCGCCGCGGACGTCGCACAAAGATTCTTCGCCAAGCCCGGAGTCGCCGCATGACCACCGCACAACAACGCCAATTCCACGACACCGTCCTCCTCGTCGACGACGATCCCAACCTCCTCGCCGCGCTCCGACGCTCCATCGGCCGATCCTTCAACATCATCACCGCGGAAGGCCCCGCCAAGGCCCTCGAGTTGCTCAGCCAGTCCGGCCCCGTCGGCGCCGTCGTCTCCGACATGTCCATGCCCGACATGAACGGCGTCGAACTCATCGTCCGCGCGCGAGAGTCCCACCCCAACGCCTCCTACATCCTCCTCACCGGAAACAGCGACCAGAAAACCGCCGTCGACGCCGTCAACCGCGCACACATCTTCCGATTCCTCAACAAGCCCTGCTCACGCGAAGACCTCGAGCAGGCCATCCGCGACGGGCTCGAGCTCCACAGGCTCAAAAACGTCGAACGCGAACTCCTCCAGAAAACCCTCACCGGCAGCGTCTCCGTCCTCGTCCAGGTGCTCCAGATGGCAAGGCCGCGACTCTTCCGGCAGGGCGACCGCATCCGAAAGGCCGCACGCGCCATCGCCGCACAACTCAACTACCCCGACCTCTGGTGCGTCGAGATCGCCGCCATGCTCTCCTCCATCGGCTGCATCACCCTCCCCGACGACCTCGTCGAGACCGCCCTCCGAGGCGACGCGCTCAACGACGTCGAGCAGCGGCTCTTCGACGCGCACCCCATCGCCGGCGCCGACCTCCTCAAACGAATACCCAGACTCGAAACCGCCGCCGAAATCGTCCGACTCCAAAACCTCGACGACGACGCCATGCGCAGGTCCGGCAAGGACGAACGGCTCCGCCTCGGCGCCCAGATCGTCAGAGTCGTCCGCGACGTCGACCTCGCACTCGCACGCGCCGAAACGCTCAAGCTCACGCTCGAACGACTCGCGCACCCGCAAGGCCGAATCGACCCCGCCGTCATCGCCGCCGCCGAGGCCCTCGCCGGCGACATCTTCCGCGCCGCAGCCGGCGGCGAAATCCGCAAAACCCCCGTCCGAAAGCTCATCATCGGCATGGTCCTCCACGAGGACATCCGAACCAAGGACGGCGAACTCCTCATCTCCGCAGGGCACGAAGTCACCGACGCACTCCTCGCACGCATCCGAAACTACGCGCTCCGAGGACTCACCCAGGAAGAAGTCACCGTCCTCCTCCCCAAAGGACCGCCCGACCAGGCAGCGCACGCGGCCTGACGACTCGCTACCCACGCGCCCCCGACCTCCGATACACCTTCCAATCGAACGTCTCGATCAACGCGTCGATCACCTCGTGCGTCGGCGCCGATACCCCCGCGCGACGCGCGTGCTCCAAAATCTGCCGGTTCAGCTGGCCCACCTCGGACTCTCGACCACGACGGATGTCCTCCACCATGCTCGGCGTATGCCCCGACGCGCCGCGCAGAATCTCCATCGCCCGCGCCGAAAACCCCGCCTCCAGCCCGATCCCCTCCCCACGCGCCACCGACTCCCCCTCGCGCACCAGACGCTCCACGATCAGACGCGCCGGCGACTCCATCACCTCGCCCACCGAAGAGTTCACCAACGCCGCGATCGGATTCATCGACGCGTTCAGGATCCCCTTCTCCCACACCCGCCCCTCGATGTCCGACGAATACCGCGTCGGCAGACCGCCCGCCGTCAACGCCCCGCCGATCGTCTCGCACACCCCCACGTGCGATGAGTCCAGGCAACCGATCGCGTGCGGCGGCGAGTGCAGCGTCACACGCACCGCCCCCGTCCCCTCCTCCAGCACCGCGCCAAGCGACAGCACCATCCGAAGCACACGCTCGCTCTCGAGCAGCCCCATCAGCTGACGACCGGGCTCGATCCCGTTCTGATACGACACCACGTAGCACTCGCCCCCGCCCATCCCCAAGCCCCGCAGCAGCGGCTTCAGCTCCGACGCCACCTGCGGAATCGCCGTCGTCTTCGTCGCCACGAACACCACGCTCGCACCACCCAACGACGCCAACTCCCCGAGCGTCCGCAGCACGATCGGCCGAGCCCGACGCTCCACCAAGCCCTCCACCACCACCCCGTCCCGCAGCAGCGTCGCCGCACGCTCGGGGTTGCGACAGATCAGCACCGTCGGCGCCGACGCCGACAACGCCGCCGCAAGCGACGCGCCCATCGCGCCCGCGCCCACCACCGCCGCCCGCTCCAGCTTCCACGTGCTCACCGTCGCGTCCCTCCATGCTCCATCGCGCGCGCGATGCCCCTTCAAATCGGACAAAAGGACCATATGCTACACTACTCCCGCCACGCCCGACGACGGAGAACCCACCGTGATCTCACAAACCTCCGAATACGCGCTCCGCGCCGTCGTCTACATCGCCTCCATCGGCGGCGGGCCCGCCGTCGCACAGGACATCGCCGACGCCACGCGCGTCCCCCACGGCTATCTCTCCAAAATCCTCCGACAACTCGCGCGCGCCGGAATCCTCGCCGCACAACGCGGCATCGGCGGCGGCTTCATGCTCGCACGACAACCACAAGACATCTCCATCACCGACATCCTCAGAGCCGTCGACGCCGGCATGGAGCGCATCCGAAAGTGCCCGCTCGGCATCGACTCCCACAAGAACCTCTGCGAACTCCACCACACCATTGATCAGGTCATCGCCACCGTCGAAGAGTCCTTCTCCAAAGTCACCATCGCCCGCATCCTCGCCTCCAAACGCAAGTCCAAGCCCCTCTGCGACGCCCGCTACAACCACCACCGCGCCAATCTCACCCTCTCCGCGCCCAAGCGCAAACGCTGACTCCCCCCCCCCCCCAGCACAGCCCCCGTTTGCACCCTTTTCGGACCGCCGCTACGTTTCCTCAAAGAAAACCACTAAAAGGTCCGATTGTCAGATTTGGACCGCCGCACCCCACGAGGAACACCGCCATGCCGCGCACCTCCGCACTGACCCTCCTCCTCCTCGCCGCGTCCCCCCTCGCGCTCGCGCAGCCCGAGAAGCCCGCGCCCACCCCGCCGATCGCGCCCGCCGCCGACGCGCCGAAGCCCGCGCCCCGACCCGCCTTCAAGCCCCTCCGATATGACGAGGACTGGTCGAAATTCGACCCCGCCACCGGCGATGAGCTCTTCGACCCCCTCAAGCGCATCCCACTCAACGACGACGCCACCGCCAACATCTCTCTCGGCGGAGAGCTCCGACTCCGCCTCGAGTCCTGGTGGGCCTTCGGCTTCAACGACATCCCCGCCAACGAGGACGTCTTCCTCCTGGGCCGCGCGCTCGCGCACGCCGACGTCCGCCTCTCCAAGTCCTTCCGATTCTTCGTCGAAGGAAAGTCCGCCGGACTCCTCGAAGACCGTGACCTCCCCGCCGGACGACGCACCCTCGACGTCGACAACCTCGACCTCCAGAACGCCTTCGCCGACCTCGTCTTCGACCTCGCCGACAACGCCACCCTCACCGCGCGCGTCGGCCGTCAGGAACTCCTCTTCGGCAAGCAGCGACTCGTCTCCCCACTCCCCTGGTCCAACTCCAAGAGAACCTGGGACGCCGCACGCGCCATCCTCAAAGTCGACAACTGGCGCATCGACGGCTTCTTCTCCAGATACGCCGCCGTCCAGAAATACGACTTCAACGACTGGTCCATCGGCCCCGACTTCTTCGGCGTCTACGCCGCAGGAAAGATCGGAGACCCAAAAAAGCCCTGGGACCTCGACCTCTACTGGCTCGCCCTCGACGCCGACCGCGTCGCCTTCAACGGAACAACCGGACACGAAAACCGACACACCCTCGGCGCCCGCCTCGGCGGACCCTTCGGCGACTCCGGCTTCGACGCCGATCTCGAAGGCTCCTACCAGTTCGGCTCACTCGGAACCGCTGACATCGCCGCCTACTCCATCGCCTCGCAGCTCGGCTACACCATCCCCGTCGAAAACCTCACCCCACGCATCTACGTCGGACTCGACTACGCCTCCGGAGACAACACCCCCGCAGACGGCAAAGCCCAGACCTTCAACCAGCTCTTCCCCCTCGGCCACGCCTACTTCGGCTTCATGGACTTCGTCGGACGACAGAACATCGTCGACCTCTCCACCGGCCTCTCCATCAAGCCCGTCTCATCCCTCACCCTCCGCGCCGACCTCCACTTCTTCTGGCGCGCCTCCACCGATGACGCCCTCTACAACGCCGGCGGCGGCGTCGTCCGCGCCGGAGGCCTCTCCACCTCGCGCGAAGTCGGTCAGGAGTTCGACATCACCGCCACCTGGAAAGTCGATCACCACCTCGAGATCGAGGGCGGATACGCGCACTTCTTCGCAGGCGACTTCCTCTCCACCTCCGGCCCCTCCGACGACATGGACTGGGTCTACCTCCAGGCCACCTTCAAGTTCTGATCCACCTCACCCACCACGCCTCGGCCGAAATGGAGCGGACCGGGATCGAACCGGCAACCCCTAGCTTGCAAAGCTAGTGCTCTCCCAATTGAGCTACCGCCCCAGCATCGCCCATCATACGCGCTATCCCCACGCGCGCTCCCGACGCCCGGTTGCCACCGCGCCCCCTCCCTCAGACAATCCCCGCTCCCACACCCCGCGCAGGAGCTCCCCACCACATGCATCCCTCCCGCTTCCACCCCGCCTCCGATCCCTCCACCAACAACTCCTGCGACGTCGGCCTCGTCGGCCTCGCCGTCATGGGCGCCAACTTCGCCCTCAACATGGCCGACCACGCCTTCTCCACCTCCGTCTACAACCGCACCACCTCCGTCTCCCAAGCCTTCATCTCCGAAAACCCCTCCACCCCCGGCGGGCTCCACGCCTTCGCCCGCCTCGAGGACTTCGTCGCCTCCCTCAAACGACCGCGACGCATCGTCATCCTCGTCAAAGCAGGCGCGCCCACCGACGCCGTCATCGACTCCCTCACGCCGCTCCTCTCGCCCGGCGACGTCGTCATCGACGGCGGAAACGCCCTCTGGTCTGACTCCACCAGACGCGACGCCGCCCTCTCCGCCAAGGGGCTCCACTTCGTCGGCTCCGGCGTCTCCGGCGGCGAGACCGGCGCACGCTTCGGCCCATCCCTCATGGCCGGCTGCTCCTCCGACGCCTGGGCCGCCATCGAACCCATCTGGACCGCCATCGCCGCAAAGGTCGACCCCTCCTCCGGCAAGCCACTCGAAGGCGCCACCCCCGGCAAGCCCGTCAACGTCAAGGGCGCCGCCTCCTGCGCCGCGCGCGTCGGGCCCAACCCCGCAGGCCACTTCGTCAAAATGGTCCACAACGGCATCGAGTACGCCGACATGCAGATGATCTGCGAGGCCTACGACGTCCTCCGACGCGCCGCAAACCTCAAGCCCTCCCAGCTCGCCGACATCTTCACCAAGTGGAACGCCACAGACCTCGACTCCTTCCTCATCGAAATCACCGCCGACATCCTCCGACAGAAAGACCCCCTCACCGACAAACCCTTCGTCGACGTCGTCCTCGACGCCGCGGGCCAAAAAGGCACCGGCATGTGGACCTCCACCGCCGCCCTCGACCTCGCCGTCCCCGCGCCCACCATCGCCGAAGCCGTCTTCGCACGAAACATCTCCGCGCTCAAAGCCGAACGCGTGCAGGCCTCCACAATCCTCAAGCCGCCATCCCACTCCAACTTCCAGGGCGACCTCGAACACCTCGTCGAAGACGTCCGCCAAGCACTCCTCTGCTCCAAGGCCTGCGCCTACGCGCAAGGCTTCGCCATCATCCACGCCGCCGCGCAACAACAAAAATGGACCCCCGACTTCGCCTCCATCTCCCGAATCTGGCGCGGCGGATGCATCATCCGCGCACGCTTCCTCCACCACATCTCCAACGCATACTCCTCCAAGCCCAATCTCCCCAACCTCCTCCTCGATCCCTACTTCACCAAACTCCTCGCCGACGCGCAGGCCCCTTGGCGACGCGTCGTCGCTCTCGCCGCAACCCTCGGCATCCCCGTCCCCACCTTCTCCTCCGCACTCGCCTACTACGACTCACTCCGCGCTGACCGCCTCCCGGCAAACCTCCTCCAGGCACAACGCGACTACTTCGGCGCCCACACCTACGAACGCGCAGATCAGCCCCGAGGCCAATTCTTCCACCTCGACTGGACACACCCGGGCCGCCCCCAAAACCCCGCCTGATCCACCACCCCAACCAAACACCAACCCGACACGCGACGCACGCCGGTTTTCGCGCGCAAACCCTTGACCAACCCCCTCTTCCTTGCGACCCTTAAGCCGCGGGTTCTACGCGAACCCTCACACGGATCTGTCTCTGGGCGCCACTCCCCTCGGAGCCGCCACTTTGGGAAGGAAGAAACACACCATGAAGCACATCGCCCTGCTCTCCGTCTCCGCGCTCGCCGCCTCCGCAGCGATCGCGCAGCCCCGACTCTTCGCCATCGACGGAACAAGCCTCGTCGAACTCAACCCCAACACCGGCGCCACCATCAACTCCACCGCCCTCACCGGCGGCATCTCCGGCTCCTCCGGCGCACTCGCCTACGACGCCGGAACCGACACCCTCTACATGGCCTCCACCACCAACGACAACCTCTGGCGCATCAACTACAACACCGGCGTCGGCACGCTCGTCGGCGATTTCAACGTCGGCTCCGCCGTCGTCATGCACGGCATGGAGTGGGCCAACGGCCGCCTCTACGGCCACTCCTCCTCCGCCTCCGGCGGCGGAAACTTCTACGAGATCAACCCCCTCACCGGACAGGCCACCGCCCTCGGCACAACCGTCCCCTCCGGCTCTTTCGGCTCCATGGGATGGGACTCCGTCAACTCCACCATGTACTTCATGGACGTCGCTTCCGCCGGCCGCAACCTCTACACCATGAGCCTCACCGACGGCGCCCTCACCCTCGTCGGCCCCAACAACTCCGGAAACCAGGCCGGCGCAGGCATGGCCTTCGACCCGCTCTTCGGCATGCTCGCCATCAACAACTCCGGAACCGACACCCTCTACTCCATCAACCTCGCCACCGGCAACGCCACACTCATCGGCGTCACCGGCACCGGCAACGCCCTCTCCCTCGCCTTCGTCCCCACACCCGGCGCCGCCTCGCTCCTCTCCCTCGCCGGCATCGCCGCACTCCGTCGCAACCGCCGCTGAGCGCAACACAACGCGACCACACGCCGCGCTCGCGCCCGCGAACCGACGCGAATCACTCGGCGAAAACGCACACGCCCCGGCCCCTCCAGCCGGGGCGTTTCTCGTTTGCGCACACCGCGCTCATCCCTCAGATCTTCTGCCTGCGCCTTCCCCGACCCACGACCGCGCCGTTGCAACCCCTCCTCCCGCCAGCCGCGAAGCGGCGCAGCGTGGGGGAGGTGGTTCGAACGACGTGCGAACCGGTGGGGGGGTGCTTTCGTGTCCCGCCTTTCCCCTTCCCCCTTGCTTCCCCCCTCATCCCCCGTACGCTCTCTTCGAATCACAAGCGCCTCCCCGGGAGCCTCCCAATGAACATCTTGCGCTGCACTTTGGGGCGAACCGCTCGAACAACCGCGCTGCGCCCCACCCTCCTCCTCTCGGCGTCCCTCGCGCTCCTCCTCGCCCCTCCTCTATCCCGCGCAGGCGACTGCGACCCCCACTGGCTCCCCGCCGAAGGCCTCCGCGGCACCGACTTCGGCTACGTCAACTCATCCACCCTCTGGGACCCCGACGGCCTCGGCCCGCGCACACCGCTCCTCGTCATCGCCGGCCGCTTCAACGCCATCAGCGCCCTCAACGCGCAGAACATCGCGCTCTACGACCCCGACACCGAAGAATGGAGCGCCTTTCCCGCCGTCCCCTTCCCCTACGAGGTCCGACGAGTCATCAGCCGAAACGACGGCGCCCTCTTCGCCCTCGGCCCCTCACCCATCGGACCATTCAACTCCGGCCAGGTCCTCCAATGGACCGGCGATCAATGGACCCCCCTCGGTGATTGGTTCGACAACACGCTCCACGACGCATGCATCCTCGCCAACGGCGACCTCGTCGTCTGCGGCGCCTTCACCATGGTCGGCAGCACACCCGCCAACGGCATCGCGCGATGGGACGGCACGCAATGGCGCGCCCTCGCCGACGGCGTCACAGGCTGGTACAGCGCGCCTGCCGCCGCCCTCTCACTCCTCGCGCTCCCCGACGGCGACCTCATCGTCGCCGGCAACTTCCTGAACGCCGGCGGCCAGCCCTCACCGAAGTTCGCCCGCTGGAACGGCGCCGAATGGACGCCCATGCCCGGCAACATGAACGGCGCCGTCGCCGACATCGCCCTCCGCGCCAACGGCGAAATCCTCGCCGCCTGCAACGCCAACGACCGCGGCGTCGTCTTCCGATGGACCGGCTCGAACTGGGCGAACTTCACCACGCCACTCTTCCACCTCGGCATCTCCACACTCCTCACCCTCCCCGACAATAGCTTCATCGCCGCAGGCCCCTTCGTCTCCGCCGCCTACGGCCCGACGCCATCCTTCATTCATCCACCCTTCCGACACGTTGCGCGCTGGCACGACGCCTCGTGGCTCCCGATGAATTCAGGCGTCGAAGCCCCGATGAACACCCTCACGCTCCTCCCCGACGGCGACGTCTTCGCAGGCGGCGCCTTCGTGAACGATCTCAACGCGCAAATCACCCCCGTCGACGTCCCCAACCTCGCACGCTGGCACGGCGCCGAGTGGCGCGCCATGACGCGAGGCGTCGCCGGACCCATCAACAACGCCGTCGCAACACCACACGCCTCCGTCATCGTCCCGGGCCGCGCCGGCGACCCCACCTCCAGATTCCTCCTCGCCTCCGAATTCGATGGCATCGATTGGTCCCCGATCAACACCACCGTCGAAGGAGGCCTCGGCGCGTTCGCATCACATCCCGACGGCGGCATCGTCGGTCGCGGATGGGAATACGACATGCAGTCCGCCGCCGAGCGAGTCGTCATGCTCGACGACGACACGTTCACCGATCTGCCCGAACCACCCGTCCGCGCCGATGCCACACTCGCGCTCCCCGACGGCCGCGTCATCATCGGCTCACAATTCCCGAGCAGCGGCGGACAGCTCGTCTTCACCCTCGAAAACAACGCCTGGGTTCCGCTCGCCGGCGGCCCCAACGGCGCCGTGCGCGCGCTCACGCGTCTCCAGAACGGCGACGTCATCGCCGCCGGCGACTTCAACACCGCGGGCGGACAACCCTCGCCACCCGTCGCGCGATGGAACGGCCAGGAATGGTCCCCCCTCGGCGCCGGCCTCACCGGCTCCTTCCACAGCATCGTCGAACTCCCCTCCGGCAACATCGCCGTCGCAGGCTATTCGAACGTCGCGCTCTGGAACGGATCGTCGTGGTCCTCCTTCGCCACGCCGGGATTCACCTATTCCCTCTCCGCGCTCTCCACCGGCGACATCGTCGTATCCACCGCCGTCTCGCCCTCCGGCTCTCCCGCCGTCTGGCGATGGACCGGACAAACCTGGACACCCCTCGGCCCAGACTTCAACGGCGCTGTTCGCAAACTCACCCGCAACTCGCCCGGCGAACTCATCGCCGTCGGCGACTTCAGCAAGATCGGCGACATGTGGTCCGCCTACTTCGCCCGCTGGACCGACACCAACATCCCCTGGGTCGCGCGACACCCGCAACCCCAATCCATCAACCCCTCCGAGTCCGCGTCCTTCTCCGCCTGGCCCGCCACCGGCTACACCAACCTCGAAGCCTCCTGGCAACTCGAGACCGCGCCACACTCCAACACCTACGCCGATCTCATCGACGGACCCATCCCCAACTCTCAAGGCGCCACCGCCTCCATCACCCCGCTCCTCCCCTCACACCGCCCCGGCGCCACCACACTCACCCTCTCCAACATCACCCCATCCCTGCACTACCGACGCGTCCGCGCACTCATCAACAACTCCTGCGGCGTATCCATCTCCAACCCCGCCCTCCTCACCCTCAACAACGCCCCCTGCCCAGGCGACACCAACGGCGATCAGCAAGTCAACTTCCTCGACCTCAACCTCCTCCTCTCCTCCTTCGGCGCCTCCGTCCCCCCCGGAACCCTCGGCGACCTCAACAACGACGGCGCCGTCGACTTCCTCGACCTCAACATCCTCCTCTCCTTCTTCGGAACTGCCTGCTGATCCGACACCCGCCGCACAAGGCGGGCTATCGCGATGCGCGCAACCAAAAGCCCACGGATTCCCGTCCGTGGGCTCTGTCTTTTCCTGATGCCTGGCGCCCCTCCCTCGCGCCTTCCGCGCTGCCGCCTCTCCCATCGGCCTTGCAATGGGAGAGGGCAGATTCCGGGGGTGAGGGCTCCATGGCCTCATTCTTCTCTTTCCCTATGCCTTGGTGTTTGCGCGCCGTCAGATGTCCGGCCTCAACATCGCGCCACCGACGCACAACACAAGTCAATGCGCTTCGCTTTCGACCCTCTACCGGCGTTCTGTTCCACCGACCTGCAACGTCAGTCACTGCTCCTTCTGCTTCAGCCGCGTCCAGGGTATGGAGCCGCGGAGCGGCGCAAGCCAGTAGCCCCGGGCGTGAGCCCGGGGTGAGCGCGCGATTGTCTTTTCTTGAGCCCCGGAGGGGCGACACTGCCGCCTCTCCCAATGCGACAGCATTGGGCGAGGGTAGGGTGAGGGCTCCATGCCCTATTTCTCCTCTTCCCCTCTGCCTCTCTGCTTTCCTGATGCCTAGTGCCTAGTGCCTAGTGCCTAGTGCCTAGTGCCTAGTGCCTAGTGCCTA
>CAYPGJ010000019.1:0-55543 GCA_964410465.1 uncultured Phycisphaeraceae bacterium | reverse complement strand
GCGTGCGATCCCGTTCCGGCCGTCGTCGGGCGGCGGGCTGTGGGCGGGCTTGGGCTGGCTGGCTGCGGCGGCGTGCTTGGCGTTGGCGGCGGTGGCGTGGTGGTCACCGCGATCGGCGCCGCGGGGCATGTCGCTGGAACGCGTGGCGGCGCAGCCGGACGCGGTGCGGTGGGCGTGGTCTTCGGGCCCGGACGTGACGGGTCAGGGTGTGCGCGGCGAGGTGGTGTTCAGCACGTCTGCGCAGGAGGGGTACATGACGTTCGCGGGGCTTCCTGCGCTGGACGAGGGGTTGCAGTATCAGCTTTGGATCATCGACCCTGAGCAGCAGCACCCGATCGACGGGGGCGTGTTCGACGCGCCGCGCGCGGGCGGAGCGGCGCGGGTGCCGATCCAGGCGAAGCTCGCCGTCAAGACGCCGGCCGCGTTCGCGGTGACGGTGGAGAAGCGCGGCGGGGTCGTCGTGTCGGATCAATCGCGTGTGACGGTGATCGCCAAGCCCAGCTGAGACGAGGTCTCGCGCGCGTGTCCGGTAGTCTGCGGCTATCGTGCGGGCCGATGTCCGGACGGCGCGCCATGTACGAAATCCCGCTGCTGATCTCGCCCGAGGGGGCGGACGCGCGCGCGTCGCGCGTCGAGCATTTTCTGTCCCACCTTCGCGGGGAGCCGGGCGTGCACCTTGCCGAGGTGACGGAGCACGAGGGGCAGCCGCTGCTGCGGGCCGAGGTGGACCCCAAGGCCGTTTCCGCCGGCACGATCGAGCGATGGGCTCGGCATTCGGGCTTGACGATCCGGGAGCGGTGGGCGCAGGTGGTGCTGGGGGTGGACGGGATGGTGTCGCGCGCGAGCGAAGGGGCGATCGAGTCGGCGCTGGAGGGGCTGCCGAACGTGCGCGTCTCGGCCAGCTTTCCGTCGCGCACGGTGCGGATCGAGTTCGATCGGACGCGTTGCCAGCTCGCGGAGATCGCCATGCGGCTCTCGCGCATGGGGTTCCGGCTCAAGCCGCTCTCGCACCGCGAGCGCGAGTCGGAGGAGGGGCTGCGCCGGTTCCTGCACGTGGAGCGCGCGTGGGAGCGCGCGTGGCTGGTGTTTCGGGGGTTGTCGAACAACCCGCTGGCCGAGGCGGTGGGCGGGGCGGCGGCGCTGATCGCGGGGTTCATCGCGGAGCGTGCGGGCGCGCCCGGGTGGGCGGTGTTCGGTCTGTACGGGGTTTCGTACCTGGCGGCGGGGAGCGGCGCCGCGCGCGACGCGGTGCTGTCGCTGGCGCGTCGTCAGTTCAGCATCGATCTGCTGATGTTCGTGGCGGCGATCGGCGCCGGGGCGATCGGGCACATGGCCGAGGGGGCGCTGCTGTTGACGCTGTTCGCGTTCGGTCACGCGGGCGAGGCGTTGGCGATGGACCGTGCGAAGCGGGCGATCGAGGGGATGAATCAGATCGCGCCGGACGTGGCGACGGTGCGCACGGCGCAGGGGATGCGCGAGGTGCGCGTCGAGGAGTTGAACGTCGGGGACGTGGTGGTGATCCGGCCCGGCGAGCGGTGCCCGGCGGACGGGGTCGTGATCGTGGGCTACTCCGGGGTGGATGAATCGGCGATCACGGGGGAGTCGACGCCCGCGGAGAAGAGCGAGGGGGCGCGTGTGTTCGCGGGGACGCTGAACGGGGACGGCCTGCTCGAGGCGCGCGTCGAGAAGGTGGCGGCGGAATCGACGCTGGCCAAGGCGATCCGGCTGATCGAGGAAGCGCAGACGAGGCGTTCGCCCACGGAGCTGCTGGCCGCGCGCGTGGAGCGGTATTACGTGCCGGTGGTGCTGTTTGCGACGGCGGCGTTGCTGGTGGGCGGGCCTGCGGCGTGGGGGTGGGGCTGGCCTGCGTGGAAGGAGTGGTTCTACCGGTCGATGGCGTTTCTGACCGCAGCGTCGCCGTGCGCGCTGGCGATCTCGACGCCTGCGGCGGTGCTGAGCGCGCTGGCGCGTTCGGCGCGGATGGGGGTGCTGATCAAGGGCGGCGCGCACCTGGAGTCGCTGGGGAGATTGCGCGCCGTGGCCCTGGACAAGACGGGCACGCTGACGGAGGGCAAGCCGGTCGTGGTGGCGGTGGACGTGCTGTCCGGCGCGAGCGAGGAGGAGGCGTTGTTCACGGCGGCGTGCGCGGAAGCGGGGAGCGCGCACCCGCTGGCGGAGGCCGTGTGCGAGGCGGCGTCGGCGCGCGGGTGGGACGGCGTGAACGCGGAGCGCGTGCAGCAGGTGGTGGGGAAGGGGCTGCGCGCGACGGCGGGCGGGGAGGAGATCGAGATCGGGAGCCTCAAGATGTTCCCGGATGCGCCGTCGGAAGTGCGCGAGCGGGTTTCGGCGCGCCAGCGCGAGGGCGCGACGGTCGTGGCGGTGCGCAAGAGCGGGCGGTTCCTGGGGGTGCTGGCCCTGCGCGATGAGCCCCGGCCGGACGCGGCGCGACTGGCCGAATCGCTCCGCGCGCTGGGCGTGCGCCGTGTGGTGATGCTGACGGGGGATCACGAGGGCACGGCGTCGGCGCTGCGCGAGCGGCTGGGGCTCGACGAGCACCGGGCGGAGCTGCTGCCGGAGGACAAGGTGCGCGCGATCGATGAGCTGCGCGAGCGGTACGGGGTGGTGGCGATGGTGGGGGACGGGGTCAACGACGCGCCGGCGCTGGCCGCGGCGAGCGTGGGGGTGGCGATGGGAGCGGCGGGCTCGGACGTGGCGCTCGAGACGGCGGACGTGGCGCTCTTGCGGGACGATCTTTCGAAGTTTGCGTCGGTGGTGCGGCTGGCGAAGTTTGCGCGCCGGATCGTGGCGCAGAATGTGGTGATCGCGATGGGGGTGATCGTGGTGCTGGCGCCGCTCGCGGCGATGGGTGAGGCGCGGATCGGTTGGGCGGTGGTGTTCCACGAGGGGAGCACGGTGGTGGTGGTGCTGAACGCGCTGCGGCTGCTGGGGTTCCGTGCGGAGTCGGGGGCGCACGAAAAACGCCGCGGGTGAGGCGCGGCGTCGGTGATCGAAGAGTGTTCGGCGGACTCAGGCGCCCTTGGGCGCGGGCTGTGCGAGGAGTTTGCCCAGCAGTTCCACGACCTGCGGCTCGTCGGGCTTGGTCTTGGGGTGGTAGCGCTCGACGACATTGCCGTGGCGGTCGATGAGGAACTTGTCGAAATTCCAGCGGATCTCGCCGCCGAGCGGGTCGGGGAGTGTGGTGAGCTGCTTGTAGAGCGGGTGTATGTCGTCGCCTTTGACGGAGATCTTGGAGAACATGGGGAACGTGACGTCGTAGGTTTCCTTGCAGAAGGAGTCGATCTGCGCGTCGGAGCCCGGCTCCTGGTTCATGAAGTTGTTGGCGGGGAAGCCGAGGATGACGAAGCCCTCGTCCTTGTGCTTGCGGTAGAGGGCCTCGAGCGCCTCGTACTGTGGCGTGAGGCCGCACTTGCTGGCGGTGTTGACGATGAGGACGACCTTGCCGCGGTACGCGGAGAGGTCCTGGTCTGCGCCGTCGATGCGTTTCATGGTGTAGCGGAGCGGGTTGTAGTCGGCGGCGGCGGTCGAGCCGGCGGGGGTCTGCGCGGCGGGGTCGTCCTTGTCGGCGCGGCTGCCGGCGCTCATGAAGATGACGCTGGAGGCGGCGAGGACCGGGACGATCGCGGCGCCGGACTTCGACCCGCGGCAGGAGCAGAGACACTTCATGAGGGATCTCCGTGTGTGTGACCTGCGAGAGTGTAGGTCGCGCGAGGGAGCGTAGGATGGGCTCGTGCCGGTTCGATTAACCCGAACAGTCCGGTTCAGCGTGAACGACGCGGTGAGCGGCGCGGGAGAGCCGTCGGCGCGCGAGGGAAAGGCCGCGAACGGGTTCGCCGGTCATCCTTCGATGCGCGGGCTGGGTCGTCATTACGAGCTGGACGTGTTCGCGCGGGGTGAGGTGGATGAGCGGACGGGGTACTTCGTGAACATCGCGGAGGTGGACGCGGCCGCGCGCCGGGCGGCGATCCCCGTGATTCAGGGCGCGTGCGACGCGGGGGAGGGCGACGCGATGGCGGCGCTGGCGCGCGTGATCGGGGCGATGCTCGGCGAGATGGACGGTCGGTTTTGCGGGGCGCGCTGGCGGCTCAGCCCCACCTACAGCCTTGAGATGGAGGTGAATCGCATGGACGTCGTGGTGATGCGTCAGCGTTTCGAGTTCGCGGCGGCGCACCGGCTGCACGTGGCGTCGATGAGCGAGGAGGAGAACCGGCGGATCTTCGGCAAGTGCAACCACCCGAGCGGGCACGGGCACAATTATCACGTCGAGCCGGCCGTGGAGGTGGGGAAGGGCTCGCGGTTCTCGCTGGCGGACCTGGAGCGCATCACGCAGGAGCGCGTGGTGTCGCGCTACGACCACACGTTCCTGAACGTGGATGCGCCGGAGTTCGGGGAGGAGGGCGGCGTGACCCCGAGCGTCGAGAACATCGCGCGGGCGTGTTACGAGCGGCTGGCTGCGGAGATCGGGGCGGCGGGGGGGCGACTGCGCGAGGTGACGGTGTGGGAGACGGAGAAAACCTCGTGTACGTACCCGGGGTGAGTCGGCGGTAGAGTGCGCCGGACGTGGAAGCGCCGAAGCGAATCCTGATCGTCCGTCCGTCCGCGCTGGGAGACGTGTGCCGCAGCGTGCCCGCGTTGGCGAGCCTGCGCGCGGCGTATCCGGAGAGCGAGATCGACTGGCTGGTGCGGGACGTGTACGTCGATGCGGTCTCTGCACACCCGATGTTGACGCGTGTCGTGCCCTTTGCGCGCGGGGAGCTTCGGCGCTGGTGGCGGAGCCCGAGGGCGGCGGGGGCGCTCCGGGCGTTTCTGGGTGAATTGCGAGGCGCGCGATACGACCTCGTGCTCGATCTGCAGGGGCTGGCTCGCAGCGGGTTCTTCGCGTGGGCGACGGGCGCGCCTCGGCGTGTCGGGCTGGCCGATGCGCGCGAGCTGGGCTGGCTGGGGCTCACCGAGCGCGTCCGCGTGGCGAGCGAAACGCACACCGTGGAGCGGATGCTGGGCGTGGTGGCAGGGGCGGGCGTCCCGATCGTGCGGGACATGCGTCTGTACACGGACGAGGCGTGGCGTGACGCGGTGCGTCCGGTGACGGGAGGGGCACGCTATGCGCTCCTCGCGCCCACCTCGGCCTGGGCGGGCAAGCGATGGCCCGCAGAGCGGTTCTGTGAAGTCGCGCAACATCTTCTCTCGCAAGAACTTGTCGAGCGCGTTGTCGTCGTGGGTGGGAAGGGTGAGCGCGAGCAATGCGCCCCACTCCTCAAGCTGGCTGCCGCAGATCGGCGCGTCGTGGACGCCGTGGGAAGGACTTCCGTCGGCGAACTCATGGCGCTCGTGGAGACCGCCGCCGTCGTGCTCGCGAACGATTCCGCGGCCGCGCACATGGCGGTGGGCTTCGGCCGCCCGCTGGTGTGTTTGTTCGGACCGACGCGCGTCGAGCGAGTCGGTCCGTACGGCCGGGACGCGGACGTGCTGCAGCATGTCCGCTCGGGTGAGTCGCTGTCGCACAAAGACGAGGCGTCGGGGCGTGCGCTGATGGGTCGGATCACGACGCAAGAAGTTCTCACGGCTTCCGAACAACGGTTGACAGGCGCCGCTCCGGCGCGCGTCTAGGATTGACCATGACCCGAGCACGGAAGCTCATCCTCGCCAGCGTCTCTCCCCGCCGCTCTCGTCTCCTCACGGAGGCGGGCTTTGCGCACGAGACGCTCGTGCCGCCGCTCGACGACGGCGCGCTCGACCCGGGTGATGCCCCGCCGCGCCGCTGGGTGGCCGCGCTGGCGTACCTGAAGGCCGCGTCCGCCCTGCGGACCATGGCGCGTGAGCGGGCCGCGAACGCGGTGCTTCTCGGCGCCGACACGCTCGTGGTGAAGGACGGCGAGATGATCGGCAAGCCGGTGGACGCCCACGACGCGCGCCGCATCCTCCGTTTGCTCTCCTCCGGCTCGCACGAGGTGCTCACCGGCGCCGCGCTCGTCGCGCTCGACGGCGAGCGCGAGATCCTGGTCGACGCCACGCGCGTGCGGGTGGGTGCGCTGCCCGAGCCGGTGGTGGAGGAATATGTGGCGTCGGGCCAATGGGCGGGCAAGGCGGGGGCGTACAACTTGGCCGAGCGTCTCGAGGCGGGTTGGCCGATCGAGTTCGAGGGCGATCCGGGGACGATCATGGGCCTGCCGATGCGCCGTCTCGGGCCGCGCCTCGAACGCTGGCTCGCGGGCAACACGTGCGCCGGGCACGCTTCGTGAGCGGGGGCGGGGTGCTTTCCCCCTGGGTGGTCGTGCCGATGACGATCGCGCTCATGGGCCTTGTTGTGCTGTACCAGGCCTGGCTCGTGCGCGTGCCGATGGTCCGCTGGCGCCGTCGTCTCCGGGCCGTGAACGGGTGGGTGATGCTGCTGGGGTTGCCGGCGATCGGCGCCGGTTTTTCGCTGGTGAGCCCTCGGGCGAGCCCCGGCTGGTTCGTCGGGGTGTGGGCGTTCGGGCTGGTGATGGTGGGGGTGGCGGTGGCGCTGGCGATGGTGGACCTTGGCGCGTCGGCGCTGCTGGGCCGGGAGGCGCGAGCGGCGATGTCCCGGGTCATGCACAATCATGGCGGTGAGCCGCACCCCCGGCACAATGCGCGCGACCGTGGTGGACCCGAGAGGGCGGGGGAGCGCGCGTCCTGACGGGCCGGGCGGATCGGTCTCACGCAAGCCGCCTCTCCCCGGGCCGATCGCCGTCCCCGTGTCGTGGCTCTACGAGGCCGTCGTCCGCCGACGCAACGCGCGGTTCGATCTGGGCGAGCGCGTCGAGCGCATGCCCGTGCCCGTTGTCAGCGTCGGCAACCTCAGCGTCGGAGGGACGGGCAAGACCCCCATGGTCATGTGGGCCGTGCGAGCCCTCCACGCGCGCGGCGTTCACGCGGCCATCGCCATGCGAGGCTACGGCGCGAAGCGGTCCGTCCGCTCTGACGAGCACGACGAGTACCTCGAGCGTCTGTGGGACCTGCGGACGCCCGTGGCGGCCGACCCGAAGCGCGCCGAGGCCATCCGGGCCCTGCTGGAGCGCGACCCGACCGTCCGCGCCGTCGTGCTGGACGACGGGTTCCAGCACCGCTTCGTGGCGCGCGACGTGGACCTCGTGCTCATCGACGCCACGCGCAGCCCGTTCGAGGACCACTGTCTCCCGGCGGGCTGGCTGCGCGAGCCGACGGACTCCCTCGCCCGCGCGCACGGGATCATCCTGACGCGCGTCGATCAGGCGTCGGAGCGCGACGTGGCCGCGCTGCGCGACGCGATCGCGCGGGTGGCGGGTCGCGCGTCCGTGGGCGGCGCGTTCACGCGCTGGGAGGCGCTCGAGACGCCCGCGGGAGACGTGCCGGGCGAGGCGCTGGCCGGGCGTCGGGTGCACGTGGTCTGCGCCATCGGCAACCCGGACGCGTTCGTCGCGCAGGCGCGCGGGAAGGGCGCGATCGTGAACTCGGTCGATGCGCGCCGCGACCACGCGAGATACACGTCGGAGTGGACCCGCGCCATGCTCGTTCGTGCGCGCGAGCGACGCTGCGACCTCGTGCTCACCACTGGCAAGGACTGGGTCAAGATGCGCGCCGTCATGCCCCCCGAGCTCGCGAGCAAGCCCGGTGCGCGGAGCTCGCCCCTCCCGCCCGTCTGGCGGCCCCGTGCGAGCGTCTCCTGGGCGTGGGGCGAGCGCGACATCCTCGACCTGCTCGAGCGGGCCCGCGTCCACCAGGGGTGATACTGTTCCCCCTCAAGCCACGCACCGAACCCATGACGCCAGCCCACGAACGATCTCTGCTCGACGCCCTCGCGAACTGGCGCGAGTTTCGCGCCCTCGTCGTGGGCGACTTCATGCTCGACGAGCTGGTCTACGGCGACGCCGAGCGGCTCGCCCCGGACGCCCCGGTCCCCGTGCTCGCCGTGAAGCGCACCGAGCGCCGCGCGGGAGGCGCGGCGAATGTCTGTCTCGATCTCGTTGCCATGCGAGCCAAGGTCGACGCGTTCGGGCTCGTGGGGCGCGACGGCGAGGGCGCGGCCATCCGCGAGGCCCTTCAGGGCGAGGGCGTGAGCGTCGGCGGCATCGTCGACGCCTCGGACCGGCCCACCACGCTCAAGCAGTCCGTCATCGGGCTCGCGCAGCACCGTCACCCTCAGAAGATGTTCCGGGTCGATCGGGAGTCGTGCGGCCCCATCGCCGCCGCCGACGCCCAAGCCATGCTCGAGCGCTTCCGTCGAGCCCTCCCCGGCGCCGACGTCGTCCTGCTCGAGGACTACAACAAGGGCGTTTGCTCCCCGGAGGTGTGTCGCGCGGTGATCGACGCGGCCCGCGCGGCCGGGGTCCCGACGCTCGTCGATCCCGCGGCCATCTCGGACTACGCGCGATACGCCCGCGCGACGTGCGTCACGCCGAATCGCAGCGAGGCCGAGAAGGCCGGCGGCGCGCCCGCGCAGACTCCGGACGTCGTGAAGTCCTGGGGGCCGGTCGGCGCGCGGCTCATCGACGCGCACCAGTTCGAGGCCGTGGTGCTCACACTCGACCGCGAGGGCGCCCTGCTCGCGCAGGCCGGCGGGCGCGCAGCGCACGTGCCCACGGTGGCGCGCCAGGTGTACGACGTCACGGGCGCCGGGGACATGGTGCTCGCCGCGCTCGCCGCGGGGCGCGCCAACGGCATGGGGTGGGAGGACGCGACGCGTTTCGCGAACGTCGCGGCGGGGCTCGAGGTCGAGGTCTTCGGCGTGCAGCCCATCCCGCTCGAGCGCATCCACAAGAGCGCCCTGTCCCTGTACGGGCAGGTGCGCGGCAAGGAGCGCACGCTCGAGGAGGCGATGATCGAGGTCGGCGCCCTGCGACGCGAGGGGAAACGCGTCGTTTTCACCAACGGTTGTTTCGATCTCCTCCACGCGGGCCACATCGGTCTGCTGCGCTTCGCGCGCGCACAGGGGGACGCGCTCGTCGTCGGCCTCAACTCCGACGACTCGGTGCGCCGGCTCAAGGGGCCCGAACGCCCCGTGCAGAACGAGCACGACCGCGCCGACATCCTCTCCGAGCTGGAGTCCGTCTCGATGGTGGTGGTGTTCGACGACGACACGCCCATGCGGCTCATCGAGACGCTTCGACCCGACGTGCTCGTGAAGGGGGGCGATTACGCCCAGGACCAGGTCGTGGGCGGCGAGTTCGTGCGCGCAAGCGGCGGCGCGGTCGTGCTCGCGCCGCTCACGCAGGGCCGCAGCACGACGAGCGTCGTCGAGCGCATCAAGGGACGCGCCGACTGACGCGCCCGCGCACGACCGGAGCACCCATGCGCGATCTCAACTCCCTCACGCTTCCCGAGGCCTGGAGCGAGGTCTGCCGCACCGGGCTCGTCACCCGCCTGCTCGAGCTCGCGCGCGACGAGGACCTCGGCAGCCACGGGCTCGCTGGAGACCTCACGAGCGTCGCGCTGATCCCGCGCGGCGCCACGCTCCGCGCTTCCCTTGCCGTGCGAGACACCGGCGTCGCGGCCGGGCTCGGGTGCGTCGCGCTCGCCATCGACGTGTTCAAGGCGGACGCCCGCTGGACGCCGGGCGTGGAGGACGGGGCGCGGGTGCGCGCCGGAGACTCGCTCGGTCTGCTCGAGGGCGAGGCCCGTCACGTCCTCGCGCTTGAACGCACGATTCTCAATCTCGTCGGGAGGCTGTCGGGCGTGGCCACGACCGCCGCGTCGTTCGTTCGCGCCGTCGAGGGCACGCGCGCCCGCGTCTACGACACCCGCAAGACCACGCCCGGCATGCGCCTGCTCGAGAAGCACGCGGTGCGGTGCGGCGGAGCGATGGCACATCGCGTCGGGCTCTACGACGCCGCGCTCATCAAGGACAACCACCTCGCGGGCCTCTCCCTCGAGGAGATGGCGGATCGGGTCCGCGACGCCTCGGCCCGGAGCCGCGCCGGCGGCGCACGGTTCGTCGAGGTCGAGGTCGACGGGCTCGATCAGCTCGACCGGCTGCTCGCGCTCGAGCCCGGAGTCGTGGACGTCATCCTCCTCGACAACTTCCCGCTGGAACGGTTGCGCGAGGGCGTGGCGCGCCGTGATCGCGCGCGGAGCGCGATCGAGCTTGAGGCCTCCGGCGGGGTTCGGCTCGACAGCGTGGGCGCGATCGCGCAGACCGGCGTCGAGCGCATCAGCGCGGGCGCCATCACGCACTCCGCGCTCACGCTCGACGTCGCCCTCGACGCGATCTGACCGGCGTGCGGGCCGGGCTTACTGCGCGCTCGCCCTGGGCGCCGAGGCCAGCATCGCGCTCATCTCCGACTGGCGTGCGTAGTCGATCGCCTCGCCCAGGATCCGCGCCGTCTCCTGGGGCGCGTGGAACCCCATCGAGTTCTCGGCGTTGATGTAGTCCGTGCGCCACTGCGCCTTGCGCTGCAGCTCGCGCGCGGTCTTCAGCTCGCTGTCGCCGACCCCGCGCGCCGCGGCCGCCTGGATCGCCTGGATCGCCGCCACCGTCGCGATCTCCGCGCGATCCAGCAGGTTCTTCGTCCGGTCCTGGATCGTGGCCACGCGATCGAGCATCTCGCTCTCCGAGTGGTTGTGGCACGTCTGGCACGCACGCGCCACGTTCAGCAGCGGGCTGCGGATCTGGTGATCGCTCACCTTCACGGCGCCCTCGCGGGTGTAGGGCATGTGGCAGTCCGCGCACGACACGCCCGCACGCGCGTGGATCCCCTGGCTCCACAGCTCGAACTCCGGGTGCTGCGCCTTGATCACCGGGGCGCCCGAGTCCTTGTGCACCCAGTCGTTCCAGCCCACCTCGTTGTAGTACGCCTCGGCCTGCTCCATCTTCAGGCCGTTGTGCCACGGGAACGTGAGCGTCTTGCCCTCGCCCTTGAAGTAGTACTCCACGTGGCACTGCCCGCACGTCATGCTGCGCAGCTCCTGGCGCGACGCGTCGTGGTTGGGGTCGTACGCCGCGGCCCGCGCGCTCTTCCGCCACTTCTCGATGCTCGGGAAGTGGGGGACCGGCTCGCTCGACTCCGCGAGCACGCGGATGCCGTCGATGAACGCGGGGCGCGTGATCCGCAGCGCGTTGGTCTTCGGGTCGTGGCAGTCCAGGCACGTGATGGGGTGCTCGACCAGCTTGGTGGCCTCGCTGTACGCGATCTTGTTGATCGCGTCGAACCCGTGTCGCAGCTGCGCCATGCCCGAGTCCGAGAGCAGCGGGTCGGTGAGCGCGCCCGGTGCGCCGTGCTCCAGGCCTGCCTTGCGGTACTCGAGCACGTTGGACGCGTGGCAGTTCAGGCACGCCCCCGGCTGGTTCCGCAGCTTCACCCGGTCGGTCTCACGCTGGTCGTGCAGCATGAACGCGTGGCCGCGACGCTCGCGATAGTCGAGCGCGAACGCGTAGCCGTTGAAGATCGTCTTGAGACGCGGGTTGGTCTCGACCTTCGACTCGGCCTTCATCACGTCGCTGCCGGGCGCGACGGGCATGGCCTCGCTCCCGCCGTAGCGGGTCTCCTCGTTGTCCGCGGTGCGCTTGTACCCGTCGTACTGGCGCGGGAAGTTCTGCCCCCACGTCGCCGGGTCCTGCGTCGTCTCCGTCAGCTCGACGACCTTGAACGCCGTCGCGCGACCCTCCTGCTTCCGCTCCGCGATGTTCTGGTACATGAACATCACGCCGACCGTCGCCGCCGCGACGATGAGGATGGTGAGCAGGTACATGCCCCGTCCGCGTTGCTTGCCCTGTGGATTCGCCATGGAAAGAGTGCTCCGAAGTCAGCGGATCGGCCCGTGGCCGACCGACGCGTGGCAGTGTGTGCAGTTCGTGGATTCAACGCCCCGAGGCCCCGGCAACGCGGACATGTGCGACGCCACGTTCTCGTGGCAACGCACGCAGTTCGTCTCGACTATCCGAAGGTCGCCCTCGGTGATCTGGATCGGCTCGTGGAAGTTCTGCAGCGTGAACGCCTTGCTGTGACGCCAACCGTGCAGGGCCTTCGTCGCGTACCGCGGCACGGTGCTCGCCGGCACGTGGCAGTCGTTGCAGTTGGCCACCGCGTGGTGGACGCCCTTGGCCCACCCGTCGTAATGCTCGCGCATCACGTGGCAGTTGATGCACGCCGCGGGGTCGTCCGACAGGTAGCTCGTCGCCTCCGCGTACTTGGCCGTGTACAGCCCCGTCCCTGCGAGCAGCCCGACCAGCACGCTCAGCGCCAGCCCGGCGCCGGTCATCCGTTTGGCTTTGCTCGCGGTCATGGCGCGCTCCGTGGGGTCCGTCCGGGCTGTCGACGACAAAAAGATAACAAGATCAACTAGTCCGGTCAAAGCGTGGCCCGCCCCGCTCACCCGCGCCGCCGCGCGTCAGCCCATCGCGGATTGACCCCGGGACGGACGCCCCGACAATGGACGTCTCTGTCACGAATGCCCTGAGGAGAGTCCGATGTTGCCCACGCTCATGTCCGCCCCCTGTCTCGCGATTCTTTCCACCGCGATCGGCGCCGGGCTCTTGCCCCATGCCCCCTCGCCTTCGACCGGCGCCGCCGGCGTTCCCGCCGCACCCCAGCTCACCTGGGAGTTCTCCCCGGCGTCGCTGGGCTGCTCCGCCCTCTACCTGGCCGCCCAGCCCGGCGGCGGCTCCGGCATGCCTCAGGTCTCCTCGCTCTACCGAGTCGATCCGAACACCGGCGCGGAGACGCTCGTCGGGTCCATCGGCTTCCACGGCGTGGGCGGTATGACCTTCGGCGCCGACGGCGTCCTCTACGCCACCGCCGCCAGCGAAGACCCGCCCGGCTCGAGCCCGCGATCCGCCATCCTCATCCGCATCGATCCGACCACCGGCGCAGGCGCCTTCATCGGGAACATCGGATCGAGCGCCAACGCAGGCGAGGTCTACCGCGTCCTCGATCTCACCACCGGGCCCGACGGCAACGTGTACGGCATCGGGTACGAAACCGGTGAGACGCCGCTGTTCCGCATCAACACCTCCACGGCCGTGACGACCCGCATCGGCTCCGTGGTGATGAACTCGGTCTACCCGAGTGCGCTCGATTTTTCCCCCGCAGGGGTGCTCCGTGGCGTCCTCTACGACCCGGTCGCGACGCCGAACGTGCGTCTGGCCACGATCGACCCGCTGACCGGGGCGTTTACGCCCGGCGTCGTGCCGACCAACGTCGGCACGACGGACTTTGCCGTGGCCGCCGAGCACTGCCCGTTCAGCGGCGATTTCTTCTTCGTCGAGCGCCGGTACACGCCCAACACCTGGCGGCTGGTGCGCTGTGACCCCGTTTCCGGTGTCACATCGCTCAACGTCCCCCTGCCGACGGGCGCGGATGCGATCGCGTTCGACCCCAACATCGTGACGTACGACGTGTTTTTGGACACGAACAACCCGCCGACGACGCTCGTGTGCGATGACGGCGTTGCGCCGACCTGCGATCCGGGCCCGCTGGAGCGGTGCACGACGTACTTCTGGCGCGTCACGGCCAGTGTGAACGGGTCGCCGGTCGAGGGGCCGGTGTGGTCGTTCACGACGGGGTTCTTCTCGAACGCCGACACCAACGGCGACGGGGTTGTGGACTTTCTCGACCTCAACAACCTGTTGAGCGACTTCGGCATGGGGCCTAACTGTCCGCCGCAGCAATAGTTGCGCAGGGACGCCCGACGGGCCGCTATCCTTGACGTGAACGGGCGGGTAGCTCAGCCGGCTAGAGCACTCGCTTTACACGCGAGGGGTCGTGGGTTCGAGTCCCTCCCCGCCCATTTTCGCCGCAGGTGCGCTCCGTGTGCGCGCAGGACAGGGAATGATCCGCTGGGCAAGGGCTTGGACGCCATCTATCTGGTTGCCGCGGGCGCTGCGTCGCCGTGGCTGTTGCGCAAGAAGCGGCTGGGCTGGGATGAACGCATGGCGCGCGCACCGAACGTGTCGGTGAAGCCTCTCGGCAAGAAGAGGCTGCTCATCCACGCTGTTTCGGTGGGCGAAACGAACCTGATCCGGCCGCTGGTGGACCTCCTTTGGGAGGAGTTTGATCTGGTGATCGCGTCGACGACCGACACGGGTCGTGCGCGCGCGGTCGAGCTGTATTCGAAGAAGGCGACGTGCGTGCGCTTTCCGCTGGATCTGTCGGGCGCCGTGCGGCGATTCCTGGACGGTGTGGCGCCGGACGGGGTTGCGCTCGTGGAACTCGAGCTGTGGCCGAACTTTATGAGCGAGTGCCGGCGGCGCGGGATCCCGGTGGGGGTGGTGAACGGGAGGCTGTCGGACCGGTCGTTCGGGCGGTACAAGATGGCTAAGCCGTTGATCGGAAAGTACTTCCGACAGTTGGCGGTTGTGGGCGCACAGGATGCGACATACGCGGAGCGGTTCGTGGCGGTGGGGGCCGAGCGATCGCGCGTAAGTGTCTGCGGCACCATGAAATGGGACGCCGCGAGCGTGACGGACGACGTGCCCGGCAGCGCGGAACTGGCCGCGGCCATGCGCATCGACCGCGCGAAACCGCTGATCGTGGCGGGATCGACGGAGCCTATGGAGCACGCGCTGCTGCGCGACGCGAAGCCGGCGGGCGTGCAGTTGTTGTGCGCGCCGCGCAAGCCAGAGTGGTTTGATGATGCCGCGCGCGATCTGCCCGGGTGCACGCGCCGAAGTCTGGGCACGGCCGGGAGTTCCGACGAGTTTTTCCTGCTCGACACGATCGGGGAACTGCGCAAGGCGTACGCGTTGGCGGACGTGGTGGTGGTGGGGAGATCGTTCGGGGAGTTGTACGGATCGGACCCGATGGACCCGGCGGCCTTGGGCAAGTGCGTGGTGATCGGGCCGAACGTGGATGATTTTCGCACGGCCGTCGAGATTCTGGAAAAGGGAGGCGGGATCGTGCGCACCACACGCGAGGGTCTGCAGCGCGATCTTGCGCGGCTGCTTGCGAATGAGGGTGAGCGGCGAGATTTCGGGGGGAGGGCGCGGGCCGTTGTTGTGCGCGAGCAGGGCTCGGCACGCAAACATGCAACTCTTGTCCGGACCATGCTCAGTTCCGGGACTCGTGCGCATTTATCGCGTGATACGGCGAGCGGAGCGCGCGCATGAAACGGGAGTCGGTGTTGCTCGGCGAGATCTATTCGCGTAGCGCGGGAATGGGTTCGCGCTTCCCGGCGGTGGTGGTCGGGCCGGGTGATGATTGTGCCGTGGTGCGGATCGCCTCGGCCATGCGCACGGTTGATGCGTTGTGGACGGTGGACCAGGTGGTGGAGGGGAGGCACTTTCGGAAGGGGGAGGATGTGGGGTTGGTGGGGAGGAAGGCCGTGGCGCGGAGCGTGTCGGACATCGCGGCGATGGGGGGACGGCCGGTCGCTGCCACGGCGACGGGCGCGCTGCCGGATGATTTCGCGCAGGAGAGCGAGTTGTTCGCGGCGATGAAGGAGTTTGCGGAGGAGTGGGGATGCCCGCTGGTGGGTGGGGATATTGCGCGGTGCGAGGGCACGATGGTGCTGACGGTGAGCGTGCTCGGCGTTTCGCACGAGACGCGCGGGCCGGTGCTGCGCGAGGGCGCGCGGGTGGGTGATGGTGTGTACGTGACGGGAACGGTGGGGGGGAGCTTTGAGAGCGGGAGGCATTTGAGATTTGAGCCGCGAGTGGAGGAGGGTGCGCGGCTGTGTGACGCGCTGGGAGAGCGACTGCACGCGATGATCGACGTGTCGGATGGGGTTGGGAGGGACGCGGGGCGGATCGCGCTCGCGTCGGGCGTGGGGATCGAGATCGATGTGGATGCGCTGCCGCTGGCGGAGGGGTTGAATGCGAGTGAGTGGAAGCGCGGGTTGAGTGAGGGTGAGGATTACGAGTTGTTATTTGCTGCGAGCGGGGACGTGGCGGGCGAGATTGAGGTCAATGGGCGCGATGGGGTTGCGCGGCGAGTTCGAGTGACGCGGATCGGTCGCGTTGTTGAGGGGAGCGGGTGTGTTGGCGTGCTCAGGGATGGGACGCGGGTGGATGCGTCGGAACTGGGCTGGGATCATGGGGCATGAGGATCGAGCGCATCACGCATGGTGAGGGGGAGACGGAGGCGCTGGGTGCGGCGCTGGCGCGAGTCTTACGCGGCGGGGACGTGATTCTGTTGATCGGGGAGATGGGCGCCGGGAAAACGCGGTTCGTGCGTGGGCTGGCGCGCGGGCTCGGCCATGATCCGCGGAAGGTGCATTCACCGACGTTCGTGCTGGCGAATGTGTATGGGGTAGATGCGGATGAGGGGGGCGGCCCTGGGGCGCGGATGGAGTTGCGGCACGTGGATGCGTATCGGTTGGAGGAGGCGGAAGAGGCCGAGGGGCTGGGGTGGGATCGATTGGCGGATGATCGCGGGGTGCTGGTGATCGAGTGGGGTGAGCGCGTGGGTGAGGAGCGTGCGGGGTTGGAGCGTGCGCTGCGCGTGACGATGACGCACGTGGGGGAGCAGGAGCGCGGGGTGGTGATGGAGGGTGATGAGGGAGTGTGGGGCGAGCGCGCGCGCGGCGCCCCCGGACTCGCTGCTGCGGGCGCGGTGATGGTGCGGGGGAAGAGGATGCTGTGCCGAGTGTGCGGGGAGGGGGCGACGGAGGAGTTCGCGCCGTTCTGCTCGGAGCGGTGTCGGCTCGTTGATCTGGGGAAGTGGTTCGATGGGAAGTATCGGGTGTCGCGGGAGGTGGAGGAGGGGGATGAAGAATTCCCGGGATGATGGCAGGAGAACGAGGGGCTCCTTCAAATCATGAAGGCATAGGGAAAGAGGGGCGAGAAGGCATGGAGCCCTCACCCTGCCCTCTCCCATCGCCAAGCCGATGGGAGAGGTGGCGGCGCTCGGAGCGGTGTCGATTGGTGGATCTGGGGAAATGGTTCGACGGGAAGTATCGGGTGTCGCGGGAAGTGGAGGAGGGGGATGAGGAGGTGATGTGATGATGGGTGGTGGTGAGTATGTGATGGTGGAGAGTCCAAGTGCGGGCGACAAATCTGCTTCGCAGTGCAGGGGGCTCCGCCCCCTTGCAACCCCCAGAGAATCAAGAGGCAGTGAGTCGGTGAGGTGACGGGAGTTGGGGTATGTGGTGGGTTTGTGTGAGGCGGTTCGCCCGGCGTGTCTCCCGCCCGCCCGCGGTAGGGGAAGATGAGAGGGATAGAGGAAAGGCAGGGAGTCCCCGCCCCCGGAACGGCGGGCGAAGAAGTACTCAGTGGCCTCTTGATAGTTTCTTTGTGTGTCAATGGACGATCGGCGTCCAGGGTTCGTCCGCGGGCGCCGACGATCGACGTGTGCCGAGAGAGGTCAGTGCTTGAATTGCGGTTATCAAGGGCGAGCGATCTTGGGCGATGGTGTCGTGGCCACGTCGGACGGTCCAGCGCGCGGTGAAGGGGCCGAAGCGCTCGCGGCGGAGCTTGACGCGGCCGAGAATGGCGTCGGTGGTGAAGGAACGGAGTTGGTCGAAGAACTCGGCTTCGGTGCTGCAGAGGGTTGCTGGGGCGTAGAAGGCATCGGGAAGCGATCTTTGATTGCCCATGTCGAGGGCGAGGATCGGGGTGTCGGGTGACCAATCGGGATCTGTTGTGAATGGGGTGGCGTTTGCGCGGCGTTCGTCGGTGATGGTGATGTCGAGGCCACGGGTTGGAGATGTGGCGCCGACGATGCGGAGGGTGATGTAGATCGCGGTCTGGTGTTGGCGGATTTGGTCGGTGGTGAACCACTGAAAGCGCGTGTTGTGAGGATTGAGGCGGGCGGCGTGTTCGAGGAGGAGGGGCGTGAGCGCAGCGACGGCGGCGTGGAGGAAGGGCGGGATGGGATGGTCGGTGGGATTGAGTGTTTCCGGGGTTGGGTTGAGGAGGTCGGTGAGCGTGGCGACGAGGAAGGGGCGCTCGTCCCCGGTGAGCGCGGGGTCGGGGTATTCGGCGAGGAGGTTGGGAGGGAGGGGCATGGGAAGAAGAGAATATGGCGGCGCGGGCCAAGCAAACTAGCCCCCCTCCGGCTCGCAGAGCCGAGCCACCTCCCCCGGATTCCCCGCGCTCGCAAAGCGCGAGCGGAGGGAGGGGTAGAGGCACCCTCCACCGGTTCGCACTGCGTGCGAACCACCTTCTCCACGCCGCGCCGCTGCGCGGCTTGCGGGAGGAGGGGTTAAGGCAGCGTGGCCCCCGGCTGTGCCGCCCCCGGTAGCCGCGGCACACGTTGGAAGAGCCCCTCACCTGTCGCCGCGAAACGCGTCGACATCCTCTCCCACCCCCGGTGGGAGAGGGGTTGTCACAGCGAGAGCGAAGCAACTGGCAGGAGACCGCTCCCTCACGGTCGCGACTCGGGAGATGCAATGAGGAAGTGGTGCGCGACGAGCGGCTGGTTGATGGCGGGCCCCCCCACCGGTTCGTGCTGCGCACGAACGACCTCCCCCACGCCCCCGGCGGAGGGAGGCGGCAAAGCGCATCGCGCGCGTGATCGGTAGTCTGGTGCGCGGCTCGAACAAGATTGTTGAGAGGCTTGCGCGTCGGGATTGTCAGGAGGCATGCGCGTGCGGATGAAGGCGATGGTGTGCGGGTTGGTTGGGGGTGGGATTGGCGCGGGGGCGGTGATTGCGCAGAGCACGCCGAATTCAAACGCGGCGAATGCGGCGGGTGAGGCGGCGGCGGGCGGGTCCGGGGGAGAGTCGTTGGGGCGGGTGATGGGGTTGTTCTGGGATTCGGCGGACGTGTTTACGGGGTTGATCGTGTTGGGGTCGTTCGTGGCCGTGGCGATCATTGTGCGAGCGGTGATCGAGGCGCGGGAGTCGGTGGTGTTGCCGAGGGGGTCGGTGGATGCGTTGCGTGCGCGTGTGGGGCGCGGGGACTGGGCGGGAGTGCGTCAGTTTGTGGACACGGACGGGAGTTTCGTGAGTGTGGTGTTGGGTGCGGCGTTGCGGCCGCAGAGGGGCGGGAGGCAGGGGGCGCGCGAGGCCGCGGAGTTGGCGGCGTCGGAGGAGTGTGCGAAGTGGTTTCGGCGGATTGAGATGTTGAACGTGATCGGGCATCTCGGGCCGTTGTTGGGATTGGTGGGGACGGTGTACGGGATGATCCTGGCGTTTGCGGCGCTGGGTGAAGGTGGGGGGCAGGCTGGGCCGGGTGAGTTGTCGCTGGGGATTTCGAAGGCGCTGTTCCACACGTTCCTCGGCTTGTTGCTGGCGATTCCGAGTCTGCTGGCGTACGGGTATTTCAGGGGCGTTGTAGATCGGATCTGCACGCGGGCGATGAACGTGTCGGCGGAGTTGTTTGAGGGGTTGCCGGATGAATTGTTCTCGCATGGCGGTGCGAGCGCGCCCGGTAAGCGAGAGGGGTAAGAGGTGCGCTGGAGGCGTTTGCGCGAGTATGAGGGTGAGCAGGGCGTCAATGCGACGCCGCTGATTGACGTGGTGATGTGTTTGATCGTGTTCTTTTTGATGGTGGGGAGGTTGGCGGAGCGGCAGCGGGTAGAGGTGCGGCTGCCGGAGTCGGCGTTGGGGGCCGAGGAGAGGGCGAGCGAGCGGTTTGTGATCAACGTGGTGGGAGAGGGGGAGGTGGCGCGGTTTGTGGTTGAGGATCGGGAGATGAGCGCGGAGGAGGTGGCGGGGGCGCTGAAGGCGCGGCTGGATGCGGGGGCGGATGTGAGCGTGCAGATCCGGGCGGATCGGGGGATGGCGTACGGGTTGATCGAGCCGGCGATGGAGGCGTGCGTGGAGGCGGGGGTGAAGAACGTGCGGCTGGCTACTGAAAAGAGCGCGGGATCGAATGGGGGTGCGCGATGAGGGGTCGTGAGGGGTTTCGGCCCCCGGAAGTGTTCACTGGTTTGCGAGGGCGCCTGCGATGAAGGGTCGTGAGGGATTTCGGCTTCGGACGGCGCGGAGCGAGGCGTCGCGGGCGTTCGGGCCGAACATGACGCCGATGGTGGACATCGTGATGGTGATTTTGATTTTCTTCATGGCGGGGTCGGTGTTTTTGGGGCCGGAGTGGTTTTTGAATGTGGGGATGGCGCCGAGCGTGGGGGCGGGTGAGGCGAGGGCGGCGAATCGGTTTGAGTTGCCGACGGCGCGGGAGGTGGTGCGGTTGCGTGTGGGGGAGGATGGGGTCGCGCGGGTGGACGGGTTGGGTGTGGAGGGGGGGAGTGTGGAGGAGTTGAGCGCACGGATTGAGGAGATGCGTGGGCAGGGGACGAGCGCGGCCGTGCGTGTGGTGATCGAGCCGGCGCGGGGGTCGGCGTACCAGGACGTGATCCGGGTGTATGACGTGTGCGCGGGTGGCGGGTTTGCGGGGGTGGGGCTGTCGAAGACCAGAGATGATGCGGGGGCGGCGCAATAGCGCGGGGATGCGCGCGTCAGTTGGCGTCGGGGGCCGAGGCGAAGATCTGGAAGCGGTGCGCGTGGGCGGAGAGGCCTAGCTCGCGGGCGATGCGTTCGCGGAGCGAGATGAGTTCGGGGACGTCGATGGGGAGGACTTCGCCGGAGTCGAGTCGGATGAGGAGGTCGTGTGGGCGTCGGCCGTAGGCGAGCTGGTAGTGGGCGTGGTCGGCGTCGACGAGGACCTGCTGGATGATGCCGGCGTCCTGGAGGAGACGGATGGTGCGGTAGACGGTGGCTTTGGAGACGCGGAAGTCTTGTTCTTTGAGGGCGGCCTGGAGTTGGTCGGCCTGGAAGAGGTCGTCGAGCTGGAGGATGGTGTCGAGGACCTGGGCGCGCTCGGGGGTGTACTTGAGGCCTTCGCGTTTGAGGCGTCGTCGGAAGACGGCGCAGAGTGGTTCGGTGATGGAGGGCGCGGGCATGGTGGGTGAGTCTATCGCTTGGATTTGAGCCAGTCGTGGAGTTTGCGCGCGGGCCAGGTGTTGATGCACTGGTCGGGGGTGCAGCCGGCGCGGCGGGCGGTGAGAACGCCGTAGGGGAGTTCGTTGAAGTTGTCGGGGTTGTGAACGTCGCAGTCGATGGCGAGGAGGGCGTTTTCGGCGAGCGCGGCGCGGGCGTGTGAGTCTCTGAGATCGAGTCTCAGGTGGTTGGCGTTGATTTCGAGTGCGGTGTGGTGCTTGGCGGCGGCGCGGGCGAGGGTGGGGATGTCGGGGGAGAGGCCTTCGCGTCGGTTGACGTAGCGGCCGCAGGGGTGGCCGATGATGTGGACGAGTGGGTGCTTGATGGCGGTGAGGAGGCGCTCGGTGGCCTTGTCGGGGGATTGCTTGAGGGAGGTGTGTGGGGAGGCGACGACGACGTCGAGGAGGGAGAGGAGTTCGTCGTCGTAGTCGAGGGAGCCGTCGGGGAGGATGTCGACTTCCGTGCCGGCGAGGATGGTGATGCCCTTGTGTCGCTCGCGGGCGGCGTGGATGTCGTCGATGTGTTGGCGGAGACGGTCGGGGGAGAGGCCGTTGGCGATGGTTTGGGACTTGGAGTGGTCGGTGATGGCGATGGTGTGGAAGCCGCGGGCCTTGGCGGCTTCGACGAGTTCGTCGATGGAGAGTTTTCCGTCGGAGGCGGTGGTGTGGGCGTGGAGTTCGGAGCGGATGTCGGAGAGGGAGATGAGGTTGAAGTTGTGGGATTTGGGGTGATCGAGCTCGCCCTGGTTCTCTCGGAGTTCGGGGGGGATGAAGGGGAGGTCGAGGGCGGCGTAGATGTCTTCCTCGCTCTTGGAGGCGATGGGTTTGACGTTGCGGGATTGGGGAGGAGTTTTCTCGTTGTCTTCGGGGAAGAGCCCGTACTCGTTGAGGGTGTAGCCGGCTTTGAGAGCGCGTTGGCGGAGGGAGACGTTGTGGTCTTTGGAGCCGGTGAAGTAGAGGAGGGCGGCGCCGAAGGAATCCGGAGGGATGACGCGGAGGTCGGCCTGGATGGGGTGCGCGCCTTCTGGGAGGAGACGGACGGAGGACTTGGTGTCGCCGGCGGCGAGGACTTTCTGAACGGAGGGGAGTGAGCGGAAGGTTTTGGCGACGTTCTCGGCGGCGGCGCCTTCTGCGGCCACGAGGATGTCGAGGTCGCCGATGGTGTCGCGGCCTCGACGGAGTGAGCCGGCGTACTCGACGCGTGTAACGCCTTTGACCTTCTTGAGGCGTTGGACGATGTCGAGGGCGATGGGGAGTGCTTCGCCGAGGAGTGCGCGGTCGCCGGCCTGCTCGCGGAACTGGATGGCGGCGCTGATGTTCTCGACGGTCTTTTTGCCCATGCGGGGCAGCTTGAGGATGGAGCCGTCGGCGATGGCGTTTTTGAGATCGTCGAGTGATTCGATGTGACCTTGGGTCCAGAGGACGCGGGCGGTCTTGGGGCCGAGGCCCGGGATGTCGAGGAGTGGGGGGAGGCCGGGCGGGACTTTTTTGAGGAGGGCTTCGTATTCCTTGATGCGTCCGTGCTCGGCGTACTCGAGGATTTTGTCGGCGATCTTGTCGCCGACGCCGTTGATGGCGAGGAGGGCGTCGCGGTCGTGCGCGATGGTGAAGAGGTCGGTGGGATGGTCGGCGATGATGCGGGCTGCGCGTGAGTTGGAGACGGCGCGGAAGGGGTCTGCGCCGGTGAGTTCCTGGAGGGCGGCGATGTTCTCGAGGATGTCGGCGAGTTCTTTGTTGAAGCTCACGGTGTGGATGGTAGTAGGGGGCTTAGCGTTGCGAGCGAGCGCGCGTGCGAGCTGGTTTTGCTGTGGGCGCGGCGGAGTAGGAGCGGATGGTGGTCTCGTTGTGGGTCGGATGATCGCGGGACTCGGAGACGATGTGGAGGAGGGCGTCGTCCGCGTGGGGCGGGCCGTAGGTTTCGATCATGCGTCGTTCGACGGACTCGACGATGTCGCGGCGGTCTTTCTCTGGCGCGAGGAGGAGGGCTGCGAGCCAGCGTCGTGCGAGTTCGGGGGTTGCCGGCCTGAGGAGTTCAACGAGGAGGCGTGCGTGGTCTTGGGGGGAGAGCGTCGGCGATGGAGGCTGCGCGCTTGGCGTCCGACGGACGGCGCGTTTGCGCGGGGGGTGTGGCGTCTGGTCGGTCATGGGGTTGCTCTCCGGGTGGTTCGTGCGCGCGGAGGCGCGTTTCGAGAGTCTGGACGTAGCGTTCGAGGCGTTCGAGCCGATCGGTGAGTGAGCCGACGGCTTGGGAGAGGGAGGTGAGGACGTGGTCGGGCGTGTAGTCCTTCGGGGCTCTCTCCTCGGGAGCGCGCGGGGTGATGTGGCCGGTGAGGAGCCAGTCGGCGGAGGCGCCTGTGGAGGCGCACACGGCGGCAAGGAATTGGATGGGGGGCGTCTGGCCCTGCATGTACCGACGGACGTTCTCGGCGTGGAACCCGGTGCGCTCGCCGATGGCGCGGTATGTCTCGTGGCCGAGGAGCGTGTGGAGGCGTTCGTGGATCGGGGATGTGTCCACGCGTGAGAGTTTGACGGGTGTGGGTGGAAGGGGCAAGGAGTCAGGCGACGTCGGCGAGGCCGAGGGCTTGGCCGTGGGCGCGGAGCACGCGTGCGCGGAGGAGTTTTTCGTCGGGTTTGTCGAGGTTCGGGGAACGTTTGATCCAGTCGGCGGCGTCTCTGCGCGCGAGGAGGAGGAGGTCGAGGTCGCTGACGAGGTCTGCGACCCGGAATGGAGCGGCGCCGGATTGCCGTGCGCCGATGGCCTCGCCCGGGCCACGGAGCTCCAGGTCCTTCTCCGCCAGGACGAAGCCGTCGGTGGTTGAGGCGAAGGCCTTGAGGCGTTGGCGGGCTTCCTCGGTGGCGGGGTCTGCGATGCAGACGCAGAGTGATTTTTTGGAGCCGCGACCGACGCGTCCTCGGAGTTGGTGGAGCTGTGCGATGCCGAAGCGATCGGCGTCCTCGATGATCATGACGGAGGCGTTGGGGACGTCGACGCCGACCTCGATGACGGTGGTGGCGATGAGTGCGTGGATCTGACCTGCGCGGAAGCGGGTCATGATGTGTTCTCGGGTCTGTGGTTTGAGGCGGCCGTGGATGGCGGCGAGTCGTCGGCCTTGGAGCGCGCCGTCCTCGAGGCGTTTGAGCGTGGCGCGGACGGAGGCCGCGGGCGAGGGCGAGTCATCGGCGTCGATGGCCGGCACGACGATGTAGGCCTGTTCGCCCCGGTCGAGGCGTTTTCGGAGGTAGTCGTAGGCCTCGTCTCTTCGATCGGGCGGGAGGATGCGGGTGGCGACGGGTGCGCGTCCTGGCGGCAGGCCCTTGATGGTGGAGATGTCGAGGTCGCCGAAGAGGGTGCGGGAGAGTGTGCGGGGGATGGGGGTTGCGGTCATGACGAGGGTGTGCGGCGCGGAGGAGGGATCGTCGGACTTCTCTCGGAGCCGCGCGCGCTGGTGGACGCCGAAACGGTGCTGCTCGTCGATGACGGCGACGGCGAGCGAGCGGAAGCGGACGGCGTCGGTGAGGAGCGCGTGGGTGCCGACGACGAGGTCGATGTCGCCGGCGCCGAGGGCGTCGAGGATCGCGGCGCGCTCGGGTTCGGGGAGCGAGCCGGTGAGCAGGGCGAGGCGCACGGAGGAGCCCTCGAGGATTGCGGAGAGTGTGGCGTAGTGCTGCTCGGCAAGGAGTTCGGTGGGCGCCATGAGGCAGGCCTGGTGTCGGGAGGCGACGGAGAGGAGCATGGCGTAGAGAGCGAGGACGGTCTTGCCCGATCCGACGTCGCCCTGGATGAGCCTGTTCGCCGGGGTTGTCGAGGCGAGGTCCTTCACGATGTCGCGGAGTGCTTCTTCCTGGCCCTGGGTGAGCGTGAAGGGGAAGCGTGCGCGGATGTGGCTGTCGATCTGCGCGGAGGAGCGGAGCGGTGGGGCGTGGAACTCGAGCGCGTTCTGCGCTCGCTTGAGCTGGATGGCGAGTTGAAAGAGGAGGAACTCGTCGTAGGCGAGGCGCCGGCGCGCGGCCTTGGCGTCGTCGTCGTTTGTGGGCGCGTGGATGTCGCGGACGGCGTCACGGAGGGATGGGAGTGCGTGGGTTTTGCGGAACGGCTCGGGGAGATGGTCGTCGATGAAGGGGAGCGAGGCGTCGAGGTTGCGGGCGATGACGGCCTCGATCTCGCGCGAGGGGAGGTCTTCGGAGGCGGGGTAGACGGGCCGGAGTCGGGCGTTTTTTTCGGGAGGGTCGGAGTCGCGGAGCGGCTCCCAACGCGGGTTGACCATCTGGAGGGCGTTGCGGCCTTTTCTGCGGAGCTTTCCCTGGACGCGGATGCGCTCGCCCGGATGGATGCGGTCCTTGAGATACAGGGCGTTGAAGAAGCAGAGGTCGAGTCGTGAGAGGCCGTCGGTGAGCACGGCTTCGAAGCGTTTCTTGCCTCGGAGCACGACGCGCGTCGCCGAGATCTCGCCACGGACGGAGACGATGGCGGTGGTGTCCGGCGTGAGCGCGTCGAGGGAGGACTCGGCCGCCTCGAATTCGTAGCGGGAGGGGTAATGGCGGAGGAGGTGCGCGAGTGTGGGGAGTTCGAGCCGGTGGAGGAGGGCCGCGCGGCGCGGGGTGACCCCTGGCAGGTCATCGACAGGAGTGCGGAGTGAGAGGGCGCCGTCGACGGGCATAGCGCGCAGGATAGCCCCGGGAACAACCCCCCGGGAGGCGCAGGAGGTGGGCGGGGCGGGTGAACGGAGCGCGTGGGATGTTGTGTCAGTTGCCGAGGATGATGATCTCGACGCGTCGTGAGGCGCTCTTGGAGGACTTTGGGTGTGAGGGGCCGAAGGAGGCGATGTACATGCGGTTCTTGTCGACGCCTCGTGAGGAGAGGTACTCCTCGACGGCGAGGGCGCGTTCGGCGCCGAGCCGCTCGTTGGTCTTCCAGGAGGACTTACGGATGGGGTCGGCGTCGGTGTGTCCTTCGATGCGGATGGTGTTGGAGGAGTACCGGCTGTTGATGACCTGTGCGACGTCGTTGAGTGTGCGCTTTGCGGATTGTTTGATGGTGGTGCGTCCGGAGTCGAAGAGGACGTCGCCGACGATGTCGAGCACGGCGCCGCCGCCCGGGAGCGCTGAGGCGTTGACGCCTGAGATGCCCTCGAAGCCGGTGGAGCCGTTCTGCGGGCCGGCCTGGGCGCGGAGGCGGTTGAGCTCCTCTTCGAGGAGGAGCCTCTGTGCGTCGGCCTCGCGGTTTGCGGCTTCGAGCTGTGCGTTGCGGTCGCGGAGTGATTGCGCTTCCTGCTCGAGGAGGTCAGCGCGCTGCTTGGTGTTGTCGCAGGCGGCGAGCAGGATGCATGGGAGCGCGATCGCGGCGACGGCGGCACGACGTGGGGCGCGGGACGTCATCGGGTCGTGAATCTCCGTGTGTGGAGGGAGCCCTCCGGTGGTCAGTTGCCGAGGACGATGACTTCGACGCGTCGCGAGGAGGCCTTGGTGGCCTTTGGCTCGGAGGCGCCCTTGCCGACGACGGCGAGTCGCCCGCGTGAGACGCTGCGTGTGGCGAGGTAGTCGGCGACGGCCTGCGCGCGAGCGAAGGAGAGTTCGTCGTTGGACTTCCACTTGGACTTGCGGATGGGGTCGGAGTCGGTGTGCCCGACGACGCGGATGCGGTGTCCGGCGTACTGAGAGTTGAGATCGCGGGCGACCTGATCGAGCTTTGCCTTGGCGGACTGCTTGAGGACGACCTGTCCGGACTCGAAGAGAAGATCGCCGGCGAGGGAGATGACGACGTCCTGGGACGAGCCGCGCGAGGCGGAGGAGTCGGTGGAGCCCCAGTCGTTGGTGGCGGGCGTGGCCTGGGTCTGGAGTCGGTTGTTTTCTTCGCGGAGGAGCGCGGCTTCGGACTCTGCCTGCCGCTTGGCGGCGTCGGTGGTGTCGATCCGCGCGCGGAGATCGCGGTTCTCGGATTCGAGCGCGGTCATTTTCTCCTTGTTGTTGTCGCAGCCGGAGGAAGCGACGAGGGAGATGGCGCCGAGCGAGACGAGCGCGATGCGACGGATGGAGCTGGTGGGGAACAAGGGTGAGCCTCCGTGAGGGTTTGCTGATCGTGTCCGAGTCTTGGGCGTGCCTGAGAGGGGCCCGGGATTATCGGTCTGGGGTGGATGCCAACGCGCAGCGTTCGCTTTGTCAAGCGGGACGGCCGTCAGGGAAGATCGACCGGAGCGTGCAAAAGGAATGAGAGAAGGGACTCGAAGGCGGGTTTGGCGATGATGACGGCGATGGAGGCGAGGGCAAGGTGGGGGCCGAAGGGGAGGGCTGCGCGGACGCCCTTGCGGGAGAGGGCTGCCGCGGCGGTGGCTGCGAGGGCGAGGAGGGGGGCGGTGAAGAAGGCGAGGGTGGGGTCGATCCAGCCGCAGACAGCGCCGACGGCGGCCATGAGGTGGACGTCGCCCAGCCCCATGGCCTCCCGACCGATGGCGAGGGTGCCGAGGATGCGGACGACCCAGATGACGGCGCCGCCGACGAGGAAGCCCAGGAGCGATCCGGTGAGAGCGAGCAGCCAGAGCGGGGGCGCGGCGAGGACAGGGAGGGCGGCGTCGAGCTGTGGTGCGAAGTATGCGGCGAGGGCGCCTGCGAGGAGTGGGGGGGCCAGGAAGACGAGTTCGCGCACGGTTTCCCTGCGAGCGTGTGGGTAGTCAAGGAACGAGGGCTCGTGGTGGTGGGGCGCGGCGGCGTCGGGCGTGGGAGAGAGGGGTTCGGGGTCGGTGTTGAGGAGGACGGAGAGGATGAGGCCGAGGCCGGCTGCGGCGATGGAGAGTCTCGGGGAGATGGGGAAGGCGGCGGCGGCGAGGAGACATGGTGCGAGGAAGGTGTTGAGGAGGGTGTAGCGGCGCGGTGGGGAAGTGGATGTGTCGGGTGTTGTCGTGTTGGATTGATCGTTGACGGGCTGGGTGTTGGAAGGAGTGATTGGATCGGAGACGCGCGCGCGGAGGAACGTGCCGAGGATGAGGCCGAGGACGAGCCCGATGCCCATGCCGAGTGTGGGTGAACGGAGTGCGGAGCCCGCAATGGCGCCGAGGCCCATAAGGACGATTGCGGGGGCGGTGAAGAGGAGTGTTCGGAAGAGGACGGCGCGGAGCGGCGTGGGCGGTGGCGGCGGGATGGCGGGGCCAGTGGAGGCGGAGGCCATCCAGGACTCGAAATCGTGGAAGGAGCGTTTGAGTAGTCCGGTCCAGACGAGGACGTTGGAGCAGAGGAGTGCGACGGAGGCCGCGAGGGTGATGGAGATTGTGGCCGAGGCGCGCGGCGTGGGAATCGTCCACGGGAACTGGCTGTCGGGGAAGAGGGGGGTGGATGCGCGCGAGAGGATCAGTGCGTGGAGGGGGTGGACGAGAAAGGCGAGGAGCGCCACGGCCCAGGGGATGATGGGCGGGATGGTGTAGGTGCGCGCGTCGACGAGGGCCATGGCGATGAGGGAAGCGATGAGGACGAGGATGAGTGCGAGGGAGGGCCACATCTGCGGGAGCCCTCGAGATGCCCAGCTCGGGGCCGAGGCAGAGTCGGAGAAGGAGTAGGAAAAAGAGGGGAGGAACCAGTCGGCGACGAGGCCGGCGAAGAGGAGGGCGAGGGCGAGTTCGACGATGGGGTATTCGGGCGAGATGCGTGCGCGACAGAAGCGGCATCGTCCTCGGAGGAAGAGCCAGCCGAGGATGGGGAGATTCTCTCGCCAGGTGAGTGGGGTTTCGCAGGATGGGCATCGCGAGCCGGGGCGGAAGAGCCCCTCGTTGCGCGGGAGGCGGTGCGCGACGACGTTGAGGAATGAGCCGACGCAGGCGCCGGTGGCGGCGGCGAAGAGTGTGGGCGTGATCGCCAGCAGCCAGGGAGGGAGCATGGGAGGTGGGTTCAGAAGGGGGCGGGTTCGTCGGGCTCTTCGTCGGGTTCGGGGGGCGGCGCGGTGCGCGCCGGGCGGGCACGCGAAGAGGCGTCGTCCGGAGGCGGAGTGAGTTCGGTGATGCGCTGCTCGGCGTGGTCGAGGATGGAGCGGCATCGTTTGAGGAGCGCGACGCCTTTTTCGTAGTCGGCGATGGCGGCCTCGAGCCCGACCTCGCCGGCTTCGATGCGGTCGACGATGGCCTCGAGCTGCGTGAGCGCTTGCTCGAAGGTGAGGCCTTCGAGCGCGGGATCGGCGCGGGCGTCGTGGGTGTCGGGCTTTGCGGCGCGTTTCGCCATGTTCGTGGGAAGTTAGCCGTTTGCGCGGAAGAGGTCCATCTGGTCGGGTGGCTGTGACGGCGTGCGCGGGCGGCGTGCGGGAGGCGCGGGCGCGCGTGGAGGCGTCGGTGCGTCGGTGTCGACGACAGAGTGGATGCGGCCCTGCGCGAGGCGCGTGGTGAGCCGATCGCCCTGTCGGGCTTCGGCGGGGTCCCGGAGGATGCGTCCGTCGTCGAGGGAGGTGACGGAGTAGCCGCGGTTGAGGACGTTGATCGGCGAGGCGAGTTCGAGGGCGCGGGCGAGTGCGTCGAGCCGGAGGCGGCGGTTCTGGGCGAGCGAAAGGAGTGCGGCGTCGAGCCGTCGGCGGCGACCGTCGATGTCATGGCCGGCGAGGCGCGCACGGATCGCGGCGTAGAGGTCTGTTCGCGCGGCGGCGAGTCGTGCGCGGCGCGCGGCGGCCTGGGCTTGCGGACGCGCGTGGGCGAGGCGCGATGTGATGCGCTCGAGCATGAGCCGGCGGTGGGCGAGCGTGTCGCGGAGCGTGCGCGCGAGGTCGGCGCGTTCGAGGTCGCGTCGCGCGATGTGCAGGTAATGGCGGAGGTGGGAGGCGAGGCGGCGTTGGCGCTGGAGGAGCTGCTGTTCGAGGGCCGCGCGGTCGGGGGCGAGGCGCATCGCGGCCTGGGTGGGCGTCGCGGCGCGGAGGTCGGCGACGAGTTCGGCGATGGTGGTGTCGGTTTCGTGGCCGATGGCCGCGACCACGGGGATGGGGCAGTGGACGACGGCCTCGGCGACGATGCGCTCGTTGAAGGCCCAGAGGTCTTCCATGGAGCCGCCGCCGCGCGTGAGCAGTACGGCGTCGAGGGCGTGCGATTGGTGGTTCGCGGAGACCCAGCGCAGGGCGCGGGCTATTTCCGGCGCCGCGGCGTCGCCCTGCACGCGCACGTCGATGAGCGCGATCTCGACGGCGGGGCAGCGGCGCCTCATCGTGTCGAGGACGTCCTGGAGCGCGGCGCCGGTGCGCGAGGTCAGGACGGCGACCCGGCGGGGCAGGAGCGGGAGTGGGCGCTTGCGGTCTTCGTCGAACCAGCCCAGGGCGCGGAGTTCCTCGCAGAGGGCGCGGAACTTGAGCTCGAGCGCGCCGGCGCCGACGGGCTCGAGCCGATCGACGTACATCTGTGTGCGGCCCTGCTTGCCGTAGTGCTCGATGCGTCCGCTGGCGACGACCTCCTGGCCGTTCTCCGGCCGGAAGGGGAGCCGTTTCGCGGCCGTGGCGAACATGACGCAGTCGAGACGCGCGTCGGCGTCCTTGAGCGCGAACCACCAGTGGGTCTGATCTCGGAAGTTGGAGATCTCGCCCAGGACGCGCAGTGGTCTTGGGAGACCGGCGCGGAGTGCGGCGTCGATCAGGTCGGTGAGTTCGCCGACGCGGAAGGGGCGTTCGTCGGAGGGCGCGGGAGCGTCGCGCGGCGGTGACTTCATGCGGGAGGGATCGAACCGGTCTCTCGCCATGCGTTGCTCCGTCGGTTTACCAGCGGATGGGCACGCCTTCCTTGCGGTACTTCTCGACGAGGAGCTGTGCCTCGAGGAGGGCCTTCTCGAGCCGGCGCGAGGCGTCGGTGAGGGCGTTGTACAGGTCGGGGTTCTTGAGGAGCATGCCGACGGTGCCCTGTCCGGCGTTCACCTGTCCCAGCATGCCGCGCACGTCTTCGATGGTCTCGCCCATGGCGCGGGAGAGCTCTCCGAAATCGCGCGTGATGGTGTCGGCGTTCTCGCCGAGGCGCTCGGCCTTGGCGGCGATGACGCGCGCGGTGTCGTTCCACGATTCGACCGCGGCGGCGGCCCGCTCGAACAGGTCTGCGGCCTGCGCGACGGCCCGCTTGGCGTCGGCCCGGAGCTGATCGTCTGAGAGCCACACCTGTGCGTCCTTGGCGGCGCGGTCGAGACGCGCCACGGCCGAGACGAGGTTCGGCTCGGCCAGTCCTGCGTCGACCTGCTCGGGCGTGCGCGAGGCGACGAACGATTCGATGCGTTCGCCGACGCGGGTGTAGGTGTCGCCGAGCCTCTTGACGGAGTCCGCGGCCGCGACGATGGCGTCGAGTTTTTCGGGGAGTGTGGCGGCGAGGTCGGAGATGCCGGTGGCGGGGGCTGTGGTGGCGGCGATGGTCTCACCCGGGCGGAGGAAGGTCTCGCCGTCCGGGGGCACGCCCTTGCCGGGTCGGAGGGAGAGGTTGGCGTCGCCAACGAAGCCGCGTTCGATGCGGACCTCGATATGTCGCGGGAGATTGACGCCTCGCGCGATGGCGAGCGCGAGGACAACGCCGTCGCGCGGGTCATCGGCCGGGGCGATCTCGCGGACCTCGCCGACGCGCACGCCGTTGAGCGTGACCGGGGCGGCGCGGTAGAGGCCGGCGGCGTTGTCGATGGTGAGCGTGAGCGGGTAGGTCTGATCGCTGCGGAGCTCTCCGAAGAGGAAGAGCGTGACCGCGAGACCTGCGAGCCCGATGAGGGTGGTGAGTCCGATGGCGATGTCGCGGACGCGTTCGCGGTTCACAGGGGCTCCTGGGGAGTCGCTCGGGCGTGCGTGCGTGGGGGGCGTGCGTCGGGATGGTACGTGCCCGACATGAACCGTTGGACGTAGGGGTGGTCGGAGGCCTCGACCTGCTCGAAGGCTCCGTCCGCGATGATCTTGCCCTCGTAGAGGACGACGACACGGTCAGCGACTTTCCGCGCGGAGGCGAGATCGTGGGTGACGATGACGCCGGTGAGGCCCAGGGCGTCGCGCATTTTGAGGATGAGGTCGTTGATGCCGTCGGCGCGGATGGGGTCGAGACCGGTGGTCGGCTCGTCGTAGAGGACGAGGGCCGGCTTGAGGATGACGGCGCGGGCAAGACCGACGCGTTTGCGTTGTCCGCCCGAGAGCTCGGCCGGGAGCTTCTTCTGCGATCCGTCCATCTCGACGGTGCGGAGCGCCTCCGCAACCCGGTCCCGACGCTCCTGTTTACTCAGGTCGGTGTGCTCGACGAGCGGGAACGCGACGTTCTCCTCGACGGACATCGAATCGAACAGGGCCGCCATCTGGAAGAGAAACCCGATGTTGCGGCGCACGTCGGCCAGGTGGCGCTCGGGCACGTTGTCCACGCGCACGCCGCGGAACAGCACGGCCCCGGAGTCGGGGCGCAGGAGGCCCACGATGTGCTTGAGCAGGACCGATTTTCCGGCGCCCGAGGGGCCGAGCACGACGGTGTTCTGCCCCGCATCGAGGGAGAGGGAGACCCCGTCGAGCACGCGGAGCGCACCGAACGACTTTCGGAGGTCCTCGAGCCGGACGATGGGCGCGCCGGGATCGGCGCCGGCGGGCAGGCCTGGGATGTGGGCGCCGTTGCGGGACACGTTCGTATGATCCCACGAATGAGCATCTCGTGCGAGCGGACGGTGCTGTGCCGTGGAAAGAAGTTCGATTTCGCGAGCGTGCGGTTTCGCGCGCCGTCGGGGGAGAGTGTGGAAAAGCAGTACGTGGCCCATCCGGGGGCCGTGGTTGTCGTCCCGGTGCTGGAGGGAGGGCGTGTCGTCCTGATCCGCAATTTCCGCGGGGCGACGGGGGAGTGGGAGTGGGAGTTCCCCGCCGGGACGCTGGATCGGGCGGGCGAGCCCCCGGTGGAGTGCGCGCGACGGGAGCTGGTCGAGGAAACCGGGTATGAGGCGGAACGGATGACGTTTCTTGGCAAGTACCACACGACGCCGGGGCTGAGCGATGAACTGATGCGCGCGTTCGTGGGGGAGGGTCTGCGCGAGGTGGGGCAGGAGCTGGAGGCGGGCGAGATGATCGATGTGGCGGTGAAGCCGGTGCGCGAGGCGTGGGAGATGGTCGATCGGGGCGAGCTGCGGGACGGGAAGTCGATCACGGCGCTGTTCCTCGCGTCGGCGCGAGGGCATGTCGAGGGACCGGGGCGGTTTCGCGCGGAGGCGCGTGGTCATGGCGCGTAGGCCCGGGGTGAGTTCGGCGCGTGTGCTGGGCACGGGCGAGGATCCGTTCTCGTGGGCGCCCACGATCGGGCGATTCTTCGGCATCCGCGTGCGTCTGCACATCGTGTTCATCGTGTTCGCGGGGTGGTTTGTGCTGTCGTCGATCTCGCGCGACGGGGCCGGCGCGCTGTACACGATCTCGAGTGTTTCGGCGTTGTTCTTTCTGGTGCTGCTGCACGAGTTCGGGCATTGCTTTGCCGCGCGCTGGGTGGGCGGCGAGGCGACGCAGATCGTGCTGTGGCCGCTTGGCGGGCTCGCGAGCGTCCACGTGCCGCACCGGTGGAAGCCGAACCTGATCGTGGCGGTGGCGGGGCCAGCGGTGAACGCGTTGCTGGCTCCGGTGTTCGCGTTGGCGCTGTGGTTTGCGGGAGAGAAGGACGCGATCCTGTTCAACCCGCTGAACCTGTCGGAGACGCTGGCGACGCTGCCGGATAAGTGGGTTGCGGTGTTGTTTCTGACCCACGCGGCGAACCTGATGCTGCTGCTGTTCAACCTGTTGCTGCCGGTGTTCCCGATGGACGGGGGGCGGGTGCTGCAGGCGGTGCTGTGGAGCCGGATGGGGTGGCGCGAGTCGATGTCGGTGGCCGCGTTGGTGGGGGTTGGTGGTTCGGTGGTGATGGGGGTGGCGGGATTGATGACGGATCGGTGGATGCTCGTGATCATCGCGCTGTTCACGGGGACGACGTGCTGGGCGGAGCGCAGGCGGCTGGAGGCGACGCGCGCGGTGGTGGGGGGTGATGGGGCGGCGACTTGGGAGGGGGGGAGCAGCGCGGGGGTGAGCCCGGATCACGCGTTCGAGGCGGCGGCAGAGCGTCAGCGGAAGGAGCGGGAGCGGATCGCGAAAGAGCAGGCGGAGGAGGATCGGATCCTGGCGAAGATCGCGTCGGACGGGATGGGGAGCCTGACGCGGGCGGAGCGGAAGGCGCTGGAGGCGGCCACGGCGAAGCGTCGCGGGGGATAGACTGGGCGCACGGAGTCCGGGGCATCACACGGGCCGAGCCACCGGGGCGCATGGAGCGCGCGAGGACGCATGGGGATTTACGACCGCGGGTACGCGAGAGCCGACGGGGGCATGGAGCGCGGGGGCTCATTCATTGACCCGCCGCGGATGTGGTCGTTCAACACGTGGCTGATCGCGACGAACGCCGCGGTGTTCCTCGTGATGGCGTTGTCGCCGAGCGCTGCCAAGCTTTTGTACCAGTGGGGCCACTTCTCGACGCTGCAGGGGTTTCAGCGTCTGGAGGTGTGGCGTCTGGTGACGTTCCAGTTCCTGCACGCGGGCTGGCTGCACGTGTTCTTCAACATGTTCGGGCTGTGGCTGTTCGGCGCGATGGTGGAGCGGCGGCTGGGGTTCAAGCGGTACGCGGCGTTTTATTTGATGTGCGGCATCTGCGGTGCGCTGCTGTATCTCACGCTGAACCTGGCCGGGCGCGGGCTCGGGGTCGCGTTGCCGGGGCTGCTGTTCTCGAACACGGCGACGCCGCTCGTTGGCGCGTCGGCCGGCGTGTTCGGGGTGCTGATGGCCGCGGCGTACTACGAGCCGAACGCGCTGATGCAGATCATGTTCCTGCCGATGGCGATCAAGCTGCGGACGCTGGTGTATTTCTATGTGGGGTTCGCGCTGCTGAATCTGCTGTTCGGGGGGCGGAACGCGGGCGGGGACGCGGCGCACCTCGGCGGCGCGGCGGCGGGGTATTTCTTCGTGCGTCGGCCGCACCTCCTGCATGACTTCTTCGATGTGTTCGGGCCGAAGAAGGACGGCGGCGCGAAGACGCCCCGTGGGTCTGGGGGAGGTCGCTCGAGGGCGCGCGGAGCGGGGCCCGACCCGGCGGAGGTGGATCGGATTCTCGCGAAGGTGGCGACGCAGGGGCTCCAGAGCCTGTCGGCGAGCGAGAAGAAGACGCTGCAGCGGGCCACGGAATCGGGCAAGCGCTGAGCCCGTGCCATGAGCGCTCTGCGATTCGAGATCGAGGCAAGATCGGCGTCGTGCGCGGCTCGTGTGGGCAGGGTGCGCACCGCGCACGGAGAGTTCGCCACACCCGCGTTCATGCCCGTGGGGACGAGGGGGAGCGTGAAGGGGATCGCGCCGTGGCTGGTTGCGGCGACGGGCGCGGAGGTGGTGCTGGCGAACACCTACCACCTGCTGCTGAGGCCCGGCGCGGAACTGGTTTCGAGGCGGGGCGGCCTGCATGCGTTCACGGGGTGGCCGGCCTCGATCCTGACGGATTCGGGGGGATATCAGGTGTACTCGCTCGCGGACATCTCGAAGATCACGGAGGAGGGGGTGGCGTTCCGGAGCGTGGTGGACGGCGCGGTCGTGAAGATGTCGCCGGAGAGCGCGACCCGGACACAGAACCTGCTGGGCGCGGACATCATCATGGCGTTCGATGACTGCCCACCGAGCGTCGATCCGAAGACGGTGAACCAGACGAGAAGGCGGATGGGGGGTGCGCTGGAAGAGGATGGGGGAGCGAAACGGGCGCAGGTGGATCATGAGAGGCGCGTGGGGGAGGCGTGCGAGCGGACGATCCGGTGGCTGAAGCGGTGCGTGGAGGCGCACGAACGGGCGGATGCACAGTCGCTGTTCGGCATAGTGCAAGGCGGGACGGATCTGCAGCGTCGGAGCTGGTGTGCGCGGGAGGTGACGGCCTTCGAGCTGCCCGGGTACGCCATCGGGGGCGTGGCCGTGGGGGAGGGGCACGAAGAGATCGTGCGGGTCGTGAACCACACGGCCGGGCTGCTTCCGGAGCACAAGCCCAGGTACCTCATGGGGGTTGGATATGAGCGGGACATCCTGGCCGCGGTGCGGGCCGGGGTGGACATGTTCGACTGCGTGCTGCCGACGCGGAACGGGCGGAACGCGAACGCGTTCACGCGGACGGGGCAGGTTCGGCTGCGGAACGCGTCGTATGCGGAGGACGACCGGCCGATCGAGGAGGGGTGTGATTGCGCGGCGTGCCGGCCGGCCGGGGCGTGGGGGGAGCTGCGCGTGGGCGGGTCGCCCCCGGGCGGGTGGTTCTCGCGGGCGTACCTGCGACACCTGTTCCAGTCCGGGGAGATGCTTGGCGGGATCCTGGTCAGCCTGCATAACCTCCGGCACTTCCAACGGCTGCTGTTGGACATCCGGGCGGCGATCCGGGATGATGGCTGGTCTGCGCTTGTCCGCCGGTGGCCGGTGCTGGAGCAGACAGGCGGGGAGACCCCAATCGACGGGGCGCAGGACTGACCTCGGCCCCTCCGGACCCTGAACCGGGGCCGTTCGGATTCACCAAAGAGACGCTGATGAACACACATTTTGCAGACGCATCCGTCGGACACACCTGGCACATCGGGATGGTCACGCTGGCTCAGGCCGCGCCCCCGGTGGCGGGTCGGTCCGACGGTGGCACCACGACACAGCCAGGGTCGGAGAGCGCGCCGCTCGGCGGCCCTGCCGGGGGCGGAGGAGCCCAGCCGCCGAACGCCTTCGGCGGGATGGGGTTCATGTACGTCCTGCTGTTCTTCTTCCTGGCGATGATGCTGATGTCGGTGTTCAGCGGGCGGAAGGAGAAGAAGCGTCGGGCGGAGATGCTCGGATCGCTGAAGCGGCATGATCGCGTGCAGACGATCGGCGGGCTGATCGGGTCCGTGGCCGAGGTGCGCGACGACGAGGTCGTTCTGAAGGTCGACGAATCGACGAACACGAAGGTGCGGGTGGTTCGTTCGGCGGTGCAGTCCGTGCTGAAGCGGAGCGGCGAAGAGCTGGCTCCGGCGGGCGGCGAGGAGCGTTCCTGACGGTCGAGCTTGGACGGGTGAAGGAGAGCGGCGGCGTCTGGTGAGCGTCCGGCACGCCGGGCGCCTCCGGGGGGCGGGGGACGTCGGAGCGGGCGCGGGTCACGAATCAACACTTACGCGGATTCAACGAGCGATATGCCACGACTGATGCGAGACGGGCTGATTGTGCTGGCGGCGATTCTCATCGCGGTGTGGGCGATCATCCCGCCCGCCGAGAAGCTGCGCCGAGGCAAGGACCTGGCCGGCGGTGTGACCCTGGTCTACACCGTGGAGGTCGAGCCGGGCGCCGACGCCAAATCCGAGATCAACAACACCATCGAGGTGCTCAAGCGACGCGTCAACCCGACCGGCGCGCTGGACATCTCGATGGTCGCGCAGGGCGAGAACCGCATCGAGGTGGCGATGCCCCTCCCGAGCGACCGCGTCCGCGCGCTCAAGGGCGACTACGACGCTGCGCTCTCGGCCCTCGAGGGCTCGGCCGTTGACTCCAGCACGCTCGAACGCGTGCTGCGTCTGGAGGGGGACGCGCGCGAGCGCGGCATTCTCGATCTGGCCGGCGGGGACGACGTGCGCCTCGCGCGCATCCGGGAATCCGCCCGTGCGTACGACGCCGCCCAGGTCGCTCGCCTCGAGTTTGAGCGGGCTTCGTCCGGCGGTGACCCGCAGGACCGACTCGACACGCTGGCCGCGGCGGCCGCGGACGCCGAGATCGCCTATGACGCGGCGCGCAAGAACGTTCTCGCGCTGGCCGTGCGACCGGAGGACGTCCGTCGCGCCATCGAGCTGCCCGACGAGGAGCGCTCGCTGCTCGACCGCGCCAGCGGCGAGCTGGTGACGCTGCCCAGCCCGCGCGATCTCGCGCTCCAGCGTCTCCGCGAGCAGCACCACGACGCCGCGCCGAAGATCGACGCAGCGCTTCGGGCGTACGAGGTGTACTCGCTGGAGCGGACGGGCCTGGACGATCCGGCCGACCTCAAGCGGATGCTCCGTGGATCGGGCGTGCTCTCCTACCGCATCGCCATCGCCCCGGGCGAACTCCCCGACGAGCCCACGTTGCGCCGCCAGCTTGCCGAGCGAGGCGCCCGCAACGCCGGCTCGGGCGAGGCACGCTGGCACCAGGTCGAGAACATCGAGACGTGGTACGACTCGGTCCAGGACCTCCGCGCGCTCCAGGAGGACCCCGCGGGCTATTTCGCCGTGCGCGGGCTCATCGGCGCCGAGCGTGACGGCCTCTACTACGTGCTCCTCTGGGACAAGCCGGGCCTGCGTCTGACGCCCGCCGAGGGCGCTTGGCGCGTCAAGCGCGCGTTCCCGACGCCCGACCAGCGCGGCTTCCCGGCCATCGGCTTCGAGATGGATCCGCTCGGCGCCTCGCTGCTGGGGGATCTCACCGGCGCCAACGTCGGCAAGCAGATGGCCGTGCTCCTCGACGAGAAGGTCTACACGGCCCCGATGCTCAAGGGCAAGATCTCCGGCAACGGCATCATCGAGGGCGGTCGCAGCGGCTTCGATCAGGCCGAGATCGACTACATCGTCAACACGCTCCGCGCCGGCTCGCTTGCCGCTCGCCTCAGCGAAGACCCCATCTACCAGGACACCACCGGCCCCGCGCTCGGCGCCGACAACCTCAAGAAGGGGCTCGTCGCCGGCGTCTACTCGTTCATCCTCGTCTCGGCCTTCATGATCGTGTGGTACTTCGGCCCCGGTGTGATCGCGGTCATCTCCCTCGCCGTCGCCGGTCTTACCCTCCTGGGACTCATGGCGCTCGGGCGCGCGTCGTTCACGATGCCCGGCATCGCGGGCATCGTGCTCACCTTCGGCATGGCCGTGGACGCCAACGTGCTCATCTACGAGCGCATCCGTGAGGAATTGCAGGCCGGGCACAACGTCAAGGCCGCCGTCCGCATCGGCTTCCAGAAGGCCCTCTCCGCCATCGTCGACGGAAACCTCACCACCCTCATTGTGGCCTTCGTCCTCTATCGCTTCGGCACGACCGAGATCCGCGGCTTCGCCGTGACGCTCGGCGTCGGCATCGTCACCACCCTCTTCGCCTCGCTCGTCGTCGCGCGATTCCTCTTTGCCATCGGCGTCGAACTCCTTCACTGGCGCAGCATCCCGATGCTTCCCAGCGCGATCCCCGCCCTGGGACGGCTCATCGAGCCCAAGATCGACTGGGTCGGTAAGCGGTGGTTCTTTTACGGCCTCTCCGCCGTGCTCCTCACCATGGGCGTCGCCACCATGGTGCACCAGGGCCCGAAGATGTTCGACAATGAGTTCCGCGGGGGCACGTCCGCGACATTCAATCTGAAGATGATCGACCCGGACGGCGACGGCCCCGCGCCCGCCGCCCCCAAGGTCATGACTCGCGCCGAGGTCGAACAACGACTCCGGGCCAAGGCCTCGTCCTACCCCACGGGTTCGGCGGAGGCCACGCTCCTCACCGCCACCGTCGTCGCGCTCAACCCAGAGGCCGACAAGGTCTCGAGCAGCCAGTTCGCCATCAAGACCGTCGTGTCCGACCCTGAGATCGTCTCCAAGGTCGTCATCGACGCCTTTGCCGACGTGCTCGACGCCCAGCCCCCGCTCGAGCTCGGCAGCGCGGACCCGCGCGAGATCGTCAAACCCGCGCTCGGCGACAACATCGACCAGCCCGCCGTCCGCGACGACGTCTCGAGCTATCTCGGAGGCGTCGCCGTGGTCGTCCGCGGCATCGACCCGCCGTCCTCCCTCGACGATCTGCGCACCCGTCTCGACAAGCTCCGCGCCCAGCCCGACAACGCCGACACGCTCCTGTGGGAGACCGACGTCGTCGTGCTCGAGGGCACGCGCGACAACGTGACCAGCGCCGCATTCCTCGCCAACGACCGGACGCTCAGCGTCTTCGCCGACGCCGCACGCTGGCGCATCGAGGTCGCGCAGCGCCACGAGCGCCTCGTCCGCGACGCCCTCGAGCAGGGCGCGACGCTCGCCGGCGTGCAGTCGTTCAGCCCCGCGATCGCCGCGGACTTCGCCGCCAAGGCCGCCGTCGCCATCGTGCTCAGCCTCATCGGCATCACCATCTACGTCTGGGTGCGGTTCGGCTCGATCCGCTACTCCCTCGGCGCCGTGCTCGCAGATCTTCACGACGCGATCGTGGCCGTCGGGCTCATCGCGATCGTCGAGGTCATCTACGAGAAGTTCCCGGGAGTGGCAGCGGTCCTGTTGCTCGAGCCGTTCAAGATCGACCTGGCCATGGTGGCCGCGGTGCTGACCGTGCTGGGGTACTCGCTCAACGACTCCATCGTCGTGCTCGACCGCATCCGTGAGAATCGCGGGAAGCTGCACTACGCGACGCGGGACGTCGTCAATCTCTCGCTCAACCAGACCCTGAGCCGGACCATCATCACGGCGGGGACGACCCTCATCTCCTGCGCCGTCCTCTACGTCGTGGCGGGCCAGAGCATCCGAGGGTTCGCTTTCGCCATCTTTGTTGGGGTTGTGGCCGGGACGTACTCATCTATCGGCATCGCCGCGCCGATGGTGTGGTCACGTAAGATTCCCGTGGCGGGCAAGGCCGCGACTCGGGCGGCCGACGCAGGGTCGCCCGCCACCACCTGAGCGTTCGCTCTCACGACCCGCATCACATCCCCGGAGGCTCGCACATGGCCACCGCCGTCACAGGAACCAACCGAGCGCTCGCCGCGGCCGGAGTCCTTGTGCTCGTCTGGATCGGCGTGTGGTGGATGACGCCCGTCAGACCGGAGCCAGGGGTCTCGTTCGCGCACGAGCCGGCCGGCCCGGCCGCGCTCACCCGCACCGACGCCGTGCCCGTCGAGCCCGCGCAGCCGATCGCGACTCCCGGAAAGACCGACTGGACCAACCCGCCGCAGGCCCCCGCGCGCGAGACCGGCGCGCCGGTCGCGTCGCAGCAGGAGACGCCCGTGCGCCCCGACGGCGCTCCGGGGATGCGCTCCTACACCGTCCGTGCCGGGGACACGATGAACACGATCGCGAGGTCCGTGCTCGGCGACGGCGCGAAGTGGTCCATCATCGCGCGGGCCAATCCCCGTGTGGACCCCGTCAAGCTCCGCGCGGGCATGGTGCTTCAGATCCCCGTCGACCCCACGAACATCCAGGGCGGCGCCCCGGTGGCGCCGCGCACTGACTCGGACAAGCCCGTGCCGATCGCGAGCGAATACCTCGTCCAGAAGGGCGACACGCTCTCGGGCATCGCCAAGCAGACGCTCGGCTCCGCGTCCCGCTGGCAGGAGATCCTCGATGCCAACGGCTCGCTGCTGAAGGCTCCCGAGGACCTTCGCCCCGGCATGCGGCTCAAGATCCCCGCGCGCTGATCGCGCAGGACGACGCTCCACGCATCACACCGCGTTCCGAAACGCGTGCGCCGCGAGCTTCTTACGAGCCGATGTCCTCTGCGCCGACGGGTGTTTCCTCGCGCATGCCCGCGAGAGCCTTGCGCATGCCGCCCTTCTTCGTCGGGGCGCTCCCGACGGCGCCGGCCTGCTCCTCGTGCTCGCGGTGCAGGTCCTCGAGCTTCACGCTCACGCGGCGCGACACGCCGCGCTCCGCCATCGTCACGCCGTAGAGCTGGTCCGCCTCGAGCATCGTCCGCTTGTTGTGCGTGATGACGATGAAGTGGGATCGGTCGAGGAACTTCTTCAGCACGCCGCAGAAACGCGCCACGTTCGCCTCGTCGAGCGCGGCGTCCACCTCGTCCAGCACGCAGAAGGGGCTGGGCTTGCTCTGGAAGATGGCCATGAGCAGGGCGACGGCCGTGAGCGTCTTCTCGCCGCCGGAGAGCTGCGAGATGGAGCGGGGCTCCTTGCCCGGCGGCTTTGCGACGACCTCGACGCCCGACTCGAGCCAGTCGATCTCGCCTGGCGAGCCGTCCTCCTTGTCGATGGGCATGAGGCGAACCTGCGCCGAGCCCCCGCCGAAGAGCCGGCGGAACATGCCGTCCTGTCCCGCGAAGTTCCGCTCGATCGTCTCGAACGTCTCCCGGAAGCGGTCGCGTGACGCGTCGGAGAGTTTCTGGATGAGATCCGTCAGGCTCGTCTTCGCGCGATCGAGGTCCGCCACCTGCGAGGCCAGCTCCTCGTTCCGACCGGCCAGCTGGGTCTCCTCCTCGATGGCGTCGAGGTTCACGTTGCCAAGACGCTTGATCTCCGCCCGCAGACGCTCGATCTCGCCGGCCGCGGCCTCCTGGTCAACCGGCTCCTGGCTCGCGAACGACTCGGCCCAGGGGCGGTAGGCGATGACCAGGTCGATCCCGATGTCCTCCACCGTCCGGTCCTGCAGCGCCTCGCGCCGGACCTCGATCTCTCGGCGCGAGAGTTCGACGGCGTTCCAGTCGCGCTCCAGCTCGTGCGCACGCTCTCGCTCCTGAGCAACGCGCTCCGACAGCGCACGCGCCGCTTCTGTTGCCCGGAGCACGTCCCCGGCCATGTCGGCCAGGGCGCGTTCGAGCGACTCCGCCTCGGCGCCCGCCTCCCGCTCGCGCTCGGTCGCTTCGAGGATCGTCCGCTCATGCTCCTGAGCGCGGGCCTGCCGAGCCTCAAGCCCGTCGACCGATTGTGCGATCGAGCGGCGGGCGTCTTCGAGCTCTCGCTCAAGGCGCACACACTCTCGCTTGGACGAGGACGCCTGCTCCGACAGCTGGCCGACACGGACCCGCTCTCCGGCCAGCGTTTCCCCCGCCTCGTGGGCGGACGATTCGCGCTCCGCCACGCGCTGTCTCGCGCCCTCCAACTCCTCACGCCGCTCCCCCGCGAGACGAGCCAGGCTCGCCGCCTTCTCCGTGGCCTCCGCCGCGCGCCGTTCCAGCGTGACGCGACGAATCTCGGCCTCGTGCTCGTCCTTCGTCGCGGCGTCACGGTCGCGTGTCGCGCGATCGCGCTCGACCTGCAGTCGGTCGCGCCGGGCCTCTTCGGCCGCGAGGGAGCGACGCAGATCGGCCACCCGCGTGACAACCTCCGACCGGCGCGCGTCCGCCCCCGCCAGCCGTTCGTCGCCCTCGAGCAGCATGGCTCGCGCGGATTCGAGCTCGCGCGTCAGAGACTCCGATGCGCTGTCCAGCTCGCGACGCTCGGCCCGGAGCCGCAGGGCGCCCTGCGCCGGGTCATCCGCGCCGGCAGGGCCGAGGCTCAGGCGACCGTCCGTCTCGATCACCTCGCCGCGCGTCGTCACGAACCGCGCGCCGAGCGAACGCATCGGCCCCGCGAGCAGCATCAGCGCGGCGTCGAGGTCTTCGACGAGGTACGTGCGCCCCAACAGCCGACGAACCAGCCCCTGCACCTCGTCGCTCGCCTCCACGAGCGTCGCCACAGGACGAAGCCTGTACGGCTCGCGCCGGAGCAGGTCGCTCGCTTCCGTCGGAAGCTCGCGCCACAAGGGCTCCCCGCCGATGGCGCGCAGCGGGAGAAGCTGCACGCGCCCTTCCGGCTCGCGCAGCCCGGGGCTTGCCAGCGCGGCGCCTGCCGAATCCACCACGATCGCCTGCAACGCCGCGCCGAGCGCCGACTCGACCGCGCCCGCGTCAGCGGCGTCGACGCGGATCAGGTCCGCCAGCGTGCCTCGCACCGACTCCAGACCCGACTCCCCCGCGTCCCGTCGCTCGAGAACCCGACGTGCGGCGTCCGGCAGGCCGGTGCGCGACTCGATCAGCTCCTGCAGCGTCCCCCGTCGCGCATCCACCCGCACGCGCTCACGCTCCACCTCCGCGACGCGCTCCGCGAGGGATCGTCGATCGCCCGCAGCCGTCGACGCCTCCCGCTCCGCCGCCTCACGCTCGCGCTCCCCGACCTCGCACCGCTCGACGAGCGCCAGGACGCTCGACTCCGCGCTCGCAAGCTCCTCGGCCAGCGCGCCGAGGGCCGTCTCCAGGCCCTCGCGCCGCGCGCTGAGCCTGGCGCGCTCCTCCGCCAGCGCGGACGCGCGTCGGCGCTCGCCCTCCGCGTCCGTCTCGCACGCCTGCCGACGTCGCTCGATCTCCGACAGCGACGACTCGAGCGACTGCGCCTTGGACCGCTCCTCGGCGACCCCGTCCATCGCCTTTCGACGCTCTTCCGCCAACGCGCCCAGACGAGCCTGCCCCTCGCGTGCCTCCGCGTCGAGCGCCGCCGCCTTCGTCACCAGCTCCATGAACGCCGCTTCGAGAGACGCCTCGCGCTCGCGAAGCGCCGCTGCGTTGGCCTCGTCCCGCTCGATCTGCTCCCGGAGCTCTTCAAGAGCTCGCTCAGTCAACGCTCGCCGCTGCGAGGCCGCCTCGCGCGCATGGGTCGCGCTCGCCCGGCGCGACTCCACGTCCTGCCGCTGTGACGCCAGCTCGTGCCGCGCAAGCTCGGCCCGCTGCTTCTCGTCCTCGCTCGCCCGGAGCCGCTCCGTGGCCTCGCGCCTGTCCGCGTCGAGCGACGCCAGACGCGAGGTCAGCCCGTCCAGACGCTCCTTCAGATCATGCCACTGCGCCATGGCAAGCGACGTCTTCTTCTCGCGCAGCGCCGTGTCCAGCTCCTGGAACATCCGGGCCTTGGCCGCCTGCCCCTTCACGATCCGCAGCCGACGCTCCGTCGACTCGAGCTGCTCGCGCACCCGCGTCAGGCTCGTCTCCGCACGCTCCAGCTTCCGCTCCGCCTCGACACGGCGTGCCCGAAACTTCGCAACGCCCGCGGCCTCCTCGAAGATCGTTCGACGCTCCACCGGCGACGCAAGCAGCATCGCGTCGACCTTCCCCTGCTCGATGATCGAGTACGCGTCCGCCCCGACCCCCGTGTCCATGAACAGCTCGCGGATGTCGCGCAGACGCGCCTTCCGCCCGTTGATCAGATACTCCGACGTCCCGTCCCGGTGCAGCCGGCGCTCCACCTCGACCCAGTCCGTATCGATCGGCAGCGCTCGGCGCACCTTTTCCCGACCGCCAACCTCCCCGTCCCCCTCCTCGCCGCCAGAACCCGGCTCAACCGCCGTCTCCGCAGTCTCCGCCGTGTCCGACGCGCGATCGACACCCTCCGACGGCTCGTCCTCGCCCCCAGCGCTTGCCTCGGCCGCCACCACGGCCACGCCACCGCGAGCCCGTCGCGCCTCCCATTCCTCCTCGCTCAGCACCGGGTTCTCAAACGTCAGGCCGACGCTCGCCAAGCCCATCGGCTTGCGACCCGCGCTCCCCGCGAAGATTACGTCCCCCATCTCCTTGCCGCGCAGCGACTTCGCCGACCGCTCCCCCAGCACCCACTTGATCGCGTCGACGACGTTCGACTTCCCGCACCCGTTCGGGCCCACGATCCCCGTCACCGCAGCGTCGAACGTGAACTCGGTCCGGTCCGCGAAGGACTTGAACCCCGAAACCGTCAGCTTCGCCAGCCTCATGCCCACGCGAGACCTCCGTGTCTCCCGCGCCGCTCGCGCGGACGCCGTTCTGTCGTCGTCAGCCTCCGTGACGACCTCGCCGGGCACACACGCGGCCCGCGCTCACAACCTACCGCATTCCATCGGTTCACGCCCGCTCCGCACGCCCCTCTTTTAACCCCCATCCGCGCCCTGCTTCGCCCCCTCCGGCGGCGTCTTCGGCGGGATCGGCACCACGTACGCAGGCCGTGCCTCCGTCACCGGCTTGGCTCCGGCAGGGTCCACCCAAGGCATCGCCTCCGCCGCCGTCTTCGCCCGCAGGTACGCCTCGCGCGCCTCCGCCTCCGCCACCGTCTCGCCCGCCAGCTCGGGCCGCGGCGTCGTGATCGACGTCTTGGCCTGCGCGAAGATCTCCGCCCGCAGCCGGTCCTGCTCAGCCAGGAACGACGCGGGGATCGCCCGCTGCCGCTCCGTCAGCTCGTACAGCGCGCCCACCACCTCCGAGTACGTCATACCGAACCCCGGCGCCGGCGACTCCGGCGTCGACTTGTGCGCCAGCGTCCGGATGAGACCCGGAACCTTGTGATCCACGTTCGTCCGCGTCGTCTGCCCCGTCTTGTAATCCGTGTACATCGCGCGCAGCGGTTCGCTCGGAGAGTCCGACGCCAGCAACAGCCGGTCCGACCACGCCGACACCATCGACGGCCTCGGAATCTCCAGGTCCTTCCCGAACACCGCGATCCTCGGCGCCCCCTGCTGACTCACGTACACCATCGGCTTGTCCGACGCCACCACGTCCAGCACGAACTTGCCCCCGATCCGCGTCCGGTCGAGCGTCGCGTCGCCGCGCCGCGCCAGCGACTCGTACGCCGCCACGCGTATCGTCGCCTCCTCGTCGTTCAACAGCCCCCGCAGCGCCACGTTGATCTGCGGGTCCGGGTCCATGTCCCCCAAGAGCTCGATCGCGTTCAGCCGCTGCGACGGCGCGCCGCTCTTCGCGATCTCCACCAGGTGCGGCGTCGCCAACGGGTCCTTCAGCCGCGAGCCCGCCCGCAGCGCCGCAAGCCTCGGCACGCGGTCCGCCGTGTCGTACAGCGTCCGCGCCTGCGGGATCGACACCGGCCCCAGCGCCTGCAGGCACCACGACATCTCCGACGCCAGGAAGGGCTCCTCCCGCATCGTTCTCACGAAGCCCGCCGCCCGCTCATCCGGGAATCGCTGATCGATCAGCGTGTATTTCAGCAGCTCCACGAACTCCTCCACGTCATCCCGATAGCGCATCGGCACGACGATCGAAACCGCCTCGTCGTTCCGACCCTTGGCCGTCGGCTCCCGGTCCCCGCTCGATTGCGTGAACCGCGTGTTGATCGCGTTCGCGATCGCGCGGGCCCGCGTGTGGGAGGGGTTGTCGAGCGAAATGATCATCTCCAGCGGGTTCGTCAGCACACCCCCGTTCAGGATCCGCCCCTCCGTCCGGTTGATCACCCGCTCGTCAGACTTGGCCGGGTCCGCGAACGCGTTGATGATCAGATCCCCACTCGCATGACCCAGCAGACGCGCCGTCGCCCCGCCCGGCTGCGGCAGCCCGATCCGCAAATCCGTCGTCCACAATCGTCCGCCCTCGAGGCTCGTCGCCGCCGAGCCCGGCAGCGTCGTCACCGCAACGTCGAACCGCGTCCCCTGCGGGCCCGTCGGCGAGATCGCCGCCATCACCAGCACGATGCAGTTGTTCGGGTCGTCCAGCATCGCGCGCGGCGTCACCTCCGACATCCCGTACGTCGCCTGCCCCACCCCGCGCAGCGTCATCTCCCGTTCCATCCACGCACGCACCGCCGGCGGCGCGTCCCCCGACCCGGTCCCCGCAAGACCCACCACCAGCCCGTACCCCGACACGATCACCGGGTCCGTCCCCACGATCGAGCACTCCGCGCCGATCGTCCCACGCAACGCGCTCGGTGTGTCGCGAACCACCAACGGGCGAGCCTCGGCCCTGGGCCGGGGCTTCTCGCCTCCGCCGCACCCGCCGAGCCACGCCGCACCGATCATCGCTGCAATGCCGCTCACCCAACCCGCCACGCCAAATCGTCGATTCCGATGCACTGCGGCCGTTCTCCTCATCTCGAAACATCGCCCGCCGACCCACCCCCCTATGGGTCCGCCACACGCGCGCGATGCTCAAGCCCAGAGTGTACGTGCCGCCACCGCCGCCCAGTTCCAGCCCGTTGCCGATCCCCCGTCACACCCGTGCAGGGGCCTTCCCCACCATCTCCATCACCATGTCCACCATCTTCCCGACCCCCTGAAACACCTCCCAGGGCGTCGTGTCGCACATGTACGCCGGCGTGCTCACCAGGTGGTTTTCTTCGTCCACCACCACCTCCAGCACCCCCTTCGTCACCACCTCAGCCCCCATCTCTTTCGCCGCAGCCGCCGCGTCATTCGGCCCGCCCAGCGTGATGCGGCACCCGTTCCCTCCGGAACTCTTGCCCAGGATCTTGGCCGCGAGCACCGGCGCAATGCAGCACATCCCCACCGGCTTCCCGGTGGCGTGGAAGAGCTTGAGCGCGCGCGCCATCTCCGGCAGCACCTCGCAGTCGGCCCCGTCCACGGCGAACGTGCACAGATTCCGCGCTACACCGAACCCGCCCGGAATGATCAGCGCATCGAACTTCGCCGCTTCGAGTTCGCCCAGCGGAGAGACGTGCTTCTTCCCGCGCACGATCCGTGCCGCCTCGTGCATGACGATCCGCTGCCGACGCGGCTCGACCTCTTCCGTGTAATGGTTCACCGAGTGTGCCTGTTCGAGGTCCGGCGCGAAACAGTGCCACTTCGCGCCAACCCGCCCCAGGTGCGTCAGCACCGACACCGACTCCTGGATCTCTGCGCCGTCGAGATACCCGCATCCGGACAGCACCACCGCCACGTTCGGTGAACGCTTCGTCATCACGTACTCCTCGACATTTTCGTCAGGCTGAGCCCACGCATGGCTGCTTGATCCTGAACTGTCGGATCATAGCCCAGGGCCTCCTGATTCAAACATGCAAACGGGCTCCGAACCGCGCCCCGTCGCGCATTTCTGTGTGAACACATCCCGCCACAGTCAACAGCGCGCGAGCCGCGAAGACCGCGTCTTCCGCGCTCGTCAGCGCACCGAAGCTCAATCGCGTCGTCCCGCCCCGCGCCGACGTGCCGAGCGTCCGGTGCGCCAGCGGCGCGCAATGAAGCCCGGATCGCGTCAGAACGCCGAATTCCCGCTCAAGCCGCCCGGACGCCTCTTCCGCAGACAATGTCGCACACAAAACCGAGAACACGCCCACGCGATCTTCGAGATCTTGAGGTCCGATGAGCCGCGCCCCGGCGCGCTCAGCGCCCTCGCGAAACGCGGCCAAAAACGCTCCGGACACCGCGCGTTCGTGCGCATGCAGCGCGTCGACGCCCCGGTCAAGAATCCATCCGAGCGACGCCGCGAGCCCCGCGAGCCCCACGATATTGTGGCTTCCCGCCTCGTACTTGTCGGGCAGGATTTCCGGCTGCACGTCCGCCTCGGAGCGTGAGCCCGTGCCGCCTTCCCGAACCGTCCCCACGACCCGCTCCATCCCGGGAGCGAGGTACAGCCCCCCGGTGCCCGACGGCCCCAGCAGCCCCTTGTGCCCCGGGAAGGCCAGAAGATCGATGCCCATCGCGCGCACGTCCACCGGCACATGCCCGAGCGTCTGCGCCGCGTCCACCAACAGCGGGACGCCCGCCTCGCGCGCCACCCGCCCGATCGCGCCGATCGGTTGCAGCGTGCCCGACACGTTGCTCGCGTGCGCGACGGCGATCAGCGCGGCGTCCGCGTGCGCTCGGATCGCGCGCCGCACGTCCTCGACATCCACCAGCCCGCTCGAAGGGTCGCACCGCACCCGCACCACACCGATCACGCCCGCGTCCTCAAGCGCGCGGAGCGGCCGGAGCACCGAGTTGTGATCCATCCACGTCGTGATTGCCACCGGACGTCTTCCGCCGCGCGCCGCGCGCAGCAGCACCCCCTTGATCGCCAGGTGCAGCGCGTCCGAGCAGTTCAGCGTGAACACCACCCGCTCCGGGCCACCCTCCCCGTGCACAAGCCGGTGCGCTCGCGCGCGGCATTCCTCAAGAATCTCCCCCGCGCGACGCGCCTCGTCATAGGCGCCGCGCCCCGGGGAAGCCCCAACCTCTTCGAGGCAGGCGACCATCGCCTCCGCGACACACGAGGGCTTCGGGTGCGACGTGGCCGCATGATCCGCGTAAATCCGACGACGGTCCTGCTGCATCGCGCCCATCCTATATCCCCCTGACCCACGCAACTCCCCCCGTTTCTGCCCGGTAACCGCTCCTGTCCCGCGCAGCCGGCGCAAGCCGCGTCGACCGCTCGTCCTCCGCTTCAGCCTCGAGAACCCGCGCGCCGATCCTCTTTCTCGCCTCCCACGCCGCCCGGAACGACCGCTCGCTCCGCGCATCGAACCCCGCAGGCGGGCCTCTCCCGCCGTTCATAGGATGCTCGCATGACCACACTCGCCGCGGCCGTTCCCTCCCGCTCCTTGGCGTTCCGCTTCGTCGCGACCCTGGCCGCCCTTGCCGCGTTCTGGACCCCGGCCCACGCCGATGAACCGCCGCTCACCGTCGCGGACTGGTCTCGCATGGTCTGGAAGGACGCCCAATCGGGGGACTCCAGCGGGGTGCAGGCGCTCCTGCAGCGCATCCCCCTCGAGCACGAGAACCCCGCGCTCCGCGACATCCGACTCCTGGCCGACCGCCTCTCCACGCACGCGAGCGAACGCGTCGCCTCACGCGCGGCGCGCGTCGAGGAACTCCGCGCCGAACTCGCCGAACGCGTGACCGCGGGCGAGATGCTCAAGGCGCTCGGCTCCGCCATCGAGTGGTACGCCGTCGCCGACGACAAGCTCGCCGTCCTCTCCGACGACGCCGTCCGATCGCTCACGAGCGCGGCCGACGCCAAGGCCCGCGAGCACGAGGCCGCGCGACGCTGGCTCGACGCACAGGCGATCTTCTTCCGCCTCAGCCTCCTCTACGAGGACCAGTCCGTCGGGTCGGGCGAGTTCGCCACCCTTGCGCGACGCCTCAAGGACGATGCCACACGCGTCGGCGACCGCATCACCCTCCTCTCCATGTACGTCCCCAAGCGACTCCACGAACTCCGCAACGAGCAGCTCGTCGCGCAGGGCGAGAAGCCCCTCCCGACATACAACGACCTCGCGGACGATTGGCGCGAGAAGATCGCGGGCATCGACCAGTACATGCTCCGCAGAGCGATCCTCCGCGCCCACGCGTCTCACGTCGATCGCGTCCCGCTCGCACGACTCATCGCGGGCGGGCTCAAGGCCGCACGCGTCTTCGCCACCACCCCCGATCTCGCCGAAACCTTCCCGAGCTTCAAGGACGACGCCGCCCGCAACGCGCTCATCACGGAAATCGACTCGCGACTCGCCGCCATTCAGGCCCTCGGCGAGAAGGACGCCGACTCGTTCGACCTCACCAAGGCGATCATGGCCCTCCTCGACGCGAACGACGCCGGGCTCAAGATCCCCTCCGAAGCCATCCTCCGCACCTTCGGCGAAGGGGCTGTCGCCGAACTCGACGAGTTCTCCTCCGTCATCTGGCCCGACGAGATGAACCGCTTCCGCCGCATGACCGAGGGACGCTTCCAGGGCGTCGGCATCCAGATCACCCTCGACGAGAGCCGCAACCTCAAGGTCGTCACCCCCCTCGAAGGAACCCCCGCGCAACGCGCCGGCGTCAAGCCCGGAGACCTGATCCGCAAGGTCGACGGTCACGATACGCTCGGCATCTCGCTCCTGCAGGCCGTCGATCGCATCACCGGCGAAGCCGGCACCGCGGTCACCCTCTCCGTGGAGCGGGAAGGCGCCGAGGGCCTCCTCGATTTCACACTGACCCGTGCGGACATCCCCATCTACACCGTCAAGGGCTGGAAGCGCAACGGCTCGCACGAGTCCGACTGGGACTGGTTCGTTGATCCCGACAGCCGCATCGGCTACGTCCGCCTCACGCAGTTCACCGACGACACCACCGCGCACTTCGACGAGGCCGTCCGACAGATGCGCGAGAAGGGACTGAGCGCGCTCGTCCTCGATCTCCGCTTCAACCCCGGCGGGCTCCTCTCCCAGTCCGTCTCCATGGCCAACCGATTCATCGACGACGGCGTCATCGTCTCCCAGCACGACGCCAACGGCGAACTCATGGACATCCAGCGCGCCCGCCGAGGCGCCGCCTCGCTCACCGACATCCCCGTCGCCGTCCTCATCAACGAGGGCTCCGCCTCCGCCTCCGAGATCGTCTCCGGCGCCATCCAGGACTACGCCCGCGACGGCGCCATCGACGCCGTCCTCGTCGGCGCACGATCCTTCGGCAAGGGCTCCGTCCAGAACATCTACGACCTCGGCCGCAGCAAGGCCCTGTTCAAGGTCACCGAGCGCTACTACCACCTGCCCAAGGGACGACTCATCCACCGCCGTGAAGGCGCCACCGAGTGGGGCGTCCAGCCCGACTATGCCGTCGATGTCCTGCCCAAGCAGGTCGGCGACGCGCTCGAACTCCGCCAGGACGCCGACCTCCTCGAACTCGATCAGGAAGGCAACGTGACCAACGACGCGACACGCCCCGACCCGGCTCGTCTCCTGACGGAGGGGCTCGACCCGCAGCTCGAGGCCGCGGTGCTCCTCCTCAAGAGCCAGGTCGTCGCACGCACCGCCGGGCACGCCATGCTCCCGCCCTCGGCATCGCCCGTCGGCGGCATGTGATCTGCTCGCGGGTTTGCAGACGCGCACGCCCTCCTGCCGATGGCAGGGGGGCATGCGCTTGGATGTTTCCGAAAAAGCTCTGATCATCGACGACGGAGGGCTCACTTCCCTTCTCGCCACGCTCCTCGCCCCCGACCCGGGCCGGCTCGTCCTCTGGACGCCGCCCACGGAAGGGGCCAGGGTCGAGGAAACGTTCGCCCTGGTGAGGCGCCGGGGGGAAACACTCGGGTGCGAGGCGACGGAATGCGGCGGGCGAGCGGACGCACCCAACGGGCGATTCAGCGTGGTCCGGATGCTGCTGACGGCCTGTGAGGCGGCCCTGAAGGCCCGCTGCGGGGTCGTGGTGTGGCCGGTGAACAAGGGCGACCGGGTGGATGAGATGGCGACCTTGGCCGATCGGGCCCGTCTGATCGGGTTCCTGGCGGACCTGGAGACGGGCGGGGGCGGGCCTCGTCTGGAGACTCCGTTTCTGGACATGACCGACGCGCAAGTGTTGATGCTGGCTGAGGATGCGGACGCCCCAACCGGGGAGGGGTGGCTGACGAACGAGGAATCGGCCCGCTGGAGCGAGGCGGCGAAGTCGCCCCGGTCGGGCGAGCCGTCCCGGGGTCGTGGGTACGGGTTCGCGGGGCTGGCGAGGCGGCTTCGCGCCGGGATGGGCGGGGCCTAGTTGCCGGGTGCGGGGGTGTTGCTACACTCTCCGACCCATTTCAGACACGGCAAACCGGGGTTTTGAAGGCGAAAGGCGGACGGTCGATGTACGCGATCATCGAGGATAGCGGCGGTCAGATCATGGTTCGTGAGGGCGCGGTGATCGAGGTCGATCTGCGCGAGCTGTCGGAGGACGCGACGACGGTGACGTTCGATCGCGTGCTGATGGTGTCGAAGGACGAGGGGAAGGCGGGGAAGGTTGGCACGCCGTATCTCGCCGGCGCCAAAGTGGTTGCGGACATCGTCGAGCGCGAGGTCAAGGGCGAGAAGATCGACATCGTGAAGTACAAGCGTCGCAAGAACTCGAAGCGCAAGCAGGGTCACCGTCAGCGTTACATGACGGTCAAAGTGACGTCGATCGCCGGGTAACGACAATTGGCCGAGCGGGTGTAGTTGCGGGCGTGGCGCGCACGTCTGTTGCGATATCGCGCGCGCATCGACTGGGCGTGTGCGCACCGGCGGGGCGTGCGTGCGCACGGCTCAGGACGTGCGGGATCAGCGTCGGAAGGTGGGCTCGAAGCGCCGGAAGGTGGTGGGTCGAGCGTCGAGGGGTTGGTCGTTGAGTCGCTCGGCGTCGAGGGTGGTGGAGAGGAATCGTCGTCGTTCGCGCGGGCCCAGGCCGTGGGGTCGGAAGGAGACGGAGAAGGAGAGGTCGTCGGTGATGTTGTCGTGTGCGACGGCGAATTCGAGTGAGGCTTGGGGGAGCCGTCGTTCGAGCTGGACGACGACGGACTGGAGGTCTCCCTGGTCGAGGTCGAAGGTGGCGGCGGCGAGCACGGCGTAGCGTCGTGAGAGTTCGTACTTGACGCCGGCGTCGAGGAGGAGGGTGTTGCGGGCGTCGATGTAGCGGGACTCTGCGAAGGAGGTGAATCCGGAGCCGTGGTCGATGGATGCGCCGCCGGTGGCGTACGCGAGGTGTGACTGCTCGAAGTCCCACACGGCGCGTGAGGAGAGCGCGACGGTGTCGGTGAGCTGGAGGACGGCGTCGTTCTCGATGAAGTTACCGAACTGGGAGAGTTCGGGGCGTGACTCGACCCAGCGTCGGATCGGGGACTCGCGGTTGACGGAGTCGTCGGACCAGACGACGTCGGTTCGGAGTCTGAGCCAGTCGACGGCGTAGCGTTCTTCGGGCGGCCCGCGGAAGGTCTGCCAGGTGTTGGTGACGCCTGCGCGGACGGCGGAGCCCGTGGCGAGGGAGTCGGTGCGGAAGTCGTAGGTCGGGATGGTGGACTCGTCGCGTGTGGACTCGCCGTGCCAGAGGGTGACGGAGGGCTCGACGATGTGGCGTATGCGGTGGAGGTCGAAGAGTCTGGAGTCGACGGAGTCGTCGACGCGTTCGAAGGAGGTTCCGACGCGGAGGCCGCCGGCCGCGAAGGCGCGGTATGCGTTCTCGTCGGAGCCGGCGAAGGCGTCGAAGTCGTCGTCCCACGCGGTGAATCGTCCGACGACGAAGGGGGTGATGGAGATGTGATCGACGTCGAGTGAGGCGGAGACTTCGTGGCGGGAGTCGGCGCGGAGGATGGCGTCCTCGGTGAAGCCGCCGGCGCGGAGTCGGTCGGCGAGGGAGTCGGTGGGGAGGAGCGCGAATCCGGCCATGGATCTTGCGGGAGTGTCGAAGCCGAACTCGTTGAGCCTCGGCTCGTTGAAGTTGGCCTGGATTCGGGAGACGGAGTTTTCGGTGTTGTAGTTCACGAGTCCGTCGAAGAGCGAGTCGGAGGCGCGGACGTAGCGGAGCTCGGGGAGTCGTTGGGTGTTGAAGCCCTGGGACTGGAGGAGCCACTCGTTGGGCGAGTAGTCGTTGAGGGAGGCGCGCGCCTCGAAGGAGAGGAGCGACTCGTCGTCGCGGTGGGCGAGGTAGATGGAGGAGATGAACTCGCGTCGGGACTCGGCGAGCCCCGGGAAGAAGGCGTCGACGAAGGCGGGGTCGGAGACGTAGGAGCCTTCCGCGGCGAGCTTCCAGTTGTCGTCGATGCGCCACTGGTGCTCGATGGTGATGAGGCCTCGGAGTTCGTCGTCGCGGTTGATCTCGGCGCCGGAGGTGAGGTCGTCCTTTCCGTTGTCGTAGATGAGGTAGCCGAAGGCGGCGCCCTTGTGGTTGTCGCGGTCCCAGTCGGCGTCGACGCCCACGGCGGGCCCGCGGGAGAGGTACGCGTCGATGAGGAGATCGACGTTGACGCCCTCGAGCTGTTCGAGGGCGAGGAGCGCGAAGGCGTCCCAGGTGGTTTTGATGACGGGCCGGTTGTCCCGCGCGCCGACGGAGATGGCCTGGAGGGCGGGACGGTTGAGGTTTCCGCGGTAGGGGGGGAGAGGGAGCACGGGCGTGCGTCCGAAGTTGGCGGTGACGCCTTGGGCGTCGATGGCGAAGTCGTCGCCGCCCGCGAAGTCGGAGGGTTCATCGGCGCGGCGCGGGGTGCGTGTGATGGTGACGGAGGTGGCGCCGAGGGCGAGGTGGGGATCGAAGAAGGCGCTGTTGGCGATGACGACGTTGTTGGCGGTCCACTGCCGGAGTGATTCCTGGCGGATGGCGTCTGCGCGGAGGTAGAGGGGCATGGAGCGGAGCGTGTCGTAGGTCCAGAAGACGGCGTCGAGGAGGAGAGCGCGCTGTGTGGAGGGGTCGTAGAACATCCGGTTGCCGCGGAGTGTGAAGCGTCCGTCGGTGGCGATGACGGCGCCTTCGAGGTAGACGCCTCGGACGTTTGCGGCGTCGAGTCGGGGCGAGGCGGAGGGGTTTTCGATTTTGACGGGGTCGAAGAATGCGACGGCGCGTTGCGCGGAGAGGGTGAGTGCGCGTCCTGTGGCGGGCTCGGTGTAGGCGACGTGCACGCCGCCGGTGAAGGCGATTGCGTGCTCGTCGTCGGCGGGGATGAACGTGACGTTTTCGGAGTGGAAGGAGACGATGCCGGAGGTGGGGATGCGCGGCGGGTTGTAGGTGGCGGGGGGTAGTGCGGGGTCCTG
>CAYPGJ010000018.1:40186-57229 GCA_964410465.1 uncultured Phycisphaeraceae bacterium | reverse complement strand
AGAGCGTCACGTTGCCAACGTGAAAGTCGAGGGTTCGAGTCCCTTCACCCGCTTTCAAGGCCTGTTCGCGCCACACAGCGCACACACACGCCCGCCCACCCACAATCGCCGACACGATCCGCATCGGGCCCGCTCCAATCCCGCGGCCCCTGCCCTCCGGCGACAACACGCCCACATCCAGCACGATCGCCGTGAACCACGGGCCCCCAACGCCGCCACCATGCGCGTCCGCGTCAGCCGTCGCTCGCCACTCCAAACCGCCAAAAGCCTCCCCTGCGCGCCCCGGCCACGCGATCGTCGCGCCATCCCGCCCCATCTCCTCCAACGCTCATGCGCACGCTCCGCTCCGCCCCGCGTATAACCACACACAGGCGCATACGCCGATATCCAAACCATGCCCGCGAATCCCACGACCGCGCTCCCTCCCGAACTCCAGGCACACATGCTGGCCATCAGGGAGCGAGCGCACGCCGAAGGACTCGACTTCTTCGACGTCGTCTTCGAGGTCGTCGACTTCGACACCATGAACCGACTCGCCGCCTTCGGCGGATTCCCCGTCCGCTACCCGCACTGGCGATGGGGCATGGAGTACGAGTCCGCACGCAAACGCGACGCCTACGGCCTCGGGCGCATCTACGAGATGGTCATCAACAACGACCCCTGCTACGCATATCTCCAGGAATCCAACGCAGTCGTCGACCAGAAGCTCGTCATGACGCACGTCTTCGGCCACGCCGACTTCTTCAAGTGCAACAACTGGTTCTCCAAGACCGACCGAAAAATGATGGACCGAATGGCCAACCACGCCACCCGCGTCCGCCGACACATCGAAAAAATCGGACACAACGCCGTCGAGCACTTCCTCGACGTCTGCCTCTCCCTCGAGCACCTCATCGACCCCCACTCACCCTTCGTCAAACGCGACGACACCCCCGAGCGCGCGCGAGAGAACGACGAATCCCCATTCGTTCCAGACCGCTTCCGCGCACGCGACTACATGGACCCCTACATCAACCCGGCCGGCGCCATCGAAGCGCAACGCCTCGAGCACGAACGACGACAGAAACAAGACCAGGGCAAGCGCCCACGCAAACCCACGCGCGACGTCCTCCTCTTCCTCCTCCAGCACGCCCCGCTCACGCCCTGGCAGCACGACATCCTCTCCATCATCCGCGACGAGGCCTACTACTTCGCGCCCCAGGCCATGACCAAAATCATGAACGAAGGATGGGCCTCCTACTGGCACACCAAGCTCATGACCGAACGATTCGCCGAGCCCTCCGAAATCATCGACTACGCGGACAAGCACGCCGGCGTCGTCTTCACCCCGCCCGGCGGATTCAACCCCTACAAGATCGGACTCGAACTCTTCCGCGACATCGAGCGACGATGGAACACCGGCCAGCACGGCGCCGCGTGGGAATCCCTCGACACCCTCGGCGCCCGATCCTCCTGGAACGATCGCTCCATGAAGGGCCGCGAAAAGATCTTCGAAGTCCGACGCGTCTACAACGACGTCGCCTTCATCGACGAGTTCCTCACCGAAGACTTCTGCGACGAGCACCAGCTCTTCCGCGCACGACAAGACCCCTCCACCGGCCAGACACGCATCGCCTCCCGAGACTTCAAGCAGATCAAATCCGCGCTCCTCCAGCGACTCACCAACGCCGGACAACCCTTCATCCACGTCGCCGACGCCAACTACCTCAACCGCGCCGAGCTCTACCTCGCCCACCAGTGGACCGGCGCCGAGATCGAAGTCCAACGAGCCCTCTCCGCACTACGCAACCTCCACCTCCTCTGGGGACGACCGGTCCACCTCCAGGCCCGCATCGACGACGACATGTGGCTCTTCTCCGTCTCCACCCCAGACCCCGCAACCCCGCCGAAACGCGAGAAGATCAAGGACGGCACGCCGCCGCCGGCCCATCAGATAACCTGAGAGCACTCGCCCTGCCCGTGAACAAGGGAAAACCATGAGCACGCTCTCACTCCGCGCATGCGTCGCCGTCACCCTCGTCTCCGCGTCCGCGCTCGCTCGGCAACCCGCTCCCGCGACCCCCACGACCGACCTCTCCACGCTCACCCACGAGCAGTGGCGCGCCGACCTCCGCCAACTCGCAACAACGCTCCCCGAAAAGCACCCCAACCCCTTCGCGCACGTCTCGCGAGAATCCTGGACCTCCGCCGTCGAAGCCCTCGACGCCGACATCCCCAACCTCTCGCCACACCAGTTCGCCTTCGCCCTCCTCCGGCTCACCGCCTCCCTCGCCGACTCACACACGCTCATCCGGCTCAACAACCTCAACCCGCCGCTCGAGGCCTATCCCTTCCACCTCTACTGGTTCGACGAAGGACTCACCGTCGTCGTCACCGACAAGCACGTCGACAATCTCCTCGGCGCCCGACTCACCCACATCAACCACATCCCCATCGAAACCGCCATCCAATCGCTCACACCCTTCATCGCCCACGAGAACACAGCGTTCCTCAAGTCCGGCATCGCCAACACCATCCCCACCGCGCAGGCGCTCCACGCCGCGAGCCTCATCGACGCCCCCGGCCCCGTCTCCTTCTCCTTCTCCTCCCCGAACGACGGTGAATTCGAGCAAGCACTCGCGCCGCTCTCCCGCGATCAGCCGCCCGAATGGGTCCGCTGGACCCCGCCCGCCGACGCGCCCGCGCCGCTCGCGCGCAAACGACCAAGCGCCTGGTACTGGTCCGAACTCCACCAACCCTCAAACGCCCTCTATATCCAATACAACCGCTGCGCCAGCGCGAAAGACCTCCCCTTCGAAGACTTCGCAAAGCAAGCCCTCGCCTTCATCGACGAACACAAACCCAGCGCCGTCATCATCGACCTCCGCAACAACGGCGGCGGAGACTCCGCCATCGCCCGACCGCTCATCGACGGCCTCGCACAACGCGACGCCATCAATCAACCCAACCGCCTCTTCGTCCTCATCGGCCGCCAAACCTTCTCCTCGGCCCTCCTCAACGCCCTCGAACTCAAGAAGAAAACCCACGCCACACTCGTCGGCGAACCCACCGGCGGGAAACCCAACCACTTCGGCGAGGTCCGATCCTTCACGCTCGACAACTCCAACCTCACCGTCTACCACTCCACCAAATCCTTCAAAACGCTCCCCGACGACCCAGACTCCCTCTACCCCGACGTGGAAGTCCCCCTTCGCGCCGCCGACTACATCGCCGGCGCCGACGCGGCCTTCGACGCCGCGATCCAACGCATCCCCCACTGACACCCACGACCCTACGATCTCACACCATGGCTGAGCAACGAATCCGCTCCGGCTCCTGCTGCTCCGGGCCCGCCCAGGCCTGCGACCTCTCCCACCACGAAGAGCCCAGCGACGCCGACGTCGCACGCTTCGGCCACGACGGGCCGGACGACGACGGATACGACGATCACGCCTTCGAAAACGCCCCCTCCAACCCCTGGGCCGAGCACTCCCGCCCCCGCGCGCTCAAGACCTTCCTCATCTCCGCAGGACTGCTCCTCGCGCTCGCCGCAATGATCGTCCTCGCGCTCTGACCCCAACCCGCCCGATCAGTGCTCCCCGCCCTCATGCCCGACGCCCGCCGTCGGCTCGCGCAGGTGCGGGTCCTCCGCCATCACTTCCTTCGTCACCAGCGCCTCCACCCGCTGATTCGTCCGGTGCCCCTTCGAGTCATACGCCAACGCCGTGATCCGCTCCGCGTCCCCGCACGCCACCACCCGCAGCCGGCCCCATTCGACGCCCTTCGCCGCCAACGCCTTCGCCACCACCAGCGCGCGACGATGCGATAGATCCATCGCCACCCCCACGTCCTCCTGCGCCTCCATCGCGCTCACGTGCCCGCGCACCTCCACCATGAACTTCGTCCCCTTCACGAAGTCCGCGATGTCGTTCACGCTGCTCGCCGTCACCGCGGACAACTCCGCCGACCCGTCCGCGAAAAGCACCGTCCCCCCGTACGAGTAGAAATCGCTCGTCCGCAGCCCCTGCACCTTCTCGTTCTCGCCCTTCGGGTTCCGATCGTTCGTCTCACCCTGCTTCTGCTTCATCCGACGGATCAACGCCTGATCGTTCGGGTCCGCCGAGTTCATCTTCACAGGGTTGTTGAAGCCCTCCCGGATCCCGATCGCCAGGTCGAGATACGAATCCGTCATCTCGCCCGGCGGGCTCCCCCCCTCTGTCCCCACGCCCTCACCGCCGCCCTTCGGACCCATGTTCATCGCGAGCATGATCACGAAGAAGCCCATCATCAGGCACACATTGTCCGCGAACGACACCATCCACTCCGGCACACCCTCCTCGTGGTGACCACCCCCACCGTGCCCACCGCCGTGACCGCCCTTGTGCTTCTTCTCCTTCTTCTTGCCCTCCTCCTCGTGCCCGCCGTGTCCGCCGCCATGATCCTCGGCCATCGCCCGACCTCCTCGCTCAACGGCCCCGAATCACGCCGCCGGACGCAGCGCGTCACGACCCGGGCTCGGCACGAACGCCAGCATCCGATCCAGCGTCACACGCGGGTTGTCCCCGGCCTGGATCGACAACAACCCCTGCAGCATCATCTCCTTGCACAGAATCTCCTCTGCCGAACGTAGCGCCAGCTTGTCGCCCATCGGCCCCGCGAACGCGTTCGCCAAGATCGTCGCGTATGCCGTCGCCACCACCGACACCGCAAGCATGTGCCCCATCACCTCGATCGCGCCGCCCAGGTTCGCGAACATGCCGATCTGGCCCACCAGCGTCGCAGCCAGACCCCACCCCGGCCCGTACACCTTGATCAGATCGAAGAACTTCTTCCCCGCCGCGTGACGCTCACGCATCGCCATGATCTCCGCCTGCATCGTCGCCTCGATGCTGTGCGGGTCCACCCCGTCGATCGCCATCTTCAGCCCACCCACCAGGAACGCGTCGTCCAGCTTCTCAACCTCCGACTCCAGCGACAGCATCCCGTCACGACGAGCCTTGTCGCCAAGCTCCGCCATCACCTTCACGATCGACGCCGGCGTCTGATTCTTGCAGATGTAGAACTTCTTCACGTACCCCGGAACGCACTTCAGCTTCGCCATCGGCATAGCCATGAACAACACCGAGATCGTCCCACCAAACACCATGATCAGACCCTTCTCCGAGTAGAACAACGCCCAGTTGCCCTTCGTCGCGAGAAACCCCACGACCACCAGGCACACCACCCCGATCACCGTTCCGATGACGCTGGCCTTGTCCACCGAAGCTCTCCTCGCGGCCACCAAATAACCAATGCCGCCGCGCGAACCGCCGAAAACGACACGTCTCCATCGTCATCCACCACCCTCGCCTGCACACCGACCCAGAACCACCAACCTCCCCGACCCCGCACAGCCCGCACAACCCCACCCACAGTCCCATATCATCACCCCAACCCCAATGACCAACCAACAACGCCACAACTCGATCCTCCTCCTCGGCGGCGGCGCACACGCCATGGTCGTCGCCGAGGCCGCACGCGCCTCCAACCTCAAACTCGCCGGATTCCTCGACGACGACCCGGACGCCACACTCCACGACCTCGCGCCACACCTCGGCCCCATCGCAAAGCTCAACGACATCTCGCCAGACGCCGGCGTCATCATCGCCCTCGGCGACGTCGCACTCCGCGCATGGGTCGTCAAACGACTCACGCGACAAGCCACGCCCGTCGTCCACCCCTCCGCCGTCGTCTCACCAACCGCGACCCTCGGCGCCGGCGTCTTCGTCGGCCCCCTCGCCGTCATCCACGCACGCGCTCGCGTCGGCGACCACGCCATCATCAACACCGGCGCCATCATCGAACACGACTGCGCCATCGGCATCAACACCCACGTCGCGCCAGGCTCCGTCCTCGGCGGCGCCGCCACCGTCGGGCCCGACACCCTCCTCGGCCTCGGCTGCCGCGTACTCCCGGGCGCGCGCGTCGGCGCAAGAGCCGTCGTCGGCGCCGGCTCCGTCGTCCTTCACACCGTCTCCGACAACTCCACCGTCGTCGGCGTGCCCGCACACGAACGAAAACGATCCGCCTTCTAATCCACACCACCCATGCTCGCTCGACTCACCGGTGTCCTCGAAAGCCTCGACTCCGCCTCCGCGCGGATCGCCGCGCCTCCCCCCTCCATCGACCTCCCCTCCCCACTCGCCTACGAAGTCCTCCTCTCCCCGCACGCAGCCGAAACACTCGCACCGTCCCTCGGCCACACCGTCACACTCTTCACCATCCAACTCCTCGAATCCCTCTCCCAAGGCGCCTCCTTCATCCCTCGAATCCTCGCCTTCACCACGATCGAAGAAAAACGACTCTTCGAACTCCTCACCAAAGTCAAAGGCCTCGGCCCCAAACGCGCGCTCCGCATCATCGCCGCGCCCCCCGCCGACATCGCCAACGCCATCACCTCACGCGATGCGCGATTCCTCGCATCACTCCCCGAAGTCGGAAAGAAACTCGCCGAGTCCATCATCAACGAACTCGCCGAAAAGGCCGCACACCTCGCAACGCCCTCCTCCACCTCTACCCCTCACCCACTCCCCCGCTCGCCCTCTCCCACCACCACCTCCTCCCTCCCCCCACACGCGCTCCACGCCGCAGCCGCACTCGTCCGCCTCGGCGAGCGCGCCCCAGACGCCGAACTCCTCGTCCGCTCCGCCCTCTCCTCCAACCCCGATCTCGATTCCCCCGACCAACTCCTCGCCGCCGCACTCGCCTCCAGAGGAGCCTGACCGCCGCCATGCTCCAACGCCCCCTCGACACGATCTGCGCCATCTACGAACTCGCACGACTCGCCATCATCACCCGCTTCCGCCTCAAAGGCCCCTACTGGTCCTGGCGCATCGAAACCGCCTTCGGCCGAGGCCTCCCCGAGTCCAAACTCGAACTCCTCAAGTCCCTCCTCCACTACGGCGCCTGGTGCCGCCGCATTCGACGCTCTCGCTAACTCCAAACTTCCCTCTTCAACCAGCCTCCCCCCTCCCCGTATCATCCACTCCCCCATGACCACCGAGATCATCTATCTCGACAACGCCGCCACCTCCTGGCCAAAGCCTCCCGCAATGGCAGAGGCCATCACCGCATACATCAACGCCCCCAACGGAAACCCGGGCCGCGGCGGACACCGCGCCTCCGTCAGCGCCGCACGAACCGTCGACGCCGCACGACAACGGCTCGCCTCGCTCATCAACGCCGAAGACCCCTCCCGTCTCATCCTCACGCACTCCGCCACCGACGCGCTCAACACCGCGATCCACGGCGCCATCGACGCCGCCTCCGAACTCCCCTACTTCCAACCCCGCCCACACGTCGTCACCACCGTCCTCGAACACAACGCCGTCCTCCGTCCCCTCTACGCCCTCCAACACAAAAAACGCATCGACCTCACACTCGTCACCTGCGACCACCAGGGCTTCGTCGATCCCGACGAACTCATCAAAGCCTGCTCCCCGCGCACCGCGCTCCTCGCCGTCACCCACGCCTCCAACGTCCTCGGCGCCATCCAGCCCATCCGCGAAATCGCCGCGCGACTCCGCGAGAAGTCCCCACACACCCTCTTCCTCGTCGACGCCTCACAAACCGTCGGACACATCCCGCTCGACGTGCAAACCGACCTCGCCGACCTCCTCGCCTTCCCCACCCACAAAGCCCTCCTCGGCCCGCCGGGCATCGGCGCCCTCTACGTCTCCCCACGCGCCTACTCCCCAGACGACGCCGACCCACGACTCGATCCACACACCCAGGGCGGCACCGGCGGAAACTCCGACGACCCCCTCATGCCCCGCGCTCTCCCACACCACTTCGAAGCCGGAACATGCAACGCGCCAGGCATGGCCGGACTCCTCGCGGCTCTCGACGAGCACGAACGACTCCACAGCAACGGCGCACACGCACGCGAGAAAGACCTCACCGGACAGATCCTCGAATTCCTCCTCGCCACCCCCGGCGTCCGCGTCCTCGGCCCCAAAGACACCGACCGCCGCGTCTCCGTCGTCTCCTTCACCACCCACACGCACGACGCCGGCGAACTCGCCTCCATACTCGACGCCTCGTTCAACATCGCCGTCCGCGCCGGCCTCCAGTGCGCTCCCGGCGCACACCACGCCATGGGCACCGACGTCCCCGCACAAACCGGCGAATGCGGCGCCAAGGGCGGCGGCGGCGCGGTCCGCGCCTCCCCAGGCCCCTACTCCAAGCAATCCGATATCGACGCCTTCAAAGAAGCCATCACCGAGATCATCAAGAACGCCTGATCTAGCCCCGCCTCACGGCTTCTTCTGCGGCTCCACCACCAGATCCAAAAACCGCTCCTCCGCCGCGCGATACCTCTCGAAACTCCCCTTCATCAACTCCACCAGCGGCGTCAACTCCTCAGCCTTCGCCCCCTCCACCGCGGCACGCGCCCCCACCGACTCCAACGCCTCGCCCGCAGCACGAAGATCACTCACCGCCTCGGCATACTGCCGCGCAGCGTCGTACAGCAACTCAAACTCCAGCTCCCGCGTGTCCGGCCTATACAGAAGCCTCCACGGGCTCCGACGCACCTCGCCCATCGTCAGCTTCAGCTGATCCGTCGCGATCCGCGCATCCGCGAACGCCTTCCGCAGGTTCGGCGTCTGCTCCGTCACCAACCCGTCGATCCGCTCGATCGCCGCCTGCGCGCTCCTCGTCGTCTCCGTCCCCGAGTCCAGCATCGTGTGCAGCTTGTCCAGCGTCTCCTCATTCAACCGCGCCAGACCCTTCTTCAGGTCCGCCGACGCGTCGTTCGTGTTGTCCACGATGCTCGTCAGCTTCTCACGGTTCTCATCAAACCAACCCCGCGCCCGCGCGATCGTCTCCCGAACCTCGTCGATCCCCGGCGACAGCTTCGCCGACGCCTCATCCACGTTCTTCGTGATCGAGTCCACCCGGTCCCCCCAGGCAGGCCAACGCTCCTTCACGTCCCCCACCACGCTCTGCACGTCCGGAACGATCGTCCCCCGAAACCGCTCCGACACCTCCTCCACGTTCGCCGCGATCTTCTCCCCACGCGCCAAAATGCTCTGCAGCTGCGTCTTCTGCTCATCCCCGTACCCCGCCTGCGCAAGGAACCCCGGCGCCGCAGGCCCGCCCTCGAACAGCGCCCCCTCCACCGCCCTCGCCTCGCTCGCCAGACCCACGTTCGAGAAGTTCAGCGTGGCGCCCGCCCCCAACAACGGTCGCACCAGCGACGCCCTCGGACTCCCATGAATCGCGTGCTTCCGGTCCACCAGAATCGTCGCGTACACCCCCGCCTTCCGCTCCCCCTCATCCTGCAACACCAGCTCCACCGAATCCACCCATCCAACCTCTCGCCCCGCGATCGTCACCGAAGACCCCTCATCCAACCCCTCCGCGCCGTCCTCCAGCGTGAAATGCACCACGTACCGGTCCCGCGCCGTCAGCCGGTCGCCGACACCTGCCAGCACCACCACCACCGCCACACCGCCAAGCACGCTCAGCACCACGAAGATGCCCGCGAGCACGTTGTTCGCCGTACGCCGACTTCCCGCCATGCCTTGCCTCCAACGCTCCCGCGATCACTCCGCCCCGACTCGTCCGAACCAACAACCCATTACACCACGCGCGTCGCTTCCACGCTCGGCCCCTTCAACGCGCCCCCGCCCGTCCGCAGCAGATCCTCCGCATACCCAGAGTCCGACCGCCGAGCCGTGATCGGGCCCTCCGCGTCCCCCCTCAAAAACTGCCGGATCAACCGCTCCTTCTCCCCCAGCCCGCGCGCCAGCTCCTCAGGCGCGCGCCGCAACTCGTCAAACCACTCCCGCCGCTCCACCACCAGCATCCGACCCTTGTCCAGCATCGCCATCCGATCCGCGATCGTGAACGCCGAGTCCATCTCGTGCGTCACCACCACGCTCGTCACCCCCAGCTTCTTGCTCAGGTCGACGATCAGCCGATCGATCTCCGCGCTCGTCACCGGGTCCAGCCCCGCGCTCGGCTCGTCATAGAACAGCAGCTGCGGGTCCAGCGCCAACGCCCGCGCCAGCCCCGCCCGCTTCTTCATCCCCCCGGAGAGCTGCGACGGATACTTCTCCGCATGCTCCCGCAGACCAACCAGCTCCAACTTGATCTTCACCTGGATGTCGATGATGTCCCGCTCGAGCGTCGTGTGCTCCACCAGCGGCAACGCCACGTTCTCAGCCACCGTCATCGAGTTGAACAACGCCCCGCTCTGGAACAGGATCCCGAAGCGCGTCCGAACCCCGTTCAGCCCCACCTCGTCCAGCCCCGTGATCTCCTGACCGAACAGCCGGATCGAACCCTCGTCCGGACTGTGCGACCCGATCATGCAACGCAAGAACGTGCTCTTCCCCGACCCCGACCCCCCCATGATCACCATCGTCTCGCCCGACCGCACGTCCAGCGTCAGCCCGTCCAGCACCGTCTTCCCCGAGAACCGCTTCACCAGCCCCTCGACCGCGATCACCGGAGGCCTCTCTGGAGTCGTCGACATGCCCACAGTCTAATCCCATCCCCTTCCCTAGCGCACCCTGAGCGCCCCCCTCATCATTCCCCCCACATTCCCCCTCTACGCTCCTCCCCCTCAGAGGAGACAGAGATCATGACCATCCGTTTCGCAACCATCTGCGCCTCCACAGCATTCCTCGCCACCTCCGCCTCCGCCGTCACCATCACCCAGTGGGACTTCAACTCCGTCGTCCCCGACGGAAACACCTCCACCGGCTCCACCGGACCCTCCCTCGGCACAGGCTCCGCCTCCCTCATCGGCGGCGCCACCGCCTCATTCGCCTCCGGCAACTCCGAGGGCGGCTCCTCCGACCCCAACTCCGGCGATGACTCCGCCTGGAACCTCTCCACCTGGCCCGCTCAGGGCACAGGCAGCGGCACGCGAGGCGCCCGCTTCGCCCTCTCCACCATCGGTTTCCAGAACATCGTCGTCACCTGGGACCAGCGCAACAGCAACACCGCCCCCAACGCCCTCCAACTCCAGTACACCCTCGACGGCTCCACCTTCACCTCCGCAGGCCTCGCCAACAGCGGCATCGTCACCGTGAACGCAGGCACGACCTGGTTCAACGGCCAGTCCGTCGACCTCTCCTCCATCGCCGGCGCCGCCAACAACGCCAACTTCGCCATCCAGCTCCTCGCCGTCTTCGCCCCCTCCACCTCCGCCTACGCCGCCTCCAACCCCGGCTCCACCTTCGGAACCTCCGGCGCCATCCGCTTCGACATGGTCACCATCTCCGGCGACGCCATCTCCGTCATCCCCCTCCCCACCCCCGCCGGCCTCGCCACCCTCGCCCTCGGCGCAATCACCGCCCGCCGCCGCCGCTAACCCTCAACGCTCGTTGACCCACCCCGCAGCGCCCCGTCCCTCTGCCGACGGGGCGCTGTTCATGGTTCCTCACCAACTCTCCGCCAGACTCACGAGCAGCCGCGCCCCGAACCCCGTCGGCGTGTCCTTCGCATAGCTCCCCTTGTCCCCCTCCGACCGATGCGTCCCCGCGATGTCCACGTGCGCCCAGGGCACGCTCTCGCTCACAAAATACGACAGGAACGCCGCCCCCTGAATCGGATGCGCCTTCCGTTCCGGCGATGAATTGATGATGTCCGCGATCGACGACTTCATCATCTCCCGATACTCCCGGTGCATCGGCAACCGCCACAGCCTCTCCCCCGTCGAGTGCGCCGCCGTCTCCAGCCGTGAACGCAAATCCGGGTGCTCGCAGAAATACCCCGCATACGTCGACCCCAGCGCCACAATCACCCCCCCCGTCAGCGTCGCCAGATCCACAATCGCCGCCGGATTCTCGTGCTTCTCCGCCCAGCACAACGCGTCCGCCAGCACCAGCCTCCCCTCGGCGTCCGTGTTCGTCACCTCCACCGTCGTCCCGTTCGCAAACGTCAGCACATCGTCCGGACGGTACGCGTTGTTCGACACCGAGTTCTCAGCAGCCGCCAGCAGCCCCACCACCGGCACGCTCGGCTTCACCACACTCGCAATCGCGTGCATCGCCGCCAACACCGCGCATCCCCCGTCCTTGTCCCCCTTCATCCCACGCATCCCGTTGTTCACCTTCAGCGACAACCCACCCGTGTCGTACGTCATCGTCTTCCCGATGAACACCAGCGGCTTCTTCTTCTGATCCGCCTTCCCGCTCGGCACATACTCCAACCGGATCAAACAAGGCTCGTTCTCCGACGCCTTCCCCACGTTGATCAGCCCCTCCATCCCGTGCTTCGCAAGCTCCGCCCCCTTCAGCACCGTCACCTTCAGCGGCAACCCCTTCGACAACTCCTGCGCCGTCTGCGCAATCGTCAGCGGCGTCGCCACATTCGGCGGCGAATTCGAAATCCTCCGCCCCAGATTCACCGACGCCGCGATCCCAAGCCCCTTCACCAGCCCCTCCCGTGCCGCCTCACTCGACACGTGCAGCGTCAACGCCTCCTTCTTCCCGCTCTTCCCCTCACCCCCCTTGAACGCCGAAAAATCACACCCCAGCAACCCCAACGCCTCCCCCATCGCCACGTGCGCCTCACCCGCGCTCAACCCCGTCTGCCCAAGCGCATGCCCCACCTCCAGCGCCACCCCGCTCGCCCTGCACTCCGCAAGCTTCCGCGCCACAACCCCCATCGCGCTCCGCAACCCCTCAAGATCAAGCTTCTCCGCCTCCCCCAGCCCCACCAACATCACCCGCTTCGTCCGCGACGGAAACGCCTCCACCACCTTCCCCAGCTCACCCGTCGCCTCCGCACGCTTCAGCGCATCCCCGATCGACGCGTGCTTCATCACACCCGCCGACGCACGATCCAGCCGCGCCGTCGCGCCGCCGCTCCCGGGCGAGAAATACCCCAGCACCAACACGCCCGCCGCAGCCTGCTTCTTCGAAACCGACGCCACCGAAATCGACTCGAACATGCGCATCCTCTCCTCAAAGGGTCATCGTCGAATCCGACGAATGTACCCCCTTTTCATACCATTGCCGACATGCCCGGCGAAACCCTCGGCTCACCACGCGTCCTCTACGCCCCATGGCGCGAGCGATACCTCCGCGCCATGGCCGACTCCGAAAAACCCTCCTCCACACCCCCCGACGCGCCCCCCCAAAACCTCCCCGCCTCCTCAGGCTGCTTCCTCCGCGATTACTGGCTCACGCCCGAGCACGACGAACAAAACCTCGTCGTCCTCAGAAAAACCGACGAACAAGCCGGCCCCTCCTGCGGCGGACTCGTCATGCTCAACCTCTACCCCTACGCCAACGGTCACCTCCTCGTCTCACTCGCCGAATCCCGCCCACGCATCCTCGACTACTCCCCCCCACAACGCGCCTCCCTCTGGTCACTCGTCGAAGACGCACTCGCCATCATGGACCGCGCGATCTCCCCACAAGGCATCAACGTCGGCGTCAACGAGGGACGCGCCGCAGGCGCGGGCGTGCCCCAACACGTCCACGTCCACCTCGTCCCCAGATGGCTCGGCGACGTCAACTTCATGACCGTCGTCGGCGCCATCCGCGTCAACCCCTCGGCGCCCATCGACATGGCCAAACGCTACCGCGAAGCCTGGACCTCCATCCTCAGCGAACGAGCCGCACAAGCATGACCACCCTCAACTACATCACGCCCACCACCGAAGAAGACCTCGCGCAATACCACCGCGCACTCTCACTCGCCTTCGCCTCCGACCTCGACGGCATCAAGTCCTGGCTCGAAAAGGCCGGACACCACAACGTCCGCGTCCTCAAAGACGCCTCCAACTCCGTCCGCGCCGGTCTCCTCCTCGTCCCCATGGGCCAGTTCTTCGCCGGCCGCTCCATCCCCACGCTCGGCGTCGCCGGCGTCGCCGTGCCCCCCGAAGCCCGCTCCCAAGGCGCCGCCCTCGAACTCATGCGCGCCGCCGTCCGCGAAGCACGCGCCACCAACTTCCCCATCTCCACCCTCTACCCCGCCACCAAATCCCTCTACCGCAAGTGCGGCTACGAAGAAGCCGGCCTCTACTACGAAGCCTCCTTCGACCCCCGGCTCCTCAACATCCGCGCCCCAGCCGACGACTCCCTCTCCATCCGCCACTTCACCGATGACGACCGCCCCGCCGTCCGCAACCTCTACGCCTCACTCGCCATCAACGCCGACGGCTTCCTCGACCGACGCGACTACGTCTGGAACCGCGTCGAATCCCCACGCGACGGAAAAGCCCAAGGCTTTCTCTTCCACTCCCCCGAGAGCACACTCGAAGCCTACCTCTTCTTCCTCCAGAAACGACTCGACTCCGGCAAGCACCAAACGACCATCACCGACGCCGCGGCCTCCACACCCCGCGCCCTCCGACGCGTCCTCTCCTTCCTCAACGACCAACGCTCCATGTGCGAAGAACTCATCTGGCGACTCCCACCCGCCAGCCCCTTCCTCACCCTCCTCCCCGAAGTCTCCTACCACCTCAACTGCAAGTACGAATGGATGCTCCGCATCGCCGACGTCAAATCCGCGCTCGAGTCCCGACCCTTCCCCGCCTCAATCTCCCTCTCCACCACCTTCCACGTCGACGACGACGTCATCCCCGAAAACAACCGCGCCTTCTCCCTCTCCATCTCCAACTCCCGAGCACGCGTCGAACCCACCTCCGCCACCCCCGCCGTCCGTCTCCACACCCGCGCACTCGCGGCCCTCTACTCCGGCTACGCCTCCGCAGAATCCCTCGCACTCCAATCACTCGCGCAAGCCCCGCCAGACACACTCGCCGCACTCACCACCGCCTTCTCCCCCACCCACCGCTCCCTCGGCCTCGCGCCCTCCATGGCCGACTTCTTCTGACCCGCACACACGCTCGACACCCGCCAACGCCCCCTCTACACTTGATTACGGATATCTAGACCCTTTTCTTCACCATGCCGGAGCCACCCATGCCCGCCACCCTCTCGCCCGAAGCCACCATCTCCAGCCTCGTCACCGAAAAGCCCGCCCGCTCCCGCGTCTTCGAGGCCCTCCGCATCGACTACTGCTGCGCCGGCAAACGCACCCTCGCACAGGCCTGCGCCGCAAAGTCCCTCGACCCCGCCTCCGTCATCGAGCTCCTCGCCCTCGCCGACAACCAGCCCACGCCCGCGCTCAACCCCGACACACTCTCCCTCACCCAGCTCGCCGACCACATCGAGCAGGAGCACCACGCATTCCTCCGATCAGAACTCCCCCGTCTCGACCAGATGACCGAGAAGGTCGCCCGCGTCCACGCCGACTCCGACCCGCGCCTCCACGACGTCCGACGCGCCTTCTGCGCCCTCCGCGATGAACTCAGCGCGCACATGATCAAGGAAGAACAGATCCTCTTCCCCATGGTCCGACAGCTCGACACAGCCACCACACTCCCCCACTTCCACTGCGGCACGCTCGCCAACCCCATCCGTCAGATGGAAGCAGAACACGACAACGCCGGCGCCGCACTCGCCACCATGCGCGCCGCCACCGACAACTACCAGCCGCCCGACTGGGCCTGCAACACCTACCGCGCCATGCTCGACGGTCTCGCCAACCTCGAAGCCGACATGCACCAGCACGTCCACAAGGAAAACAACATCCTCTTCACCAAGGCCCTCCAACGCGAAGCCTCATTCCCCCCCAACCATCACTGACCCCGCCACCAACGCCGCCACCCTTCGACCGCCGTGCATCCTCCCGCTTACGCACGCGTATCTTCGCGTGATCTGCGAGGAGCGCCAACGGCGCAGCCATCATTCTCGTCCGAGCACTGTCGATGGAGCCTTCCCCTTCCATTCAGACCGCACGCGCCGGCACAGCCGCACATGTGCCGAAGGGTCTGACTCGCGTCGGCCACGGATGCGCCGGATTGACGGCCGCGCTGCTCTGTGGCCTCGTACTTACGTTCGTGATCCTCCCTCGCTGCTCCCGCCTGTTGCGAAGCCCTGACAGGCTGTACTGGGACACTCCCGTCACAGAAGCGCAGCGATTGATCGCACTTCACATCGTCGAGGGCATGTCGATCGACGACGCCACCTCGGCCATGTCCTCGATCGGCGTCCAGATGGGCGCTGTCCACAACCAGGACAATTCTCAGGTAGGAAGCATCCACGAGCGATCCTTCTGGAAACTGGCTACGCGAAGTCTGCAGGTGATGCTGTATTACGATGAGCAGGGCACACTGCTGCGCGCAGAAGTTCGACAGTATTACACCGGTCCGTGACCATTCCCCTCCCCTCGCCCGCGCACCCCGCCCGCTTCGTGTGAGCGTCTCCATCGCACAACTCGCCTGACGAACGAGACGCGACCGGAAGGGAGCGTCTACTTCTTCTCGTTCTCTCTACCCCGCCTCGTTCACTCGACGAGCCGCCATCGTGTGCGCCCGAACTCACCTCCCCTTCGCGTGACAGGCGAGACGCGACTGTAAAGGAGCGTCTACCCCCCCTCCTTCTTCCTCCCGCTCTCATCGCGCCACCCCGCCCCGTCAACCCGGAGCACATTCCGCGCGAACATCGTCGATAACGAGACGCGACCTTCGCCGCCTCTCCCACGTGCTTCACGTGGGAGAGGGCAGGGTGAGGGCTCCATGGCCTCTTTTTCCTCACTTCTTACGCCTCAGCCTCTTCCACCCACCCCGTCAACCCGGAGCGTGTTCTGCCTCCTCGCGCACACCACGAGACGCGACCGCATCTCGACCCCCCTCTCCCCTCCGAGGGAGAGGGTGGTTTACGCGCCCTTCTGGCGCGTAAACCGGGTGAGGGGGCCTTCAGAATCTTCTCTGCCTCATCGCGCCACCCCACTCCGTCAATCCGGAGCATATGTGCGCGAGCATCGTCGATAACGAGACGAGACCGGGAGGGAGCGTCTACTTCCCCTCCATCCACTCTACCTCTCGCTCACGCAGCCAACCCCCTTCGTGTGAGCGCGCCCATCTCGCAATCAGCCTGACAAACGAGACGCGACTGTAAAGGAGCGTCTACCCCCCCTCCTTCTCCCTCTAGCTCTCCTCGCGCCACCCCACTCCGTCAATCCGGAGCATATGTGCGCGAGCATCGTCGATAA
>CAYPGJ010000018.1:27487-40086 GCA_964410465.1 uncultured Phycisphaeraceae bacterium | reverse complement strand
CGAGACGCGACCGGGAGGGAGCGTCTACTTTCTCTCCCACTCCTCCCCGCCTCAATCCTTCAAACAGCCCACCGCGCTCCCGCGCCTCCCCACCCTCCAACGCCTCCCTTCCCTTCTCTGCCCGGCGTGCCAGGGCTCTCTCTCCTCTATCTCTCTTTCTACTACCCCGGGCGGGCGGGAGGCACGCCGGGCGAACACCACACGCATCACCAAGCAACGCCATACCCAGCCTCCGCACCCCTCTCCTCTGCCTTCATTTCCGCCTTTCACTTTTCACGTTCCGCTTTCCCCGCTGTCTCGTCCCTCGCGCCCTTTTCCGTACCATCCCCCCATGCCCCTCCCCATCACCATCTCCTCACTCACCAAACGCTTTGGGCCCACCACCGCCGTTGACAACGTCTCACTCACCATCAACCCCGGCGAGCTCTTCTTCCTCCTCGGCCCATCCGGCTGCGGCAAAACCACCATCCTCCGAATGCTCGCCGGCTTCACCGAGCCCACCCAAGGCTCCATCCACTTCGCCGACCGCGACGTCACCCGACTCCCCCCCGAAAAACGCCGCGTCGGCATGGTCTTCCAGTCCTACGCGCTCTGGCCCCACATGACCGTCCTCGAGAACGTCGAGTTCGGCCTGCGCCAACGCAAACTCCCCCGCCCCGAACGCCGACAACGCGCCGCCGAAGCACTCTCCCTCGTCCAGATGGACCAATACGCCCAGCGCAAACCCGCCCAGCTTTCCGGCGGCCAACAGCAACGCGTCGCGCTCGCCCGTGCGCTCGCCGTCCAGCCCGACGTCCTCCTCTTGGACGAACCCCTCTCCAATCTCGACGCCAAACTCCGACACGACATGCGCGCCGAGATCCGCAGGCTCTGCCGAGCCACCTCCATCACCACCGTCTACGTCACACACGATCAGAAGGAAGCCCTCTCACTCGCCGACCGCCTCGCCGTCATGCGCCAAGGCCGCATCGAACAGCTCGCCCCGCCACGCGAGATGTACCAGGCCCCCACCTCCACCTTCGTCGCCGAGTTCCTGGGCGCCGCCAACCTCATCCCCGCAACCATCCGCTCCCACACGACCACACACACCCTCCTCGACTCCCCCCTCGGCCAACTCCACGCCACCGCCTCCCCCTCCCACTCCAACCTCCAGCCAGGCGCCAAAGTCACCGCACTCATCCGACCCGAAGCCATCACCCCCTTCCTCAACTCCCGCGCCGCCTCGGCCTCGAACACCTCCACCACCTCTCATTCCCACTCCCCCCGCCACCCCTCGGCCACCAACGCCTCCAACTCCGCGCACGCCGCCGAGCCCGCCTCCCGCCCCGACTCCCCCACTACCCAAGCCGCGACCCACTCAGGCGCCCCCCCGACGCAACACGCCCCCCCTACTCAATCCGCAACCCACTCAAATGGCGCGTGGAACATGTTCCACGCAATCGTCGAGGAGTCCGAATTCCTGGGCGAGAGTATCTCGCTGATCGTGCGCTCAACCGCCGACACTGCAGCCGCTCGGCCAATTCACGCCATGCTCCTCGCAGGCGCAACTCCCCCGCCCGCGCGCACCGACCGCGTCATGCTCCAGGTCGATCCTTCCCAAATTGCCATCATCACCTAACCCATCGACACACCGCGCGCGCACTCACGCCGCAGGGAGCACGATCCGGAACACCGTTCCCCAGCCGGCCTGCTTGGCCACCGTAATGGTCCCCCCTGCGCCTTCCACCAGCTTCCGGCACACTAAAAGTCCGAGCCCGTTCCCACGCGCAATCCCGTGATCGCCCATCGCCTCGCTCCAGGAGCCCTCCAGCCGCTGCCGCACCGCCTCCGGCAACCCCGGACCGGTGTCCCGAAACCAGATCTCCACCTCGCTGTTCCCCGTGGAACACCCCTCCACCTCGATCAATCCGCCCCCATCATCTGCAAGCTCGCGCCACGCGTTCACCAACAGATTGTGGAAGACCTGTCCAAGCCCAGCCTCCCTCAGGTGCACCGCCATCCCCGCCGGAATCCGCCTGGCGACCGTGATTCCGTCGGCCGACGGCTCGCGCCCGATGGCCTTGAGTGTCGTGTCGAAGCATGCCTCGATTTCCGCCTTTTCCCCTGCGCTTTGGCCGGCTGAGGCTCGCAGGAAATCGAGGATGAGCTCCGCCACCGCGACCGCCTTTTCGACGCCCGCGGCGGCTCGCTCGAGGGCCTGAGCGGCGAGTTCGCGGTCGTCGGGCTTGGCGAGGGCGATCTGCGAGTAGCTCAGAACTGGGGTGAGGATGTTGTTGAACTCGTGTGCAACCATGGCCGCCCAGAGGCCGAGCTCGGCCAGCCGCTCAGAGGTGCTGAGTGACTCTCCCAGATGAGAGGTGCGGTTCTCGGCCTCGCCCAAGAGTCGGAAGATCTCGCGTGTCGCGGACCCGGAGGCCTCGACAACGTGGGCGCGGCGCCCCCCAGGGGTGGTGTGCGGCATGTTGAGTGCTCCTCTCTTCTCCGGTACAGGACGGCAGACGGCGGCGTTGGTCACTCGCCATTGCTGTCGGAGAGGAAGATCGGCGCGGGCTATGGACGCAAATCAGTGTGGTCAATGGTCTTGGAGCCAATCCACGGGCGGTGGCGAGACGTAGGCCGGATGCGCGGGTGGGAGGGGCGGAAGCGTGAGAGGCTGGGAAAGACGGGAAAGGAGCCAGGTTTTGAGTCTTTCCGGGCGGAGGTCGAGCGAGGGGATGTGCTCGGGGAGAACCCAGTCGAATGCGATGCCTGCTTCTTGTGCGCGCACTTCGAGAGTGTCGGCAGGGGGGTGTTCCACGTGGAACACCAGGTTGATTTCGTGATGGGACGCTTCGTGCGCACGGAAGCGGACCTCAGCCACGGCGAGGAGTGGGCCGGCGTTGAGGGTGAGGCCTGTTTCCTCGAGGAACTCCCGTACGAGTGCGCACGGGGCAGGCTCATCGAACTCGATGTGGCCGCCCGGCAGATAGTGATAGCCCTTGGGGACGTTGCGACAGAGGAGCACGGCGCCGTCAGAGGGGCGACGCAGAAGTGCGCGCGCAAGGAGCTCGATTTGCCGATAATCTGCCATGATGCGGAGCCTATTCCTTCGTGGAACGTGTTCCACGTCACAATTGGGATGGGTCAAGGACGACAGAAGACGCCTGAGCACGGAGTGTGAGGCATGTCGCAGCAGTCGAAGTCGGAGCGGAGGCTGGGTAGAGGTCTGAGCAGTCTGCTCTCGCAGCCGGTTCCTGTCGAGCCGCCTCGCCAGGTGGAGGCGGGCAGTGCCAGTGAAAACCCTGAGAACAGGGGTGGTGTAGGGGAAGGGGTAGCGCGCACGGGCGTGGGTGATGGAGGGGGCGGGGTGCGCACGGGCGCGGGCGATGGTGGGGGGGGCGGGGCGGATGGCCGCGCGGAATCGAGTTCTGCGGGTTTTGGCCGAGAGGCTGCAGTCGCGGGCGGGGTGCGCACGAACGCGGCGATACCCGCGGGTGGTCGTGCGCATGGCGCCAGCGGATCGGATGTGAGTGGGGGGGGCGCCGGTTCGGCGGGCGTGATCGAGGGGGCGTCGGCGGTGCGCGCGCGGGAGGGTGGTGCGCGTGCTGATGAACAGAAGAGTGCCGCGGCTCGCGCGCGCGCGGGTGAGGATGCGCATGGGGAAGAGGCTGGTGAGGGTGAGGTGGTGGAGCGGTTGTTGCGGATTCCGCTTGGGCAGATCGTGACGAGTCGTCATCAGCCTCGGAAGGTGATGGATGAGAGTGCGCTGAAGGGGTTGGCGGATTCGATTCGGGTGAGTGGGGTGATGCAGCCTGTGGCCGTGCGTGAGGCGGGGTCGGGGTTGTATGAGTTGGTGGCTGGTGAGCGTCGTTGGCGTGCGTCGAAGATTGCGGGGTTGGCGGCGATACCGGCGGTGGTGGTGCGCTTGAGTGATGAGGAGAGCGCTGCGTGGGGTCTCGTGGAGAACATGCAGCGCGAGGATTTGAATCCGATGGAGCGCGCGGAGGGGTTGAAGCGCTTGTCGGAGGAGTTTGGGTTGAGTCATGGGCAGGTGGCCGAGCGTGTTGGATTGGAGCGCTCGACGGTTGCGAATCTTGTTCGGCTGGTGGAGCTGGAGGAGGAGATTCGTGATCGGGTGGCTGGGGGGGCGTTGACGGCGGGTCACGGGAAGGCGTTGTTGAGCGTGCCGAGCGGGAAGGCGCGGAAGGAGTTGGCGAAGCGTTGTGAGAGCGCGGGGTGGAGTGTGCGGAGGCTTGAGGCCACGATCGCGGCGGGGGCGTACGAGGGCTCGCCGGGGGGCGTGCGGATCGATGACACGGGTGATCTCGGGGAGTTGAAGGTGAACACGCTCTCGCGTGCGCAGGCGCAGGCGCGCGATCTGGAGAAGCGGCTGGGCGAGCACCTGGGGACGCGCGTGCGGATCCGTACGGACGCGAGCGGGAAGCGGGGGAGGGTGATGCTGGAGTTCTATGACCTGGATCACTTTGAGGGGTTGATGGAGAAGATGGGATTTAAGGGTGAGGGGCACTAGGGGAGGAGAGAAGGGCACTAGGGATTAGGCACTAGGCACTAGGGAAAGGCGAAGGCAGAAGGGCACTGGGGACGAGGCATCGGGCACTCGGGAAAGCGGGAAGCAATGCGCGGTGCGGGGAGCGCTGGTGGGTGACGCGGGCGAAGCGATAGCGATAGTGGAATGAAATGCGGTGCATGGGGCTCCGCCCCCTTGCAACCCCCGGCAGAAGAAGAGCGGGTGTTGCTGACGTAGCAGGGCGGTGGGAGCGCAGTGCGCCGGTTGAAGGGGAGGCGGGGAGAAGAATGAGATGGGGTAGACGCTCTCTTGCGGTCGCGTCTCGTTTGTCAGGCGGGCCGCGCGATGGAAGAGCGCACACGATGGGGGCGGAGTGCGTTGATGCAGAGAGAAGGAGTAGAAAGAGGGCATGCAGCCTTCACCCTGCCCTCTCCCAAGCGAAGCGATTGGGGACGGTGGCCAGAGCGGACGCGTGTGAAGTTGCGGCACGTTGCGGTGGCACAGGCAGAGTGAAAGGCCGACATCCGACGTCGGGGAGTGCGCACGAGACGGCCGCAGTACGAGGCGATGAAGAGAAGGAAGCGATGCAGTAGCCCTCTCCCTACCCTCTCCCGTTGCAAAGCCAACGGGAGAGATGGCAGGAGCATGGTGTCATTGTGTGGGCGGTGAGATGCGTTCGGCGAATTCGATGGCCGCGCTGCCGCACATGATCTCGTAGTCCGATGTCTCGTAGTCGCAGACGACCCAGTTGATCCCTTCGAGTTGACGGTCGGACCAGTCGGCGATCCGGACCCCCTGCATGACGATTCGCCACGGGCCGGACCAATTCAGAGTGATGGTGCGCACATCGTTGAGCAGGATGCCGATTCGAATCGCGAGCCGCTCGTTTCGGAGCACGATTCGGACGCTCGGAGCGCCCATTTCATCGCGAGGAGGTTGGCGGACTTCGAACAGCTCGACGTCGTAGCTCTCGCCGAGCTTGTTCTCTCCGCCGATCTGATCGAGAAGATGCTTTCCGACAAGGGTCGCCATCGTGTGATCCTTGGAGTGTTGCGCGGGATGCTGGTACGACGCGGGATTTTGAGGATCACGTTGTGTTGCACATGGGGGGTGCGAAGCGGGGGTCAGACGTTCGGGATCATGACGTTGGTTGGGGCGCCGCACTCGGGGCAGGCGGGTGAGGTTGTGTTGTGGAGGTCGTAGTTGCAGATGGGGCAGTGTAGGGAGCGAAGCGGGGTTTGTAGAGGATGACGTCGATGATGGTGATGAGGGAGGAGATGGGGAGAAGGCCGAGGAGGGAGAGTATGGGCGCGCGTGAGTGGTTACGCCCGGCGAGCCTCCCGCCCTCCCGGGGCTACTTTCTTTCGCCCCTGACGGGGCTCAGGGAGGGCGAGTGCGGGAGTGGTGGGGAGTCGCTTGAAGGGATGAGGCGGGGAGAAGGAGGAGAGGGAGTAGACGCTCCCTTCCGGTCGCGTCTCGTTCGTCAGGCTGGTTGCGCGATGGGCGCGCTCACGCGAAGTGGGTTGGCTGCGCGAACAAGAGGCGGAGTAGATCTAGGAGAAGTAGACGCTCTCGTGCGGTCGCGTCTCGCTATGTATGCGCAGAGGCGGAACACGCTCCGTATTGACGAGACGGGGAGCGCCACGAGGTTGAGGCATAGGGAAAGAGAAGATGGAGGCCATGGAGCCCTCACCCTGCCCTCTCCCACTCACGCAGAGCCGCGAGTGGGAGAGGTGGCACGGGCGGACGCGTCTCGTTTGTCAGGCTGGCTGCGCGATGAGCACGCTCACACGAAGGGGGTTGGCTGTTTGAATGAGAGTGGGAGTGGATAAAGGTGAAGTAGACGCGCCCTTCCGGTCGCGTCTCGTTATGGACGATGTGCGCGCGAACGCGCTCTGGATTGACCAGGCCGGGTGCGCGATGAGACGGGGAGAAGAGAGAGGGAAAGTAGACGCTCCTTTACAGTCGCGTCTCGCCTGGCACGTCAGAGAGGTTGGGTGGCGCGCACTCGAAATCGGCGCGTTGTGTGTGCGAGGCGAGGTCGAAAGAACGAGAGCGGGTAGACGCTCCTTTCCGGTCGCGTCTCGTTATGGACGCGGAGGCGCGGAACACGCTCCGGATTGACGGGGTGGGGTGGCGCGATGAGAGCGGGAGAAGAAGGAGGGCCCCTCACCTGTCGTTGCGAAGCGCAACGACATCCTCTCCCGCACCCCCGATGGGAGAGGGGTTATGACAGCGCGAGCATGCGGTGAATCCCCCCTCCGTCTCACGCTATGGCGTGAGACACCTCCCCCGCGCTGCGACGCTTCAAGAAGCGGCTTGCGGAGGGAGGGGTTGAAGCGAAAGCTCGAGCGTGGAAGAAGATGGAGGCCCCCTCATCCGTCTCTGCGATGAAGCACCGCAGAGACACCTTCTCCCTCGGCACCCGGCAGGGAGAAGGGGCTAAGCACCCTCACCTGTCACGAGTGCGCAGATTGCGCGGCAAGTAGCACAAGTCCCCCCCACCGGTTCGTGCAAAGCACGAACCACCTCCCCCACGAGGGGGGAGGGGTCAAAGCAATGTTGATTGCGCTCTTGTTTATTTCTTGCGGCAGAGGGTGTAGTGGGCGAAGAGGTCGGATTCGAGGAGGGGGAGGAGCGAGGTGGATTCGGATTGGAGGCGTGCGACGGTTTCGCCTGGGGATTGGGGAGGTGGGGGTGATTGCTGGGAGAGGGAGGTGGAGGAGAGGAGGAGGGTGGTGAGGGTGATGAGGAGGTGGCGCATGGTGTTGGTTGTACCGGGGTGGGGGAGGGGTGTTGCTGCGTGGGTGAGCGCGCGGCGCACCGGTGGCGTGGTGCGCGGGGCGAGGGTGGTTGATCAGTTGTCTTTCGGTTTTGAGTGTGCGGCGGCGCCGATGGTGTGGGAGAGTCGGAGGAACATGAGGGCGCCGAGGACGGAGCCTGCGGCGAGGAGGAAGAAGGCGTGGTGTCCCATGGGTGGGATGTTGATGGAGGCGCCTGGGATGTGGAGTGAACGGAGGGTGATGGCGGGGATGGCGAGTGAGCCGGAGTAGAGGAGTGCGCCGAGGAAGGGGGCGATGGCGCCGCGGACGCCGGTGAGTGTGACGTGGATGCCCATGTAGAGGGTGGCGAGGTCTCGTCGGGCGAAGTCGTGGTGTCCGAGGTCCCAGGCGAGCATTCCGCCGCCGTACGCGGCGCCGAGGACGATGCGGGAGGCGTAGATGGTGGGGAGGTTGTGGTAGACGAAGCCGAGTGCGAGGAGGAGGTTTGCGATGACGAAGAACCAGGAGTGGAAGACGCGGAAGCGGACGATGTGGGTGCGGTCGAGGAGTCGGGCCCAGAGTGGGATGGTGAGGATGGGGATGATGAGGGGGATGATCTGTGTGAGGAGGAAGGACTCGGCGTATGCGGGGTGGAATTGATCGTCGAGGGCGAGGATGAAGATGGGGATGGAGGCGAGGTTGGGGAGGCCGAGGGCGAACTGCGCGGCCATGAAGGAGCGGTAGGTCTTGTCGTTTTTGAGGACGCGGAGCATGTCGCGTGCGCCGGCGGTTGCGTACTCGGCGTCGGGGTTTCGTTCTGCGGAGAGGGACATGGCGCGGGTGCGCCATCGGATGCGTGCGAAGAGGAGTACGCCGACGAGGCCGAGGAGAGCGGAGGCGAGGTAGATGGTGCGGAAGGCGGTGATTCGGGAGTCGTCGGAGAGGTCCATGGCGGCGCCGAGGATGGCGGCGGTGGAGGCGACGGTGATGGCGGCGATGGTGAGGAGTTTTCCGGTGACTCGGGCGCGGTGTGCGCGGGCGTAGTTGTTCCGCCAGATGTCGGTGCGGGCGGTGATGATGCCGGTGAGGAGGACTCGGGCGGCGAGGGTGGCGAGGACGAGGATGAGCTGGCCGAGGGGGGAGATGGGGGCGAGTGCGATGATGGCGACGGAGGCGAGGAGGGCGAGCTGCATGGCGTTGACGGCGCGGACGCGGTCTCGGCCTTTGATGAAGCGGGTCCAGAGGACGGAGGAGAGGTTGGAGAGTGCGGGGGCGGCGGCGAGGGTGGCGATGGCGAGTGGGGTGGCGTCGAAGGCTTTTTTGGCGATGACGGCGATGACGTTGGCTTCGACGCAGGCGACGGCTGTTGGGAGGAAGAGGGCGGAGAGCGCTTCCCAGCGGTAGGACTGGCGCGACATCGCGGGGAGCGAGGCGGGGAGAAAGGGGTGGAGGAGCCGGGTGAGCATGGGGGAGAAGGTATGGGAGCGGCGCGCGAGAGTCGCTGCCCCCCACCGATTCGTGCTTCGCACGAATCACCTCCCCCGCGCCTTCGGCGGGGGGAGGGGTTGCAACGGCGCGAGTCACGGCATGGTGAATGCCGTTTGGCGCGGATCAGGGCGCGAGGTTGATGACGTCGGCGATCCAGACCTGGGAGGCTTCTTTGGAGCCGAAGTGTTCGTCGGTGGGCTTGAGCGCGGTGTTCTTGACGCCGGCGGGGCGTTGGGAGGTCCACATGAGGTATTTGCCGTCTTTGGAGATGGCGGGGAGGCCGTCGAAGCCGCGGGAGTAGGTGATGCGTCGGCGCTTGAGTTCGGAGGGGGACTTGACGGCGTTGGCGCCGAGGGGGGCTTCGATGGAGAAGATCTCGTAGTTGTCGTGACCGACCTCGGAGGTGGTGTAGAGGAGGTATTGGCCGGAGGGATGCCAGAAAGGGGCCCAGTTGACGTGGGTGTTGTCGGTGACTTGTTTTTCGGAGACGACTCGTTTGAGAGCGCCGGAGGAGTCCCATTCGAGTTCGGCGATGAAGACCTGGAGGTTGTTGTCGCCTCGGGGGTCGGAGCGGTAGCAGATGTGTGAGTTGTCGGGGGAGAAGAAGGGTCCGCCGTCGTAGCCAGGGCGTGTGATGACGGGTGTGTGCGTCTTGAACTCGATGTTGTAGATGTAGATGTCGGGGTTCTTGGTCTCGGGGTCGACGCGGGTGTAGACGATGTTGCGTCCGTCGGAGGAAAAGGCGCACTCGGCGTCGTAGCCGTCGCGGCTCCAGAGGGGGAAGGGTGGGGCCTTGGCGGCGGCGAGTGTTTCGGGGTCGGCCATGCCTGGGAGGAGGTCTTCGAGGATCTGCGCGACGGGCTTGGCGCAGATCTCCATCTGGTCTGGGAACTCCCAGACGTAGGAGCCGGAGTCTCGTTTGTAGCCGGCGCCGCCGCCGGATTGCCCGGCGCCCTTGGGCTCGGGCGCGGGGAGAGGATTGACGGTGGAGCCGAAGATGACGTTGTAGGTGGCGGTCGGGTGGAAGAAGCCGCAGGTGTTCGCGGAGCCGGGAGTGGAGAGGAGCACGGGCTCGTCGACGCCCTTCACGTGTCCGTCGGCGCCCTTGCCGAGCCGCGCGGCGTACATGAGGTAGTGGGGAGAGGAAGAGGATTGCGCGTCGGGGGAGGCGGGCACGGCCTGGAAGATGATCCAGCGTGAGTAGGGGTCGAAGTACGCTTCGCCGGCCTTGGAGAAGAGTTCGGGGGTGGAGAGTCGGACGGGGTCCTTGATGGACTTGGCTTCTTCGGCGGCCTCGGCGGCGAGAGTCTCGGGTGTCGGGGGGGTCGGGGAGGCCTGCGCGTGCGGGTTGGGGTCGTGTGCGGCGAGGGAGAATGAGGCGAGGAGCGCGGCGGTGTGGAGGGGCATGGGGTGGTCCTTCGGGTCTCGGGGCCGAGAATGTCAGGCTCGCGTGATTCTAGAGGAAGACGTGGGTATTAGAGTCGTCAGATGATGCGTGGTTCGCTGGAGATTTCGGTGGTGGAAGCGCGCGAGCGGTTTGTGGTGATCGACAAGCCGTCGGGGATGCTGTCGGTTCCCGGGAAGGGGGTGGGGAAGGAGGATTGCGCGGCGGCTCGGGTGCGGGAGATGTTCCCTGGGGCGAGCGGGCCGCTGGTGGTGCATCGGCTGGACATGGACACGTCGGGGCTGATGGTGTTCGGGCTGGACGCTGATGCGCAGCGGGAGCTGTCGGGGCAGTTTGAGAGGCGGGAGGTGGAGAAGCGGTATGTGGCGCTGGTGGAGGGGATGGTGGAGGGGGATGCGGGGGTGATTGAGGCGGCGATCCGGCTGGACCCGCGGGCGCGGCCGTTTCGGATTCATGACGCGGTGCGGGGGCAGGCGGCGCGGACGAGGTGGCGGGTGCTGGGGTATGAGGTGGATCGGACGCGGGTGGAGTTTGAGCCGCGGACGGGGAGGACGCACCAGTTGAGAGTGCATGCTGCGCTGGCGCGGCCGGAGGGGTTGGGGCATGCGATCGTGGGGGATGCGCTGTACGGGGCTGCGGGGCAGAGGGTGTATGCGGCGCTGGTGCGGGGTGAGGAGCCGGTGGATGAGCCGAGGGGGGAGAGGTTGATGCTGCACGCGGGTTGGTTGAGGTTCCGGGATCCTGGGAGCGGGAGGTGGGTGGAGGTGAGGAGTGGGGCGGGGTTTTGAGGCGCTGGGGACGAGCGGGAATACTGTTGGGGTGTGTGGGAGTGACGGGGAGCGCGACGTGGATGGAGGGACATCAATGCGCAATGGGGTGTTCTGGGCGGGGGTGGTGAGTGCGGTGGTGGTGGTGGGAGTGGCGCGGGGGCAAGACGATTCGAGAAGCGGCTTCGTGATAGGCGTGTTGCCGCAGCATTACGATGTGGCGGCGGGGGTCGGGGTGGCGATCGAGTTGGCTGCGTACCAGCCGGGGCCGATTGATGAATCGGGTCAGGAGGCGCGAGATCCGGGCATCGGCATGCTCTCGGCGCGAGTGGTTTGGAATTGGGGGGGCGTGACGCGTGAGGAGTGGTTCCACAGCGGAGCGCTCCGAGCGGAGTATTCCGCGGCGCTGCGCGCGATCGTGGTGAGTGGCTTCAACGAATTGTGGATCATCGAAGCGGACGGGAGCGGGTGCCGCACGGCGCTTCGAATGGACGAGGCGTCCATTTGCTCGGGGATGAAGCTGGATGAGACGGGGACGAGGGCGGCCGTCTATGTGAGTCACGGGGTCGGAAGATCGCTGATGCTGTGCGATCTCGTGACGGGACGCGCACGGGATGAGGTGGTTGATCGGTTCTTCCTGCCGATCGGCTTTGTCGGGGAGGAGATTGCGCTGTGGTCGAGCGAGCCGCCCGCGCGTGATCGGGTGTCGACCATGCGCTGGGGCGAGGGCGCGGCAAGCCTCAGGGTTGTCGAAGTCTCTCTTGAAGGCTGGGGCTTCAACGATTGGAGCTTTGCGCATGGCGCCGCGGTGTATACGAGCTTTGAGGATCGGAGGCGCGTTCGGTGGAAGGATCGCGAGATTGTGGCCGCGGGCGACGTTGGACTCGGCAAGAACGTCGTGATCGTGGGGGATGAGGTGTGGGTGTTTGATTTCAGAACCACGCGGGTTGAGAGGTTTGAGTGGGGAACGGGGCAGCGTGTGGGCGTGCATGCTGTGATTCGTCCGGGCGGCAACGCGGGGCTCATGCGGGTGACGTCGGACGACTCGACGCGGCTCATTGGCGGGGATTCGTCCGGCCGGTTCTTTGCGATCGATGGAGATGGGAACGTGGAGGAATTGAGGGGGTTGGATCTGAAGCATGTGGTGAGGAAGAGATAGCGCGCGGGTTCGGGTTGCGGTGCAGGGGGCTCCGCCCCCTTGCAACCCCCGTCGGTGAACGGGGCGCGTGTGGTGGGCGTGTGCATGGGGATCGCGGGGCGCTGGTTGAAGGGATGAGGAGGGGAGAAGAATGAGATGGGTCGACGCTCTCTCGCGGTCGCGTCTCGTTTATCAGGCGGGTTGCGCGATGGGCGAGCGCACACGATGGGGGCGGGGTGCGCGGGCGATGATGCATAGAGGAAGAGAAGAAGGAGGCCATGGAGCCCTCACCCTGCCCTCTCCCATTGCAGAGCCAATGGGAGAGGTGGCCGCCCGGAGCGATCGCGTCTCGTTCGTTGGGTGAAGAGGCGGAACGCGCTTCGGATTGACGGGGTGGGGTGGCGCGATGAGCGCGGGAGAAGAAGGAGCACCGACTTGCGAGGCGCAAGTCGGTGGCACGGGGTCGCGGGTTAATGAAGAGCCCCCCTCCGGCTCGGCTTACGCCGAGCCACCTCCCCCGCGCTCGCACGTT
>CAYPGJ010000018.1:0-27387 GCA_964410465.1 uncultured Phycisphaeraceae bacterium | reverse complement strand
CGGGCTGCGCCCGTAGGCCACGGCACACAACTGTTGAGCGCGTGGCTTGATGCTTCGCATCAAACCACGGCACGCGCGGGTAGGTGGCACGGGGGTGCGGGTGGAGGGAGGGGTTAGAGATTTGGGCGTTGGCCGAGGGAGGCGGTGATGCGTGAGCGGATTCCGCCGCGGCCTTTCCAGTCGGAGGTGACTTCGAGCCAGGTTGGGTTCATGAGGTTGGCGAGGTCGTTGCGGATTTCGTTGGTGACGGCTTCGTAGAAGATGCCTTGGGTGCGGAAGGACTGGAGGTAGAGCTTGAGTGACTTGAGTTCGACGCAGCCGCGGCTTCCCGATTGGGAGGCGGGCCTTGGGACGTATCGCACGGTGATCGTGCCGAAGTCTGGGTGTCCGGTTTTGGGGCAGAGCGAGGTGAATTCTTCGGCGATGTGTTCGATGAGGAAGGGGTGATCGCCGGCCTGATCGGGCGTGGGGAATGCTTCGAGGAGGGCTGCGTCGGGCATGGGGAGTGTGTGGTGTTGCGCGGGAGCGGCGCGGGGGTGTGGTTAGGCGGGCTTGGCGGGGGGGTTGAGTCGTTTGGCGTGGCGGATGATGCGTCCGGTGCGGGTGTAGACGATGTCTTCGCAGATGGCGCCGAGGAGGTCGGAGATGCGTTCGAGCTCGCGCGAGGCGCGGAAGGCGAGGAGGGCGGCGCGGTTGGTGATGCGTCCCTTGGCCTCGGACTGTTCGATTTCCTCGAAGGCGCGTCGGGCGAGCGAGTCGAGGGTGGCGTCCTCGTCGATGAGTTTCTGCGCGGCGTCGGCGTCGAGGTCCTGGAGTGCGCGGAGGGCGTCGTGCGCGCGTGGGACGACGCGGTCGGCCATGTCGAGGAGTGCGGTGGGCCAGTCGGGGTTTTCGTCCTTGTCGAGGTAGAGGACGGACTTGCAGAGGCCCATGGCGTGGTCGGCGATTCGTTCGATGTCGGCGTTGGACTTGATGATGAGCATGAGCCGCCGGAGGTCGCGTGCGACGGGCTGGTGGAGGGCGATGAGGCGGACGGTTTCCTCCTCGATGTGGACTTCCTCTTCGTCGACCTCGGTGTCTCGGAGTCGGAGTTTTCGCGCGGCGTCACGGTCGCATTTTTTGAGTGCGACGATGGCGGCCTCGAGGAGTTCGAGTGCGAGCATGCCTTCGCGGCAGAGTCGCTGGTGGAGCTCGTCGAGCGCGGAGTGGAACTCGGTGTGGAAGCCGGGCATGGGGCTCGGGGGCGTCGGGTTGGGTTGCTTGCTGTTGGGCATCGTGCGCGCGAGTGCTCTCGTCGATGTCGAGTGTATCGGGGGGGAGGGGTGCGGGTCGAGAAAGGCGGCGCGGGTCAGGTGTGGCCGACGGTGAGCGGGGCGTGCTTTTCGACGCGGCCTTCGGCGATCTTTTCGAAGCCGGAGCCGAGCTCGCCGATGGGGTCGGGGGGCACGATGTCGACCTTTTTCTCGCCGAGCTTTGCGTCGCCGGCGAGGACGCGGGCCTGGAACTGGCGGCACTCTGTGAGGAGTCTGTCAAGAATTTCGGGTTCGGGGACGTTGGCGACGCGTTCGCCCTGGACGTAGATGATGCCGCGTCGGTCGCCGGCGAAGACGGCGACGTCGGCGCCCTCGGCTTCGCCGGGTCCGTTCACGATGCAGCCCATGACGGCGACCTTCATGGGGACGGTGATCTCGGCGGCGAGCTTGACGCGGACGTCCTGGACGAGCGTGAAGAGGTCGACCTGGATGCGGCCGCAGGTTGGGCAGGCGATGAGGTCGACGCCTTTGCGCTCGCGGAGGGAGAGTGACCAGAGGAGTTCGAGTCCGTCCTGGACTTCGTAGACGGGGTCGGAGGCGTAGGAGATGCGGATGGTGTCGCCGACGCCGTGGGCGAGGAGGGCGCCGAGGGCGGCGACGGAGCGGATGGCGCCGGACTCTTTGGTGCCGGCGTGTGTGACGCCGAGGTGGAGTGGGTAGTCGAAGCGTTTGGAGACTTCGGAGTAGATGTCGAAGACGAATGCGGCGTCCATGGACTTTGCGGAGATGGCGATGTCGTGGAAGTCGCGTGCGTGGAAGATGTCGAGGTATTCCTCGAGCTTGGCGATCATGAGGGCCATGAGGTGGCCCTGCTTGTGTCCGGCGAAGAACTTGCCGAGCTCTTCCTTGCGGCGCTGCTTGTCCTTGCGCTCGATGATGGAGCCTTCGTTGACGCCGATGCGGATGGGGATGGATCGTTCCTTGCAGGCGTCGATGACGGCGTTGACCTGCTCGCGGTCGTTGATGTTGCCGGGGTTGAGGCGGATCTTGTGGACGCCGGCCTCGACGGCTTCGAGTGCGCGCTGGAAGTGGAAGTGGACGTCGGCGACGATGGGGACGCGGACCTGGGGGATGATGTCGCGGAGGGCGTCGGTGTCCTTCTTTTCGGGAACGGCGACGCGGACGACGTCGGCGCCGGCGGCGGCGAGCTTGTGGATCTCGGCGACGCAGCGGTCGACGTCATGGGTGTAGCCCGAGGTCATCGTCTGGACGGAGACGGGGGCCGGGGAGGAGGGGTTGCCTTTGGAGTCGGGGAGACCGCCGCCGATTTGGATGATGCCGGTGCGGGAGTCGCCGACGAAGATGGGGCGGGTTGGGCGTCGTGGGTGCATGGGAAGTGGAGTGTAGCCGAGGGGATTCAGGCGTTCGGCGGGGGTTTGATGTGGGAGGGCGCGGGGGAGTCGGGGTGCGCGAGGTCGTATTGGTAGAAGGCGACGTCCCACCACTGGTTCATTTTCCAGCCTGCGCGGCGGACGATGCCGGCGGGTCGGAAGCCGAGGGATTCGTGGAGGCGTTGCGAGGCGGGGTTGGGGAGCGTGAGGCCGCCGATGAGGGAGTGGTAGCCCTGTGCGCGGAGGACGTCGAAGAGTTTGAGGTAGAGGGCGCGGCCGACGCCTTGACGGTGGAAGCGGGGCTCGACGTAGATGCCGGCTTCGGGGGTCCATTGGTATGCGGAGCGTTCGCGCCAGGGCCCGGCCTTGGCGTATCCGGCGAAGGCGTTGTCGGCTTCGGCGACGAGCCAGGGGTAGAGGTGGAGTTTGGATTGCCAGAGGTGGCGGAGCTCGTCGGGTGTGACGGGCTGGTAGGAGAAGTGGATGGGGGTGGTGTTGATGAAGTGGTTGGTGAGGGCGGCGATGTTGTCGAAGTCGTCGGCGCGTGCCGGGCGGACGAGTGGCATGGTGTGATTATCGCGTTCGGGGAGGGCGGTGTGTGGAGGCGGTGAGGCCTCGGAGGAGTCCGGGGCGGCGGGTGTCGGGGGGATGGTCTGGCGCGAGTGCATCGATTTCGGGAGTACGCCAGATGAGCATGACGAGTGCGGCGATGAGGAGGACGAATGCGGCGGAGCCGACGCCGGAGCGGACGGCGAGGCCGGTCATTTCGCGGGTGGATCGGCCTGCGAGGTCGAGGGAGACGATGGATTCGCCGAGGAGTCCGACGAGGACGGAGCCGAGGGGCATGGCGCCGAAGGTGGCGGTGTTGCAGACGGCCATGACGCGGCCGCGCATTTCCTCGGCGACGAGGAGCTGCATGGCGGCGAGGGCGGTGGTGAATGTCCAGAGCCAGAAGACTCCGACGAAGAAGATGGTGACAGCGGCGATGGGGATGTTTGGGGAGAGTGCGAAGGCGAGGACGGAGCAGGCGCCGCAGAGGATGGAGAGGGGGAGGAGGTGGTGTGTGGGGTACCAGTCGGGGATGAGTTTTTTGAGGAATCCGCCGGCGACGGCGCCGCAGCCCATGATGGAGAGGAGGAGTCCGTAGGTTCGTTCTTCGGCGTGAAAGACTTCGGAGACGAAGAGTGGGAGGAAGCGGATGATGGGGACGGCGAGTGTGGCGAAGAGGGTGAGGCCGAGGAAGATGGCGCGGGGGCCTGGGGAGCGGAAGACGAAGGAGAAGGCTTGGCCGATCTGTGCCCAGGCGCCGGAGAAGAGTCGTTGGCCTTGGCGCATGGCGGGGGCGTCGGGGGTGGCGGCGACGGCGATGATGACGCCGATGAAGGAGAGGGTGTTGATGAGGAAGAGGATGGTTGGTCCGTAGAGGGCCATGAGGACGCCGCCGAGGCCCGGTCCGACGACGCGTGCGAGGTTGAACTGCATGCCGTTGATGGTGATGGCGCGTGCGAGTTCGGCGCGGGGGACGAGACGTGGGGTGAGGACCTGCCAGGCGGGGATGTTGAAGGCGGTGGCGATGCCTTGGAAGAGTGAGAGCGCGATGAGGACGGTGGGGGAGGTCCAGCCCTCATAGGACATGAGGGTGAGGAGAGCGGCGACGATCATCATGGCGAGGCCGGTGATGATGAGGAGTGTCTTGCGGTTGACGCGGTCGGCGACGAGTCCGCCGAAGAGGCCCAGGAGGAGCATGGGTCCCATCTGCGCGGCGGCGAGCCATCCCATCATGATGGGAGAGCGTGTCTGCTCGGCCATGAGCCACTGGACGCCGACGGATTCCATCCAGGTGCCGACGGAGGAGCCGAAGGCTGCGATCTGGATGTTGCGGAAGTGGGGGTGACGGAGGGGGGAGGAGGAGAAGAGTCGGGAGAGGAGGCTCGTGGGTGGGGCTGGAGAGGGGGATGTGTGGGGAGTTGAGGTCAAGGAGGGGATGGTAGGGGAGAGGGGGGAGAGGGTTGCGGCGCGGGCGCGGGTTTGGCGCGGGGGTAGTTGGCGAAGCGGAGCGCGCGGAAGCCGAGGTAGACGAGGAATTCGAAGGCGAGGAGTGGGAGGAGGAGGTGGAGGAAGAAGAGGGCGGCTATGAGTGTGAGGAGGGGGGTGTTGGAGGCTGGGTTGGGCGCGGCGATGGTGACGATCACGAGCAGGAGGGCGAGGAAGAGGAAGGGGCCGAGCCACCAGCCGAAGGAGGCGTGGGCGATGACGGCGAGGGCGATGTGGCGGTCGGTTCGCCAGTGACGGCGGCGGGCGAAGAGGCGCAGGCCGAGGGACTCGATAGCGCAGAGGGTGTGGAGGATGAGGAGCACGGCGGCGCTGAAGATGAGCCAGCGAGAGCCTCTGAGGAGCGCGAGTGGGATGCTGGCGTGGTGGATGAGGGCGTTGATGACGCCTGGGAGGAAGTATGCGGCGGGCCAGGCGAAGGAGACGAGGAGGAGTGAGCGGTTGAGGAGTTTTCGGTTGGCGCGGGAGTCGATGCGGACGTTGCGCCAGATGTGTTGGGGCCAGGTGACTACTCGATGCGCGGTTTTGAAGAGGTTGGAGAGGGATTGGCGCTTTTGCCAGGGGGTGCCGTACCGGTGTTCGGGGAGGCTGGCGATGACGCGGCTGCCGCACTCGGGGCAGGGGATATTGGGCTTGGAGGGAAGGAGCGGCTCAAGGGAGGTGATGTCGTAGCCGCAGAGTTCGCAGAGGAGGGGGTGGGGAGGGGGCATTTGTGCGTGGAGGTTAATGGGGGGGCGAATGTGGAGGTGGGTTGGCGTAGCGGAGTGCGCGGAGGGCGAGGATGGTGGGGATGAGGATCAGGAGCGGCGTGATCGCGAGCGTCAGGAATAGCGCGTAGCGAGGCACGACGAGTGATGGCCGGTGTGCTTTCTCGACGGCGCTCAGGATCGTCATGGTGACGATGGTGAGCGTGCAGCCGAGCGGTCCGAGCATGGTGGTTCGGTCGAGGACGGTCCAGAGCGTGCGCCTGGTGTATCGCCACCAGCTCAGACGCGCGAGTTGGTGTGCCACGACGTCGGCGAGGATCAGGAGAATGACGCCGGTGAGGGGCGTCCACAGGAGCAGGGCAAAGCACCACTCGCGTGCTTCGTACGCGTTGGATTGTGACCAGATGAGCAGGGGGACGGAACAGAGGAAGAGCAGCGCGGTGAGGGCCACGTTCAGAAGGGACAGTACGCCGGCGGGGTGGTCGAGGGGGATGCGTTGCCAGATTGTGAACGGGCGTCGATAGACGTCGAGGTATTCGCGGCACACATGCGCAAGCAGTGATTGCGGAGGATCGCGCGGATCGTGGCGGCGCTCGGGGAGAGAGCGCCACATCTTGGCTTCGCATTCGGGGCAGGGGAGGTTGGGGTCTCGGCGGGCGCGGTCTGCGAGCGGGGTGATGTCGTAGCCGCAGGAGTTGCAGAGGATGGGGAGTGGAGGGGGCATTGACACGGAAGGTTATTCGGGTGGTGGGCTTCGTGGTGTCGGGGGCGCGTGGACGCCTCGGAGTGAGTACAGACCGATGAGCGTGATGATGAGGACGAGGGAGGGGGTGAAGAGGAGCGAGGTGAGGGCGATGATGTGTTCGTAGTCGGATGCCGGGTATAGGCCGAGGGAATCGAGTGCGATGTATGCGAGCGTGATGAGCAGGAGGCCGGTGGGCCAGAGCATGGTCGCGTAGTCGATGACCGCCCAGAAGACTTGCGAGGGGATGCGCCAGCGGCAGCAGGCGCTGACGAGGGACGCGATGAGGGAGATGATCGCGGTGGTGAAGAGCACGGCAAAGAGAAGCAGCAGGAAGCCGTCCATACGGACGAATGGATCACCCCGACAGGAGCTCCCCGTGGACGTGAGCACGGTATGTGTGTTCGTTGCGATCATCACCGATTCGGCGGCAAGGATGGCGTTGAACAGGAAGATGCCGCGCGTGCGGAACGGGACGTGCTTCCAGATCGTGATGGGGTGGAGGTGGAGGGCGAGGAAGACGCCCGCGGCTTTTCGGATGGAGAGCCGTTGCGTGAAGCGCTGGTCGGTGAGGGAGAGCGCGACGGGGGCGCCGCATTCGGAGCAGAGGATGGTGGCGGGGCTGGAGCGGGCGGGTTCGGCGAGGTTTGTGACGTCGTAGCCGCAGGTGGAGCAGAGGATGGGGGTTGGCGCGTCCATGGCCGAGGGAAGATTCGGGGGAGTGGCGCGGAGGGTTCGTGCGGGGATGTGGGTCCGATATCAGAGTTGGGGAGGGGGTTGTCTCTGAAGTTGGAACGGGTCTAAGGTTTGGGGTTGTCGATGGGATTTGGCACGGAATCGGGGGGCGTGACGGAAGGCAGGAGTGAGGGTTTGGGACGCACGGACACGCATACGTTGTTTGGTGAGCGGGGGTTGCGCTGCACGAGGCAGCGGGTTGAGGTGTTTGAGGCGCTGGTGGCGTCGTGTGAGCACCCGACGGCCGAGGAGCTGCACAAGATCGTGAACGAGCGTCTGCCGCTGAGTGGGGGGGAGTGTTGTGAGGATGAGGGTGATGGGGGTGAGTCGGGGGAGGGTCGGGTGAGTTTGGCGACGGTGTACAACACGCTGGATGCGCTGTGCCGAGTGGGTCTGGCGAGGCGGCTGGTGTGTTCGTGCGGGGGTGCGCGGTATGACGCGGATCTGCGTGAGCATCTGCACGTGACGACGGCGGACGGGCGGGTGCTGGATGTTCCGGACGATCTGGGGGCGTGCGTGCTGGATCGGATCCCTGCGGAGACGTTGAAGGCGGTTGGTGATCGGCTTGGGGTGCGTATCAGGCGGGTGCGGGTGGAGTTCGAGGGGGAACGGGTCGGCGGTTGTTCGGGGGAGTGAAGTGTGGGGGAGATGGGGCCGATAGGGGGGTAGCGGCGTGCATCCGGGTTGTTCGCCGCGATGGAGCCAGTCATGCATACCGGTCAGAGCCGTCGACGCCACGATCGCTTCGTCGTTCCTCCGATGTACACGCCGATCTCGATCCGCACGCTGGACGAGGACGTGTTTCGTTGGGATGGGCACGCGTACGACCTGAGCGAGGGTGGGATTCAGTTCGAGTGTGATCGCGCGTTTGCGCCGGGAACGACGCTGGCGATGAAGATCGAGTTGCCGGGTGTCGGGATGACGCCGCTGCAGCTTCGGGGGGCGATGAGCCTGCCGGTGTTCGTGCTCGGGAACGTGGTGTGGCTCGAGGACGAGGATGAGCCGGGTCCGGCGCGGATGGCGCTGGCGATCACGCGGTTTGCGCGTGAGGGCGACCGCGAGCGGTTGCTGGGCCGTCTCGACAGCGGGTTCTTCCTGCGTCGGGCTGCGTAACCCCGGAACTGTCACCTGTCATTCGTGAGTGCGTGCGCTATGGCGTCATGGCGCGATGGCGATCGAGGATCGTCTGCGCGGCTGCTTGCGCGTCGGCGGGGGATTCGAGGATGAGTTCGGCGAGGTCGGCGTAGAGGGGGTCGCGCTGCGCGAGGAGGGTTGGGATCTCGTCGAGGGGTGATGCGCCGTGGATGGCGGGGCGGTCGGCGAGTTGCGCCGGGTCGGCGGCGAGTCGTGCGCGGAGGGTGGAGGCGGGGTATCGGAGATAGACGATGAGGGCGCGTCGGGCGCGGCGTGCCTCGCGGAGGAGTTGTTCGGCTGGTGGCGAGGTGGGCGTGCCGCCGCCGAGGGCGATGACGCGGGTGGGGAGGAAGAGTGTGTTGGAGAGGGCTGTGGATTCGGCGTCGCGGAAGGCGGCTTGGCCGAGGGTTGCCCATGCGCGCGAGGTGGAGGGTTGGTTGAGGAGTGCGAGGGTTTCGTCGTCGAGGTCGGTGGAGGGGAGGTTGGAGAGGTTGGAGAGGAGTCGAGCGAGTGTGGATTTTCCGGAGGCGCGCAGGCCCATGAGGACGATGTGTGGCGCGCGCTGGGTCATCGGCGGGTCAGGAGAATCGAGAGACGAGCTCGAGGATGCGGGGCTGGTTGGGGTTGATTTTGAGAGAGCGTCGGAGTGCGTTGAGGCCTTGATCGCGGAAGTCGCGGTCTTTCTGCTGTCCGGTGAGGTATTGGTTGAGGAGTACGACGCCGATGCCGTTGAGAGCGGGGAAGTGGTTCGGGTCGGAGTGCTCGGCGTTTCGGAAGGAGGCGAGAGCGTCGTCGTAGCGTCGGAGTCGGAAGAGGGCGGAACCGCGGCGTTCGTAGGCGAGTGCGGAGGGTTGGAGCGCGACGAGTCGGTCGAGGGTGTTGAGCATTTCCTCGAAGCGGTTGATGCGTGAGAGTGAGTCGGCGAGGTTGAGGAGGAGTTCTGGGGTGAGGGCCATGAGGTCGGCGGCGGCCTCGTACTGGGAGACGGCTTCGGCGTGGCGGTTGAGTGCGGCGTAGACGGCGCCGAGGTTGACGCGGGAGGGTCCGTGCGCGGGGTCGGCGTTTGCGGCGCGTTCAGCGTAGGGGAGCGCTTGCGCGGGCTCGGCGAGCTGGAGGTATGCGGTGGCGAGGTTGAGGTTTGCGTCGCGGTCGTTCGGGTTGATGGAGAGGGCGCGGAGGTATGCGCGGACGGCGTCGGAGAGTCGGTTGAGGAGTTGGAGGACGAGGCCGTGGTTGTATGCGACGTGGAAGTTGGAGGGCTCGAGTCGTCCGGCTTCCCGGTATGAGGCTTCGGCGGCGGCGTAGTTGCCTTGGTCTTTGTGGATGTCGGCCATTTTGACGTAGGCGGTGGAGTGTGTTGGGTTTTCGCGGATGGCGAGCGCGAGTTGTGCGAGTGCCTCGGCGATGCGGCCTTCTTCGATGAGTGCGTCGGCCTGTGTGACGCGTTCGGCGGCGTGTGGGGTGTCGGTCTTGGCGTTGTCGGAGCGCGACCAGAGTGAGCAGGCGGAGAGAGAGAGCGCGGTGGTGAGGAGGAGTATGGAGCGATTGAGGTTGCGCATCGGTGTGGTTCCGTGAGGCGATGGAGGCGTCATGGCGGCTCGGGGTTGCGCGGGAGCGCGGATGGTGGTGTGCATTATGCCCGTGCGGTGGAGGATCGGCGTTTGGGGGCGGGGTCGGTGAGGAAGGAGCGGAGGAGTTGGAGGTTGACGGCGTCCCAGGGTGTTCCGGAGTCGTGGTCGTCCTTGGGAGTTTCGAGGATCTTTGGGATGTCGCGGAGGGCGGGGTGGTTTGTGAGTGCGCGGAAGCCGTCGGCGCCGAGGTGGCCGAGGCCGATGTGCTCGTGACGGTCCTTGTGTGAGGCGAATGGTGCTTTGGAGTCGTTGAAATGTGCGACCTTGATGGAGCCGGCGCCGCAGAGGGACTGGAAGGAGTCGAGCGTTTCGTTGACGGTTTCGGGTGTGCGGACGTCGTGTCCGAAGGCGAGTGCGTGGCAGGTGTCGAAGCAGAAGGCGATGCGGGATTCGGCTTCGTCGGGGATGTTGTCGAGGAGGAGATTGCGGATGGTGGCGAGGTGTTCGAATGGCCCGCCGAGGTTTGAGCCGCCGCCGACGGTGTTCTCGAGGCAGATGACGGTGTTGTAGCCGGCGGTGTCTTTGAGGAGTGAGGTGTAGGCGTCGGCGATGCGTTTGAGGCCGGCGTCGGCGCCGGAGCCGGTGTGGGCGCCTGGGTGGGAGACGAGGAAGGGGATGGAGAGCCGCTCGCAGCGGTTGATCTCTTCGCGCTGGAGGTTGAGGGATTTTTCCCAGAGTTCATCGTTGGGGGAGGCGAGGTTGATGAGGTAGGAGTTGTGGGAGACGGCGCGGTCGGTCCAGGAGAGTTCGCGGAGCCGGCGGACCCACTCGTCGGCGTCGGCGTCGTCGAGCGGCTTGACCTTCCATTGGCGTTGGTTTTTGGTGAAGACCTGGACGGTGTCGAGTGTGAGTTCCTGCGCTTGGGCGAGCGCGTTGCACATGTTGCCGGCGATGGAGAGGTGTGATCCGAACATGGGGGGAGGGTAGGCGACGGGTTGCGCGGGTCAGCGCGCGTCGGTGGAATCGGCGTCGGGAGTCGCGTTCTGGAGATCGAGGAGGGTGGCGTGCTTCATGAGGGTTGCGGAGGCGGTTGCGGAGGCGGCGACCCAGCCTCGCCAGCCGTCGCGGAAGGATTGCTTGAGGATGAGCTGCTTGAGGAAGGCGCCGGGGGGGGAGGTGAGGAGTGAGAGGATGGAGGCGCGGCGGCCGGAGTTGAGGAGCGAGCGTGCGGAGGTGCGCGCGTGGTCGGCCTGCTTGCGGAAGCAGTCGTGGGCGTCGAGGAAGGAGTCGTGGCGGAGGTCGCCCCGGAGGCGCGCGACGGCGGAGGGGGAGGGGTTGAGGAGTTCGAGGCGGTCGTGTGGATCGAGGCCGGTCCAGCGGGCCGAGGCATTGCGGACGAGTCGGAGGCGCCATTCGGGTTGCCAGGCGTGGTTGAGCCAGGCGCCTCGGAAGAAGACCTTGCGGTTGAGCTCGCAGGCGCGGAGTGAGGGGTTGTTGGCGTTGATGGCGTCGCGGATGGAGGAGGCGAGTGTGGGGGTGAGGGACTCGTCGGCGTCGAGGGAGAGGATCCAGGGCTGGGAGCAGGCTTCGAGGGCGAGCTGCTTGGTGGCGACGTGGCCTTGCCACTGGATGTGATGGACGGTGGCGTTTGCGCGCGCGAGGAGGTCGAGTGTGTTGTCGGTGGAGCCGGAGTCGAGGGCGATGATTTCCGTGGCGAGGGGCGCGACGGAGTCGAGGGTGCGGGCGATGGTGGCGCCGCTGTTTTTGCAGACGATGGCGACGGAGAGTGGGAGCGGGCCGAGAACCCCCCTACGGCTAGTCATGCTCGTCTTCTGATGATTCAGCCAATGATCGGGTGCCCCGCTTCATCGGCTGAAAAACTGGAATAACGAGCTGCGGAAGATGTGCGCGTGCGCACGTCGACTGCACGAACTCTCGCCAGTACGGCCAAGCGTTGAATCGGCCGTTCGTATCGGCAAATGCATCAAGCGATTCCTTCGAGAACGCGCCTAGATTCGAGACGCGATAGCTCAGAAAAATCGTGGCACGAATCCCAAAGATTGGCTTGTGAATGTTTGCATCGTCGACGAGCTCACCCGAAGCCGTGAGACGAAACCGCGGGCCGAGCACAAGCACTCCCTCATCAATCTTTGCGGAGTAGTGACGACAACTCTCTCTCAAGCGGACTCGATATGGAGGCTTACATGATGCGTAATCGCGATACATGCGAAACGCGCTTGCGACAACGCGCACGTCGAGGAGGTCTTCAACGGCTTGCGAGACATCGATGCCGGGTGGCGGATGAGGAGTGTTGCCGCTCATGTCATGCGGCCAAGCTGTCCCAATCGCAACGGTAATTGTCGCCGTTGCTAGGGGTGTTCTTGAACGGAGTCGTGATCGGCGATTGAGACACTCTCCACATGGAGGGAGTGCTCGCAGAGGAGTCTCGCGGGCAAATCGTGACTTCTTCGCCCAAGGTCCAAAAAATCTTCGCCACGGTGCGCAACGTCAGATTGGCACCATCCATGTACTGCGACACTCGCGATTTCGTCACGCCGAGGCGATCGGCGAGGTCGGACTGCGAGAGACCTCGTTGCGACAAGAGCTGACAAATCGACTCGGTCACATCCAGAATCAGTTGTTCTTGGATGTAGAGAAGATCGCGCTCGGGAACAGTACGAAATTCTTGGGTGTAGCTGGTCATATGATCTGCTTCTCGCGTCATCACGTCCGGCGCACACGCATCAGGTGTTCAACTCTGATGTTCTGTGCTCGCCTAATTTCACCTGGATCCGCATCGTCTTCTTTTTTCTGAAAAACTGAAGTCAGATATACGACGCCATCCTGGCCGAAGAAGCATGGGATTCTGAGCTTGTGCGCGTTGCATTTGAACTCGTAAAGAGCATCTTCCAGCTTCTTGAACTTGGTGTGGTCATTGATGAGCCGGTGGTCGCAGAGGCGTTGAAAGAGCACCAGGAAGCATGCTTTCTGCTTGTCCGTAAGTGCGCTCCACGCTTGAGATGCAGGGCACGAACCGTCAGATCGAACAGCAAATCGAATCGAAAAGTGCTTTCCTTTGGATAGCACAATGTTTTCGGCGCGATCAGTCATGAGGTTAAGTCAAAACTACACCAAAGTCAACTTGCGCACGTTTTCATTCACACACAACATATGGTGGCATGTTGACCTGGCTACCCCAAATATTGTGTTATTGCAGGTTTACGGGCATGACGACGTACAGGAAGTCGGGGCCTGCGCGGAGGAGGCCGGGCTTGTTGGGGGCTTTGAGTTCGAAGGTGACGTCTTCGTCGGAGATGACTTTGAGGGCTTCGGTGATGAAGCCGGGGTTGAAGCCGATGGTGATGGGTTCGCCGCTATAGGAGGAGAGGGGGACCTTGATTTCGGCCTCGCCCATTTCGGGCGCACGGGAGGAGAGATTGAGGTTGTCGTTGTCGAGGGCGAATCGGACGCCTCGTGATTCCTCGTTGGTGAGGAGCGCGGCGCGTCGGACGCCGGACATGAGCACTTCCCGGTTGAATGCGGCCTTTTTGTCCTGGTCCTTGGGGATGACGTCGTCGTAGTTGGGGAAGGAGCCTTCGACGAGGTTGGAGGCGAGGACGGCGCGAGTGGGGTCGCCCTCTTCGCCGAAGGAGAAGACGATCTGGTTGTCGACGAGGGCGACGCGGACGGACTGCTCGGGGTCTCGGATGAGTTTGAGGACGAGGTTGAGCGCCTTGGTGGGGATGATGCAGGCGGTGGGTTCTTTGGGGAGGTCTGTTGCGCCGGAGAGAGAGGATCGCGCGAGGGCGAGGCGGCGGCCGTCGGTGGCGACCATCTCGAGTTTCTTTCCGTCGCGCTTCAGGAGGACGCCGTTGAAGGCGTATCTGGAGAGTTCGCGTGCTGCGGCGAAGATGGTTCGGGAGATGAGGTGGGCGAATTCGCCCGCGGGGAGTGAGAAGGGTCCTTTGGAGGAGGCGGGGAAGTCGGGGATGGGTGGGAAGTCTGCCGGTGGGAAGCCGAAGATTTTGAATCTGGCGTCGGCGCCTCGGATGACGCAGGAGTCGGCGTCGGCTTCGAGGGTGAGGGTGGCTTCGGATTCTTCTGCTTGAACGATGGCGCGGAGTTTGTCGGCGGGGATGAGGGCTTCGCCGGACTTTTGGACGTCGACGCGGGTGATGGTGAGTCGGAGGGAGGCTTCGGCGTCGGTGCCGGATAGCGTGAGTGTTCCCGCGCCGCCGGCGGCCTTGGCGGCGGTGAGTTTGACGGCGGTGAGCTGTGGTCTTGGGGTTCTGGAGGCGACGACGGAGGAGACGAGGTTGACGGCGTCGAGGAGGGCTGGGCGATCGCAGATGACTTTCATGGCGTGTAGGGCTCCGGGCGCGTGTGGGTGTACGATTCCCGTACGCGCTCAACAGGGAGTGTATCAGGGGTGTGGTGGGACGATATGCAGTGGTTTGTTTGGATTGTGGTTGGTATTTTTTGATTGGCGCGTTGTTTGCTTTGCGGGAATGGTTGGGGTCCGATACGCTGTTTGGCGTTGTTTGGTGCGGGCTCGGGCGCTCGTTGCGGGCGGTCGGGCGCGGTGTGTGTTGAGAACGGTATCCCCTGCGCGTGCGGGAGTGCGTGCGGGGTTTGGAGGCATTGCCCATGTCATTTGAGGCCGCGGTGCACGCGCAGGCGATCGAGCTGGATCAGTTGTCGTTGGACATGTGCGCGGTGGCGGGGAGCGGTCACCCGTCGACGTCGATGTCGCTGGGCCACATCGTGACGGTGCTGATGTTCCACACGATGAAGTGGAGCCCGGACCAGCCGGACTACCCGACGTCGGATCGTCTGGTGCTTTCGGAGGGCCACGCGTGCCCGATCGTGTACGCGGCTTGCGCGAAGCTCGGGGTGAAGTTCGGGAAGGATCCGTCGTCTCGGCGATCGATGACGGTGGAGGATTTGTACACGCTGCGTGCGGCGGACTCTGCGGTGGACGGACATCCGAACCCGATGGAGGGGTTCCCGTTCTTTGACGCGGCGACGGGGTCGCTGGGGCAGGGGTTGAGTGTCGCGGCGGGCGTCGCGGAGGCGGCTCGTCTGGACGGCACGGATCGTCGGGTGTACTGCATCATCGGGGACGGGGAGTCTCGCGAGGGGCAGATCGCGGAGGCGTTGGACTACATCGTCGATCGCAAGCTGTCGCGAGTGCTTCCGATCTTCAATTGCAACGGGTACGGGCAGACGGACCGGGTGAGCCAGCAGCAGTCTGCCGAGAAGATGGCGGCGCGTCTGACGGCGATGGGGTACGAGGTACGGACGATCGACGGGCACAGCCCGGAGGCGATCAAGAAGGCGTTCGATGAGTTCGCGGCGTTGCCGGACGCGTCGGAGAGGCCGATGGCGGTGGTGGCGAAGACGGTGAAGGGCTGGGGGAGCACCGTCATGCAGGGGAACGGATGGCACGGGAAGCCGGCGACGGGTGACGCGCTGGCGAAGGCGAAGGCGGAGCTGGACCAGAAGCGTGTGGAGCTGACGAGCAGCCTGGTGAGCACGGACTCGTTCACGATCCGGTCGCCGGAGCAGGCGGCGGCGAAGACGGAGATGCTGGGGGAGTTGCCTCCGTTCACGGAGACGATGAAGCGGTACGACATGGAGTCGGTGGTGCACGCCGGGAAGCTGGCGACGCGGAAGGCGTACGGGGTGGCGTTGCGAGCGTTGGGGCACGTGAATTCGCGGGTGGTTGTTCTGGACGCGGACGTGTCGAACTCGACGTTCGCGGAGACGTTCCGGAAGGACGGGGCGTTGGCGCCGAGGTTTATGGAGTGCAAGATCGCGGAGCAGAACATGATCTCGGTGGCGGCGGGCCTGGCCGCGGCGGGGAAGATCCCGTTCTGCTCGACGTTCGCGAAGTTCGTGACGCGTGCGTACGACCAGATCGAGATGGCGATGAACTCCGGCGCGAACATCAAGATCGTGGGATCGCACGCGGGGATCTCGCTGGCGGCGGACGGGCCGAGCCAGATGTCGCTGCCTGACGTGGCGTGGTTCCGGTCGCTGTCGACGGTGAAGGACCATCGGGGGAACCCGGGGTGCTACGTGCTGCAGCCGTCGGACGCGTACGCGGCGTACGCGCTCACGGAGGCGATGGCGGAGCACGAGGGGCTGTGCTACATGCGGACGCTGCGTCCGGAGACGGAGTTCCTGTACAGCGAGGACACGGTGTTCAACCTCGGCGGGTTCGAGGTGCTGAACGAGGGGCGGGACATCCTTCTGGTGGCGGCGGGGTACATGGTGCACGAGGCGAACAAGGCGCTGGAGGCGCTGGATCGCGCGGGTGTCTCGGCGACGCTGGTGGACTTGTACTCGCTGCCGTTCGACGGGGACGCGCTGCTTGATCTGGCGAACGCGAACGGCGGGTATGTGGTGACGATCGAGGACAATTACGGGGCGGCGATGGGCTCTGCGGTGGCGGACGCGCTGACGGAGGCCGGGGACGCGTTCACGCTGAAGCAGATGTACGTGAAGCGGATCCCGAAGAGCGCGCGGGAGCCGGAAGAAGTGCTGGACATGTGCGAGCTGTCGTCGAAGCACATCGCGAACGCGGCGATGGCGATGCTGCAGGTGGGGGCGGTGTGATTCGGCGCAGATGATATTGAGCGTCCTGTAGTTCTTTTTGAGGAGAGAGACATCATGGAACGGTCTGGCTGGCTCTGGGTTGGGTCGTGCGCGGTGGCGTTGGGCGCGTCGGTGTGCGGCGAGGGGTTCGCGCAGTCGATGAGTCCTCCGTTCGACGTGAACTATGTGCTGACGAATTTGGGGAGTGTGCCCGGCGTGCCGGGGCCGTACGGGGGGCTGACGCTGGACCCGAAGGATCCGGATCGGTTGCTGATCGGTGGCGGCGCGAACGGCGCGCTCGGAGCGATCTACGCGATCGAGGTGGAGCGGACGTGCGATCGGATCACGGGGTTTGTGGGCACGGCGACGCGGGTGGCCGACGCGCCGAACATCGACGGCGGTCTGGTGGTGCATCCGTCGGGGGTGACGCTGTTCACGAGGTACCCGGTTCATGAGCTGGGGCAGATTCGCCCGGGCAGCGCGACGATGGACAAGTCCGTGCCGTTGGGGGCGTTCATGGTGGGGAGCGTGGGGACGTGCCAGATCGTGCCGGCGGGTTTGCCGGGTGCGGGTCAGTTCAAGGCGCTCTCGTACAACTCCGGCGCATGGCACACGCTGACGCTTGCGCCGGACGGGACGGGGCTGTTCGACGTGACGGGGGCGTCAGGCGCCACACAGCTGGTCGGCGGGCCGGAGGGCGTGGTGTACGTGCGTGCGGGATCGCCGGATTTTCCGATGACGAGCGTGCTGGTGTCGGAGTACGGCACGGGTCAGGTCACGGCGTTTGAGGTGGACGGCAACGGCGATCCGCTGCCGGAGACGCGTCGTGTGTTTGTTTCGGGGCTGGGAGGCGCGGAGGGCGCGCACGTGGACGCGACGACCGGGGACTTCCTGTTCTCGACGTTCGGGGGGGGTGATCGTGTGATCGTGGTGCGCGGGTTCAACGCGCCGTGCCCGGGGGACGCGAACAACGACCAGCTGGTGAACTTCGTGGACCTGAACCTGGTGCTTGGGTTCTTCGGTCAGAGCGCGCCGAACATTCCGGGGGATGTGAGCCAGGACTGCACGGTGGATTTTCTGGATTTGAACATCGTGCTGAGCGCGTTCGGTGCGAACTGCGCGGCGCCTTGAGCGGGTTGGGTTGAGCGTCGCCGGTCAGAGGGTCGGGGCGGATCCGCGGAAGACCCAGAGGACGGCGATGGTGATGATGACGAAGAGGGCGGCGCCGAGCTGGAACGCGCGATCGCGCGTGGCGAGTTCGGTGGGGTCGTCGTATTCGCCTCGTTCGACCATGACGATGGCGCGGAGGAGGCAGTAGGTGACGGGGATCATGGTGAGCCAGAGGAGGTTGAAGCCCTTGAGGTAGTCCTCGGCCTTGGTCTGGATGTATGCGGCGTATCCCATGAGCGTGGCGACGCCGGTGACGACGACGGCCATTTGGAGGAGGGTGTCGGTGTAGACGGCGTGGACGGGTCGGTGTCGCGCGGCGTGCGCGAGGTCTGCGCTGCCTGGGACGGGCGCGAGGGTGCGGCGTTCGCCGAGGCGTTTTCCGAAGGAGAGGAACATGGCGAGGAAGAAGGTGACGTTGAGGAGCCAGACGGAGGGCATGATTCCCACGGCCCAGCATCCGGCCATGACTCTGAGGACGAAGCCGAGGGAGAGGCTCATGACGTCGGCGATGACGAGGTGCTTGATTCGAGCGCTGTAGAGGGCGACGTTGGCGGCGTAGAGGGCGAGCGCGGCGAGGACCCAGGGGCGAGGGCTGACGGCGCCGGCGGCTGGCCCTGGCGGGTTTGCGGGGAGCAGGAGGACGCCGGCGAGGGCGGCGGCGAAGAGGGTGAGGGCGAGGAGTGAGGCGCGACGGACGGAGACGGCGTCGGAGGCGATGGGTCGGTTGCGTTTGCGTGGATGGAGTCGGTCGGCGTCGCGGTCGAGGATGTCGTTGACGATGTAGCAGGCGCTGGAGGTGACGGCGAAGAGTGCGGCGGTGATGACGGCGGGCCAGAAGACGCTTTCGACGGCGCGTCCGGTGAGCGTGAGGTCGCGCAGGCCGTAGAAGGGGCCGATGAGGACGAAGGCGCTTTTCAGCCACTGCTTGGGGCGCACGAGGCGCAGGAGTGGGATGAGGAGTCGTCCCGGGGGGGGAGTGCGTGCGCCGTTGTTGGAGTGGGTCGCGCCCGTCATGGGGCTCGCGGCTCTGGGGCGGTCTTGGCGGTGACGGCGAGGTATTGGAGGCGGCGGCCGAAGAGGAGATTGACGAATGGCGGGTAGAGCTTCATGGAGAGTCGTTCCTCGACGATCTGGAGTTGGCGGGAGGCGAAGTGTGCGCGCCACTGGGAGGGGGTGAAGTAGCGGAAGAGGCACGGAACGCCGTAGGGGGCGTTGGCGGCCCAGTCGATGAGAGAGATGCGTTGGTGGGCGAGTGGGCCTTGGGGCGCATGGTCCTTAATGATGAGGAAACGCTTTGTGATTCGTGCGGCCTCGTCGAGGAGCTTGTCGGGGTCCGGCTCGTGATGGAGGACGTCGGCGAGGATGACGGCGTCGAAGGTGTTATCGGCGAAGGGGGCTTCGCGTCCGTCGTAGGCGGTGACGGGGATGGCTTCGCCGTCGCGGCGGACGCGTTCGAGCCCTTCTACGACGAGGCGGCGGGCAGGATCGGCGTCGGCGAGGGCTTTTCCGAGCGTTCCGAACCCGCAGCCGATATCGAGGACTCGTGCGGCTTCGGGGAGGTGGGGGAGGATGGCCGCGACGAGCGCGCGGGTGCGCGACTCGTAGATGGGTGCGTGCATGGAACGCATAATCAGGTTGAGGGGCCCGACCGGCACGGCCGGATGATATCGTTCGTGGCGGACGGAACGTTGAGTCGCGGGCTCCGACGGAGTATTGGAGATGGGGTTGAGGGCAGTTCGCTCAGCGTGTGGAGCGTGGCTCGCGCTGAGCGCGGCGTTTCTTGCGCTGACGCTGCCGGTGGTGCTGAGCGGGCGTGTGGGGACGAGCGAGTCCGGGGATGAGCTGCACTACCACGTGCCGGTGATCCGGACGTTCGCGACGACGTGGCCGAAGGTGGATCTGAAGGGGTACAACTCGGCGACGACGCCGGGGTATCACCTGCTGATGGGTTGGTTGTGGCGTGCGACGGGGGATCCGAGCAAGGCCACGCCGAGGGCGCCGATGCAGGCTGGGCCGGGCGGGGTTCCGCCGGCGGCGTCGTTGAGTGAGAGCGAGCGTGCGGCGTTCGATGGGTTCCAGCGGGAAGTGCTGCCGATGCGGCTGTTGAACGTGTTCTTCGGGCTTGCGGCGGTGAGCGTGGTGTGGTGGGGCTCGAGGAAGCACGTGGGCGGTTGGGCCGGCGCGGGGTTATCGTCCCCGTTCGCGTTCAGCCCGTATGTGGTGAGTTCGTCGATCTGGCTGACGACGGACAACATCGCATGGGCGTGTGTGCTGGGCGTGCTGGTGGTGTCGTGGTCGTCGCAGACACGGATGCGGAGCACGGTTGGCGTTGGCGTGCTGGCGTGTCTCTCGGCGCTGATGCGGCAGATTCACGTGTGGGTGGCGGGGCCGATCATCGCGGCCGGTGTGCTTGCGAGCCCGCTTGCGGCGTTGGCTCCGATGGCGTGGCGGAGGACTCCGGATGGCGGGCGCGGCTCGTGGGGTGTTCTCGCGGCTTCGTTGGTGGCTGCGGTTGCGCCGCTCGTCGTGGTCGGGGCGTTCGCCTTGCATTGGGGAGGGTTGACGCCCGCCTCGGCGCGGGTGCGTTCGATTCATGGGGGGGGGATCAATCCCGCGGCGCCGGCGTTCGCGCTGAGCGTGTTTGTGTGCTATGGAGCGTTCTTTCTTCCGATGGTGCTGGGACGTCGCGTGCGGTTGCGGGAGCTGGGTCATGGGGTGTGGATCGCGGCATTGATCGGAGCTGCGCTGGCGATCATCGTTCCGACGTCGACGCAGTCGCCGACGTTCGAGAATCCGCCGATGCGCGGGTACGGGTGGTTGTGGGCTGTGTCGGGGAAGTTTCCGCTGGTGCTTGACCGTTCGCCGCTGCTGGTGGTGCTGGCGGCGTGCGGGGGCGCGGCGGTGATGGTGTTCTGGCGTTCCGCGAAGCAGAACGGTCGTGGAGGGCAGGCGATCGTGCTGTTGCTGGGGATGGCGGCGTGGATCTGCGCCCAGACGGTGAACCCGGCCGCGTGGCAGCGTTATTTCGATCCGATGGTGCTGGCGTGCCTGGCGTGGCTGACGGGGTTGGGGATTCCCGTGCGCAGCGAGGGTCGGGGGTGGTGGCACGGTCCGTCGCGGGCGTTGCCGTTGCTGCTTGCGCTGGGGATGCTGGCGTTGACAGCGCGATCGATCACGCCGGATCTCGTGCGGAACACGCTGCCCTTTGACGGGGGCGCGCCGGGGATCTCAGGGCCGCACGGGGGGCAAGATCAGCGAGCGAACACGGGCGCGCGGCCGACGGAGTAGTAGGTGAAGCCGGCCTTTGCCATGTGGTCTTCGCGGTAGAGATTTCGGCCGTCGAAGATGACGGGGGCTGCGAGGAGTGACTTGACCTTCTCGAAGTCGGGGTGCTTGAACTCGTCCCAGTCGGTGGAGATGACGAGGGCGTCGGCGCCTCGGAGGGTCTCGTAGAGGCCGTCGGAGATCTCGTAGGCGCCGGGGTTCTCGCGTTCGACGTTCTCGGCGGCGACTGGGTCGAAGGCGCGGATGCGCGCGCCCTGCGCTTTGGCGAGCTCCATGAGGGTGAGGGCGGGGGCTTCGCGGATGTCGTCGGTCTGAGGCTTGAAGGCCATGCCCCAGAAGGCGAGGGTCTTGCCCTTGAGTCCGGCGTGCTTGGCGAAGTGTCCCTCGATCTTCTTGAAGAAGGCTTGGCGCTGGCGCTGGTTGCCGTCGTGCACGGCCTGGGAGACGGGGGTGGGGACGCCGGATTTTTTGCCCATGGAGATGCAGGCGAGGGTGTCCTTGGGGAAGCAGGATCCGCCGTAGCCGAGGCCGGGGTAGAGGAACTGGTTGCCGATGCGTTTGTCGGCGCACATCCCTTCGCGGACGCGTGCGATGTTGGCGCCGTAGGCCTCGCAGAGGTTTGCCATCTCGTTGATGAAGGAGATTTTGGTGGCGAGGAAGTTGTTGGAGGCGTACTTGACCATCTCGGAGGAGAGGATGTCCATGACGTAGATGGGGTGGCCTTGTCGGACGAAGGGGTCGTAGAGGTCGCGCATCATGGCGCCGGTGGCGTCGTCCTCGACGCCGCAGACGACGCGGTCGGGCTTCATGAAGTCGTTGATGGCGGCGCCTTCTTTGAGGAACTCGGGGTTGTTGGCGACGGAGAAGGGAAGGTCGCCGACGATCTTCTTGATGCGGTCCTTGACGGCGAGGGTGGTGCCGACGGGGACGGTGGATTTGACGACGACGACCTTGGGCTTGGCGGATCGGCCGAGGGCTTTGATGATTTTGCCGATGTCGTCGGCGGCGGACCAGACGTACTTCATGTCGGTGTCGCCGTTGTCGCCGGTGGGGGTGCCGACGCAGATGAAGATCATCTCGGCGTCGCGGTAGGACGTCTCGACGTCGGTGGTGAAGGAGAGGCGGCCCGCGTCGACATTGCGCTGCATCATCTCGGTGAGGCCGGGCTCGAAGATGGGGCAGCCGCCGTCGTTGAGGATGTCGATCTTGCGTTTGTCGACGTCAAGGCAGACGACGTCGTTGCCGGTGTTGGAAAAGCAGACGCCCGTCACAAGGCCCACGTAGCCGGTTCCCACCATCGTCAATCGCATCTCGGTTCGCTCCTCAAAGGCAACTGCGGGGATCTGTCTGACCACCTCCGGGGTAGTCCCGGATCGGGAGGGCACGCCGCGTTCTGCGGGGTCGAGCCGGGAGGCGGTTGTTCGTCCGACTCGGCTCAGTAGTTCGGGGTCGGGGCCCGGTACCTGGAGATATCGATGGACCTGAACCAGTCGATGGTCTTTGCGAGCCCCTCACGCAGGGGGATGTTGGGGGTCCAGGCGAGTCGTTCGCGCGCGAGGTCGATGACGGGCTGGCGCTGCATGGGGTCGTCGGCGGGCTTGGGTCGCGCGACGAGCTTGGACTTGGTTTTGGTGAGTTCCATGACGAGTTCGGCGAGTTCGCGGATGGTGAATTCGCCGGGGTTGCCGAGGTTGACGGGGCCGATGAAGTCGTCGGGTCCGTCCATCATGCGGATGATGCCCTCGACGAGGTCGTCGCGGTAGCAGAACGAGCGCGTCTGATCGCCGGTTCCGAAGATGGTGATGTCCTCGCCGCAGAGGGCCTGCCTGATGAAGTTGGAGACGACGCGTCCGTCGTAGGGGTGCATGCGGGGGCCGTAGGTGTTGAAGATGCGGACGATGCGGACGTTGACGTTGTTGGAGCGGTGGTAGTCCATGAACAGGGTTTCGGCGGCGCGCTTGCCCTCGTCGTAGCAGGCGCGGGGTCCGATGGGGTTCACGGAGCCCTTGTAGGACTCGGGCTGGGGGTGCACCTCGGGGTCGCCGTAGACCTCGCTGGTGGAGGCCTGGAGGATCTTGGCGTGGCAGCGTTTGGCCATTCCCAGGACGTTGATGGCGCCCATGACGGAGGTCTTCATGGTTTTGATGGGGTTGTACTGGTAGTGGCCGGGGGCGGCGGGGCAGGCGAGGTTGTAGATCTCGTCGACCTCGAGCCAGATGGGGTGGGTGACGTCGTGGCGGATGAGCTCGAAGTTGGGCTTGTTGAGGAGGTGCTCGACGTTTGATTTCTGGGAGGTGAAGAAGTTGTCGAGGCAGATGACGTCGTCGCCGCGCGCCACGAGGCGTTCGCAGAGGTGCGAGCCGAGGAACCCGGCGCCGCCGGTGACGAGTATTCGTTTGACTTGTGCCATGTTGAAATGCCCGCGGAACGGTGGGTCGTTCGGCGGGGCGGGGAGTATATCGGCAGCGGGGGCGAGGCTCGTGGGGGTTGTGCGAGAATCGAACCGGGGCGGGATCGCGGGAGTAGTGGGGGGGTGCGGCCGCGCCGTGGTCGCACGGCTGTACCATGCCCGCCCGCGCGGCTCGGAGCGCAGAGCGTCGGGCGGCGTGGCGGGCGGGTGACATTCCGGGTGGCGTGGGCGGGCCGGAGGCCCGGTCAGGCGTGATTTGGGCATGGACGCCGGGCTTTGTTCGTCCGATGAACCAACCCCGCTGCGATCTCGAAACGAGGCGCGGCGTGGTCCGAGAACCACTGGAAGAGAAGGGCTAGACCATGCGCGTGCTTGTGACCGGGTCGTCCGGGCTGATCGGCTCCGAGGCCGTCGTCTTCTTCGACAAGTTGGGCTTTGATGTGACGGGCGTCGACAACAACATGCGGGCCTTCTTCTTCGGCCCCAAGGGGGACACGAGCTGGAACCGTCAGCGGCTGGAGAAGACGTGCAAGCGGTTCAAGCACGTCGAGGTGGACATCCGGAACCGGGAGGACGTGCTGAGCCTGTTCCAGAAGCTGAAGCCGGAGCTGATCATCCACGCGGCCGCGCAGCCCAGCCATGACCTTGCGGCGGCGAAGCCGTTCGAGGACTTCGAGGTCAACGCGAACGGGACGCTGAACCTGCTCGAGGCGACGCGTCGGCACACGCCGGAGTCGCCGTTCATCCACGTCTCGACGAACAAGGTGTACGGGGACGGCCCCAACTTCATCAAGCTCAAGGAGCTGGAGACGCGCTACGACTACGACGATGCGCGGTTCGAGCACGGGATTGCCGAGGATTTCTCGATCGATCAGTGCAAGCACTCGCTGTTCGGCGCGTCGAAGGCGGCGGGGGACATCCTCGCGCAGGAGTACGGGAAGTACGACGGGATCGAGCTGAAGACCGGGATCTTCCGCGGCGGATGCCTGACGGGCCCGAGCCACTCGGGCGTGGAGCTGCACGGGTTCCTGAACTATCTGGTGCTGGTGGCGCTGAAGGAGGGCCCGTACACGATCTTCGGGTACAAGGGCAAGCAGGTGCGCGACCAGATTCACTCGTTCGACGTGATCAACGCGTTCTGGCACTTCGCGCAGAATCCGAGGCCGGGGGAGGTGTACAACCTGGGGGGGTGCAAGGCGAACGCGGCGTCGCTGATGGAGTGCGTCTCGATGATCGAGGAGCGCACGGGGAAGAAGCCGAAGCTGACGTACCAGGACAAGAACCGGATCGGCGATCACATCTGCTACTACTCGGACATGCGGAAGTTCTTCTCGCACTACCCGGGCTACAAGATGAAGTACTCGTTGCCGATGATCGTGGATGAGATGATTCAGGTGGTGACCGACCTGCATCGGGCGTGAACGGAGCGCGCCATGCGCATCACCATTCTCAATCAGTTCTACACGCCCGACATCAGCCCCACGGCCCATCTCGCGGCCTCGCTCGCGAACCATCGCGCCGCGAAGGGGGACACGGTGACGGTGGTGGCGTCGCGCGGGGGGTATGTGCCCGCGTCGGCGGACGAGCGGAACCAGGACCTCGGGAACCCGCGCGTGCATCGCGTGTGGACGCCGAGGCTGGGCAAGGCGACGATCCTGAAGCGTTGCATGGACTACGGCGTGTTCTACGCGCTGGCGTTCTGGCGTTTGATGACGCTGCCGGCGCAGGACGTGATTGTGACGCTGACGACGCCGCCGTACATCGCGTGGGCGGCGGTGGTGCACAAGTTGCTGCACGGGGGGGCGCCGCGGGTCGTTCTGTGGAACATGGATTGTTACCCCGACGCCGCGGAGCGATTGGGCGTGATGCGCAAGGGCTCGCCGATGTCGAGCGCGATGCGCTGGCTGAACCGGAGGTTGTTCCGGCGGGTGGACGAGCTGGTGTGTCTGGACACGGCGATGGTGGACCTGCTGCTCTCGCAGTACGGCCCGCGCGAGGACGAGAAGCCGCTGCCGACGACGATCATCCCGAACTGGGAGCCGGCCAAGATGTTCCCGAGCCCGTTCGGGCGAGCGAGCGCGCCGGCGTGGGGCAAGGCGGGCGCGCTCGGTCTCGACGGGAAGTTTGTCGTGCTCTACCTGGGGAACACGGGGTACGGGCACGAGTTCGACACGGCGCTGGACGCGGCCTCGATGCTGCGCGACGAGCCGGTGCGGTTCCTGTTTGTCGGGGGAGGGCGCCGTTGGGCGGACATCGAGCGCGGCGTGAAGCAGCGCGGGCTGACGAACGTGGTGATGCACGGGTACGTGCCCAAGGACGAGACGCCGGGCGTGATGGCGTGCGCGGGGTGCGCGATGATCACGCTGCGGGACGAGGCGCTGGGGGTGATGTCGCCGTCGAAGCTGCACTCGAATCTGGCGGCCGCGCTGCCGATCGCGTACGTCGGGCCGAGGACGTCGAACGTGGACGACGCGATCGTGCGGTTCGGGTGCGGGGTGTCGTTGCGCGAGGGGGAGCCCGCGGCGTTGGCGTCGTACCTTCGACGGCTGGCGACGGAGGAGGCGTTCCGGGAGGAGCAGCGACGCGCGGCCCGTCGGGCGTTCGACGAGGCGTATTGTGACACGGTGACGTTGCGGGCGTTCGACGACGTGATCGAGCAGACTCGGCGCGCAGCGCGTGGCGGGCCGGCGGGTGTGGACGGGTCGCGCGAGCCGATCGGCGAGGAGGTGCGGGCGTGATGGAGTGGGAGCTTCGCCATGGACGGAATGCGTCGGCGCACGCGGACGCGGGCCACGCGCCGGGCGCGCGTCGGAGGTCGAACGTCGAGGTGATGATCCTCACGTTCAACGAGGAGGAGAATCTCCCGCACGCGCTGCGCTCGGTCGTGGGATGGGCGGACTGTGTGTACATCCTCGACTCCGAGTCGACGGATCGGACTCACGAGATCGCGCGCGAGATGGGCGCGAAGATCGTCGTGCAGAAGTGGCTGGGGTATGCGCGACAGAAGAACTGGGGCCTCGAGAACATCCCGTTCGGGTCCGACTGGGTGTTCATCCTCGACGCGGACGAGACGATCACGCCCGAGCTGCGCGACGAGATTCTCGAGGTCGCGTCGAGGCCCGCGGGTTCCGTGGCCGAGGCGGGGTTCTACATCAACCGGCTGACGTACTTCATGCGCCGGCCGATCCGTCACTGCGGGTACTTCCCGTCGTACAACCTGCGGTTCTTCAAGAAGGGGCGCGCCCGCTACGAGGATCGTGAGGTGCACGAGCACATGTTCGTGGACGGGCCGACGGGACGGCTGAAGCGTCTGATGACGCACGAGGACCGGCGCGGGCTCGAGCATTACATCGCCAAGCACAACCGGTATTCCACGCTCGAGGCGCGACAGACGCTGAAGGACCTCGCGTCGCGGTCGGCGCCGGCGCTCGAGCTGGAGCGGGGCGTGGCGTTCCGGCGATGGCTGAAGCGGAACGTGGCGCCGAGGCTTCCGTTCATCGCGCTGTGGCGATTCCTGTACATGTACGTGTGGAAGCTGGGCGTGCTCGACGGCGCGACGGGCTTTCGGTTCTGCGCGTTCATCGCGACGTACGACTTCTTCATCTCGCTGAAGAAGCACGAGCTGCGCGCGCTGCTGGCCGAGTCTCCGCAGCAGGCGTTGACGGCGGGCCCGGCGCGCGGGCTCGCCGTGGCCGAGGGTTCGTTGTCGAGCACGTCGGGCGGATCGGGCGCGTGAGCGACGATCGCGCCACGCCGATGGACGGGGATGACGCCGGGCTCGCCCGGGCGGTGTCGCCGTACACCACGCGGGAGAAGATCGGGCGCGTGTTGTGGAATTACCTCGGGCAGCCCGCGATGCGTTGCACCTTCCACAACTGGTACGGAGCGCGTCGCGCGCTGCTGCGGCTCTTCGGTTGTCGCATCGCCCCCGATGCGCGCGTCTGGCCGACCGTGCGCATCGAGCAGCCCTGGAACCTCACGCTTGGGGCGAACTCCTCCATCGCGGATCGCGCGATCATCTACTGCCTGGGGAAGGTGACGATCGGGGCGAACTGCTCCATCTCGCAGTACGCGCACCTGTGCGCGGGCACGCACGATCACACGCGCGCGGATCTGCCGCTGCTGCGCCCGCCGATCACCATCGAGGACGAGGTGTGGGTGGCCGCGGACGCGTTCGTCGGCCCCAACGTCACGGTGGCGCAGGGGTGCGTGATCGGGGCGCGTTCGACGGTGTTCAAGAGCACCAAGCCCTGGACGATCTACGCGGGCAACCCGGCGCAGCCGCTGAAGGCGCGCGTGCTGGCGCGCGCGGACGGGCCGGCGGCGTCGTGAGCGAG
>CAYPGJ010000017.1:324-60431 GCA_964410465.1 uncultured Phycisphaeraceae bacterium | reverse complement strand
GGTTCTCACGGATGTCGTTCGAGGAGGCGGTGCACGAGTGCGCGGGCGGCGCGATCGCGATGCCGCCGTCGGCGCCGATGAACGCGGAGGCGCTGAAGCGCTACGCGTCGGGGCGTGCGGCGCTCTTCGCGGGTGACGCGGGGACGGCGGTGGCGGAATTCGGCGCGGCGCACCAGGCGGACCCGGCGGCGCCGGAGCCGCTGCGCGATCTTGGCGAGGCGCACGTGATGCGGGGCGAGTACGCGGAAGCGATCCGAGCGTTCGAGAAAACGCTCGAGCGCGACCCGACGTCGATGCGAGCGCTCGAGCAGCTCGGTCGGCACGCGTTGCGGACCAACGAGCCGGAGCGTGCGGCGTCCCTGCTCGCGCGCGCGTGGCGCGAGATGGGCCCGGACGCGGACGAGGCGCTCCGCGCGATCATCGGCGTGGAGATGGGCAGGGCGTTCGCGGCGACGGGGCGGTGGCTGGCCGCGGCGGAAGCTCTGCGCCTCGCCGCGTCGACACCAGACGAGGTGGCGTCGGCGCGCTGGTCGGACCACGCCGCGCTGGTGCGGCAGCGTCCGGAAGTCCTGCGGATGGCGGGCGACCTGTACGCTCGGTCGGGGAGATGGGGCGAGGCTCGACGCGCGTTTGATCAGGCGTTTGCGCTTTCGCCTGAATCGGGGACGGACGCGCTGGTGGAGCGTCGCGTCGTGAGCGCGCTGCGGGCCGGGTCGCCCGCGGGCGCGAGCGCGGCGCTCGTGGAGGCGTGCCTGGGACGTTCGCTGCATGGGTCGGGTGGACACGGCTTCCAGGCCTCGCCCGAGGCGCTGCGCCTGATCGCCAAGGTCGCGGAGACGTCGGACTCGCGCCCATCGCTGGAGGACTCGCTGCGTGCCGCGGCGGGGACACTGACCGAGTCGGATCGCGTGAGACACGGATCGGACATTGCGCTGGCGATCGCGGCGTCGCAGGGGGCGAGGGAGGCGCTTCGAACACTGCGTGCGCGTGTGGCGGAGGCGGGGTGGGACGATCGTGCGCTGGAGGCGTTGCTGGCGCGCGCGGTGGGCGTGTCGGCGGATGAGGGCGGCGCGACGGCGAGCGAGCTGATCGGTCGGGCGCCGGATGAGACGAGACGGATCGTCCGGGCGATGCTGCTGCGGGCGCCGGGCTTCGAGACGGCGCGGGACGCGGTTGCGAGACGGGTGGATCGTCAGGACGAAGACGCCGGCGCGCGGCTGGCGCTCGCGGAGTTGGCGCTGGGAGTGGACCCGGTGGAAAGCGAACGCGTCTCGCGCGAAGCGGCGGCGCTGATGCCGGGGCGCGCGTGGCCCGCGATGTCCCTGCTGGCGCAGAGCCTGGCGCTGCAGGGGAGGCATGAGGAGGCGGAGACGGTGCTCGCGGCGATCGACACGGCGAGCCGGTCGGGGAGGCTGGCGTTGGCGCGCGGGCTCGAGGGGATGTCTCGGCCGGTGGAGGCGCTCCGCGCGCTCGAGCCGGATCTTGCTGCGGACGCGGGGGCCGAGCTTCCCGTGCTGTTGTTCGGCGCAGAGCTTGCGGCGCGTGCGGATGAAGTGGAGCGTGCGGAGCGGTTGCTGCACCGGGCGATCGCGGCGCGCCCCGGTTCGGCGCTCGCGCACGAGGCGCTCGTGTCGACGCTGCTGAGTCGGAGGCCGATAGCTCGCGAGGATGCGGACGATCTGACCGCGCAGGTCCGCGACGCGGCGCGGGCGCTGCGCGACGCGGCGCCGTGGAGCGTGGGGCTGGAGCGGTTGTTCGCGCGCGATCTGATGGGGCAGAAGCAGTGGGAGGAGGCGTCGACGCGGCTTCGGAGCGTGCTGGAGCGTCGTCCGGATGATCGGGAGGCGCTCGCGATGCTGCTGGCGGCGAGCCGGCAGGCGGGGACGCTCGCGTCGCACGAGGAGTGGGTGGGCCAGATGGCGCGTCGGCGGTCGGATCTGTCGATGTGGGTGACGGCGCGGGCGTTCATCCTGGCGGAGACGGATCGCGCAGGGGAAGGTGTGACGCTGCTGGAGGAGACGCTCGCGTCTCGAGCGCACGACCAGGAGGTATCGCGCACGTTGGAAGACCTGTACCGGACGCGGATGGCGAAGCCAGGGAGGGCGGACGAGCTGGCGCTCGCGCGTCTGGGTCGGATGGCGCAATCGCCCGAGGCCCGGGTCGAGCTGGCGGAGACGCTGTTGCGATCGCGTCGAGCGTCGGAAGCGCTGGGCGTTGTGCGCGAGCTGCTGGAAGGGCCGGCGCTGAGGGAGGGGCTCGTCGCGCGTCTGGTGAACCTGGGTCTTGCCGCGAGCGCGGGGGTCGAGTCAGAATCGGCGCCCACGGCGGAAGGGCTCGAGATCATGGACGCTCTTGCGGCGCGGCTCCCGTCGATCCCGGAGGCGCTGCATCGGCGGCGCATCGTTGCGCTGGCGCGGGCGGGCGCGGAGCTTGAACGGATTCGGGGGGCGGCGCAGCTCGCTGCGACGCAGCATGTCTCCCTCGCGGGCGACGCGTACCTGCTGGCCCTCGACGAGCTCATTCAGACGCGCCGTCCGTTGGACGCCCTCGCGCTGGCGCGGGAGGCCGCGACGTCCCCGGGCCAGTCCCGCCCGTCGCTGGTTGCGTCGTGGATCCTGCTGTCGATCTCGGCACGCGACGGGGCCAACGCCGAGCAGGCGTGCCGCGCGGCGATCGCCTCCGGTCGCGTGGGCGAGGTGGTCGCGTCGCTTGGGCAGATTGCCCCGGCGCTGCGGACCGACGGCCTGCCCTCCGCGGACGAGCTGGCGTTCATCGTGGCCACGGCGTTCGGCTCGATGGGCCTCGACGACGACGCGGACCGCCTGTACCAGCTCGCGCTCCGCCACAACCCGGACCACCCGTGGTCGAACAACAACCTCGGGTACCGGTGGCTCGACCAGGCGCAGAAGTTCGACGAGGCATACTGGATGATCGTTCGTGCGCACCGCTTCCTGCCCGACGAGCCGGCCGTGATTGATTCGATGGGGTGGGCGCGATACCTCGCCGGGATCTTTGAGGACAAGCCCGTGCCGAATGCGCGCGCTCCGATCGAGGGCGCCGTGACCCTGCTCCAGCGGGCGGCGGACTCGATGGCCGACCGTCCGGACCCCGAGGTGTTCGAGCACCTGGGGGACGCGCTCTACCGGGCCAACCGTCACGACGACGCTCGCAAGGCGTGGGAGCAGGCGCTCTCGCTCGTGCGCCAAATTCAGGCGCGCGCCGAGGGGGCGGCGAACGTGTCCATCGAAGCTCTCGACGCGCTTCGAGCGCGTGCCGAGCGATTGCACAACCGGCTCGATGCGCTGGCCGGCGGGCAGGACCCGCCTCTCGTGCCCACGATCGGGCACGGTGAGGAGCCGCCTCGCCCGCCCGCGCAGCCCGCCGGACCTGTCTCGTAACATCCGACCCTCACCCCGCCTCTCACGACACGGAGCGCTCGTACCGATGGCAGGTCACAGCCACTGGGCCAACATCAAGCACAAGAAGGCCGCGAACGACGCGAAACGCGGCAAGATGTGGTCCAAGCTCGTCAAGGCGATCATGGTCGCCGCCAAGCACGGTGGCTCCGACCCCAACGGCAACGTCTCGCTGCGCTTCGCCATCGTGGAAGCAAAGGCCGCGAACGTCCCCAAAGACACCATCGAACGCGCCATCAAGAAGGGCGCCGGGGAGCTCCAGGGCCAGTCCTTCGAGGCGATCCGGTACGAGGGGTACGGTCCCGGCGGCGTCGCCATCCTCGTCGACGCCCTCACCGACAACCGCACACGCACGGCGCCGGAGCTGCGGCTCATCTTCTCCAAGTACGGGGGCAACCTCGGCTCCACGGGCTGCGTCGGGTACCTCTTCGATCAGAAGGGCGTCATCGCCATCGAGGATGAGCGCATCTCCGAAGACCGGCTCATGGAGCTCGCGCTTGAGGCGGGCGCCTCCGACATCCAGCGCGAGGACGGGGCCTGGATCGTCATCACGCCCCCGGAGGCCTTCACGGGCGTGAAGGACGCCCTGGACGAGGCGGGCATCGAGACGGCCTCGGCCGAGATCACGATGGACCCACAGAACACCGTCTCGCTCACCGGCGAGGACGCCGAGAAGCTCCAGAAGCTCCTCGACGCGCTCGACGACAACGATGATGTGCAGAAGGTCTACTCGAACTACGAGCCGGTCGAGACGTGAGCCCGGTTGCGCCGTTTCCTCATCGCGCGATCAGCACCCTGGGCGAGATGAGCAGAACGCGTTCGCGGCGCAGCTCCAGCGCCCCCCGGATCGATTCACTGACGCTCTCCCACGCACGCTCGCCGAGCAGCGCCTTCGCCGCCTCGGCGCCCGCGTTCAGGAGCGGCGACGACAGCCCGCTGCGAGCGCCGGCCATGCCGAAGCTCCCCGCGATTCCCTCGATCATCTCCGCGAGAGACTTCGGCGCCGGGTAGTCGATCAGCTCGTATTCTTCGAGCCCGAGCGTTTCCGCCAGGGCGGTCACCGCGTCGTCCAGCCCGCCCACCTCGTCCGCCATCTTCAGTTCCACGGCCTTTGCGCCCGTGAAGAGCCGCCCCTCGGCCGTCGCGCCCATGTCGATGCCCTTCCGCCCCTTCGTCACCCGTTCGACGAACTGGTCGTACGTACGACGCATCGTCGTCTCCACCAGCCCCCGTTCCGCCGCGCTCCACTCGCGCTGCGAGTTCATCATGTCCGCGCTCGGCCCGCGCGAGCGCGACACCACGTTCACGTGCAGCTTCTCCATCGCGCCCCCCAGCACGATCTTCCCCCCCACCACGCCGATCGACCCCACGATGCTCGATGGGTTCACGTAGATCCTGTCCCCCGCCACCGCGATGTAGTACCCGCCCGAAGCGGCCATGCTCCCCACGCTCACCCACACCGGCTTTTCTTCCGCGACGCGCCGCACGCCTTGCCAGATCGACTCGCTCGCGCTCGCGCTCCCGCCCGGCGAATCGATCCGCACCACCACGCCCCGGATCTTCTCCTCGTGCTCGATCTCCGCCAAAGCCTTGCGGATCGTCAGGCTCCCCACCGTCCCGCCGCCGCTCAGCGGCGAGGGCGGCTCGCTCTCCCCGTCCACGATGGCCCCGTCGATGTGCACGATCGCGATCGCGTCGCCCCTGGGCGTGCGGTCCGGCGGCTCCGACAACGCCTTGAGCATCGCGAACGGGTTCGACATGTCCATCGTCGCGCCCCCGCGCGACTCCACGTACGACAGGTCCGTTTCGTAGTCCTCCCCGAACGACGCCGACAGCGCGCCGTCCAGCTCCAGCCGGTCCATCGACCGGTCCACGAGCCCCGTCTGCACCGCGGCCGTGTCGTCCGCCAGCCACGCCACGCGCATCGCCTCGTCCAGCCGCTCGCTCGTCATCCCACGCCCCTGCTCCACGTGCCCGCGCATCGTCGCGTACATGGAGTCGAGCAGCCCGCTGATGTTCTGCTCCCACTCCGGGCTCGGGCCCGAGTTGGCGAGCGCCTCCTTCGCGCCCTTGTAGTCGCCGATCTGCACGAAGTCCGCCTTGAGCCCCAGCCACGCGAGCGTGTCCGCGAGGAACATCTCCTCCGTGTGCAGGCCGGGGAATGACGCCACGCCCCCCGTCTGCATCACCACCTCGTCCGCGAACGACCCCAGCACGATCTCGCCGGGCCCGTAGTTCTCCGTGAACAGGATCACTCGCTTGCCGCGCTCGCGCGCCGCCTTGAACGCCGCGCCCAGCTCCTCGGCCTGCGTCATGCCCATCACGGGCTCGCGCAGGCGCACGACCAGCGCCTTCACCGCGTCGTCGTCGGCCGCGCGACGCACGCCGTGCACGACGTCGAGCAGCGTGGGCTTGGGCTCGGGCTGGAGGAACGCGAGCGGCTCGGGCCTGTCGGCCAGCTTCCCCTCGAGGTCGAACCACGCGATCGTCACCCCCGCGTTCGCCAGCGTGGTCGCCGCGATCGCCACCACGCCCGCCATCAGTCTCGACACCGCGCTTGCCATCATCTCGCTGCTCCTTGGTTCCAGCCTCGGGCGACCCGATGCTTCAGTCGTATCCCAGCTCCGCCAGCTCGTCCTCGTTCAGCCCGAAGTGGTGCCCCATCTCGTGCAGGAGCGTCACCCAGATCTCCTCGTACACCGCGTCCTCCACCCCGTCATTCGCCCACCCGCCCGCCAGCGCCACGATCCCCTCCCGATACAGATGAATGTCCTCCGGCAGCGTGCCCGAGTGCTCGACGCTGCGCTCGGTCAGCGCGATGCCCGAGTGCAGCCCGCACAGCTCGTCGCGCCGCTCGATCCCCATCTCCCGCAGCACCTGCTCGCTCGGATAGTCCTCCACGATCACCGGCGTCACGTCCAGCAGCGCGCGCAACCCCTGCGGCAACGCCGAGATCGCCTCTTCGAGGAGATCGTCAAACCGCCCGCGCTCCGCGTCCGTCACGAATGCTCCTCCAGCGCCACACACCCCACAAGCTCCCCAATCCTAGAGCATCCCTGACGGCGCACCCACTTTTCCAATCCCGACACCACCCTGAGCGGCGCACGCGGGTCGGCGAACAGCGCCGTGCCCATCTCCACCGCGCTCGCGCCGGCCAGCACGAACTCCGCGGCATCCTTCCACGTCGTCACCCCCCCCACTCCCACGATCGGCACGCCCGCGTCACGCGCGTACCCCGTGTACACCTCGTGCACCAGGCGCAGCGCGATCGGATGGATCGCCGGCCCCGACAGCCCCCCCGTCCCGCGCGAGAGCACGGGCCTCCTCGTCTCCACGTCGATGGCCATGGCCGGGAACGTGTTGCCGATCACCAGCCCGTCACCCCCCGCCTCGACGCACGCCCGCGCCACGCCCACGATGTCCGCGGTCTTGGGCGAGAGCTTGACGAACATCTTGAGGCGCTTCACGACGTCCCGCACCTGCCGCACCAGCTCGCCCGCCGCCCCCGCCGTCGCGCCGAACTCCATCCCCCCATGCACGTTGGGGCACGACAGGTTCAGCTCCAACCCCTCCATCCCTTCCACCTGGTCCATCATCCCCGCGACGCTCGCGTAGTCCTCGATGCTGAACCCCGACACCGAGCCGATCACCGTCGTCGGCGCATCCTTCACCCTCGGCCCGATCTCGCGCTCGAACACCTCCAGCCCCACGTTTGCCAGCCCCACGGCGTTGAGCATCCCCCCGGGCACGGGCCACACGCGCCACGTCTTGTTCCCCTCGCGCGGACGAGCCGTGATCGACTTCGTGACAATCCCCCCCACTCTCGACAGGTCGAGCGCGTCGGACATCTCGTCGAGATAGCCGCAGGTTCCCGCGGCGAGCAGCACCGGATTGCGCAGCGCGATCCCGGCGAGATCAACGGAAAGACTCGATGCCGCGGGCGATTCCGTTCGCACGCACACAGGGTAGCCGCTTCCGGCCCCGGAGGGCCGTGATACCCCCGAACGGGCCGAACCCCCTCGCCAAGCCCCTATACTCGCTCTCGCACACGCTTCGCTTCCATCACAACGGACACCCCGGACACAACCAGCTCATGGACGTACAAGAACGCATCTCACGCTTCGAGAACATGACCCAGGCCGACCCCTCCAACGACATGGCCTGGTTCTCCCTCGGCTCCGCCTACACCCAGGCCGGCCGACACGCCGACGCCGCCAAGGCCTACACCTCCTGCATCGAACTCAACAAGGACTTCTCCAAGGCCTATCAGCTCGCGGGCTCCTCTCTGATCGCGGCCGGCGACAAGGCCATGGCCACGGACGTCCTCACCAAGGGCTACACCGTCGCCGCCTCCAAGGGCGACCTCATGCCCAAGGACGCCATGGCCGACCTCCTCCGCTCCCTCGGCGCCGAGGTGCCCGAGGTGAAGGCCCCAAGCGCACCGGGCTCGGCCGGCGGCGCCTCCGGGGGCGGAGGCTTCATGTGCAAGCGCACCGGCAAGCCCGGCACGAAGCTCGCCGAGGCTCCGATGCGCGGCCCGATGGGCCGATGGATCGTCGAGAACATCTCCGCGGAAACGTGGAAGGCCTGGATCGGCCAGGGCACCAAGGTCATCAACGAGCTGCGTCTGGACTTTTCCAAAGACAAGGACCAGGAGACCTACGACCGCCAGATGCGCGAGTACCTGGGCATCGACGACGATCTCTACGCGAAGTTGCAGAGCGAGGCACACTCGAACGCCTGAGTCGGCAGAGGCCGCGCAGCCGCTTCTTTGGCTCTTCCGTGCTGCGAGCCGGAGCTCGCAGGTGCACCAACCTGCGCGCGACCGTCCTGCGCCCCGATCTCATCACGCTTCTTCTGCTGCGCCCGGCGCCGGCTGACCGATACACACCCCCATGCGTCAGATCGTTGCGTTGCTGGTGGCTGTCGGTGTGTTCGCGCTCACGTTCGTTATCACCGCGCTCCTCGCGGACTACGACATGACCGTGAAGGTGGCGGGCGTGACGCTCAAGTCGACCATCCCCGGCGTGGTCCTGGCCGCGACGTTCGGGGCGCTGTCCTACCGGGGGTCGAACAAGGGGTAGCTGTGACTTCGCGTGCCGTGGTTTGACGCGCAGCGTCAAGCCACGCCGCGATCCCGCAGCGGCGCCGCCGCGATCAACGTCGCCTCACGCCGCGCGGCCTTCCGTGCCGCGCGAACGATCAGCCACACGACCACGCCCAGCACGCCCCACAGCAGCGCGAGCCCGACAACATGCTCGACCAGCCGGTTCACGCTCTCACCGAGCGCACGAAGGCCGCGCCGCCACGCCCCGCCCATCTCCTCACTCCACGTTCCACCCGACTTCTCGGGCTTATCCGCGCTCAGCTCCGGCTCCAGCAAGACGGTGATCGTCGAGAGCGAAGCAAGGCTGCTCAGGTGCGCCTGCCGCGCCCGATACTGCTCGATCCGCTCCCGGATATCGCCCAGCGTCCGCTGCCCCTCAAGGACGTCGGCGATGGACTTCTTCTCGAGCGCGCCGATCAGCTCGAGCATCTCCCGCTCCACCCGCTCCTCGTTGCGGATCCGTGCGTCGAGGTCGACCAGCGCGCCGGTCACATCCTCCGCGCGGCTCTGCTCCGACTCCACGCTTCCCAGCGCGCGAAGCTCGCGCAGCGCTTCCTCGAAGCGCGCACTCGTCACCCGGAGCACGACCCGCCCACGGCGTGCTTCGTCGCTCCCGCTCTGGCTCGTCTCAGCGACGTACTCACCGAACTCAGGGCGAGCCAGGCCCGACACGCGCTCGACCGCGCCGCCGACGTCCCCCACCCGCAATGTCATCTCCGCACGCCGCACAACCTCACGCGAGACGGAGGCAATCGCCGGCGCAACCGTCATCAACTCACGTGATTGCTGCGGAATCATCATCGCGGGCGGGCTCTCGTAGCGGCGCTCTCGGACGGCAGACGAGGGAACGTCCCCGGCCATGCCCGCCGCTCTCGGAGCGGATGCGCTCTCCGTGTGCGACATGGCCGCGTCAGGCGACTCAACTCCGAGAGTGCCGAACCGCTTCGCGCTTTGGAGCGTCGGCGACATGATCACCGCCAGCATCCCCGCAACCATCAGGCACGCCGCGATCCCCGCGAGACGCCACGTGCCGATCCGCCGCCTCGGTCGGGCAGTCGCCTCCAACGCCGCCTCCGCCGCGCTCCCCGACTCCCCTTCCCACCGGGTCATCGATCGCAGCGCCGCATCCAACGCCATATCCTCGCGCTCGCTCATGCACCCGCCTCCTGGTGCAACGACGCCCGCAGGCTCGTCAACGCAGTGTGCAGGCGCGACTTCAACGTCCCCACCGGGATGCCCAGCGTCTCCGCCGCTTCCTCGTGCGTCATCTCCTCGTGGTAGCACAGCAGCACGATCACGCGCCGATCCTCCGGCAAGTCAGATACCAACCTTCGAACGCGCGCCGCGAACTCGCTCTCCTCCGCCGTGTGCGACGGCGACTCTGCATGCACTCCTGCGGCGGGCGTGATGCGCACGCGCTTTCTGCCCCGCTCGTTCAGACAGACGTTGATCAGGATTCTGTAGAGCCACGTCTTCACGCTCGCCTCGCCCCGATACGTCCCCGCGTGCTTGATCATGCGCACCCAAGCCTCCTGCACCGCGTCCCGCGCCCGCTCGACATCACCACCGAGCAGTCCCCGCGCCATGCCGAGCATCCCGCGTTCATGACGGCCCGCGAGCGTGCTGAACGCGCTCCGCTCGCCCTTGATGAACGCACGGAGCAATGCCGCATCGCCGGACTCGTCAGGCCGCTTTCCGCTCACGCCATGTTGGACCGGGCTTCCCCATGATCAGTTCGCGCGGCCCGCGGATTTACCGCAGCAATCCCCGTCGCCGCAGCAGGTCCGTCACCACCCGGTCGATCTCCGTGTCCGTCGGGCAAAGCACGTGCGTCATGCCACGCGAGAAGCACGCCCCCGACAGATCCTCGATGTACCGCTCCACCCGCGCTTTGTACCGCTTCACCACCTCCGCGCTTACCGTCACCTCGACCCCAGCCCCGCTCTCAACGTCCACGAGACGCACGTCCCCAGCCATCCCCCGCTCGCCCTCGCCCCCCTCGGCCATCGGATCGATCTCGCCAGGCGAGAGTGTCTGCAAGCAGAACACGTCGTGCGTCCGCCCACCCCCCGCTTCGCGCCCCAACCCGGCCGAGAGAAAACGCAGCCCTTCTGAATACCCGTCGCCCGGGATCAGAAAATCGCTGATGACGATCGTCACCCCGGCGCCACGCCGCATCTTCGTGATCCCGCGCATCGCCTCATTGAATGTCTGCGCCGGACCCTCGCCCTCGGACCCCACCTCCTCCAGCACGAACTTCGCCAAGCGCTGCACGTTCCGCTTCCCGCGACACTCCCCCATCCACCTCGTCGGCCCCCGCCCCCACGCGCTCATGCTCAACCGGTTGTGATTCACCAGCCCCACGTACCCCAGCGCCATCGCGAGCCGCTGCGCAAACACCAGCTTCGTCGGCTGCTTCCCGCCACCCCCCGCGTCCATGCTCGCCGATGCATCCACCGCGACGTGCACCGCAAGGTCCTGCTCCTCGAGATGGAGTTTCACGAAGAGCCGCTCAAGCCGCGCGTACACGTTCCAGTCGATGAACCGGATGTCGTCGCCCGGCGTGTACTCGCGGTAATCCGCGAACTCCACGCTCCGACCGCGCTGCTTGCTCCGCCGCTCCCCGGCCATCCGCCCCGCGAACACCTTGCGCGACGCGAGATCGAGCCGATCCAACGTCCGCAGCAACGCGGGACTCAACAACTCGTCAAGTGTTTTCGGGCGCGGCGATCCGGCGCGAACGATCATGCCGGGATGCTATCGCCCCCAGCCGTCATCGTCCGCCGTGAGGCGACTTCCGGGGTTAACGCTTGTGGGCGTCGTTCTTGCCGCCGTCCACGTACTCCCACACGATGACGGGCACCTTCTGAACGCCCCACTTGCGGGCGATCTCGTGTGTGGGATAAAGGACGTCCAGCCGACGACCCTTGATCGCGCCGCCCTTGTCGAGCACAGGAACGACCTCGCTGTCCGCGTACCCAGGGACGCTGATCATCGAGCCCATCGGCAGCACCTTGGGGTCCGCCGCGACGAGACGACCGCCGTTGGTCCACACCGACTTCATCGTCGCCGTGTACCCGTCCGCGAACTCGCCGCACGAGCGCCAGTCCGGGCTGTACGCCGTGACGGTCATCCAGATCGTCTTGACGGGGCGCACAGCGCGGCCGCCGAAATACCGAATGTTCGAGTCGGGCTTGGGCGCTTCGACCTTCTGCGCCTCGGGCGCGGCGGCCTCGATTTCGCGGACCAGGCTCGCTGAGGGAGCGGGGGCGAGCGAAGCGAGTGTCGCCACCGGTTCGCGCGTCGTGGTGTCCAGGGCCACAAGGCTGGCGGCGGAACGGGAGTTGATGGGGGCGTGCTGCTTCACCCACACGGCCGATTGGGCCACAACCACCAGGGCCGCGCAGAAGGCGCCCGCTTCGAGCACAGTGCGGGCCAACACACGCCGCCGAGCCGTCGCATTCAGTGTCTTCAGTTCCAAACGTGCAGACTCCGGGGATCGCGAGGGCCCTTCCGTTGGCCGCTCTTGATCCGTTCCGTTTCCCCCGGTCACCTTCCTTCGTAAGACGCCTCAAGGGTTTGCGGCGTTCCGGGGAAGGGTTGTCCGTCCGTGGACGCGGAATCCTACTTGAAACCCCCTTCGGCGCCATGCGGGGGGCGTGATTCGGCGTCAAACGGCGATGCGCGGAAAGTCATAAATGATGCCGCCGTTACAGGTTGCGTAACCGTTACAGACGGACCTCGTGCAGGAGGGCGCTGTGGAGGTTTGCGTTGTAGGAGGGCTGGGAAAGGGTCCCGGGTTCGCGGGAGAACGCGGCGGAAGTCCCGGCCGCGGAGGCGCTTCGGAGCGCCTGAGGGAGGCCCTGGGGGAGGGCGGCCAGGAAGCCGGCGTGTGCGGCGTCGCCGCAGCCGACGGTGCAGAAGGGGTTTTCGGACGCGGGAACGGGGGTCTGCGCGAGGAGCGCGAGGTCGGGGGTGGAGAGCACGATTCCCTCAGAACCGAGGGTGACGACGGATGCGCGCAGGTGTGGATGTGCGTGTGCGGCGCGCACGGCGTCGGTCGGTGTGTGGATGGGAACGCCCGCCATTGCGCCCAGTTCGTGTTGGTTGATCTTCAGGATGATTCCCGGGATGGAGGCGCAGTCGCGCAGAAATGTCGAACTTGCGTCAATTGACAGAACGGCTCCAGTGCCGGCGAGTGTGCGCACGATCGCTGCGATATCTCGACTTTGAGTCGCGGGTGAAATAGAGCCGCAGAACGCGATGATGGTGTCGGGATTGGCGAGCGCGAGGAGTCGGGCGCTGATCTCGGCCAGGGCTTGCTCGGGGAGGGGATGGCCGGGCTCTCGGAGGTGGGTGACGGTGGGCGTTTGGGGATCGAGGAGGGTGATGGTGTGTCGCATGGGCGCACTCGTCGGGACGAGCGCGTCCGCGACGAGGCCGGCGCAGGCGTCGGCGAGCTCGGAGCGGAAGGTGTTGATGTCGGTGTGGGGGACGGGGGCCACGCAGATGGAGGGGATGTTGAGGCGCGCGAGGGAGCGCGAGACGTTGAGGCCCTTGCCGCCGGGGCGGATGGCCAGGGGCTCGAGGAGCGCGGTGTCGCCGAGCTGGAGGTTGGGCGCGCGGTAGACGCGGTCGATGGCGGGGTTGAGGGTGACGGTGACGATGCGCGGCATCGGGTGAAGGGTACCTGCGTGTCTGTAGGATGCTCCGTTCGATGGACCTGACGCTGCTGACGATTCTGCTGCTGGGCGTGACCGGGCTGTTCGCTGGCGCGCTGGGGGGCGCGCTGGGCGCGGGCGGGTCGGTGATCATGATTCCGGCCATGGCGATCCTGGTCGGGAAGGATCACGGGGGATCGCAGCACCTGTACCAGGGCGCGGCCATGGTGGTGAACATCGCGGTGGCCGTGCCCGCGGCGCTGAAGCATCGCGCGAAGGGCCGGCTGCGGATGGACATCGTTCGTTGGATGTTGCCGGTGGCTCTTGGGGCGATTGTGGTCGGCGTGCTGATCTCGAATCAGTTTCGGGGGGCGGACCTGCGGCGGGTCTTTGCGGTGTTTCTGGCGGTGATGATGGTGAGCGAGGGGGTTGCGCTTGTCGGTGACGTGCGCGGTCGTCATGAGGAGGAGAAGCGGAACGAGCGTGTGACTCCTGCGCGGTCGGGGTTGGTGGGGAGCGTGATGGGGCTGAGCGCGGGGCTTTTGGGGATTGGGGGAGGGGCGATCGCGGTTCCGGTTGCGCGGAGGGTGATGGGGGTGGCGTTGCTGGAGGCGATTGCGGCGAGCAGTCTGGTGATGGTGGCGACGTCGAGCGTGGGGGCCGCGCTGAAGGTGGGGACGCTCGGGGGGCATGGGATTGTGTGGTGGCGCGCGTTGGTGCTGGCGGGGATTTTGATGCCGGGTGGAGTGATTGGGGCGCGGTTGGGGGCGGGGTTGGCGCACGCGGCGCCGAGGTGGGCGCTGCGGGGGTTGTTGGTGGCGGTGCTTGGGTTGACGGTGTGGGGGATGTGGTGAGGGAAGAGAAGGGCACTAGGGGCTAGGCATCAGGCACTCGGTGAAGGCAGAAAGGCAGAGGGGGAGAGGAGAAGGAGAGGGGTAGACGCTCTCTTGCGGTCGCGACTCGTTATGCACGCGAAGACGCGGAACACGCTCCGGATTGACGGGGCGGGGTGCGCGAGCGTTGAGGCATAGAGAAAGAGAAGAAAGAGGCCATGGAGCCCTCACCCTACCCTCTCCCAACGCGGCCGCGTTGGGAGAGGCGGCCCCCCGGATTGGTCGCGTCTCGTTCGTCAGGCGTGTTGCGCGAGTGTCACGCTCACACGATGGGGGCTGGCGGTGGGAGCGAGGCGGGGAGGAGGAGGAGCACCGATTTGCAGAGCAAATCGGTGGCACGGGGTCGCCGCCACTGCAACGCAACATGAGAGTCGGGCGCGTTTCTCTGCGAGCTTCCGCTCGCAGCTCGGAAGGAAGAAGAACGAGCAGAAAGGCCGATTCGCACAGATCGCACGCGGCATCGATGGCGCAATGCTCTCCGAGGCAGAGTAGGAGCAGAGCGATGCAGAAGCCCTCTCCCTACCCTCTCCCACGCCCCACGGGGCGTGGGAGAGGTGGCGCCCCGGATTGGTCGCGTCTCGTTATGCGCGCGAGGACACGGAACACGCTTTGGATTGACGGGGTGGGGTGTGCGATCGTTGAGGCATAGCGGAAGAGAAGTAAGAGGCCATGGAGCCCTCACCCTGCCCTCTCCCACGTGAAACACGTGGGAGAGGAGGCCCGGTATCGAGGCGCGGGAGAGGCGGGCGAGGAGCGCGTCGCTCGTGTTCAGCAGGCGGTTCCGAAGAAGGAAAGGACGAGGTTGAAGTCCTGGAAGTCGACGACGCCGTCGTTGTTGAGGTCGCCGCCGGTTCCGGGCGTGACGGATTGGCCGAAGTCGCCGAGGACGATGTTGAGGTCGATGAAGTTGACGACGTTGTCGCCGTTGGCGTCGCCTGGGCAGGGGGCCTGTCCGATGTAGAGGCTTGCGGGGTTGGAGGTGGATACGGCGCAGGTGTTGTCGATGATGACGCGGACTCGGCGGCTGTGGAGGGCCTGGGTTGCGTTGGTGATGGAGAGGGTGGTGTCGCCCGGGCGGATGGTGGGGAGGAGCTGGGTGATGGAGGCGGTGGCGGGCTCGGCGCCTGGGATGGGGCCGTCGGAGAGGTTGACGAAGACGTTGGAGAGCGGGGCGGACTCGAGCTGCCAGGTGGCGGAGAGGTTTGCGAAGCCGTGGGCGGGGGTGGCGGAGAAGGTGGCTGTGCCTGCGAGTTGTGCGACCTGTTGCTGTGGATGTCGTGCGAGCCAGGGTGCGTTGGTCTCGGTCCATCGTGCGCGCTGGCTGGAGATGAGTGAGGGTGTGGGGCGGTGGAATCGGCCGTAGGCGAAGAGCTCGTTGGCCTTGGGCCACCAGATGACGCCGTCGGCGGTGTCGGTTGAGACGGGGGTGAGTCCGGAGAACTGTCCGTTCCAGCGTCCGATGAAGATTGCCTGATTGAACGGCGCGAGACGGATCTCCCCTGCGGCGAAGACCTCGCCGTTGGGGCTTTGTGTGAGTGAGAAGCCGCTGAACGTGCCCGTTTGCACGCCGGGGATCTGGGACCACGCGGCGCCGTTCCAGCGGGCGAGAGAGGTGTAAGCCATCGCGGGCTCGCCGAAGGCGATGAACCCTGCGGCGTACATCTCGCCGTTTGGCAGGAGGAGGAGGTCCTTGATCCAGGTTCCGTTGCCGAGTTGTGTTCCGACGCGTTGCCAGACTTCGCCGTCCCATCGGCCGATGCCGCGGAGTTGAACGCCTCCGGAGAGGTTGAAGGCGCCGGCGACGAGGATGTGGCGGTTGCTGAGGACGTGGATGTCGTAGACGGGCCCGCTGAGGGCGGGCGCGACGTTGGACCACTGTGAGCCGTTCCAGCGCGCGAGGTTGGTGATGGGGAGGCCGCCTGCTGAGGTGAATTGTCCGCCGACGAGGAGGTCTCCGCCGAGGGGGTCGACGGTGAGGGCGTTGACGGTTCCGTTGACGCCGAGGCCGAGGGGCTGCCATTGCGCGCCGTCCCAGCGCGCGACGTGGTTGATTTTGGTGGAGCCGAATTGAGTGAAGGCGCCGCCCGCGATGATCTCGCCGCCTCGGAGTGTGAGGGCGTGGATTTGTCCGTCGGCTTCGGGTCCGATGGGCGTGTAGGTCGCGCCGTCGTACTTGAGGACAGCGCCGTTGGTGGGCGTGCCGGTGTTGGTGGAGGCGGTGTATCCGGCGCCCAGGAGGAGGTCGCCGTCTGGGGCGAGGATGGCGGTGGTGAATGGGCCGTGGACGCCGGGGGCGATGGGCTGCCAATCGTCGCCCTGCCATCGCGCGACGAAGCTGGCGGGTTTGTCGTCGACGGCGGTGAATCTGCCGCTGGCGAAGACGTCTTGATCGGAGAGGGCGAGGAGGTCGCGGATTTCGCCTCGGAACGGGGAGCCGATGACGGTCCATGAGGCGCCGTCCCAGCGGGCGATCTGGTGTGTGGATTGGGGAGAGGAGGAGAGGCTGGCGGCAAAGATGTCGCCGTTGGGGAGGCGTGTGAGGGCCTTGGCGACGCCGGGGAGTCCTTCGGCGAGGGGGGACCAGGCGGCGCCGTTCCATCGTGCGATGTTGGAGGCTGGGAGGCCGCCTGCGGAGGTGAAGGCGCCGGCGACGACGCTGTCGCCGTTGGGTTCAACGATGACGGCGTGCGCGGGTCCGTTGAGGCCTGAGGCGAGCGGGAACCAGGTGGACCCGTTCCATCGGACGATGTTGCTTGCGGCCGTGACGCCGGCGGTTTGGAAGGAGCCTGCGACGACGATGTCGCCGGTTGGCATGGTTGCGAGTGCGTTGACGGTGCCGGAGATACCGCCCCCGACCTGGGACCAGCTCGCGCCGTTCCATCGCACGAGGCTGAGGCCTCGGTAGGTGAAGTCGCCGCCTGCGTACACGCTGCCGTCGGTTCCTGCGGTGACGGCGTAGACCCAGTTGAGGAGGCCTGAGTCTTCGACGCTTGTGCCGAGGTGTGTCCAGGTGGAGCCGTTCCATCGTGCGATACGGCTGGGTCGTGTAGGGTCGCCCGAACCTTCGAAGAAGCCGCACGCGACGAGCGTGCCGTCGGGGAGGACGGTGTAGTCGAAGACGGCGCCGGTGTTGAACGGGTTGAACGTGCCGAGGTTGTTGCCGAGGGGTTCGGCGCGTCCGGTTTGTGGATCGAAGATGGCGGCGTTTTTTCCGGCGGTGTTGGCGAAGATGGTTGCTGCGCCGCCGAGGACGACGACGGGGGTGCGCGGGCCTGGGCCGTCGGGGTCCCAGAGGGTGAGGGCGTCGATGTAGGAGTCCGTGCCGGGGAGGGTTTCGCCCGGGAGCCATTGCGAGTTGCAGTCTCCGGCGGAGGAGACTGAAGGCGTGAGGAGGGCTGCGGCGCTTGCGCAGCAAGCGAGCGAGAAACGGCGCGCGAGGAGGGCGAGCTTGGGATTCATGGCGGGCTCCCGGGGCCGAGGATTCGGCCGCGTGCTTGACGATACCTGAGGCGTTGGTTGGCACCAAGCACATTCCGGGATTTGTGATGGTCATTGCGCGGGGGGGAGCGCGATGACGTTGTGGGGAGGGGCGTGCGGTTCAGTCCTGTTGTCCGCCGGGCATTTTCCAGATGGGGTCGCCGTCGACGTCGGTGACTGCGGCCTCGACGCCTCGCTGATGGCTGAGGGCGATGAAGCGGCCGGCGTTCTCGGGGTTGGCGAGGAGGAGCATCTGGCCCATGGGGGTTTCGGCGAGTGAGATGAGTGGTTTTCCGTCGCGGTTGAAGAAGGCGAGCTTGGCGTGGTTGGGGTCTGTGATGGCGAAGATGGAGGGCTTGTCGGCGTCGGGGCGGCGGAGCTGGAGGGTGGCGAGTTCGGCGGCGGCGGCGAGTTCGATGGTGTAGGCGCGGCCGAGGGTGATGGAGTGGTGTTCGCTATCGGAGGAGAGGAGGAGGGTGGTGTTGGCGTGTTCGTCGAGGAGTCGGATCTCGGAGGTGGAGTCGGAGCAGGAGATGCGGATGCGCTCGCGGGCCTGGTCGTCGACGATGCGGAGAGAGCGCGCGGTGATGTCCGCGGGCGCGTCGTCGTTGCGGGCGTGCGCGGGGCGGCTCAGGTGTGTGGTGATGAGGAGGGTGGCGAGGGAGGGCGAGCGTCGGTCTGCCGAAATGGCAGCAGAGCGGCGTGTGGAACCGTGCGCTGGGGTTGCGGATCAAAGAGTGCGAGCGAATAGAATGCGGCCGCGCGGGAAGGGCCGCGCTGACGCAAGGAGGAGTCTTGGATGCACACATTCGTGAACAACATGAAGACGGTGTTGCTGATGGGGGCCCTGATGGGGCTGTTCGTCGCGGTGGGGAGCATGTGGGGGGAGCGCGGGATGCTCACGGCGCTGGCGTTCGGCGGCATGATGAACGTGATCGCGTGGTTCTTCTCGGACAAGATCGCGGTGGCGGCGATGCGCGGGCAAGAGGTGACGCGCGAGAGCGACCCGGCGTTGTACGGTCTGGTGGATGAGCTGCGTCAGCGGGCGGGGCTGCCGATGCCGAGGGTGTATGTGTGTCCGCACGAGGCGCCGAACGCGTTTGCGACGGGTCGTTCGCCCAAGAAGGCGGCGGTGGCGGTGACGCGGGGTTTGATGCGGATGACGAACCGGGATGAGTTGGCGGGGGTGATTGCGCACGAGCTGGCGCACGTGAAGAACCGTGACACGCTGACGTCGTGCGTGGCGGCGACGATCGCGGGAGTGCTGGCGTTTCTGGCGCAGTGGGGGTTCTGGATGATGGGGGGCCGGCGGGAGGGGCAGAACCCGCTGGTGATGATCGGTGTGGTGATTCTTGGGGCGATCGGCGCCGCGCTGATCAAGGCGATGATCAGCCGGTCGCGGGAGTATGTGGCGGACGCGGACGGCGCGAAGATCGCGGGGAGCCCGAAGGGGTTGATGAGCGCCCTGCAGAAGCTGGAGGTTGCGGCGGGGCGGATTCCGCTGGAGCAGCCGAACCCGGCGATGAACAACATGTTCATCATCGAGCCGTTTTCGGGGGGGCGGGCGCTGGTGAACCTGTTCGCGAGCCACCCGCCGACGGAGAAGCGGGTCGCGGCGCTGCGGAGCCTGGAGATGGCGCCGGGGTTCTGACGCCGGACCGGTCTCGAGGAGACGGAATGACATCCCCCACCGCTCGCGGAGCGGAGGGGGTTTTTTTATTGTGGCTCGTTGGTCGCGGCGAGAGGCGCCGGGGATGGCTGGACGCCGAGGTAGCGGAGTGAGCGTTCGAGCGTTCGACGCACGGCAGGCGCTGCGACGGCGGAGCCTCGGTGCTCGACGCGGCGGATGACGTCGGGGCCCGGGTCGTCGATGGTGACGACGCAGACGAGCTGCGGCGCGTGGAGTGGGCCCGCGCCGACGAACGAGGAGATGTATTGGTTGGGGAGGTAGCCGCGCTCGCCCTCGATGGCGACCTGCGCGGTGCCGGACTTGCCGAAGAGGACGTAGTCGAAGGTGACGTCCATCTTGCGGGACTTCATGCGTCGGTCGGCGGCTTCGAAGGTCTTGACCATGGCGAGGCGGGCGGCTGCCGCGACGTGCCAGGGGATGACTCGCCGGAGGACGTCGGGCTTGGAGTCTGCGGAGTTGGCCGCGGTGAGACGGAGGACTGGGAGTGTGCCGGCGAGTTCGCCCTGGCGCGCGAAGACGGCGAATGCGCGGGCGAGCTGCGCGGTGGTGACGCCGACTTCCTGCCCGAAGGAGACGGAGGTGTGGGTGTACTTGGACCACTTGGAGCCCGGGACGAGATAGCCGGATCGTTCGCCGGGGATGTTGAGGCCTGTGGTCTGGCCGAAGCCGAACTGGGTGAGCCCGTTTCGGATGAAGGCGAATGGCACGCGTTCGACGGCTTGTGACATGCCGATGTTGGAGGAGTTGGAGAGGACTTCGCGCCAGGTGTGGGTGTCACGGGGGATCGTGTCGCGGATGGGTCGGCCGTAGTGGGTGTACCAGGCGGAGCCGGTGCGGAAGATCTCGTCGAGCTGGACCTTTCCGGAGTTGGTGATGAGGGCCCAGACGAAGGGCTTGAAGCAGGAGCCGGGCTCGTGGAGGTCTGTGAAGCAGCGGTTGCGTCCGGCGCCGGGGTGGAGGAGGCGGAGCGGGTCGGGCTTGATGACGGTGCGTCGCGTGATGCCGCCGGGCTTCGGCCTCTGCCCCCACGGGACAGCGCGTCCCTTGAGATCGCGGACGATGTCGGCGATGGCGAGGACCTCGCCGGTGGCGGGATCGATGAGGACGAGTCGTCCGCCCGCGGCGTCGGCGTCCTCGACGGCGCGCTCGAGTTCTTCCTCGACGATGTCCTGGAGTCGGGCGTCGATGGAAAGGCGGACGGGCGCGCCGGGCGTGGGCGGCTTGTAGCCCTCGGGGTCGAGCCAGAGCGGAGAGCCGCGCGCATCGCGGATGTAGCGGATCATGCCGTCGGAGCCGGAGAGCTTGGCGTCGAACTTGAGTTCGGCGCCGAACTGTCCGGCGTGATTGGAGTTGACGCGGCCGAGGAGTGAGGAGGCGAGTGTGTCGCCTGGTCCGTCTCGGACCTGGCGGTTCTCGAGGTGGACGCCGGGCATTTTGAGGGCCCGAACGGCCTCTGCCTGCGCGTCATCGAGGATGTTGGTCACACGGACGTACCGGATGGGCGGGAGGCCGTCTTCGTGGCGGCGCTCGTTGGCCGCGAGTCGCGGCATGAGGCGTTGGGCGAGATCGACAGGGTCGAGCCCGACGTTGCGGGCGAGGCGGAGCATCGAGTCTTCGTAGGGCTTCGGGAACCGCTCGGGGTCGATGAACACGCGGTTGGCGACACGGGAGAGGATGAGCGGCCGGCCTCGCCGATCGAGGATCTCGCCTCGGCGCGCCATCTCCGGCCGTACGGAGGCGCGTGCGTGCATCGCTGCGGCGAGACGAGGGCTCGGCGCGATCTGGAGTTGCACGACGCGTGCGAGCATGACGACGAGGAGGAGCGAGATGGAGATGATGGCGAGGCGCGCGGTCCAGATGGCGCGCGATGCGTCGTTGTGGGAGGGTTGGCTCATGCGCCTGGTCGTTGTGTGTTTTCGAGGGGTGGATGGGGCGCGTCGGCGTGTGCCGGGGGCTCGGCGACGGGGCGGGGCGCCCAGATGAGGCCCTGACCGGTGGAGCACCAGGCGGGCGGGATCGGTCGCATGTCTCCGAGTGTGGAGGCGAGTTGCTGGAGGCGGTTGGGCGCGAGGAGGTTGGCGATATCGGAGCGCATCTGCCGGAGGGCGACGTCGTAGGAAGCGACGCGGTTGTGGGAGGCGATGACGTCGTGCGCCGCGAGGATGCGCTGTTGGCGCACGGCGAGCAGGGCTGCGGCGGTGACGGCGATCCCGGCGATGAGCACGGAGAGTTTGAGGACGAGGTTGAGGCTGTGCGCGTTGGAGGTCACGGCATCACTTGGGGGGGAGCTTGATGGCCTGGCCGACGCGGAGGTCGGTGGGCTTGAGTCCTGGATTGGCGTCCTGGATTTCCTTCCAGCGCTTGGCTGAGCCGAGCTGGGAGGAAGCGATCGAGCCCAGCGTGTCGCCCTTCTTCACGGTGTACGAGCGGGGGCCGGGCTTGTCGGCCTTCGTCGGCTTGCTGGATTCGGAGACGGGTTTGGTGGAGGGCTTGGACGCGGGTGTGTCGAGCTTCGCCGCAGAGGCGGGGAGGCGGAGTCGCGTGCCGACGCGGATCTCGCCGCCGTCGGCGCCGATGCGGTCGCGGTTGGCCTCGAGGAGCTTGGGGAACTGGGCGCCGGAGCCGAGATGCGTTTCGGCGAGAGACCAGAGGGTGTCGCCGTCGCGGACGACGATCTCGGAGGACGCGGCGGGGTTGCTGATGGGGGAGGTCTGGCTGTTGGCGGTCGTGGGGGGGGCAATGAAGGGGTTGGCGGCGGGCTGGCTGGGAGATTCGTAGGTGAGCGGAACGCCTTCACCCTGGGCCATCCGCATGAGTTCGGTGACCTGCTCGGACGCGGTCAGCTGGGGGGCAGATTCGGGGCTCACGCCGGGGAGGTGGGCGGAGGTGGGATCGTTGATCTGTGCGAGAGCGGCGTTGGGGTCGGCGAGCGCGTTGTTGATCGCGGGAGCGGGGGGCTCGGCCTTGGCCTGCGATGGTCCGAGGGGTAGCGACCAGCCGGTGCGTTCGGGCTCGGAGAGGGTGCTCGTGCGTGCGGCCACCGGGGGCGCGGCGAGGTCGGACTCGACCTGCGCGATCCTGGCGTTGCGGGCGCCTGAGAGGTGATCTGAGATGAGCACACCCACGACAAGGACGAGGGCGGACCCGAGAATAAGAGCGAGCTTGATCTCACGAGTCATGGATGAGGCTTCCGTGCCTGATGGTTCCGGGAACCGAAGGGAATCGCCCATACCGATCCATCGGCGGGCGAGTTATACCAGTTCGTGCGTGGGCTGAAGGCAAGTGATGTCGGGGGAGATGTTTGCGGAGGGCGCGGTCCCTGAGGGCGAAGGTCTCAATTCGCAAGCCGGATCGCGCGGAGCTTTGCGGACCGTGCACGAGGGTTGGACGCGACTTCTGGGGGTTGTGCGAGCGCCGGGCGGGTTCGGTCGGGATGAGCCCATGTCGCCAGCCGGCGCTGGACGAGGGGGATGAACGTCTGCTTGACCAGTCGATCTTCAAGAGAATGAAACGAAAGGAAGGCGATTCGGGCGTGCGGACGGAGCCATCGGGAAGCGGGCGGTAGGGACGCGGCTCGTTCGACGGCGTGGAGGAGAGCGGACAGAGCCCCCAGCTCGTCGTTCACGGCGATTCGGAGCGCCTGGAAGGTCCTGGTAGCGGGGTCGATGCCCGAGGGGTCGCGCCGAGAAGGGGGAATGGCGGAACGGATGATGTCTGCGAGTTGCGTCGTAGTGGTTATCGGCGCAGAGGCTCGCGCAACGGTGATTTTTTGCGCGATGGATCGGGCGAGCCGTTCTTCGCCGAATTCGTGGAGGATATGCGCGAGTTCATCGGCGGGCAGCGTGTTGACCAGCTCGGCCGCGGAAAGCGGCGTTGCGGGGTCGTACCGCATGTCGAGGGGCCCCTCCTTCTGGAAGGAGAATCCTCGCGCCGGATTGTCCACGTGGGGAGAGGCGAAGCCGAGGTCGGCCAAGAGGGCGTCGGCGGGATGCCTGAGTTCGAGGAGGCGGCGGGGAAGCTCCGCGAAATTGGCGTGGATCGGCACGAGTCGGGGCGGGGCGTCGATCTCGGCGCGGATGCGCGACTCAGCGAGCGCGAGGTGGGTTGGGTCGGCGTCGTTGAGGATGAGCGTGCCGCTGGGGCCAAGACGGCGTGCGAACAGCACGGAATGCCCGCCAAGACCGACCGTGGCGTCGACGAGGGTCTCGCCGGGCTCGGGCGCGAGCGCGTCGAGGATCTCCTGGGGCATGACCGGGGCGTGGTGGGCGGGCACGCGGTGAGCGTACCGCCGGGAGGTAGACTGGGGCGATGAGGGTGCGAGCGGCGGTGATCGGCGTGGTGATGGCGTGTCTGACGGGGTGTTTGCCCGATCGGGTCGTGCTCGACCTGCGTCCGGACGAAGGGGTGTTGCGTGAGTCGCTGGTGATGGTGGGCCCGTCGGGCCGGAGCGGGCCGAAGGTGGCGCTGATCGACGTTCGCGGGCTCATCGCGGACGCCTCGGCGCCGGGGCTGGTGGGGAGCGGGTCCAACCCTGTGGACGAGTTGGTGGCTCGGCTTGCGAAGGCGGGCGATGACCGGGAGGTGCGCGCGGTGGTGCTGCGGATCAACTCGCCAGGGGGCACGGTGACAGGCTCGGACGCGATGTACCGGGAGCTGCGACGGTTCCGGGAGCGGACGGGCAAACCGGTGGTGGCGTGCTTGTCGGAGGTGGCGGCGTCGGGCGGGTACTACATCTCGATGGGGGCTGACGAGATCATCGCGGCGCCGACGACGATCACGGGTTCGGTGGGCGTGATCATGCAAACGGTGAACGTCAGTCGCGGGCTCTCGATGATCGGCGTGGAGGCGCGCGCGGTGACGAGCGGTCCGAACAAGGCGTTGGCGAGCCCGCTCGAACCTGCGCGGGAGGAGCACTACACGATTTTGCAGGGGATGGTGGACGAGTTCTACGGGAGATTCCAGGGTCTGGTGCGCGAGCGGCGCCCGGGGGTCTCGACGGCGGATCTTGCGCGATGCACGGACGGGCGCGTGCTGACGGGCGCAGAGGCGGCGCGCGTGGGCATGGTGGACGGGACGGGCGACGTGCATGACGCCGTGGCGCACGCGATGGAGCGCGCCGGGCTGCGCACGGCGCGGGTCGTGAAGTATCACGGGATGGGCGCGAGCGTGCGCACGGCGTACGCTCGCAGCGGTGAGGAGGAGCCGGGGATCAACGTGCGCGTCTCGGGCGAGGGTCTGGGCGTGCTGCCTGCGGGTTTCTACTACCTGTGGCGGCCTTGAGGAAGGCGTGCGATGGTCCACTTTGACTGTCCGAAGTGCGGAAAGAAGCTCGACGTGGACTCGGGGTTCCGGGGCGCGGTGGCGCGCTGCGACGGTTGCGGCGCGCTGATCAGCGTGCCGACGAAGGACGCGTCGGCGGGCGGGGAAGCCGTGAAGCGGCCGTCGCGCCCGCCCCGGCCTGAGGAGTACGCGGAGCACGCGCACGGGGCGTCGCAGAAGCGGGAGGGAACACCGGTGTGGGTGGTGGTCGCGCTGGGCCTGCTCGTGCTGGCGCTTCTCGCGGGAGGGCTGTGGTGGATGGGCGCGATTCCGGGTTTGGGAACGCGGAGCGCACCGGCGGCGCCTGCGGGGGCGAGCCCGGGCTCGTGACGGGGCGTCTGAATCGCGGGCGGGCTAGTGTGATGGGCTTGACGGTCAGGGTTGCGAACAAGGAGTTGCGCATGCGCGTCGGATCGGGAGTCGTCATCGCGGGGATCGTGTCGATCACGCTGGGCGTGTGGGCGGGGGCATCGGCGTGGGGGCGCGCGTCGTCCGATGAGCGGCCCATGGTGGCCGTGTGCGACGTGTTCGGGCTGGTGGAGAAGCTGATGGACAGCGAGCGATATCAGCCGGCGCGGAAGGAGGCGGGCGAGGCCGCGGACAAGGCGCTGGCGCCGCTGCGGGAGCGCGTGGAGGCGTTGGGGGCGAAGGGGCGTAGCCTGCCGGAGGGGGACCCGTCGATCCCCGAGCTGGCGCGTGAGTACCAGCGCGCGCAGGCGGAGCTGCAGCAGCGCGTCGGCGAGGCGGCGCGTGAGATGGAGACGCTGACGGCAAAGCAGCTGAAGGAGGCGTACCTGTCTGCGCGCGCGAGCGCGGACGCCGTGGCCGAGCAGCTCGGGTACGCGTACGTCATGGCGTCGCGTCTGCCCGACAAGGAAGTGGACGGGACGGACTCGGCGTCGGTGGTGCGGGCGATGCTGGCCCGTCCGGTGCTGCGGCTCCCGGAAGCCGCGGACATCACGCCCGACGTTCTGGCGGACCTGAAGCTCGACTGAGCGGACGGAGTTGGGCGGGGCGTCAGCGGATGAGCAGGTGCTGGTCGGAGTCGTTGAGGACGGGCGTGGCGGTGCGCGCGCCGGGCGTATAGACCCAGGCGCGGTTGGACTGGTCGATGAGGATGGCGGCGCCGTTCTCGGGGATGGCAAGCAGGCGGAGCGAGTAGGTCTGTCCGGACGGGTCGCCCGCGTGGGCGAGCGGGGCGCGCGGGAAGAGGATCCAGACGAGCGCGAGGGCGATCGCGGCGGCAACGAGGGCGTGCGTCAGGCGTGAGCGGTCGCGTTGCATGATGGGGCTTTCTCCGTGTTGGCGCGCGGATCGCGCGCCGGTGCGTCGTACGGTAGGTACGGGGAGGGGATGGGGGCGGTTTCAGCTCGGCTCGGCGAGCGCGTCGTGCATGGCGCGGGAGAGCTGCTGCGCAAGGATGCGCTTCACCTCATTCATGGGCGGGACGGGGCCCGCGAGTTCGCGCGCGAGGCTGGTGACGGGGCGTCCCGCGAGGCCGCACGGGACGATGAGCGAGAAGTGCTCGAGATTGGTGGTGACATTGAGGGCAAGGCCGTGGAGCGTGACCCAGCGTCGGACGCGGACGCCGATGGCGCAGAGCTTGGCGGCGTTGGGCGCGCCGCGCGTGCCGGCCCAGACGCCGGTGGCGGAATCGTCCCTGTGCGTGTGTACGGCGAGCTGCGCACACGCGCGCATCACGACGTCCTCGAGGGTGCGCACGTAGTGGTGGAGGGACCAGCGGAGGCGGTTGAGATCGAGGATGGGATAGGCGACGAGCTGGCCGGGGCCGTGATAGGTGATGTCTCCGCCCCGGTCGGTTTCGCGGACCTGGATGTTGTGGCTCGCGAGGAGATCCGGGGAGGCGAGGAGGTGCTTGCGCGCGTCTGGGCGTCGCGAGATGGTGACAACGGGGGGATCGTGCTCGAGGAGGAGGAGGACGCCGGCCGGGTTGCGTCGAGGGTCCTCGCGCCAGGTGAGGACGCGGGCGTGCTCTTCGAGCTGTCGCTGCGAGGCGGGCTCGTAGGGGATGCGTCCCAGGTCGCTGACGAGCAGCGGCTCGTGCGCGATGGTGGCGTCGGGGGTCACGAGCGATCGCCGTTGAGTCGCGCGAGCATGGCGTGGGGCTGCGCGGCCTGGGTGTGCGCGGGAGCGGGCTGCTCGCTGAGTCGGACGTACGCGGCGGGGTCCCACTCGCGCCCGAGCGCGCGGGTGATGGCGATGCGCGCATCGATGACGAGGGACATGAGCATGGGGACGAGGAAGAGGGTGAAGACGGTGGAGCAGGCGAGCCCGCCGACGACGACGGCGCCGAGCCCGCGGTAGAGCTCGGAGCCCGCGCCGGGCTGGAGGACGAGGGGGAGCATGCCGAGCGTCGAGGTGAGAGAGGTCATCATGATGGGCCGGAGTCGGGTGCGGGCGGACTCGGCGATGGCCGCGCGGTAGGGCATCCGTTCGATGCGTTCGTGCTCGGTCTCGCCGAAGCCGCGCATGAAGTTGAGCGCCTGGGCGACGATGAGGATGGCGTTGTTGACGACGGTGCCGATGAGGATGACGAAGCCGAGCATGGTGAGGGTGTCGAGCTGCTGGAGGGGGTCAAAGGTGTGGACGAGCCGGAGCGCGGCGAGGCCGCCGACGAGCGCGAGGGGGACGGAGATCAGGATGACCAGGGGGTAGAGCCAGTTCTCGAACAAGGCGCACATGACGAGATAGCAGCAGAGCAGCGCGATGAAGATGCGGGAGGAGAGGAGAGATTTGACGACCGACCAGAACGAGCCGGACCAGTCGCCGAGCATCTGCGCGCGGACCTGCGTGAGTTTGTCTGCGGCGCCGGCGAGGGAGGTGCGGACGCTGGGGGGGATGGCGCCGGCGGCGCGAAGGGGGGCGATGATGTCGTTCTCGACGACCGCGGTGGCGCGTTCGAGCGCGACGCCGGGGGGAGCGGAGATGACGAGGGAGACGGAGCGTCGGCCCTCGACGCGGTTGATCTGTTGCGGCGAGTCGACGCGCTGAAGGGAAGCGACTACGCCGAGCGGAACGGTCTTGCCGGAGGGCGTGGCGAGCGGGATGGAGGCGAGATCGCTGAAGGAGAGACGCGGGTTGCTCCAATCGGCCTGGCGCGCCTCGATGACGCGGAGGTCGATGCGGTCGCCCGCGTAGTTGTACTCCCCGATCACGGCGCCGTCGCCGACGGCGCGCGCGGCAAGCCCGACGTCCGTGACGGAAAGGCCGACGTCCGCGGCCGCGGCCCGGTTGATGATGGCCCGGACTTCCTGGGCGGGGATGTTGAAGTTGCCCGGGTCCGGTCGGACAGAGGAAAAGACGCGCTGTCCGACGAACTCGAAGGCCTTGCCCATGATGGCGCCGGCGGCGCGCCGGACGTCGTCGAGGCTGTCTCCGGTGATCTCGAGCTCGACGGAGTTGCCGGAGCCGAAGCCGCCGATGTTGAAGAGGGGCGTCTGAAAGGGGATGGCGAAGACGCCCGGGACGACGTCGGGGCGGGCGGCATGGGAGAAGAGGTCGACGAGCGGCTTGACGTTGTTCTCTTCGGCGCTCGTGGCGCCCATGAACATGGCGCCCGGGAAGGCGACGAAGAAGAAATTGTCGATCGGAGGAGGGGTGACCGTGGAGGGCGCACCGGTGTACGGATTGACGCTGGCGATCGGCGTCGTGGGCGCGAAGGGTCTCTGCTCTGCGGCTTGCCAGTACGGGCGGAGGGTGGACTCGATGCGCTGACCGAGCGCGATCTGCTTCTCGAGGTTGTAGCCGGGCGGGGGGATGAGGAAGGCGAAGATGAGGTTGCGGTTGCCTGCCGGAAGATACGACGAGGGCGGTGTGAGGACGACGGCTCCGACGACGGCGGCGAGCGCGAGCCCGGACACAACCGCGAGTCGCAGGACCCAGGAGCCGAGGGCGACGTCGAGGAATGCCGCGTAGAGGCTCTGCACCGCGCCGCCGAAGCGGGCAACGGGGTTTCGGTTGGCTTTGGGCGAGGCGGAGCGAAGATCGGCCTTGAGGAGGCGCGCGGCGGCCGGGGGGATGATCGTGATGGAGGCGATGAGGGAGAGGAGGACGGCGGCGCAGATGGCAAGGGAGATGTCGCGGAAGAGCTGGCCGACTTCTTCCTGCACGGTGAGGACGGGGATGAAGACGATGACGGTGGTGAGTGTGGAGATGAGGATTGCCGCCCAGACCTCGCCGGCGCCCCGGAGCGCGGCGCGCGGAGCGGAGTCGCCCATCTGTCGGCGTCGGTAGGTGTTCTCGAGGACGACGACGGCGTTGTCGACGACCATGCCGACGGCGAAGGCCATTCCGGCGAGGGAGATGACGTTGACGTTGCGGCCCAGGAGCTGGAGGGCGAGGAAGGCGCCGACGATGGAGACGGGGATGGTGAGGGCGATGATGAGCGTCGCACGGAACGATCGCAGGAACAGGAGGAGGCAGATGGCGGCGAGGGCGCCGCCGATGTAGATGTTGGATCGCACGAGTTCGAGCGCGTTGTAGATGTAGATCGTCTGGTCGTAGACCTGCTCGAGGACGAACGGTTTGGCGAGGGCGAGCCGGCGGGTCTCGGACTCGAGGAGGCCCCCGCTGCCGTTGAGTTCGCCGAGCGCGCGCTTGAGACCGTCCATGACGGAGAGGACGTTGGCGCCGGGCTCGCGTTGCACGTTGAGCGCCAGCACCGTGCGGCCCTTGGATCGGACGACGGAGGTCGGCTCTTTGAACGTCTGGACGACCTCGCCCAGGTCGCGGACGCGCACGGGGACGCCGTCCCGGTGCGCGACGACGGTGAGGCGGATCTGCTCGAGCTCCTCGTACTCGCCCACGACGCGGAAGCGGACGTCGCGCTTGCCCTCGGGGAGCTGGCCCGCGGAGACGTTCACGTTCTCGCGCCGAAGCGCGCTCACGAACTCGGACATCGAGACCTGGCGTGCGGCGAGCGCATCGGCGTCGATGCGGATCTGGACCTCGCGCTCGCGTCCGCCGAGCACCCGCACCTCGGAGAGCCCGTCCACGCGCTCGAGGTAGGGCTTGATGTGGTCGTAGGCGAAGTCGTACGCCTCGCGGGTGTCGAAGTCGGGATCGGCGCAGGTGAGAAGGATCCAGGCGATGTAGTCGCGTGACTGCTGGTCTCCCGCGGTGACGACGGGGTTATCGACGCCGTCGGGGTAGGAGGGGACCTCGCGGAGCTTGTCGGAGACCTGGCGGAAGGCGTCGTCCTTGTCGGCGCCGACGATGAACTCGAGCCGCACCGTTCCGGAGCTCTGCTGCGCGACGGAGGTGATCTTCCGCAGGTTCGAAACGCCCTTGAGGAAGTTCTCCTGCTCGATGAGGATCTCGCGCTCGATCTCGGCGGGCGAGGCGCCTTCCCAGAACGTGGAGACGGTGATGACCGTCGTGTCGACGTTGGGGGTGAGCTGCACGGGGACGGTGACGACCGCGAGCAGGCCCGCGAGCACGAGCAGCAGGGCCGCGACGGCGACGCCGACGGGCCTCTGGATGCAGAGTCGGATCAGTCCCACGTCAGTTCTTTCCCTGAGGGGCTGGCGGGGTTGCGTTGAAGACCTCGGGGTTGGCGATCTGAAGCGGCTGGCCCGGGAAGAGGATCCGCTCGTTTCCCTCCGTCACGACGAACGCGCCCGGGAAGAGCGGGCCGGCAACGGTGCGCACGGCCGTGGAGGCGTCGACGGCGAAGAGGAGATCGACGCGCGCGGGGATCGCCGCGCGATCGTCGTTGGTCTGTCCGGTCGCGGTGTACACGTACCAGCCGGCGTCGTCCCGCAGGAGCGCGTCGGATGGAACCAGGAGCATCGGCGCTGCCTCCCCGGTCGGGATCGAGGCCACAACCGTCATGCCCGGGCGCAGCGCTCCGTCCGGATTGTCGAGCGTCGCGCGGACGGGGAACGTGCGCGTCGCGGCGTCCCCGGTCGAGAGCACGGCCTCGGCGCGCGCCTCGATGCTCGCCCCCAACGCCGGGATGGAGAGCAGGATCACGGGGTTGGACTGGGTGAGCGGCGCGAGGCGCCGCTCCGGGACGTCGACCCAAGCCTCGAGCCGATCGAGATCGATGATGCGCGCCACGGGCTTGCCGCGCTCTGCCCACTCGCCCTCGTCGATGTCCCGGGCGACGACCTGCCCGGCGAAGGGCGCGCGGATGGTGAGGTCGTCGATTCGTTGCTCAAGGAGGGAGGACTTGGCCTGGTCGGACGCCGATTCGGCGCGAGCCTGATCGCGCCTGGCTCTGGCTCGATCGAGCGCGATCTTGGCGTCGAACAGCTCGTTCTCGCTGGCGGACCCGCGCGTGTTCAGGTCTGTGAGACGCGCGTGATCGCGCTCCGCCTTGGCGAGGTCCGCCTCCCGCTCGCCGAGGAGCGCGAGGGAGCGCGCGACGTCGGCGCGGGCCGCGAGCGCCTCGGGCTTGAGCAGCGCGTCGTCGAGCAGCACGAGCACGTCGCCCTCGCGGACCATGTCGCCCTGCCGAACGCGCACGGCTCGGACGCGCCCCGGCTCGCGCGACGCGACCTGCGCCTCACGGACGGCGCGAACGCGTCCGGTCGCGTCGACGCGCTGCTCGACGGGCCGCATCTGGGCGGGGGCGATCCGCACCGCGGCCTTCGGGGGGCCGCCCGCCGGCTGCGCGCGCGCGACGGACGCGAGGACGATCGTGGCAGGGCACAACACTCGGAGACGGCGGATCGACAGCCTCAATGGCACAGGAGCCTCCCAGGGCGAAGAAACCCAAGGGTAGGCTCGCGGGGCCGTTGTTGTGTGCGTGCGCGAGGGGCTTACGCGGATTCTTTGCGGGGACGCGAGACGCGCAGGTCGGCCAACCGGACGTGGCCGTCCAGAGCGCCGGCGTCGATGACGTACTCGGACTCGGAGTTGTCCTGGTCGGGCAGCTCGTACATGAGTTCGAGCATCACCTCTTCCAGGATGGCGCGCAGGGCACGCGCACCGGTCTTGCGCTGGAGCGCCCGACGCGCGATCGCCTCCAACGCCTCGCCCGTGAACGTGAGCTTCGCGTTCTGGAGCGAGAACAGGTGCTGGTACTGACGGACCAGCGAGTTCTTCGGCTCCGTGAGGATGTTGATCAACGCGTCAACGCCCAGGGGCATGAGCGGGGTGATGACCGGCAGACGCCCGATGAACTCGGGGATCATGCCGAACTCGATCAGGTCTTCTGGCGTGACCTGCCGGAGGATCTCGCCCGAGCGCTGCGAATCGTCGGTCTCGCGTCCCGGCTCACTCGTGAAGCCGATGCGACCGCGCCCGATACGGCGGCGGATGATCTCCTCAAGCCCGACGAACGACCCGCCGCAGATGAAGAGGATGTTCGATGTGTCGAGCTGGATGTACTGCTGCTCAGGGTGCTTGCGACCGCCCTGCGGAGGCACGTTGGCGACGGTGCCCTCGAGCATCTTGAGCAGGGACTGCTGCACGCCCTCGCCCGAGACGTCGCGCGTGATCGAGACGTTGTTCGACGTCTTGCCGATCTTGTCGATCTCATCGATGTAGATGATGCCGCGCTGCGCGGACTCGAGGTCGTAGTCCGCGGCCTGGAGCAAGCGCAGGAGCAGGTTCTCGACGTCCTCGCCGACGTAGCCCGCCTCGGTGAGGGTGGTGGCGTCGCCGATGGCAAAGGGGACGTTAAGGATGCGCGCGAGCGTGCGAGCCAGCAGCGTCTTGCCCGAGCCGGTCGGCCCGATGAGCAGGACATTGGACTTATCAAGCTCGACGACCGATCCCTCGGCGCCGATCTGCGAAAGGCGCTTGTAGTGGTTGTGCACGGCGACGGAGAGGCCCTTCTTGGCCTGATCCTGCCCGATGACGTACTGATCGAGGAATTCCTTGATCTCGCGCGGCGCGGGGATGACGCCGACGGTGGCCTTGCCGGCCGAGACGCGTCGCCGTTCCTGCTTGAAGATGTTCTGGCAGAGGTCGGTGCAGTTGGAACAGATGTAGACCTCGGAGGGGCCCTCCACCATGGGGCCGACTTCGCGCGACGTCTTCCCGCAGAACGAGCAGGTGGTCACCTTGCGCCCTCGGAATCCTCCGCCGCCGTCCCCTCCACCGGAGTTTCCGCCGCCCCCGCCGCCCCCCCCACCACCGGTGGAATGGGATGTGGAGCCGCTGTTGCCGGCGTGATTGGAGCCTTCTCCCGCGTCGATCCTGTCCTTGGCCATGCGACTCCCGTGGTTATAGGGAAACAGAAGCGGTCGGGGCAGCCACGGCCGCCGCACCGCCGCAAGTGTATCGGCACACGGCGCGCCAATCCTCATCTCCGCGTTGAGGAAGGCTTGCAACGGCACGTCCGGCGCTGTTATTCGGGTTTGAACGGGGGTTTCGGGTTCTGCGGGCCGCCGGGCGCTCCCGATTCATCCCCAGCCGACCCCCGATGCGCCCCCGCGACCGACGCGAGCATCGCATCCCGGGCGCGCTGGAACTCCTCCTCGCTCAGGCGCCCCTCCGCGCGGAGCGTGCGCAGTTCGTGCAGGGTGAAGGGGGGGGAGTCCGGTGCGATCGAGCTCGTCAGACGGCGCCTCAGCCAGGCGACGGCGGCGACGAGCGAGACGATCGCGCCGATCAGGATCAGCGCCCAGACGAGCGCGCCGGAGACGGCGGACGAGGCGAGCTGCATCAGTCGAGCGCGACGACGCGCCCTTCCTTCATCACGAACCGGACCCGCTGCATCGCGCCGATGTCCTCGAGCGGGCTGCCCTCCACCGCGACGATGTCCGCGGCCCTGCCCACGCTGAGCGAGCCGATCTCGCTGGACAGGCCGAGCAGATCCGCAGCGTGCGTGGTGGCCGACGCGAGCGCGTCCCCCGCGCTCACCCCCGCCTCGACCATGAGCGCGAACTCACGGCCGTTGTCCCCGTGGGGGCCGACGCCGCAGTCGGTGCCGAACGCGATGCGGACGCCGGCGCGGTAGGCCTTCCCGAGCGAGGCCTTCATCACGGGTCCGACCCGAAGCGCCTTCTCGCGGACCGCGGGGAGAAAGTAGGAATCTTCTTCGGACGCGATGCGCGCCACGGTCATGCCCGCGTGCAGCGTGGGCACGAGGTAGGCGCCGGACGACTTGAACAGCTCGATCGCCTCGTCATCGAGGAACGACCCGTGCTCGATGGAGTCGACGCCCGCGCGGAGCGCGGCCTTGATGCCGCCCGTCCCGTGCGCGTGCGCCGCCACCTTCCGGCCGAGCATGTGGGCGGTCTCGACGATCGCGTGGAGCTCTTCGTCCGTGAACTGCTGCTCGGTGCCCGCGGCGGTCGCGGAGAGCACGCCGCCGGTCGCCGTGAGCTTGATGACGTCGGCGCCCCGCTTCACCTGGGATCGCACGGCCTTGCGGCACTCATCGGGGCCGTCGGCGACCCCCTGCATCGCGCCCGGGACGTGGAAGAGGTCCTCCCGGTACCCCAGCGTCCGATCGGCGTGGCCGCCGGTGGGGGTGATGGACTGGCCGGCTTCGAGGATACGTGGCCCCTCGACGTCGCCGCGACGGATGGCGTCGCGCAGCGCGAACGCCGCGCGCCCCTGCGAGCCGACGTTCCGGATGGTGGTGAACCCCGCGCGGAGCGTGCGTCCGGCGTACACCACGCCCTGGAGCGCAAAATCCGCGTCGGACAGCTCGACGGCCTGCATCCGCTGCCCCGGGTTCATCTCCCAGGTGATGTGGGTGTGGCAATCGATCAGCCCCGGCAGCACGAACGCGTTCTTGAGATCGATGACGCGCGCGTCTCCGAAGCCATCGCCCAGCGACCCCGGCTCGAGATACCCCTTGTCCGCACGGACGATCCGACCGTCACGCACGACGAGCGTCGCCTCACGCACCACGTCCGAGCGTCCGGGCTCGGCGAGCAGCGCGCCGCAATGGAGCACCACGGCTCCGCCGGCACGCGCCGCGCCGGCGACGACGAGCGGCGAGATCAGGACCAGTGCGAGAACGAGTGAACGAATCGCGCGCATGCGTGCGCCTCCACGTGAGTGCCGGGGGGACCGGCCCGCATGGTACCGCTGCGCACGGACGGGGCTTACTCCGCGGCGCCGGCCTTCTCGAACTCCTCGGGAGAGACCTCGGTGATGGCGGCCTTGGCGAGCAGCGCGTCCATCGCCTTGTGCTCGCGGACCTGCTGGACGAGCATCCCGACCTGATTGTTGCGGATGAGCTCGTTGCGGAGTCGGTCCGGGCGCTCGCCGCGATCGACGGCCATCTGGACGATCCGCTGGTTGATCTCGTTCTCGCTGACCTGCACCTTGAGATCGGTCGCCACGCGGTCGAGGAGGAAAAAGAGCTTGAGCTCGCGAGCGGCCGCGTCATTCGACGCCGCGCGCATCTCCGCGATCTGCTGCTCCACCTGCATCGGCGGGAACCCGCGGTACATCAGCTCGAGCCGGCGGCGCTCGAGGTTCCGTGCGGCCTGGCGCTCGGAAAGACGCGTCGGCAGCTCCATCTTCACGCTCGAGAGCAGGTGGTCGGCGAGCTGCCGGCGCATCGCGGCCTGCTGACGCACGTTGGTCCGCATCTCGAGGCGCTGCCGCACGGCGTCGCGGAGCCGGTCCTCCGTCTCGATGCCCAGCCGCTGCGCCAACTCGCCCAGCGCGACGGGCTGGATGCGGTCCACCCGCGTCACCTCGAACTCGATGGTGATCGGCTTGCCCTGGATCGCGATCACCTCGTGGTTGGCCGGGCCCTTGGCCTTCACCTTCAGCGTCTGACCGGCCTTGGGCGCGCCGATCTGCTTCGCGAAGTCGTCCACGAGCACGCCCATGATCGCGCCCTTGCCCTTCGACTTCGCGTCCGGGACCTGGATCACGGCGCCGTCGATCTCCAGGACGTTCTTGCCCGCCTCGTCGAGGATCACGCCCTTCCCGGTGCAATAGTCGCCCGGCTCGCCGGTCTCACGCTCGACAAGCTCGCCCTCATGGGTGGCAATCCGCTGCAGCTCCTCGCTCAGCATCTCGTCGCTCACGCTGAACGTCGGCTTCTTCACGGGGATGTTCTCGAGCGCCGGCATGGCGAACTCGGGCGCCACCTCCACCTCGAGCGTGAATGAGAGCGGCTTCTCAGGCGAGAGCACGGCGTCGGCCAGGTCCTGGCCGCCCTCGGGATCGCCGACGACCCGAAGCTTGTGCTGCTCCATCGCCTTCTGGTACGCCTCGGACACCAGCCGATTGCGAGCCTCTTCCCGGGCGGTCTTCCCGAACATCCGCTCGATCAGCCCCTTGGGAGCCTTGCCCTTGCGGAAGCCCGGCAGGGCCGCGTTCGTCGCGTACGCGGCGAAAGCCGTCTCGAGCGCCTCCGCCACGGTGGGGGCGGGGATCTCGAAGGCGAGCTTCTTGCGGCAGGGTCCGGCGTCAGCGAGGGAGATTTTGGGGTCGGCGGTGGTGGTGGCCATCGAGATCCTCGTTCCGTGGGTGAGGAGTGGTTCGTTCAGTGCAAGCGATATCGGCCGGTCCTGAGGCCGGGCCGGGGGAAACGGAGGAGCGTACACCGGGCAAGGGCAGGGCGTCCAGCGGTTTCCACCCGCCCAAACCGCCCCGCTTACAGGACTTCCACTGAAAAGTATTTGTGTGCCATTCAGGAGGGAGTATGGTGTTTCGGGGCCCGCAGCCCCCACCCGAAGGCCGTGTCGCCGCTCGGGTTGCGTTTTCCCCGATCGGAACTCCAGACTGAAGTGGGGCCTTACACCATGAAGAAGCGTTGCCAGAGCCGCGTCGACGCGGCCATGCTGTCCGTCGCCGCAGGGATCGCTGCAGCCATGTCCTGTGCCGCGAGCGCGCAGGTGATCAGCCCCACGCATTCGATCGTCGAAACAGAGGTCCTCCCCGCGCCGGACCGGTTCACCGTGGCGTTCCCGGGCGAGCGCATCCGCACCGAGGGACGCGGGCTCGCCAGGCTCAGCGCCCTCACCGAGGGCGTGGCGCCCGAGACGCTTGACTCCAAGCGCTTCGTCATCCAGCTCGATGGACCGATCACGCCGGCGCGTCGCGCTTCCCTCGAGAACGCCGGCGTCAGGCTCGGTGAGTACCTGCCCGCGCACGCGTACGTCGTCACGATCGACCGCGCCGCACGCGCCGAAAACATGGACGCCGTCGACTTCGTCCAGTGGGGAGCCGAGATGCGCCCCGAGTGGAAGATCGACCCCGGCATCGGCCGGCGCCCCTACGTCACGCCGGAGCGGCTCGAGATCGCGGCGCGCGGCGAGGTCGCGCTCTGGGCGCATCTCTTCGCGGGTGAGGCGGGAGACGCCGCGAAGGCGGCGATCGGCGCGATCCCCGGCGTGCGCATCCTCGCTGTCAGCTCCGAGGCCGGCGACACTGTCGTCGCCCTCACGGCCGGGCCCGAGGCGGCCAAGGCCATCGCCGGCATCGACGCGGTCCAGTACGTCGAGGAAGCCCCCGAAGCAACGCTCCGCAACTCCACTTCCAGAACGATCGTGCAGAGCGGCGCCGTCGGTCCCACCCCCTTCTACGACAACGGCATCACCGGGCTCGGCCAGGTCGTCGGCCTCATCGACAGCCGCATGGACCTCAATCACTGCTCGTTCAAGGACACCGTCGCCCCCGGCGCCGGCCACCGCAAGGTGCTCGCGTTCAACGCCTCGTCCGGCAGCGCCGCCTCGCACGGCACGCACACCGCCGGAACGCTCGCCGGTGACAACGGCGACCTCACCGACACCCGCGGCGTCGCGTACGGCGCGAAGATCGTCTTCAATCTCACGCCCAGCGACGTCTCCACAGGCACGACGTTCCTGAGCCGTTTGAACCAGCACCATTCTCAGGGCGCGCGAGTCCACTCCAACTCCTGGGGCGCAGACAATCGCACCGACTACAACGGCTGGGCATGGGCCATCGACCGTTTCTCGCGCGACAACGAAGACAGCATGGTCGCCTTCGCCGTCACCAACCAATCAAGCCTGTACACCCCGGAGAACGCCAAGTCGTGCCTCGGCGTCGGCGCCTCGCAGGACAACTCGTCCATCAACAACCACTGCTCCGGCGGGCAGGGGCCGACGGCCGACGGCCGACGCAAGCCCGAAACCTACGCCCCGGGATGCTCCACGTCGTCGTCCTCCTCCGGCACGACCTGCGGCTTGCGGAGCCTCACGGGAACCTCCATGGCCTGCCCAGCCGTCACTGGCGCCGCCGCGCTCTTCCGGCAGTACTTCACCGACGGCTACTACCCGACCGGCGCCGCGGTCTCCGCCAACGGCTTCACACCCACGGGCGCTCTCCTCCGCGCGATGATCATGAACGCATCCGTCGACATGACCGGCATCGCCGGCTACCCGAGCAACCGTGAAGGCTGGGGCCGGCTGGTCGGCGACCTCTCGGCGCACTTTGCCGGCGACACTCGAAAGCTCGTGGTCCGCGACATTCGCAACGCCTCGCCCGAATCCCTCGCCACCGGCGGGATGCTCTCCTGGGACTTCGCGGTCAACGGGTCGAGCGAGCAGCTCCGCGTCACCATGACGTTCACCGACGTTCCCGCAACGCTCGGCGCCTCGTTCACCCCGGTGAACAATCTCGACCTCGAGGTCGTCGCTCCGGACGGCGTCACGATCTACAAGGGCAACAACTTCAACACCACGACAGGACTCTCGAACGTCGGCGGCGCCGCGGACGCCATCAACTCCACCGAGCAGGTCCACATCACCAGCCCCTCCACGGGGACGTGGACGGTCCGCGTGCTCGGCACGGCCGTGAATCAGGAAACGCAGGGCTTCGCGCTCGTCATCACCGGCGACGTCGGCGAGGCGTCGGTCAGCTGCCTCGGTGACATCAACGGCGACGGGACGGTGAACTTCACCGACCTCAACATCGTCCTCAGCCAATTCGGCCAGACCGGGGTCGGCCTGCAGGGCGACGTCACGGGCGACGGCGCCGTGAACTTCGCCGACCTCAACGTGATCCTGAGCAACTTCGGGCAGTGCAACACGAACTGACCGACCCGACCCAGGCACGCGAATGACAAAGGCCCGCCCTTTCCGGGGCGGGCCTTTTCGTTGTGTCCGTGGCCCGTGCGAGCCCGTCCGCTCCTCGCTCGAGGGCGGCGCGCCTCAGCACTGCTGACCGAAGAACGACAGCACGATGTTCAGGTCGGAGAAATTCACCATTCCGTCGCCGTTCACGTCGCCATTCGTGCCGACCGGCACCGTCTGTCCGAGGAACGAGAGCACGATGTTCAGGTCGAGGAAGTCGATGCGCCGATCGCCGTTGGCATCGCCGATACACAGCCCGCCCGCACGCACCTTCACCATCCCCGGCTCGTAGAGAACCTCCCACGACGCGCTGAGCGGCGGCAACGCCTGCACGCTCGAGAACGTCCCCGTGACGCTCGAAGCCGTCAGGATCGTGAACGTAGCGCCGCCCGTGGGAGTAAACGCGTTCACCAGGTTCACGACGAGCGTTCCTCCCACCGACGCCGCGCCCGTGACAGCAAGGACGTCGTGCTGCGTCCCCGGCGCCGTGCCGCCGATGTCGATCCGCAGCGTGCCGGAACTCGTCTGGGTGTAGGCGCCCTGCACCGACAGCTGGCCGATCGGCCCCGCCGACGTTCCAGGAGCCGTGGTTCCCGCGCTGTTGACCTGCGCTTGCACCGTGCCGTTCCCGGCCAGCGTGCCCGATGCGCCGACGCGCACCATCGGAGCCATGACCGTCCCGCCAGATTGCACACGGAGCGTCCCCGACCCGCCGGCCGCGTTCGACGGATCCAGCCCCACACGCAGATCGCCCGTGCAGTTCCATGCGGCGCCCGCACCCGAGATCTCCGCGAGCCCGTTCGAGCCGGGCAAGCGCGCCACGTAGCCCTGCGCGCTGGTCACCAACCCGCCGTTCTGCACGCGCATCGTGCCCGACGCGCCCCACCCCACGACCATCGACCCGCTCTGCACCGCCCACTTCGCGCCCGTTCCTCGAATAGTGGCCGTCCCGTTCGCGGCGCTCTGGAGGCCGATGATGGCGCCGGTCTGTGAAGGCGAGGTGGAGCCGCTGGAGCGCACCTCGCCGCCGTTCTCGACCAGGAGCGTCCCCGTGCCGTCACGCCCCACCTGGAGCTGTGCAGACGAGATGTTCACGAGCGAGCCCGTGTCGCGCACGGTGAGCGAGCCGTTGCTGCCGGGATCGACACCCAGGAACCCCGCCTGCTGCGGGATCACCTGCGCCTGGCCTTCGATCGTGGCCGAGCCCGTGCCCGTGGCGCCCACCTGCCAGCTGATCCCCGGCTCCCAGCGCGACGTCTGGCCGGTCATGTTGACGATGCCCGTGCCGCCGAACAGCGACCCCACGCGCGTCACGTTCGTCATCAGCTTGCCGCCGGTCGAGACGTTGATCGTGGCTGTTCCGCCGTCGCCGATATCCATCTCATCCAACGCGCGAAAAAGAGCGCCCTGGCCGGAGACGTTCGCGACCGCCTGCGAGGTGAACTGCGACGCCATGCGCAGCGTCCCCGCGGTGACCGTGCCGCCGGCGTTCACGTGCAGCGTCGGATCGCCTCCCAGGCCCAGAAACAAGAACTGGCCGCTGTTCCACTGCCCCCCGCTGCCGACCGTAACGGTCGACGTCGTCGTGCCCGATGCGCAGACGGTCGTGTTCGCCGCCTGGACAACGCCGTCCGAGACGTTGAGGTTGCCCTGGCCCCTCTCGGCAATGGTGAGCTGGTTCGTCACCAGCACGCCGGCGCCTCCGCCACCGGCTACGTCCAGTGTGGCAATGTTCCCGTCCTGCTGTGGATATCGCACGGCCGAGGCGCTGATCGACCCGCCACGCACGCGGATCGTCGCGGGCGGCGCGACAAGGTCCCCAAGGACGAACTCGGACGCGACGAGGTACGACGACTGGTTCTCGAATTGGAACGTCACATCTCCTCGACCGCCTACCAACCACATCGTTGATGCCGTCACCGGGAACGTCACCGTGTACGTTCCGGGAATGTCGAAGATGGCCCGGTCTGGAGGGCCGGGAGCTGCGGCCTCCGACCAGTTCGTCGGTTGCCCGAAGACGCCGCCGTTCGCGTTGTTCCAGTTCCGATCTGCGGCCAACGACGTGGACGACGCCGCTAGGCCGGCGCTCACCGCCACCACCAACGTTCGCATATCACGCATCCGGTTCTCTCCTTGTCATCTACGACGCCATCCTACGCGCCCACGATGCCGACAACGCCGTACGTCCGGATACACGTGTGGGACCGTCCGCCAGACGATCTCCCATTCGACACACGCTCCTCAAAGGTTCCCGGCGCCGTCAGAGTCGGAGCATCACGGCCGTGGCGTCATCGGCAAGATTGGTCGTCCCCCCGTGCATTTCGACCTCCCCGAGAAGCGTGTCCAAGGACCAACCATCCTCGCGCTTCTGCAGCCAGCCCGACACCCGGCCCATCCCGAACAAATCCCTTCGGCCATCGATCCGTGAAGGCTGCTCCACAACTCCATCGCTCACGATCAACAACCCGTCGCCGCTGCCCAGCCGCACACTCGAGGCGCCCCACACGTCCCGCTCCGGCGCGACACCCACCGGGAGCGCATCCCCCTCGTCCAGCCGCTCAACCCCCCCGTCGCCACGACGCAGCAGGGCATACCCATGACCCGCGTCGACGTAGCGCGCCTCCCCGCGCGCCACGTCGATCACCCCGACCCACAACGTCAGAAACCGCTGCATCGGTTGGCGCCGCGCGACGAACGCGTTCAGCTCTCCCACGGCGCGGGCCGGGTCTCCATGCTCGGTCAATTGTGCGTGAAGAAAGCCCTGCGCCGCGGTCATCAGCACCGAAGCCGCGACCCCTTTCCCCGTTACATCGCCGAGCGCGACTCCCACGCGCCCCGCCCCGAGCGGGATGATGTCGAAGAAGTCGCCCCCGATGCCGCGACCAGGACGGCAGATCCCTTCGTACGACAGCCCTTCGTGCGTCCCCTGCCTCGGCGGGAGGATCCACCGCTGCGCCTCCTCCGCCGCCGCCATCTCCGCATCGTGCGTCGCCTGCCGCCGCTCAAGGTCCATCCGGCGCAGATTCGCAAACGCGAGCGACGCGAGCCTGCCGAGCCCCACCGCGAACGCCGTCGCTTCCCGCTCCACCCCCCTCGTATCGCTCTGGCGCTCACCGGCCCGATTGTCCAGGTACAGATACCCGCCGATGCTCGGGCCGATCATCAGCGGCACGCACAGCGCCTCGTCGATGCCCAACTGCGCGACGCTCATCGCATCGACGTCGATCGCTCCCGAGGCCATCAACAGCGCGGGCGAGCCCAACGCCGCTTCCTCGACGAGCGTGCGGCTCACCGGCAGGCTCCCCCCCTCGCCGACGCCTCGGAACGCCTCCCCGCGCGACGCGATCACACCGATGCTTCCAGACAGGTCGCGAGCCTTCAGCACAGCCGCGTTCGCAAACGACGCGCCCATCACCGCCGCGTCAAGGATCGCCTCCGCAAGCTCGCGCTCAGTCGCCGCCGCCTGGATGGCCTCCGCGCAGTCCAGCAACAGCCCGAGACGCTCCGCCGGTCGCGCGGCGTCCGGACCGATCCGCCGCACGATCGTCCCCATCGCCGAATCGTCGATCAGCGCGTACGTCTGTGCGGATTCCTCGTGCGCCGTGGCGTGATCCACCACCTCGAAGGCCCAGGGCGCCAGCACCACCGAATCCCCAGGACGGATCGGGCACGCCCTCCCCGCCGTCAGACGCACGCCGTTCACCCACGTCCCGTGCCGGCTCGACGAATCGCGGATGCTCCACACACCCCCCTCGCCGATGCTGCGATCGTCCGCGTGGAACTCCAGCACCGCGTGGTCGCGCGAAACGTGGTCGTCCTCCGGCAACGAGAGGTCGTGCGTCGCCCGACGGCCGATCGTCATCGGACCCGGTGCACGGAGCGCGAGCGACACGGCCCGCGGCCCGGCCACGGACACAAGCCCAATATCCCTCACACTCGCCGTCGTGCTCAGTGGCATCGTTGGATCGACCTCTCCGACCAAACGATCCTACCCCCGCCTTCGGGCCCCCGCCCCACGCCCCCCTATCTGCCGTCCAACGCCACTCGATGCGCGGCTCCATCGCCCACCCGCAGCGTCAGGTCCCAGCGCGCGCTGCGCGGCGCGCACAGACCTCGATCGTCCTCCGTGCAGTACGCATACCGAACCTCGACGCTCCAACGCCCAGCCCGCACGCTCGACGCGTCAAGCTCCACCTCGACCGGAAACCGTCCCTCCCGCACCGTCCGCTGCGCGACAAGCTCCCCCTCGCGCTCCACCCGAATCGAGATCGGCGCGTCCGGGTTCACGTGCGACTCTTCCGGCAACGGCGCCCGCACCTCCAGCGTCACGTCCGCACCACCCCCCACGACTGCCGTCGCCTCGAAGGTCTCGTCGACGCCCGCTCGCCCCTGACGCGACTCCCCGTCCAATCCATCAAGCCCGACTTCGACCCACGCGCGCGTTGCCGGGTTCACCATGAGCACGCGATGGTTGTTCGTGTCCGCGATGAACAGGCGCGCATCCTCTCCGCTCCCCGAAACATGCAGCCCGCCCGGCTCGTACAGCGCCGGCGCGTCAACCCCTTTCGCGCCCACGCCGCCCCCAAGCCAGGACTCCACCCGCAGGCCGACCGGGTCGACCCGCTTGATCTTGTGGTTGTACGTGTCCGCCACGAGCAGCTCGCCGTTCCACACGCTCACGCCGAGGGGGTGCTGCAGACGCGCTCGCCGATGATCCCCGTCGATGTCCCCGAACTCGAACAGGCCCTCACCGACGATCGTGCGCACGCGCCCCTTCGAGAGATCCACCATCCGCACGGCCGACACCTCGGAATCCGCGAAGTACAGCGCCCTCCCGACGAGCGCAAGCCCCGACGGCTGCGCGAGCGCCGCCGTCTCGATGTCCCCGTCGACGATGTTCTCGCTCCCAGACCCCGCGTACGCCGCGATCGTCCCCTTCTCAAGGTCCATCATCCAGATCTGGTGCGGCCCGGCCATCGCGATGAACAACGAGTCGCCGTCCACAACGAGGTCCCACGGCGAGTTGAGCGCCTGCTCGCGCGCCCGCTTCCCGCCGCGACGATCGTGCCCCTGCTCCCCCGTCCCCGCGAGCGTGCTCACCGCTCCGCTCGCAAGATCGATCGCGCGCAACGAATGGTTCCGACGATCCGCCACGAACAGCCTCGCGCCGTCCGCGCTCAGCGCCATCCCCTGCGGCTCGTAGAACCGCGCGTCCTCAGCGCTCCCGTCCACGAAGCCCGCCTCTCGTCCCCCGTACACGCGCCGCACCATCGCGCGTCCGCTCGAGTCGGGCCACGAGGCCTCGATGACGCGATGGCGCCCGGAATCCGCGACGAACAGCCTCCCGCCCTCCCGATCCCCGAGCGTCTTGCCCGGGAACAGAAGCCCGCTCGCGCTCTCGACACTCGCGTCCCGCCGCACGCGCAACGGCTCGCGAGCGAGCGTCCCGTGCTCCTTCCCTTCCTCGAGCGCACGCCGGATCGTCGCCGCCAGCAGCTCCCTGTTGCCCTCGCCGGACGTCGCGCCGATCACACGCCCGTCGGGCCCGATCACCACCAGCGTCGGCCAGCCGCGCGCACCGTACCGGCTCCAGATGCCCATCTCCTTGTCCACAACCACAGGGTGCGCAATCTCGTACCGCTGGATCGCCATGCGGATGTTGCGGCGGTCCTGCTCGTTCTCAAACTTGGCCGAGTGCACCCCGATCACCACGAACGGCTCACCCTCGAACTCCTTCTCGAGCGACGCCAGCTCGTCCAGCACGTGGATGCAGTTGATGCAGCAGTACGTCCAGAAATCGAGCAGGACCACCCGCCCCCTCAGATCCCCGTCGAACCGCAGCGCGCGATCCGTGTTCAACCATCCCAGATTCGGCTCCAGCTCCGGCGCACGCGGCCCTGAGAACATCTCCGCTCCCTCCTGCGCCGCGCCGGGCGCCGACATCAAACCGAGACCCCCGAACGCCAGCATGCCCATCACGCCGGCCATCACCAGGGCCACCATGCTCCCGATCCGCGCCCGTCGTCTCATAGCGCTCCATTCGCTCGGCCCCGCGGCCGGATGCTCACTCACCCCACACGCCCAACCGTAGGCGCTGGATTTTCAACACCCGGGCCCGCACAATCACCCCATGCCCACACGAGACTACGAAGCCATCGCGCAGCGAGCCGCGAGAGACATCCCTGCTTCCGCGGATCGCGAGTCGCGCATGCGACTCCTCACCGACATCCTCTGGGATGCCCTCCACCAGGCCTCCGTTTCCTGGGCCGGCTTCTACCTCCACGATCCGACCGACCCCGAGGCGCTCATCCTCGGCCCGCGGCGCGACAAGCCCGCCTGCTCACCCATCGGACTCCACGGCGCCTGCGGGCAGTGCTTCCTCTCGAGACAGACCGTCATCGTCCCCGACGTCGCGGCGCTCGGCGCCAACTACATCGCGTGCGATCCGCGAGATCGCTCCGAACTCGTCCTCCCTTGCCTTGGTCCCGATGGCTCACCCTGGGGCGTGCTCGACCTCGATTCCTACGACGTCGGCGCCTTTGACCAGCGCGATGCCGACTCGCTCACGCGCATCCTGGAGATCGCAGGCCTCTCCACACCCTCCAAAAAAACGGGCGGCGAGCCTTGTCGACCCGCCGCCGCGCACTAATCCCGGTTCGGATGGCTTGCGCCCCTCTGGACGGTCACCCGGCTCAGGCCGCGTCGCGGCAGAGACCGGGGTTGGTGTTGGGCTGATTCGTCATGCCCGTCTGGAACGGATTGCCGTTCGTGCTGGGCGTGTTCGCGGTGTTGTAGTACGGCGTGTTCGTCGGGATGCCCTGGTTCGAGAACGCGTTCGGGTTCAGGCCCGAGAAGAACGCGGGGTTGAACGACGGCATGTTCCCGCCGAAGCCGAACGGCGTCGCGCCGAAGAACGACGGGAGCGTGCCCCACGCCGAAGGCGTGTTGAACAGCTGCGTCGGGCTCCAGTTCCACGCCGTCTGGTTCAGCCACGGCGTCCGCAGCGCGTACGGCTGGTTGAACAGACCGTTCCAGGGCTGCTGCACGCCGGAGAACATCGGGTTGGTGAAGCCGCTCGTCAGACCCGCGAGCGGGCTGAGCGAGCCGAGCAGAGCGGGGTTCGTCAGGAGCGACGCCCCGAGCGTGTTCCACGTGTTGCCGAGCAAGCCGGTGTTGTTCCAGCCGAACGGCGTGTTCCACGCCGTCGCGTACGGCGACAGGCCGTTGAAGCCGCCGAACTGGCCCAGCGTCGGGTTCTGCAGCGCGCCGAGCCCGCCGAACACGCCCTGGTTGAGGAAACCGTTCGTGTTCTGGCCGTTGAACGCGCCGAAGCGCGAGTTCAGGCCGTTCGTCCAGCCCGTCGGCGCGTTCGCGTACCCGAACGTCGGCGTGGTCGGCGTCGTGTTGATCCACTGCCCAACCGGCGAGTTCCACGGATTCTGGAACACGGGAGCGCCGAAACCGATCGGCGAGCCGCCGAAGCTGTTCGTCCCGGGGAAGCCCATCGTGCCGCACGACCCGAACGAAGCGGGCGTCGCGAAAGCATTCGAGAAGCCGAACGGGTTCGAAGCGAGGAAGGGGTTAGCGAACGTGTTCATTCGGGTCTGACTCCTGTGTGCGTGCAGCGCACGACTTCGATGAGAAGACGTATCCCCGATCCGATGCGCACACGCGCGCCGTGCTCGGGCTGATTCCAGATGACATGGGCCGGAGTGGGGCCATCGCCTTGAAGGCCGCCACGTTGCGTTCACCCGCCCCTCCCGTGCTCCACGGGATCCCGAAAGCCGACGGCTGTGACGCTGCGTCCCAACCCCGACTCCACGGGGAGGTCCGACGTGCCCTGTTCATCGGCCACCCCACGCCACACTGTTCACTCCACCCACCACATTTCCGGGACATTCACCCGACGTTGAAGGTCGGGCAATGACCGGTATACTCCCGCGTCTTCCGGGCGTGTAGCTCAGGTGGCTAGAGCGCACCCCTGATAAGGGTGAGGTCGCAGGTTCGACTCCTGCCACGCCCATTTCCTCCGCCCGCTCCCGTGCGGGCACGCCCCCCGGAACGCACTGCAAACCGGCGAGCAAGGCATGCCCACGCAGGACCCCTCCGCAACACCACCAGCGCACCCCCACCCGACGGACGCCGCACGCGCCGCGATGGACCGATTCCGCGCCGACTACAGCGCCGTCCGTGAACAGATCGAACGCGCCATCGTCGGACAACGCGAGATCATCGACGGCGTGCTCACCTGCCTCTTCGCGGGCGGACACGCCCTCCTCGAGGGCGCGCCAGGGCTCGGAAAAACCCTCCTCATCCGCACGCTCTCCCAGGCCGTCCGCCTCGACTTCTCGCGCATCCAGTTCACCCCCGACCTCATGCCCGCCGACGTCACCGGCGCCACCATCCTCGCCGACACCCCCGAGGGAAGACGCTTCTCCTTCCAGAAGGGCCCGATCTTCGCCCAGATCGTCCTCGCCGACGAGATCAACCGCGCCACCCCCAAGACGCAGTCCGCGCTCCTCGAGGCCATGCAGGAGCGCTCCGTCACCGTCGGAGGCGTCACGCACAAACTCGACGCGCCATTCTTCGTCATGGCCACCCAGAACCCCATCGAGCAGGAAGGCACATACCCGCTTCCAGAGGCCCAGCTCGACCGGTTCTTCTTCAAGCTCCTCGTCGGCCACACCTCACGCGCCGAACTCTCCGAGATCCTCAACCGCACCACCGCCGCCGCGACCCAGACCGTCTCGCCCGTCCTCGACGGCCCCGGCATCCTCCAGCACCAGGCCCTCGTCCGTCGCGTCGCCGCCGCGCCCCACGTCCAGGACTACGCCGTCCGACTCACCCTCGCCACGCAACCAAACCCCGACGGCCGCGCGAAGGACTCCTACGCCACGCCCATGGTCAACAAGTTCGTCCGTTTCGGCGCCAGCCCGCGCGCCGCGCAATCGCTCATGCTCGGCGCCAAGGTCCGCGCGCTCCTCGACAATCGCGCCGCGATCTCCATCGACGATCTCAAGTCCGTCGCCGCCCCCGCGCTCCGGCACCGAATCCTGCTCAACTTCGAGGGAGAGGCCGAGGGCGTCACCACCGACGCCATCGTCGAGAATCTCCTCGCCACGCTGCCCGTCAAGCCCGCCTGACGCGCCAACCGCGCACGCCCGCGACCCGTACAGGGCAACACCATGAGCACTCCTCCCACCCCAGCACGACGCGTCCGCGTCGCTCTCGCACTCTGTCTGGCCTGCGCCGCGATCCACGCGTGCGCTCCCAGCCGCCCCGCGCGCGCCTCCCTCTTTACCGAGTCCTACGCCCACGCGCTGGCGCCCGCTTCCTCCGTCGAGTTCGCCACGCCGGGTCGCGCACTCGTCCTCCCCCTCCTGCCGCCCGCGCAACCCACCGACGCCCCACCCACCGCTGTCGCCTCCATCGCCGGCGCTGAACCCATACCTAGCGCCGTCTACCGCCTCTCCCCGCCGGACGTCAACGCCGACCCGTGGCTCGGCCCGGTCGGCGCCTGGTCCGCGCACCCCGCATCCTTCCCGATCACGGACACAAGCCCGTCGCGCGATCTCTGGGTCGCCGTGCTCGTCCTCCCGATCGACGCGCGCCCGCCGTCCATCACCGTCAACGCGCGCACCGTTCGACTCGTGTGGCTCGACCCGATCCAACCGCGCGAGCCCTCCACGCGACCGCCGGCGCCGCTCCCGAACTCTCTCACGCGGTTCCTCGCCAATACACGCCTCGACCCCGCGCACCGCTGGCGCGAGCGCCTCCTCCGCGAGCGCCTCGACGCCCCCGCGTCGCGCGAACCCGCCCCCGCGCATCCCGCGCTCGAGCTACTCGCCCTCCAGATCGAAGACCGGTGGCGAGCCGGGCTCCGCCGACTGCGCGAGCTCGCCGGCGACGCCCTCGCCGCCACGCTCACACGCACGCTCACCGCCATCGCCATCACCGACGACAACACCGTCTTCCCCGTCTGGCCCACCGACCCCACCGCCAACAGCTCACTCCTCGCCGCGCTCCTCGACGATGCACTCGACCCCCGCTCCCTCGAGTCGCGCGTCCGCGCATACCTCGCCGCCTTCCCGCCCGCCACCGCATGGATCGAGGACGACGCGGGACGCGACACCGGCGTCACTCTCGGCCTCGCCGACCTCGCCGGCGCAGCCTCCGCCGCAACACTTACGTGGGCAGACGCGCCGGACGCCCCGCCGGAAATGGCTGCGCTCCAGGCCTTTTCCGCCACCACGCTCACGCTCACGCCCGCCGCGACCACCATCCTCGCGCGCCTCGGCTCCTGGTCCACCACACTCCCCACCCTCACACGCCCCATCCCCGCAACGCCGCCCGGCGTCACCCTCGGCCCGCTCCGCGCCGACCACAACCTCGAATCCTGGCGCGCCGGCGTCGAATACGCCGCGACCTCCCCGGCCGCCGCACTCCTGCGCCCGGCACTCGCCGCCGACGGCTGGGAACTCTTCCTCCAGTGCGCCGGCGCGCCGTCCTCCGACGAGTACGTCCGCGTCTATCTCGGCCCCTCCGAGGCCCCGACCCACGTCTTCCGCGTCAAGCCCGACGGCTCGCTCCTCGACGAGCGCGCACCACGACGCGCCTCCACCGTCATCGTCGCCTCCACATCAGACGGCTGGAGCGCCACCATCCCGCTCCCCGCAGACCTCACCTCCCCCGCCGCCCCCCCACTCCGCATCGCCATCGAACGAATCGACGCGCACCGCCGCCGCTCCGCCTGGCCGCGCGCCCTGCTCCCCTGGCGCACCGCCCCCGGACGCGCAGCCATCGACCTCGGCGCGTGGTCCGGGCCCTGATCCCGCGCGCCGCCAATCTCCCTTCTCACGCCTCGTTCGACGACGCCCCCGAATCCTCCAACACCACGATCTCCGCGATCGCGTCCGCGCTGATCACCGTCGGGTCGCCATCCCCGTTCATCACCACCACGCCCATCGACTTGAGCGCGTGCAGCGCCGCCTGCTGCTCCGCCTGCTTCTTCGACCCCCCCCACGCCGACGCAAACCGCCGTCCGCCAACGTCCACGCACACCTCGAACGTCTTCGCGTGATCCGGGCCCCGCTCGTCCAGCACCACGTACACCGGCGATGCCTGCAGATGCTGCTGCGCCACCTGCTGCAGCACCGACTTGAAGTTCTGCTGGTGCCCGCTCTCCGCCGCACGCGCCACGATCGGCTCCAACTCCGCCATCAGGAACGCCCGCGTCGCCTCCAGCCCGCCCTCCAGGTACACCGCCCCGATCACCGACTCCAGCACCGCGGCCGACACGCTCGACGGAAGGCCCTCCCGCACCTGCATCCCCTTCCCAAGACGCAGCAACGTGCTCAGCCCCAGCCGGTCCGCCACGATCGCGCACGTCCGACGCGACACCACCGCCGACTTGATCTTCGTCATGTCCCCCTCGAGCAGGTCCGGGAACGCCCGGAACACGTGCTCGCACACCAGCATCCCCAGCACCGCGTCGCCCAGAAACTCCAGCCGCTCATTCGACGACTGCCTCGTCTCCGCGATCGATGCGTGCGTCAACGCCCGCGCCAACAGCCCACGGTCCTGGAACCGCCACCGGAGGATCTCCTCCGCCTGCGACAACGTTGATTCGTCCACGACGTTCGCCCTCGCCGGCCGCCGCGGCCCGCAGCCGCCGCGCTCCGCCTCCCCGCTCGACCGGCATGGCCGACGGGAACAGACCCTTCGAGGACGCGAGGGCTGATCGGTCGTGCCCCACTCCAAGGGACGGCCGATGAGCACGCGCATCCTGCCTCTTTCTCCGCCCCGGCCACACACCGGGACGCTCCGTTCACCATACATCGGCTCCCTACCGATTCCACCACAACCACCCCAACAACCACCTTTTTCCCACCACCCCTCGACCCCTCCCGTGGCACGATCCCGCCAGCCCGGCTATATTCCCCGCCCCTGCACTCGGCCCATCCCGCCGAGCCGCCGGTCACGACCCCCGTTCTCAGCGAGTCCGCCATGCATTATCACCGTCGTTGCAGCAAGATCACCCGCGTCCGCTCCATCGGGTTCCGCGCCCGCATGAAGACCAAGAACGGGCGCAAGATGCTCAACCGCAAGCGCCGCGTCGGCCGCTCCGTCAACGTCAAGAAGAAGTCTTGACCGCGGACGCCCAGTAGCGTCCCCCGCGCGCACTCTCCCGGTCATACCACGCCAACTCCGTTTTTCCTCCCATGCGCTATCCGCGTGCGCACGCGGCGCCATCCGCTATTCTCTGCGCGCCATGAAGATCCACGAACACCAAGCGCGCGAACTCCTTGCCTCCGCCAACATCCCCGTCCCCCCCGGACACGTCGTCACCTCCATCGAGGACGCCGCCCGCGCCTACCGCGAAGCAACCTCCGCCGCCGGAACCCCCCTCGCCGTCGTCAAGGCCCAGGTCCACGCCGGCGGCCGCGGCAAGGCCGGCTTCGTCAAGCTCGTCAAATCCGCCGATGAGGCCACCCAGGCCGCGCGCTTCATGCTCACCAACCGCATGAAGTCACCCCAGACCCCACCCGAGGGCCTCGAGGTCAAGAAACTCCTCATCGCGGCCGGCGTCGACATCGCCAAGGAGTACTACCTCGCCATCACCACCGACCGCGCTACGCGCCGCAACGTCCTCATCGCCTCCTCCGAGGGCGGCGTCGAGATCGAGGAAGTCGCGCACCGCAACCCCTCCGCCATCAAGAAGGTCCCCATCCACCCCACCGCCGGCCTCCAGCCCCATCAGGCCCGCTCCCTCGCCTTCGACCTCGGCTTCAAGGGCAAGCAGGTCAACCAGGCCGCGAACATCATGCTCGCCCTCGCGAAGCTCTACGTCGACAAGGACTGCGCGCTGGCCGAGATCAACCCGCTCATCGTCACCCCCCCCACCGGCGCCCACCCGGACGGCCAGGTGCTCGCCATCGACGCCAAGTTCAACTTCGACGACAACGCCCTCTTCCGCCGCCCCGACATCCAGAGCCTCTTCGACCCCGCCGAGGAAAACCCCCTCGAGATGCGCGCGAGCAAGTTCGGCCTGAACTACATCGCGCTCGACGGCTCCATCGGCTGCCTCGTCAACGGCGCCGGCCTCGCCATGGCCACCATGGACACCATCAAGCACTTCGGCGGAACCCCGGCCAACTTCCTCGACGTCGGCGGCGGCGCCACCGAAGAAGCCGTCACCGAGGGCTTCCGCATCATCCTCTCCGACCCCAACTGCAAGGGCGTCCTCGTCAACATCTTCGGCGGCATCATGCGCTGCGACATCATCGCCCAGTCCGTCGTCAACGCGGCCAAGGAGATCGGCTTCAAGGTCCCCCTCGTCGTCCGACTCGAAGGCACCAACGTCGACGCCGGCCGCAAAATCCTCGACGACGCCCGCTCCGCCATCCCCACCATGCAGAGCGCCACCGACCTGGCCGACGCGGCCAAGAAGGTGTGCGGGGCGGTCAACTAGTATCATCCGTATCGAACTATGGCCACAGACTTCGTAATGATTGGGGCAATAATCGGCACTGCCACGGGCATCGCGGGCACAGTGCTCGGAGTACTCAACTACTTGCACGATCGACGACAATCGGCTACCCGCTTGCGTACTCGTATCCTATTTGCAACCGATACGCCGGACGGCTGGATATTTGGTGAAGAATGGCTGCTTGACTCGGTGCTCGCCGTAAAGGTGGTAAATGACAGTTCATTTGAAGTCCCGATCGTCGACGTTGGCCTGATAGTGAAGGACAAATCGAACGCTGTTGTCTCCGCAAAGGAACATGATCTCATCGATCAGTGCGAACTGCCGAAGACGCTCAAGCCAAAGGAAAGCGCGGCATTTGGCTTCGCTGACCTTACTGTCGCCGGAGGAAATGCATGGCGCAAGCAGATCAAGTGCACTTATGTCAAGACCGCTGGAGATGACGTATTCTATTCTAAGGGCAGGACAATCGAACTTTTAAATGTCGCTGGCGCATCCTCGCGCAGTTCAAAGCGCGAACGACCATAAGTCATGCTCGCCGAGATAGTGAGTCGGGTGAGACCTCACCCCCCCACCACCTCCGCCTCATGCCGGATCGGAACGCTGCACGAGTTCGCGATAAAGCACACCTGGTTCGCGCGCTCGTGCAGCTCCTTCGCCTTCTCCACGTCCGTCCCCGCCGCGACCCGCACCCTCGGCCGAAGCACCACCTCCACAAACTTCCCCCCGCCCCCCTGCAACTCCAGCTTCGCCCACACGTCATCCTCATAGCTCAGCACGTTCACCTTGTACTTCGCGCACAGCGCCAGGTACGAGAGCATGTGACACCCCGAGATCGCCGCGAGAAACATGTCCTCCGGGTTGTGGATCTTCGGGTCCCCCTTGAACGCCGGATCGGCCGTGCCCGCGAGATTCGCCTTCCCCGCGAACTCCACGCGATACTGCCGGCTGTACGCGGCATAGTCCAGCGTCCCCACCTTCGCATCCCCCTCCCACACCAGCTTCGCGTTGTACTCGTGCCCGTTGCCCTGTGCGCCCGCCATCATCCCGCTCCTTTCCGTGCCCGTGTGCCGCACGCGTGTATCCCCCGCGCGGCCCACGGTATGGGCCGGCGAGCCGCGCGACAACGCGCCGGTCTGAGAACAACCCGCCCGCCGCGCGTGCGCACGGCGCGGATCCAAGGAAACCCCCTCGCAATACCCCGCCTGCTCCCGCGTTCTCCTCACGTGGGGCCTCGTCAGTCCCGACTCATTACAGGAGATTTCTCATGAAGATGCGCTACACGATGCTCACCGCCTCACTCATCGCGCTCGCCGGAGCGCTCGCGGGCGCCGCGGCGGACAAGCCCGCCCAGTCCGCCGAAGCCGCCCCCAAGCCCCTCGACATCCTCGCCCCCGACGGCGAACTCCCCCCCCCGCCCCACGCCCGCCATCACCGGCGCCACGCCATGGGCGACGCCGAGGGGATGCCCGGCATGCCCCTTCCCTTCATGCACGACATGGGCGCCGACGATGAGGGCGGGCCTCTCGCAGGCCGCCCGTCCCGGCGCATGCACGAAGCCATGCTGCAGCGCTTCGACACCGACGGCGACGGCCAACTCAGCGAGCCCGAGCGCGAGGCCGCGCACGAAGCCCTCAAGGATGAGCTGCCCCCCCGCGCCCGCAAGGCCATGGGCAAGATGCACGAGCGCATGCTCGAGCAGTTCGACACGGACAAGGACGGCGTCCTGAGCGAAGCCGAGCGTGAAGAGGCTCACACCACCATGAAGGCCCGCCACGAGCAGCGCCGCGCCGAGATGATGAAGCGTCTCGACACCGACGGCGACGGCGAGGTCTCCGCCGCGGAGAAGGAAGCCTTCCGCGCCCAGATGAAGGATCGCATGGGCGAGATGCGCGAGCACATGCAGGAGCGGCGCGCCGATATCCTCAAGACCTTCGACACCGACGGCGACGGCGTCCTCAACGAGGCCGAGCGCACCGCCGCCCGCGAGGCCGGCAAGGCCAAGATGCAGGAGCGCCACGCCGAGATCCTCGCGCGCTTCGACGCCGACAAGGACGGCACGCTCAATCAGGAAGAGCGCCGCAACGCCCACGAGACGATGCGGGCCGAGATGCGCGTCAAGCACGCCACCAGGTCCCTCGACACCGACGGCGACGGCTCTCTCAACGAGGCCGAGATCACCGCCGGCATCAAGCGCATCAACGAAGGCGACCGCAAGCTCGACCTCAACGGCGACGGTCTCGTCAACGAGAGCGACATCGCGGCCCTCATGCGCCTCGCCGGGAACTGATCCCGAGCCCCAACCGCCCCTCGGCGCCCCCGAAACCCGGGGCCGCAACGGCGGTACAGTGGGCCATCATGAGCACCGCACTGACCGTGAACACGAGCAAGGTCCCGGATCGCCGGGACCTTGTCTTTTCCTCCATGGAGGAAGTCGAGACGGACATGAACCGCATCCTCGACGCCGAACGAGAGGGCCGACTCCGCCAGCTCGGCAACTGGACCCCCGGCCAGGTCTTCTGGCACGTCGGCGAGATCATCCGCGGCTCCTTCGAAGGCATCCCCTTCGCCACGCCCTGGTTCATCAAAGTCCTCGGCGCCTTCCTCCGCAAGAGCATCCTCGGCGGTGACAAGCCCTTCAAAGCCGGCATCTCCCTCAGGGGCCCCGCCGCCGTCATCATCCCCTCACCCGACATCACATCGCAGCAAGGCGCCGACTACCTCCGCGCCCAGCTCAACCGCATCAAGCAGGGCGACAAGATGACCCAGCGAAGCCCATTCCTCGGCCCCATGACCCACGAAGACTGGCTCATCCTCCACCGCAAGCACGCCGCGCTGCACTTCTCCTTCCTCAGACCCGAGTGACGGCCGCCGGCCCCCCACACGTACACTGCAACACGCCAAAGCCCCAACTCCCACCGGAGACCACTCAGGATGTTCCGCCAGACCGTTGCCCTCCTCGCGCTCATGGCCGCGCCCGCCCTCGCGGCGCCCGTCGACCTCGCACCAAAGTTCGAGATCGGACGCGCCACGCGCTACCGATACAACAGCGAAACCTCCCAGCAGTTCCTCGTCGGCGGCCGAGTCCAGGGCGCCGCTTCCTCAACCTCCGACACCCGCGCCACCCTCACCGTCGAGTCCGCCGACGAGCACGGCGCCGTGATCATCGTCGTCTTTGATTCCGCGCTCATCGAACTCGATAGCCCCGGCCTCAACGTCCTCTTCGACAGCGGACTCCCCGCCGAACGCGACCCGGACTCCCCCCTCTCCCCCGCCATCCGATCCTTCCTCGGCAAGCCCATCCGCTGCGTCGTCGGGCGAGACGGCTCGCTCATTCGAGTCGAGAGCGACTATTCCTTCCTGCCCACCGAAGACCGCGCCCGACGGCTCGCGCAGCAGTACCTCAGCGAGCCCAACCTCCGCTGGCTCGTCGACGCCGTCTACGTCGTCAAGCCCGACGAACCAACCGCCAACATCGGAGACTCCTGGACGCGCACACGCACCGAGCAGCACCCCCTCGGCACACTCCGAATCGAGCACACCTACACCCTCGACAAGGACGACGCCGGAATCGCCGAGGTCTCCATCAAAGGCACGGACGAGGTCCAGAAGCTGCTCGGCGTCGGCGCCGGCCAGGGCGCCGAGAACGTCGAGCACTCGCCCGGCGAGATCACCGGCTCCCTGCGCTGGGACGGCGCGCGGGGCCACGCCGACCGCTTCCAGCTCACCACCAAGTCCGAGGACATCGAGCGACACCCCCAGCACGGCGAGATTCGCAAGCTCGTCACGCAGAGCATCACCGTCGAACGAATCAACTGACCCCCCACGCCGCGACCACGGATCACGCATGACACAACCGCACGGATACGTCCTCGGCGTGAATCCGGCAGAACTCGAGCGACTCGGCCTCCAGCACCAGCTCTGGTCCGAGCACGCGCACGCCCTCTGGGAACGCGCCGGCGTCCGCCCCGGCCAGACCCTGCTCGACATCGGGGCCGGCCCAGGCTTCGCCGCGTGCGACCTCGCACAGCTCGTCGGGCCCGCAGGCCGCGTCATCGCGCTGGACGAGGCGCCCATGTTCCTCGACCACCTGCGCCTCCAGGCAAAGGCCCGCGGACTCACCAACATCCACACCATCCAGGGCGACGCGCAGGACGTCATCGGCGCGGGGGTTGCCCCGGGCTCCTGCGACGCGGCGTACGCGCGCTGGGTGATCTGCTTCGTGCGCGATCCCGACGCGATGGTCGCCGGCGCCGCGCGTGCGCTCAAGCCGGGCGGCGCGCTGATCCTCTCCGACTACTTCAACTACGAGTCCATGACCCTCGCCCCGCGCTCCCCGGCGTTCTCACGCGTCGTCGCCGCCGTCGCCAAGTCGTGGCGCGATCGGGGCGGAGACCCCGACGTCATGGCCCGACTCCCCGCGCTGCTCGACCGCCACGCCCTCGAGCTGCGCGACCTCCGCGTCCATGTCCGCGTCGCACGCCCCGGACAGACCCTCTGGGCATGGCCCGACTCCTTCTTCCGCAACTACGTCCCCGAGCTCTGCCGCACCGGCTATCTCACCAACGCCGAGCGCGACGAGTTCCTCCGCGACTGGGAGGCCCGCTGCAACGACCCGCACGGGTTCGCGCAGACCCCGCCCGTCTACGACCTCGTCGCCATCAAACGCGCCTGAAAACAACAACGCCCGCGACCGGGGTCACGGGCGTTGATCAATCTCGATGCGTCTCGGGACTCAGCCCTGCGCCTGCTTCTGCTGACGGGTGTACCCGTACTTGCGCCTGAGCGGCTTCACCACGTCCCCGTTGCGGATGGCCTTCGTCGAGACAAGGATGCGAACCTCACGCCCGTCGATCATCGCCCGAACCTTCTGCAGGTTGGGACGGAACGACCGCTTCGTGATGCCCGTCGGCTTCAGACCGAAGCCGCCCTTCTGGATCGACTGACCGCGATAAACCCAGCTGCGGCCGAAGGTCGTTTTCTTACCGGTAATGGCGCAAACGCGTGGCATGGCTCTGTTCTACTCCCGTGAGGTGGGGTAGCAGGATAGCAAGGCGCCCCTACAAGGCAAGTCCCGACCCGACGAGCGGATACCGTACGGGCTCCGGTCACGCCGCGAACGCTCCCCCCCAACCGCCTCGACACGCAGGATTCCCCGACGATTATGCCCCACCAGAACCGGCTTGCCCGCGAAACCAGCCCCTACCTCCTCCAGCACGCCGCGAACCCCGTCGACTGGTTCGCCTGGGGCCCCGAGGCTTTCGACGCCGCGCGCGAACGCGGCGTGCCGATCTTCCTGTCGATCGGATACGCGACGTGCTACTGGTGCCACGTGATGGAGCGCGAGTCGTTCGAGGACCCCGGCATCGGCGCGCTGATGTCGGAGTTGTTCGTGTGCGTCAAGGTGGACCGGGAGGAGCGGCCGGACGTGGACGACATCTACATGGCCGCGGTGCAGGCGATGACCGGCCGCGGCGGGTGGCCGATGTCGGTGTTCCTGACCCCGCCGGGCGCGCGGGAGAAACAGGACGCGGGCCTGGAGCCGTTCTGGGGAGGAACGTACCTGCCGCCCGAGCCGAGATGGGGGATGGCGAGCTTCGAGCAGACGCTGCGCGCGATCCGCAAGGCGTGGGACGAGCAGCGCGCCGAGGTGCTCGAGCAGGCTGCACGGCTCAGTGAGCACGTGCGCGAAGCGCTGGGCGCGGACAAGGAGAAGGCGGCGGCGATCGGCGAGCGCGATTGCGAGAAGGCCGCGCGCGGATTGCTGAGCATCTACGACCGTGTGCACGGTGGATTCGGGAACGCGCCGAAGTTTCCGCAGCCCGTGTTCTGCGAGTTTCTGCTCGATCGGCTGGACGCGACGAGCAACGAGGATGAGCGGCGCGCGATCGAGACGAGCGTGCGACACACGCTCGAACGCATGGCGCTGGGCGGGATGTACGACCAGATCGGCGGGGGATTTCATCGGTACAGCGTGGATGAGAAGTGGCTCGTGCCGCACTTCGAGAAGATGCTGTACGACAACGCGCAGCTGTTGTCGCTGTATTCGCGGGCGATGGAGAGGTGGAAGAGTGATCTGTTCGCGCGTGTGGTGCGAGAGACGGTTGAGTATGTGCTTGCGGAAATGACGGGGGATGAAGGGTTGTTTTGGAGCGCGCAGGACGCCGAGGTGGATGGGAAGGAGGGGCTGAACTACCTGTGGACCGCTGTGGAGATCGAGGAGGCGATCGGGGGTGGTGAGTTGGGTGAGTATGCGAAGCGGGTGTACGGGGTGGATCGGGGGCCCAATTTCCGCGATCCGCACCATCCGAACGAGCCGCCCAGAAATGTGCTGTTCCTCGTGGAACACCCCCGGGAAGGCACAGAAGTGTCGTCGGATGCGAAGTCTCAACAATTGGCCGAGGGGGGGGTAGTGCTGGGGCGTGTGCGCACTTTGCTTGCGAAACAGCGCGCACGGAGGAAGCAGCCCAGACTGGACGACAAGGCGATCACGAGCTGGAACGGTTTGATGATCGCGGGGCTGAGTGACGCGGGACGTGCGCACGGGGAGCGGGTGTGGGTGGAGGCGGCGGCGCGGGCGGCGGAGGGTGTTTGGAAGTTGCTGCGCGATGCGCGCGGGGGGTTGTTGCGGACGCGGCGCGCGGGGGTGAGCAAGACGGCGGGGTTCCTCGAGGACTATGCGTTCTATGTGCGCGGGTTGCTTGCGCTGGATCGCGCGGAGCGGGCGCTGGGGATGGAGCGGAGCGCGGATCATGTCGGGCGCGCCCGGGAGCTGGTGGATGCGGCGATTCAGTTGTTTGGGGATGGGGAGCGGGGCGGGATGTTTGACACGCGCGCGGGGGAACGGGATTTGATTGTGCGGACGAGTTCGACGCATGACGGGGCCTTGGCGAGCGGGCAGAGCGTGATGGCGCACAACCTGCTGGAGCTGGGCGCGATGGAGGGTGGGGAGGGATATGCGGAGCGCGCGGAGGGGTTGCTGAAGGCGATGAGTAGGGCGATCGCCATCGCGCCGGTGAGCGTGATCGAGGGGACGCGTGCGCTGCAGAGGGTGGTGGTGGAGCGGAAGGATGTGGCGGCGCGGTTGATGGAGGGAGACGAGGTTGAGGTTGGTGGCGCGGGTGGTTCATCTGCGCAGCGTGAATCGCCGGTGGAGGTGTATGCGAGCGATGAGCGTGTGAGTGTGTCGAAGGAGAGGCCGGGGGTGATTGCGCTGGAGTTGAGGATTGAGAACGGGTGGCACATCACGGCGAATGAGCCGTTCGCGAAGGGAGAGACGAAGAGGATCGAGGGGTTGGTTGGGTTGGAGGTGTTTGTGCGCAGGGGGAAGGGCGTGCGGGGCGAGGTGGAGTACCCGGAGGGAGAGGCGCTGCGGATCGGGGGCGAGGAGGCGGAGCGGGCGGGTGTGCCGAGCGTGCGAGTGCATTCGGGGAGCGTGCGGCTGGAGGTGAAGTTGGTGCGGACGGAAGAGGCGTGGGAGGGGAGGCCGTTGATTTATGTGCGGTATCAGGCGTGCACGGATCGGGAGTGCTACCAGCCGATGGTGGTGGAGCTGGATGTGGCAGTGGATCCGGAGTGATGGGATTGCTCTGCGTTGTTTGAAGGGATGAGGCGCATGACGCGCAAAGGGCGCTTGGGAGCGATGGGGGTCGCTTGTAGGGATGAGGAAGGGAGAGGAGAGAGGTGAAGTAGACGCTCCCTCCCGGTCGCGTCTCGTTATTCACGCGAAGAAGCGAATCGCACTCCGGATTGACCGGGTGCGATGCGCGAGGAGGCGGGGAGGAGAAGGAGACGAGGTAGACGCTCCTTTACAGTCGCGTCTCGTTCGTCAGGCGTCGAGCGCGGCTGATCCGCTCACACGATGGGGGTGGGCTGAAGCACGAGGCGGGGAGAAGAGAGAGGCCATGGAGCCCTCACCCTACCCTCTCCCAATCGCACGAAGCGATTGGGAGAGGCGGCAGGAGTCGCGTCTCGTTATGCACGCGTGGAGGCGAAACACGCTCCGGATTGACCGGGTGGGGTGCGCGAGGAGGCGGGGAGGAGAAGGAGACGAGGTAGACGCTCCTTTACAGTCGC
>CAYPGJ010000017.1:0-224 GCA_964410465.1 uncultured Phycisphaeraceae bacterium | reverse complement strand
GAAGCGATTGGGAGAGGCGGCAGGAGTCGCGTCTCGTTATGCACGCGTGGAGGCGGAACACGCTCCGGATTGACGAGGTGGGGTGCGCGAGGAGGCGGGGAGGAGAAGGAGACGAAGTAGACGCTCCTTCACAGTCGCGTCTCGTTCATCAGGTGATGAGCGCGAATGATCCGCTCACACGATGGGGGCGGGCTGAAGCGCGATGGTGGGGAGGCTTGTTGTTT
>CAYPGJ010000016.1:0-62220 GCA_964410465.1 uncultured Phycisphaeraceae bacterium | reverse complement strand
CCCTCGCCCGCCGCGCGGCTCGACCGCCCCGCCCGCTGCGTCCCCTCCCCCGCATCCCGCAGCAGCCGCGCCAACCCCTCGTCTCGCAGCCCGTTCTGCTCCACCCGCTCCGACAGACGCTCCAACGACTCCGCCTGCCGCGCCAACCGCTCGCCCACCTGCGCCTGCCCCGAGCGCGTCATCCGGTCCGTCCCACGCGCCCGCGCCGCCTCCATCAGCTCCGACTGCGCCTCGTCGATCCGGATCGCCGTCCGACGGATCCCCGACAGCTCCGAACGCACCTCCTCGACAAACTGCTCCTCCGAGATCACACGCACCCGACGCACACCCGAGCGCGTCGCCTCACGCGACGCCGTCTCGTCCCGATACCCGTCGCTCGCCAACGCCCACACCCACACCTCGTCCCCGCTCTGCGCCCCAAGCTCCCACATCTCCAACACCCCGCGCGCCGTCGAAAGCGTCTCCCCCGACCCAACCTCCGCGCGCCCGGCCTCCACCACCTCGCCCCAAGCCTCCAACGCGCCCCCAGGCACGCTCTTCTCACCCGACCCCGCACGCCGCATCACCTGCCGCTCCAGCCACACCCCCGTCAACCCGACGTCGTCCCGACCCTCACCCACAATCTCCACGCGCGCCGTCGACAGCACCGTCACGTCCGACGCCGGCTCCGACACGATCGCGCTCGCGGGCCCGTCCTGCACCGCCTCGAACCGGTACACCGCCTCCTCCGCGCTCTCGATCCCCCACGCGTCCTCCAACCGAACCACCACCCGCGCTCCCTTCCCCAAACGCCAACGCGCCGCCCATTCCTTCCCGTCCACCTCCACCTGCGCCCCGGCCTCCGCGAGGTCCGCGCCCAACACACGCTCCACCCACGCGCGCTCGTCCGTCGATTCCTCCGGCCCGGGAACCTCCTTGTTCAGCGTCAGGCGAAGCTCCACCAGCGACCCCGCCAGCGCGCTCGGACCCATCGCGCGATCATCCAACCCGCTCCCAAGATCCGCCTCCACCAACGCGCCCAGCTTCCCGCCCGACGAGCCCGACGCGTACGCCGGCGGCTCGATCACCACACGCGCACGCTCCACCGCCGGCGCCTCCACCACCCGCACCCGATTCCACGCCGTCACGTCGTCCAACGCGCTCAGCCGGTACTCCACCCACGCCCCCTCCGCCTCCACCAGCCGCTCGAACAACCCCCCACGCGCGCTCCCCACTCCCGCCTCACGACGCTGATGCGTCAGCACCGCGCGACGGGACGCCCCCGCCCGACCCTGCTCGTCCACCACCCGATACTCCGCCTCCACACGAGTCTCACCCATCGGACGCGTCGACCTCGTCACCACCCCACGCAACGCGATCGAAGAACCACGCGCCTGCACCGACACGCCCGTCGCGTCCACCACCTCCGTCCGCTTCGGCCACTCCACGCCCCGCCACGGCGACAACGCCCGCGCCGCGCCCACCCGCGCGCCCGCAGGATGCAACAACCCCGCCCCGACGCTCACCAACACCACCACCACAAACCACAGCCCGCGCGCTCGCAACCGATCAAGCCGCATCAACCCGCGCGCGCTCTCCACCCTCCAACCACGCGCCTCCGCCTCCACCACCCTCGCCGCCAGCTCCTCCGTCCGACCCCCACCCATCTCGCCCGCGCGCAACGCCCGCGCAAACTCCACCGCGCTCGCCAGACGCCCACGCTCCCCCTCCTTCTCACGCTCCACACGCAACGCAACGTCCGTCAGGCTCGGCCTGAACCGCAACGCCGGCCACACATACCACCCCAACGCCGTCACAATCCCAACCACGCCCCCCACCCAATGCAGCCACCGGATCCACGACGGAAACCGCAACAACGCGTCCAACGCCACCAACCCCACCAACAACCCCACCAGCCCCGTCAACAGCAACAACACGCGCTGACCCGTCAGCACGACCACCGCCGCGCGCCGAACGCCACGAAGGGCGCTCTCCACCCCCTCCAACCCAACGCTCCCTCGTTCCCTGCGCACGTCCATGCCTACTCCTGACGCCCCGACGCCCTCCCCGCTCCCTCATCTTCGGCCCGAAAACTCCCCCCCCTCTACCTCCAACCAACCCCTCCCGTTGACTCTACGTCCCACCCCCCACATCTGATCGCCCACCCGCCCAAACACCTCAAATCAGCCGGATCATCCGCCTCCCAACCCACTCCGCCGTCAACAACACCATCACCGCCAGCAACGCCGCCGGCGTGTCCCACAACGTCTCAAACCGCTCCCGCACCGCGCGAACCTCACGATTCGGCAACGCGTCACCCAACGAACCGATCTCCGACGCCCTCCACACCTTTCCCCCCGTCTCCTCGGCCAGCCGCGACAACATCACGTGATCCGTCTCCGGATGACGCAACTCATCATCCGGCAACGACACCACCGCCTCCCCCGCGAGCCCCAGCCCCGACAACCCAGGCTCCACCACCCGCACACTCCACACCCCGGCCTCCGGCGGCGTCCACACCGCGCCGAAACGACGCGCCGCGCCCGACGCCTCGCCCACGTCCTCCGCCCGCGCCGCCAACTCCACCACCGCGCCGACGTCCTCCTCCCCCGCCTCACGACGACGCTCCAGACGCACCCCGATCGACCGATACCCCGCATCAATCAACCGCTGATCCAACAACTCCACCGACACACGCACCGCCTGCTCCACCACGCTCCGTCTCGGCGCCACCTCCACCACCGCCGCCTTCCCCGCGCGACCCAGCGTCCCCCTCCCCAGATACCGCAACGTCTGAACCCAGAACCGCTCCGGAATCTCCTCCCCACGACCAAACCGCCAACGCCACGTCTCGTCCGTCGCCACATACACCACCGTCCCCGCGCCGAACCGCATCGTCAGCGCCAACGGCCACTCCTCCTCGCCCCCAACCACGCGACCAACCGCCAACGCCTCCGCCGCCGGCTTCAACTGCTCCTTCTCGATCCGCTGCACCCAACGCAGCAGATTCCAACCCGTCTCCTCCCGCAACATCTCCGCAGGCCACCCGCTCGACGCATCCCGCCCCAACCGCAACACCCCCAACCGCTCCGACAACGCCGTCGGCTCCGCAACCACCATCCCCCGAACCGTCGGCCACGCACCGCTCCCCGCAGCACCCGTCATCGGCAGCACGTCCGCCAGCGGCGTGTCGAACCACTTCTGCGGCATCGACCCCGCGCCCCCGATCCACAACAACCCCCCCCCACGCAACGCCACGTGCTCGCGCAACTGCTCCAACTGCGACCTCGTGAACACGCCAGGATCCACGTCGCCGATCGCCACCACGTCGTACTCGGCCCAACGCTCCGGCGAGTCCGGCAACGCGTCCACCTCCACATCCCCCTCCTGGATGTACCTCCGGTTCGGCGCCAACAACAACGCCGACGACACGATCGTCTTCTCACGAAGCAACAGGTTCTTCACATACCGCTGCTCCCAACGCGGATACCCGTCCACATACAGCACCCGCATCGGACGATCCACGAACTCCACCGTCGTCTCCGCGCTGTTGTTCCCCTCGATCAGATCCGCACCGTCCGCCACCACCTCCACACGCCACACCGCCTTCCCCTCATGATCCTCCCGATGCCCCAGCGACACCGTCGCGCCACGATCCCCAACCTCCACGCGACGCTCCTCCAGCGTCATCCCCGTCGACGCATCCACCAGCCGCACCGTCGCCCCACGCGCGCCCTCTCCCCCCGCGCCCAACCGCTCAAGCTCCACCGTGATCGGCGCCACGTCATGCACGTACGCCACGCCAGGACCCTCCACCCGCGCAATCCCGATGTCGCCCACCCCCTCCTCACTCCCCAACGCCACCACGTGCACCGGGACACGCTCGGCCTGCAACTGACGCAACGCGCTCCGACCCACCTCATCCACACTCCGACCATCCGTGAACACCACGATCGCCGACAACGGGCGAGCCGCCGCGCGACGCAGCGCCTGCTCCACCGCCAACCCCACCGCCGTCCTCCGCCCCCGCGCCTCCCCGAACGACACCTTCCCCTCCCCATCCCGCTTCAGGTCATACGCCCCGGCGTCGAACCCCATCCACACCAGCTCGCGCTCCTTCGCAAGCCCATCCCACATCTCCCCCGTCCGCGCGATCGCCGACAACGCCTCCACGTCGCGCGTCGTACGCGCAGAACTCCCGCCCACGCCCGAGCCGCCGGCGACACTTCCCGGGGAATCCGCGATCCCCATCGACGCCGAACGATCCACCAACGCCATCACCCAGTCCCGCTCAACACTCTCCTCACGCTCCACCAACCTCGGCCCCGCCGCCATCACACCAACCACCATCAACAGCGCCGCACGCAGCCCCGACAACGCCCCACGCGCCCACAGCGGCCCCGCCAGCCTCCGATACGACCACACCGCAAACACCACCGCGAAGATCGCCGCCCCAGCCCACGCCCACGCCGGAAACTCGCGCTCAAACCCGAACGCCACGCCCTCCGCGCCCGGCGCCATCTCCTGCAATCCCAACAACCAGCGCATCCACCCGCTCACGCGACGCCCCCCCCTTCCTCGCGCAGCGCATGCGAGAACCACCGCGCCAGCGCCGTCTCAAGCAGCGCCAGGAACAGCGCCCCCAGCAACAGCGGCCAGCCCGCCACCGCCTTCTCCTCCCGCGCACGCGCCACCTGCCCAAAATCCTCCTCGCCAACCCACCGCACACCCCCGTCCGCTCCGTCAAACCCCGCGCTCAGCCACGCACCCACCACCGCCTCGCTCTGCACGTCAACCTTCGCGCCCCGCACGTCCGCGTTCACCGCAAGGATCCCACGCTCCGCGCCACGACCATCCACCGCCCGATACAACCCCCCACGCCGCGCAGGCTCCACGCTCTGCCCCGTCGAATCCACCAACAACCCGCCGCCCTCCCCCTCGCCCGCCGCGCGCAGCTCCTCCGCCCTCCGCGGCGCCGTCACCCGCGAACCCGCAACCTGCGCCCACCCCGACACGCTCGCGCCCACGCCCTGCCGCACAATCTCCTGCGTCAACGCCACGAACAGCGGCTTCACCGGCAGGTCCGTCCACCCCACGTGCAACGCCGACGACGCATACACCACCAGACCAGACCCCAACCGCTCGCCGCCTCGCGCGCTCACAACCCAACCCGTCCCATCCTCCAGCTTGAGCACCTCCGACACACCGCTCCCGCTCTCGATCGGCAACGACCTCATCACCCCCACCGCCCGCGTCAGCTCCGACATCTCCGGCGCCAGCAACGCCGTCAGCCCATGCTGCGGCTGCTCCACCGCCAGCCGCGCCCCAGGCTCCCACACCCGCGACTCCCGCGCAATCCGCCAGTCCAACCCGAACACCCGCGTGAACCCGTCCGTCCACGTGTGCACCGACCCCTCGCTCGGCGGGAACACCACCACCACGCCCCCACCCTCCACGTGCTTCGACAACCGATCCCAACCCTCCGCCTCGATCAGGTCCGGCCGGCACACGAACACCACGTCCACGCCCGCCAACACCGACGCGTCAATCGCCGTCGGCGCAATCTCCACCGGCTCCACCGTCGCGCCGCCGCTCTTCCCGGGTCGCAACGCCAGCCCCAACCACTCACCACCCGACATCGTCAGCACCCGCGAACCGCTCGCGAACGTCCGCCGATCCACCACCCCAACCTTCAGACTCTCACGCACCCCCACCGGCCTGCGAAACACGTTGTCACCCGCGATCGCGTCCTCGTCGATCTCCGCGACAAGCGCCCAACCCGACCCGCCCCGCTTCGCCGCGCTCACCGCATCCACCCCCACCGACACGCTCGCCTCGCTCTGCCCCGCGCTCCACTTCACCTCGCCACGCGACCACGTCCCCTCCACGCGACCAGTCTCCGCTGACGCCGCGCCGACCCGAACCACCGTCGTCCCCGCGCTCCCCACCGCCTCCCCGCTCCGCGACAGCCGCACCCGCACCTGCTCGCTCTCGCCAGTCCCGCCACCGTCGCCACCCGTCACCACCACCGGACGCAACGCGTCCACACCAACCACGCCCACGTTCCCGCCCGCAACGCCCCTCGGCCCCTGCGCCACCACCGTCACCCTCGACGGGTCCTTCATCCCCTTCAACGCCCCGGTCAACGCCTCCCCCACCTCCGCCGACCCCGCCGTGAAATCACTCAGCAACACCACCATCGCGCGACCACGACCCTCGCGCTCCTCACGAAGCAACTCCCCTCGCAACAACTCCATCCCCCCCGCCCAGTCCGCGCGCGCGTCCGTCGACTCCAGCCTCGAAATCACGCCCTTCACCGCGCCCACATCCCCCGCCGCCGGCAACACCACACCCTCGGCCGGCGCACCCAACGCGATCACCCCAACCCTGTCCCCCGCGCTCATCCCCTCCAGCAACCGCTCCGCGCTCTTCGCATGCCGCGCCAATGCGCTCCGCCCATCCTCGCCCTTCGCGCTCGACGCCAAAGACGTGTCCACCACCAGGTACACCGTCTTCCCCCCACCGCCCAACACCCCCGCCGCCTCCAGCGCCGGCCGCCCCACCGCCATCGCGATCAACAACACCACCGCGCACCGCGCCAGCAACAACAACAACTGCTCGATCCGCAGCCGACGCTTCTGCTTCCGATACGCCTCCAGCAAAAACCGCATCGCCCCCCACACGATCGGCTTCCGCCTCCGACGCGCCAGCAAGTGAATCAGAACGGGAATCGCCACGCACGCCGCGCCCGCCGCGAACAGCATCGGCTGCAGGAATGTCATGCGCGCGCCCCCCTCATCCGCTCTTCGCCCGCTTCAGCCGCGCGTTCCGCCGCGCCACGAACGCCGCCAGCGGCGGGCCCAGCCAGTCGTGCGTCCGCACCAGCTGGTAATCAAACCCCAACCCCCGCGCGATCCGCTCGATCTCCTTCCGATGCTTCTCGAACGCCTCCAGATACGCCGCGCGAATCGCCCGCGGATCGATCCGAACCTTCCCCTCGCCCTCCAACCCCAGGAACGGCGCCGTGTCCCGCAGGTCGAACGTCTCCTCGCGCTGGTCCACCACCTGCATCACGATCACGTCGTGCCCGCGATGCTTCGCCCGCGCGAGCGCGGCCCGCACGTCCTCCGGCTCCGTGTAAAAATCACTCACCACCACCAGCAGCGACCGGTTCGTCAGCTTCGCCACCATCTGGTCCATCGCCCGCCCAAGATCCGTCGGCGCCGCCACCGGATGCGTCGCCAACGCGCTCACGATCTGACGCCACTGACCCTGCGCGCTCGACCGACGAACCATGAACTTCACCCCGTCCGCGTACACCACCACCCCCGCGCGATCGCCCTGCGTCAGCGCCATGTAGCTCATCGCCGCGGCCACCGCCGTCGCATGATCGAACTTCGTCCAATGCACGCGCCCGTCCACGCTCGTCTTCGTCCCCGAGCCCGACGCCTCCTCGAACAACCGCGACCCGAAACTCATCGACCCCGACGCGTCCACCATCACCACCACGTCGAGATTCGTCTCCTGCTCGTGCTGCTTCAGATACAGCTTGTCCGACCGCCCGAACACCTTCCAGTCCAGCCGCCGAAGATCGTCCCCCTGCACGTACGGCCTGTGCTGCGCGAACTCCACGCTCACGCCCTGGTACGGCGAACGGTGCATCCCGTTCATCACGCCCTCGACGATGTGCTTCGCCCGCAACTCCAGCGACCCCAGCCGCGCCAGCGTCTGCGGATGCAGATACAGCGTCGCGTCCACCGCCTGAACGCCGCCTCCGCCACCGACCTGTGCGCCCGCTTGCGTCAACGCGCCTCCGTCCCGTTGAACGGCGTCTCACTGAAGAACACCACCGCGATATCCTTCCCCTCCGCCGTGATCGTCCGCGTGAACTGCCCCAACCCCACGCGCTTCGCCCCCGGAACGGCATCGCGCCCGATCACCAGCATCGTCCAGACCCCCTCACGCAACCCCTCGGCCTCGATCGACACCGCGCCCGCATCGACACCCGCCTCACCCTCAGCCCAAACCACTTGCTCAGCCGGCCGCACGCCATTCTCGAGCGCGGCCCGCAGCCCCTCACGCCATCCCTTCGCCTCGCCCGCCCCAACCGTCACCGCCGACTGCCTTGACTCGCGGCAAAGACCCGCCGCGACGGGGCCGAACCGCGCGTCAAACCAATTCACACGCTCGAGGCCCGTCGCATCCCTCGCCACGCCCGACACCGTCCACACGTGAACCATGAGTGTCGCGTCGAGCCCGTTTCTCACCACACACCGCGCAACCCGCTGCACGACCTCCGCCGACTCCTGTGGCTCCCCGACGTGCGGACACACCTCTTGATGCGCGCGCAGCTCGTCCCCGCCCCACGCGCCCGCACACACCACCGTCCCCACACACGCCGCCGCGCAGAGCCTCCGCATCGTCACGCTCCTTCTCTTCGATGCATCCTTTCACGCGCGCTTCACGGGGAGAACTCTTCCAGGGCCGGGGGCCGGGGGTTAACGCATCACCGCGTCCATCTTCTTCCGGTCCCCCTCGCTCAACCCCTCAACGCTCGTCTCCTTCAGCAGACTCTCGACGACCGCGTCCGCCGTCACCCCGTCCGCCTCCGCGTTGTAATTCATGATCACCCGATGCCGAAGCACCGGCTTCGCAACCTGCTTCACGTGCTCCACCGTCACGTGATAACTCCCAGACAAAATCGCTCGCGCCTTCGCCGCCAAAACCAACGCCTGGCTCGCTCTCGGCCCGGCCCCCCACGACAAATACTGCCGCACCATCGCCGGCGCATCCTCCGCCCCCTCAACCCCCGCCCCCACACGCGTCGCACGCGCCAGACGCAACGCATACCGAATCACGTGATCCGCGGCCGGCGCCTCACGCACCAGCTCCTGCACACGCATCACGTCCTCCCCCGTCAGCACCGGCTCCGGCTCGGCCTCGTCACGCGTCGTCGTCCGACGCACGATCTCCACCTCCTCGGCCTCCGTCGGATACGAAATCAACACGTTGAACAAAAACCGATCCAACTGCGCCTCCGGCAGCGGATACGTCCCCTCCTGCTCGATCGGATTCTGCGTCGCCAACACAAAGAACGGCGACGGCAACGGATGACGCATCCCACCAACCGTCACCTGACGCTCCTGCATCGCCTCGAGCAACGCGGCCTGCGTCTTCGGCGGCGTCCGATTGATCTCGTCCGCCAAAATCACATTCGCAAACACCGGCCCCGGCACAAACCGAAGCGCCCTCGACCCCGTCGTCTTGTCTTCCTCAATGACCTCGGTGCCCGTGATGTCCGAAGGCATCAGGTCCGGCGTGAACTGAATCCGCGAGAACTCCAGACTCAGCGCCCGCGCGATCGTCGAGATCAGCAACGTCTTCGCCAGCCCCGGCACGCCCACCACCAGCGCATGCCCCCGACAGAACATGGCCGTCAGCAGCTGATCGACCACCTCGTCCTGGCCCACGATCGTCTTGTGAACCTCCCCCTTCAGACGGTCATACGCCCGGCGCACCTCGGCGACCGCGGCCTGCGCGTCCATCCCGCCCATGCCCCCGTCCGTCACGCCCGCCTCTGCCATGGAAGCCTCCTGCCTGTCTACTCCCCCCCACGCTCCATCCTTATCAGACCCATCCTAGGGCCCAACGGTTCCCTCACCCCCAACCCCTCTCCATCGGCTGTTTTGCCCCCCGTAAATCCCCCCGTGTGGCATGGCCAAGCCTCGGCTTGGCCATGTCCGATTCCCCAGCCCCATGCCACCAACTCGCGCAGCAAGTCGGTGCTGCCGCCTCTCCCAACCTCTCTTTGCCTGATCCGAGCTGCGAGCGCGAGCTCGCAGACGCCTCCCCCCGCACGCCTCGATCTCCCCAGCGCCCCCGTGCCACCGACTTGCACAGCAAGTCGGTGCTCTCCGCCTTCCCAACCCCTCCTCCCGCGAGCCCCTCCAGGGGGCGAGTGTGAAGGAGGTGACTCGGCGCCACTCCGGGGCGCCGAGCCGGTGGAGGGTGCATCAACCCTCTCCCACCTCTCGCTCCCCTCCTCCCCCGGGGGTTGCAAGGGGGCGTAGCCCCCTGCACCGCATCGCCTGTATCTTCTCCTCCGTCATGGCAAAAAAGAAGGAATCCACCCAAGCCTCCGTCTCGGCACGAGGCCCTATGGATCGCAGCAGTACGTACGTGACACAGAGAGTCGGCGCAGCACTCCAAAACGCGCTCTTGACTTCCAGATCGATTTGCTGTCGAATGCCCGTACGCTTACCTAACCGATAAGGGGTGTGCTTTGCGAAACACTAGTGGTCGTCGGGAAGAACCGCTCATCAAGCACGACATAGCGACCTCATTCGACGCTGACGCCGATCTCGTCATCGCAGAAGGGGATTGTCTCAAGACACTACGTGATTTACCGAGCAACTTCGCGAATCTGATAATTACATCACCGCCCTACAACATCGGCAAAGAATATGAACAAGCAACGCGCCTCGATCGCTACTTGGACGCCTTGCATCCAATCGTCGAACAACTCATCCGCGTCTTGGCCCCAACCGGTTCGCTTTGTTGGCAGGTTGGCAATTACGTCGACAACGCTGAGGTGTTTCCGTTGGATATGTTCTATTATCCAATTTTCAAAAAGCATGGTCTGAAGCTCCGTAATCGGATAATTTGGCATTTTGCACACGGCCTTCACGCGAGCAAGCGACTTTCAGGGCGCTACGAAGTCATTCTTTGGTTCACAAAAAGTGACTCATATACGTTCAACTTAGACCCTATACGTGTGCCTTCAAAATACCCGGGCAAACGGCACTTCAAAGGCGATAAGATTGGTCTGCCCTCCGGCAACCCCCTCGGTAAGAACCCATCAGATCTTTGGTCGATCGTAGAGCGAGACTGGGAAACATGTCTTTGGAATATTCCGAACGTCAAGGCAAACCATCCTGAAAAAACCCCCCATCCATGTCAGTTCCCAATTGAGCTCGTCGAACGCTGCGTACTAGCGCTCACGAATCCCGGCGATTGGGTGCTAGACCCGTTTTCAGGCGTTGGTACTGCGATGCTCGCGGCGGTTCGACACAACAGAAAGGCGATCGGCTGCGAAAAGGAAGCCGAGTACATCGAGATCGCGCATCAACGAATCAAGGATTACTATTCAGGATCGCTCCGGTATCGACCGCTTGGCCGACCCGTACATGAACCCACAGGACGTGAGAGGGTCGCGCAAGTCCCAATTGAATGGACATCCAAGGGAGAGCGATGATGAGGGTCGCGGGAAAATTCTCCTTTAACGACGGCGAGGCACAAGTCACGAAGCGCTACTCGCATTTGATTCCGGAGATTAATAGCGCCATCAATGTAGTAAACGCTTCTGATCACAAGATTAAGATTAGCAAAGAAAAAACTATGCCTGGACAAATGTTGTACAGCCCCAAGTCGATTAACGCTGCGTTCAAGGTTGCGTTTGCAGACAGGAGTTGGCAACCCGTACGTGTTGCGTGTAACTATCCTACGCAATACTACGCAAAAGATTATGTGCCAAGGGAAATGAACAAAGGCGCGTTCCGAGAGATGGACTTTGTCAAAGAGAAACTGGGCGTCGAGGTGCAGTTTGGTAAGTACGCTTTTATGGTCTACAACGTCTGCGCCAAGATGACGATCTTTTCAAAGCTTGGGCACATCGATTGCGGTGTCGAGATCGTTCCCGTTAAGGCGTTTGCTGCGGAAATGTCTAGTGGCGTCTCATATTTCGAGCAGTTTGTCTGGGATCTCGAGAGTCGGGGAGTGGCTGACATCGACGTGCCTGTGCTTATTCTCGGCATCGATGCCTAAGGGTCTGCGCACACATTGGACTCTCGCCCTCGACTGTATCCCCAATAAGGTCCAGGTCGGCGACATGGGCATCGACGGACGCATCTTCCCCGTCGGCACGAAACCCTCCGACGCCACGACCAAAAAGGGCGAGACCGCCAGCATGTTCGCCGGCGACTGGTTCCCCATCCAGGTCAAGCAGACCGAAAAGGTCGGCCGTCCCGACATCGACGCCTTCGAAGCCGTCATGGAGCGCGAAGACCGCCAACGCGGCTTCTTCGTCGCCTTCGGCTTCTCCTCCGACGCCGAATCCGAATGCGCCCGCTACCACAAACAGTCCGGACGCATCATCAAACTCATCACCGTCCAGGAAATCCTCGACGAACAACACGTCCAGAAGATGTAACGCACACATCCTCCATGCCTTATCCGAGCCGCGAGCTCGCGCTCGCAGACGATCGCGCGATCACCGCACGTCGCTCGCCCCCGAAGCCATCCCGTTCCCGCCTCTCCGGGGGTTGCAAGGGGGCGAAGCCCCCTGCACAGCCGAGTCCGCCCTGGAGAGTCCTGTCGCGTCAGCTCCGTTATCCTTCCCCCGAAACGCTATTCGGAAGAAACACGCGCAACGCGCCCGGGCAAACAACCATGAAAAAGAGCGATGTCAGCGTCGGTGAACTCGTCGCAATGATCAACCGCGGCGAACTCAGATTGCCGGAAATGCAGCGACGATACGTGTGGCGCGCCGCCAGAGTCCGCGACCTCCTCGATTCTCTCTACCGGGGCTACCCCAGCGGCGCCGTGCTTGTCTGGGAGACCGACGACGCCCAGCCCGCCCGCGATCTCTCCGTGCAGCAGGAACGCTCCCAGTTCTCCACCTCAAAGCTGCTGCTCGATGGACAACAGCGCCTCACCTCGCTCACGGCCGTCCTCGAAGGAAAACCCATCAACGTCCGAGGACGCAAGAAGCCCATCGAAATCCTCTTCAATCTCGAGCACCCCGACGCGCTCGAAGATGTCCTCGAAGTGGACGAGGACGACGCCAGCGGCGACGACGAGGAGACGCCGTTCGACGAGGACGAAGAGCGGAACCTTCAAGAAGAACTGCGCCGGCGCACCTTCGTCGTCGCGAGCAAGCAGCTCGAAGCGCTCCCCAACTGGGTCCGCGTCACCGACGTCATGACGCGTCCCGACGGAGAGATACTCAAGTCCGCCGGCATCACATCCTTCGACGACCCCCGGTTTCCGAAGTATGCGCTGCGACTCCAAAAACTCCGTGACCTGCGAAAATACATGTATGTCATGCACCTCCTCGACCGCGACCTCTCCTACGAGGAGGTTGCCGAGATCTTTGTCCGTGTGAATTCGCTGGGCGTCAAACTCCGCAGCTCCGACCTCGCCCTGGCACAGGTCACCGCCCGCTGGCGAAATCTCCTCCCGCTGCTCGAACAATTCCAAAGCGAATGCGAGGAGCAACGGTTCACGCTCGAGCTGGGCCTTCTCCTTCGCGCCATGGTCATCTTCGCCACCGATCAATGCCGCTTCAAGACCGCCGCAAGCATCCCGCTGTCGAGACTGGAGCAGGGCTGGGCGCAAGCCAAGCAAGGCATCCGATTCGCGCTCAACTTCCTCCATGCCAATCTCGCCATCGAAGACGAAAGCCTGCTCTCGTCCCCCTTCTTCATCCTCACGGTCGCCTACTTCTATCAGATCACCGGCGGCAATCTCACTCCCGCAGAAGAACGGGGCCTGAAAGAGTGGGTGCTCTACGGCTCCGGCCGCGCCGCCTACACCAGCTCCGCCGAAACGCGCCTCGACGCCGACCTCGCCCGCATCCGCGCCGGCGAGGGCGCGCAGGCGCTCCTGGCCTCTCTCGAACAACAGTTCGGTCGCCTCCGCTTCAACGAAGGGGACATCGCCGGCAGAACCTCGCTCAGCGGGCTCTTCCCTCTCGTCTTCCTCGCGCTCCGTCGAAAGGGCGCGAAGGATTGGCAATCACAACTCGCCATCTCGCTCCAGCACCGCGGCAAGCAGCACACCATCCAATTCCACCACATCTTCCCAAAGGCCGTGCTGAAAGAGAAGTACGAGCGCCGCGAAATCAACGAAATCGCCAACCTCGCGTTCATCGGCGGCTCAACAAACCGACGCATCTTCACGAAACCGCCCGACCAATACCTCCCCGAACTCGTCGAACGAGCCGGCGAAAATGCGCTGATCAACCAGTGCGTGCCCCTCGACCGCTCACTCTGGTCGATCGATCGTTATCCCGACTTCCTCGCTGCGCGACGCAAACTGCTCGTAGACGCCGTGAACGGCATGCTCGATCACCTCTGACCGCCGCTCCGCTTCTCCCCCCACCACTCCCCCGACTCCCGCACCTCCACCACCTCAAACTCCACCAGGTCCTTCCACCTCTCCATCCACCCCTCCAGCGCCTCCCTGCTCGGCGCCCTCATCACCTGAAAACACCCCTCCCCTCCCTCCATCATCCAACTCGTCACATACTCCGCGCCGCTCTCGACAGGAATCATCCTGCCTTCGCGCTTGAATCGCTCCCCCACCGCGCGCCAATCACCGTCCCGAAAACGCTCGATCACCATGTACAGCATCTCCGCTCTACGCTGGGCGCCCGCGCCGCGTTCACGTCACGCCGAGATCGGCGCGGGCCGCCTCTCCCATTCGCGCCTTTCGCGAATGGGAGAGAGTGGGGTGAGGGCTCCATGGCCTCCTACTCCTCTTTCTCTCTGCTTCAGCGCCCGCGCGACCCGCCCCCTTCGTGTCAGATTTCCACTCGCGCATCACGCCCGATGAACGAGACGCGACTGTCATGGAGCGTCTACCCCCCTCTCCTTCTCCTCCTCCCCCCCGCTGACCCCGCGCTACCCTTCTCCTCCGATGCCCGAACTCCCCGAGGTCGAGACCGTCCGCCGCTCCCTCGACGTCATCCTCAACCACACCATCACCTCGCCCCGCGCGCTCCGCCCCGACATCTTCTCCCCCCGCTCCCCCTCCCCCGACCAACTCCTCCTCGCCGCCCGCGTCACCTCCTCCGTGCGCACGGGAAAGCGACTCGCCCTCATCGCCGACGACGGCCGCGCCCTCGACTTCCACCTCGGCATGTCCGGCAAACTCCTCCTCCTCCCTCACCCGTATGACACGCTTCCTGCGCACACCCACGGGACATGGACCCTCCTCGGCCAAAACCCGCAAAAGTGCAAAACCCTCGCTTTCGTGGACCCGCGCCGCTTCGGCCTCGTCCGCCTCCACCCCTCCACAGACGCCCTCAGTGCCTCCCTCAGCGACCTCGGCCCCGACGCCCTCACCATCACCCCAACCCGCCTCGCGCCCCGCCTCGCCCGCTCACACCGCCCCCTCAAGGCCTCACTCCTCGACCAGCATCTCCTCGCCGGACTCGGAAACATCTACGCCGACGAATCCTGCTTCACAGCCCGCCTCAGCCCCCACCGCCCTTCCAACTCCCTCTCCCCCACAGACATCACAACCCTCTGCGACGCCATCCGCTCCACCCTCCAGACCGCCATCGACCTCGGCGGAAGCACCCTCAAGGACCGCACCTACGTTAACGCCCAGGGCGCCTCAGGCTCGGCACAGTCCCGCCACGCCGTCTACGCCCGCGCCGACCAACCCTGCAAAGCCTGTTCACACCCCCTCCTCTCCTCCCTCATTTCCGCGCGGACAACGACCTGGTGCCCCCACTGCCAATCCTGACTTTTCCACACGTTTTCCCGATCGCCCAGATGCCCCCATATGGGGCCTCGGCAGCTCTTCTTCCTTATCACTTTAAAGCGAAGCGCAGTGGTGTTCGTATAGCCTGTCGGGTTGTGGATGAAAACGGCATCCCCGCCGTAATACCCGTGTTTTCAACGGCTTACGAAGCGCTCCACAAGCCACCCCCTGTCGGCAGCGTGTCGCCGGCGCGTGTGCCCGGTCCGCCCCGTGGCCCTCATCCCCAATTGCACAGGAAATCCACAGCCGGAGCCGCGTTCCCGCAGGGCCGTCAGCTCGCCCATCCGACAGCTTGTTCGGAACGCCCTGGCGCTTACCGCTGCGTGGCAGGCCGCGGGATCTGGGACCTCTGTTGCAGGGTGGTCACCACCGCGGCGTAGTCGGAATCGGCCGCCATCCGCTCGGCCGTGGTCCGCACGGCGTGCATGACCGTGGTGTGGTCCCGCCCGCCGAAGTAGTTGCCGATCTCCTCCAGCGAGTGATCGGTGAGCTTGCGCGCGAGGAACATGCAGAGCTGTCTCGGCTGCGCGATGGACTTCTGACGGCGCTTGGACTGGAGGTCGGAGAGCTTGAGGGAGTAGAACTCGGCGACGGTGTCCATGATGACGTTGATGGAGACCTTGAGGGGCGCCTTGGAGGGGATCTGGGCCAGGACCTTCTGAGCGAGGTCCATGTTGAGGGGCACGTTCTCGATGTTGGCCTGGGCTTGGAGGCGGACGACGGCTCCCTCGAGTTCGCGGATGTTCGCGTCGATCGAGGCGGCGATGAGCGACGCCACGTCGTGGGGGATGTTGAGACCCCGCAGCTCGGCTTTCTTCTGGATGATCGCGATGCGCGTGTCGAACGAGGGCTTCTCGACCTCGGCCACGAGGCCCCATTTGAACCGGGAGACGAGCCGTTCTTCGAGCGAGGGGATGAGGTCGGGAGGGGCGTCGGAGGAGAGCACGATCTGTTTCTGGGCCTGGAAGAGCGAGTTGAAGGTGTGGAAGAACTCTTCCTGCACGCGATCGTGCTTGGCGAGGAAGTGGATGTCGTCGATGACGAGCACGTCGGCGTCGCGGAATCGGTGCCGGAAGCCGGGCATCTGGTTGGAGGTCACGGCCTCGACGAACTGGGTGAGGAAGCCCTCGCAGGACGTGTAGTGGATGGAGGCGTTCGGGTTCCGATCGCAGATGCGGTGGCAGATGGCCTGGAGCAGGTGGGACTTGCCCAGGCCGACGCGGCCGTGGATGAAGAGCGGGTTGTACGCGCGTCCGGGGTTCTCGGCGACGGCGAGCGCGGCGGCGTGGGCGAGCCGGTTTTCGGGGCCGGTGACGAAGTTGTCGAAGGTGAAGTCGGGGGAGATGCGGAGCGACTCGGCCGCGTGGAGCGCGCTGGGGGGCGCGGTGTGCGATGGGAGCGGGAGCGGCGCGGGCGGCGTGACGTCGAAGACGCGCGCGGGAGCCGCATTCATGGGCGCGGTGTCTTCCTCGGCGTCGTCGTGATCGGTCGCCGGCTCGACGACGGGAGGCTTGGGGGCGGCGTGCGTCTGGCCGTTGCCGGAAGGCGCGGAGTCGCCCGGTCGCAGGAAGCGCACGGTGAGGAGCATCCCGGTGAGGGTCTGCGCGGCCTCGGCGAAGAAGGGAGCGCAGTCGGTCTCGAGATACCGACGTCGCGCGGGCTGATCGACGCGCAGGAGGAGTGCGCCCCGATCGATGCCGAGGAACTCCAGTTCGTCGAACCACTTCCTGCAGACGCCGACGTGGTGTCTGCGGAGGTGCGAGAGGATATCGTCCCAGATCTTGTGATCCGGTACGGTCATGCGCGACTGCTCCGCCCGAGAAGAGAGTCGGGCCTTGGGTTGGACTGTGCCTCGAGAAGAACCCACCAAACGCCTTCGACCGACGCGTCGTCGAGGCGAGCGACGCGCGGGGGTCTCAACGTACGTGGGCGTGTGGCGCGTGTCAACAGTGAGCGGGAAAAACGCTTCATTGAGCGGGGTTCTGCTCGTGCGCGGCGGCTTCGGCGAGCTGCTGCTCGTAGCGTGCGCGGTTGGTTCTGGTGTCCATGAGGAAGTGGACGCGCTGCGCTTTTTCGTGGCCGATGGCGTTGATGAGATGCTTGCGCGCGGTGGCGAGGTTGGAGCGGCGTGAGACGTGGATGAGGACGAGGTGCTCGCACTCGAGGACGCCGAGCCACTCGGCGACATCGTCGAGGTGGAGGTGCTTGCCGATCTTGGCGCGGGACTTGTGATCGGGCTCGATGAAGGTGCACTCGGAGATGACGATGTGCGCGGTTCGGACGTCGGGCCGGAGGAGTGCCGGCCCGGGCGCGGTGTCGCCCAGGTAGGCGACGAGGGGGACGTCGAGGGTTCGGGTGATCTCGGTCCCGCTGGCCTTGAGTTCGCGGAGCTTTTCCTGGGGGAGGTTGAGGAACTCGGGCTTGAGCTTGGATCGTTTCTCGATGATGGAATAGCCGAAGGCTGGGCAGGTGTGCTCGACCTCGAAGCCCTTGAGAATGATGTTGTTCTTGATCTGGAATTCCTGCTCGGGCTCGAGCGGGTACAGGTCGTAGGGGGTGACCTGCTGCTCGAGCTCGACGAATCCGTCCATCATCCGACGGACGGCGCGCTCGGTGCGCGCGTCACAGATGATGGCGCCGGTCCCCATGCCCTGGAAGCGGCGTTGGGAGCACCAGTACGCGAGCCCGCCGACGTGGTCCATGTGGCCGTGGGAGATCACGGCGTACTTCGAGGCGAGCGCGTGACGCGGGCAGGCGCCCATGTCGAAGCAGACGTCGAGTTCGGGGATCTGGATGCAGGTGGATTCCCCGGCGATCGAGGCGCCCTGGACTCGGAAGGGGGGGAGGAAGAGGAAGCCGGGGGCGCCCTCGCGGGCGGGAGGCTTTGGAAGCACGGCTGAATCTCCGTGGCGGGGCTTTCGCCCGGCCTGGCGTGGTTCGTGCCCGGTCAACGGGACCGGGAGGACCGAGGGGATGGTAGCGTGGTGGGATGCCAGAGGGAGCGCCGGTCGAGAATGCTGAAGGGGTGAAGGGCGAGGCGTCGCTGTGGCAGCGTCTCGGGGCCGCGGGGCCGATGGCCGCCGCCGCCGCGGCGATGCCGGCGATCGGGGGCTTTGTGGTGCTGGGGACGTTGGGGATCGTGGGGCCCTGGCTGCGATCACACGGCGCCGAGGGCGTGGCGTTGTATGTGGTTGCGTTGGCGGTGTGCGCGGGGCTGGCGCTCTTGCCGACGTACTCGCAGGCGATTCTGGGCGGGTGGGCCTTCGGGTTTGCGACGGGATTCCCGGCAGCGTTGGGCGGGATCTTTGGGGGCGCGGTGATCGGGATGCTCGTGGCTCGGCGTGCCGCGAGCGACGACGTGATGAAGGTGCTCGCGTCGCGGCCGGAGTGGCTTGCGGTGCGGAACGCGATGGTGGGGAGCGGGTTCTGGAAGGCGCTCGGGATGGTGACGCTGGTTCGGCTGCCGCCGAACTCGCCGTTCGCGCTGACGAATCTGGCGCTCGGGTCGACGCGCGTGCCGTGGGGCGCGGCGCTGTTGGGGACGGTGATTGGTCTGGCGCCGAGGACCGCGGCGGCGGTGTGGATCGCGGCGTCGGTGCAGTCGTTGGCGGCGACGGAGGCGAAGGACGCGGTGAAGGAGCGGATGCCGGAGTGGGTGGTGATCGGGGGGATCGGTCTGTCGGTCGTGGTCGTGGTGGTGATCGGGATGATCGCGACTCGCGTGATGAAGCATTGGGTGCGCGAGCATCCCGGGGCGGCGCCGGCGGACGGGGATAGAGTGGAGTCATGAGCGAGCTGACTCCCGAGGCGGTGCGGAAGGTGGCGAGGTTGGCGCGTCTGGCGTTGACGGACGAACAGGTGTCGAAGTACGCCGGTCAGATGGGGAGTGTGCTGGGGTACATCGAGCGGCTGCGCGAGCTGGACCTGAAGGACGCGGAGCCGATGACAGGCCCGGTGGATGCGCGGAACCGGATGGACGAGGATGTGGCGAGCGCGGAGCGTGGCGAGGGGAGCACGCGGCTCGGGCCGATGGACGTGGCGCGGATCGCGCCGGAGGGCGGCGGGCAGTTGCCGCCGTTCGTGAGCGTGCCGAAGGTGCTGGGGGACGACGGGGGCGGCGCGTAGAATCGCGCATGCTGACCATTCGAAGGGCGGAGGAGCGGGGGCATTTCGATCACGGCTGGCTGGACACGAAGCACACGTTCTCGTTCGGGAGGTATTACGACGAGGCGTGGACGGGCTTTGGCGCTCTGCGCGTGATCAACGATGACATCGTGGCGCCGGGGGCGGGGTTCGGAGAGCACCCTCACCGGAACATGGAGATCGTGACGTGGGTGCTGGAGGGGGCCCTCGCGCACGGGGATTCGTTGGGCAACGCGAAGACGCTGCGGCCCGGATGGGCGCAGGCGATGACGGCGGGGCGGGGCATCCGGCACAGCGAGTTCAACGGATCGAAGAAGGAGCCGGTGCGCCTGTTGCAGATCTGGATCGAGCCGAGGGAGGAGGGGACGGAGCCGAGGCACGAGGATCGCGAGTTCCCGGCGGCCAAGCGGACGGATGCGTTGTGTCTGATCGCGTCGGGAGACGGGGCGGATGGTTCACTCGAGATCGGTCAGGATGCGCGGGTGTATGTGGGGACGATCGGGGAGGGAGTGGAGGTGAAGGCGGGGCTTGGTGAGGGGCGGAGGGGCTGGGTGCAGGTGGCGCGGGGGAGTGCGCGGGTGAACGGGGAGGCGCTGGCGGAGGGTGACGGGGTGGGCTTGGAGCGGGAGGCGGAGATCGTGGTGCGGGGGGGTATGGGCGGGGCGGAGGTGATGGTGTTCGATGTGCCTTGAGGGGAGGCGCGGCGTCGGGGAGGGGCCTCGCGCGGTTGGTTAGAGTGGTGTCGTGTCGCTGCATGCACTGACGTTGCTGGAGTTGCGCGATCAGATTCGCGCGAAGAAGGTCTCGGCCGAGGAGGCGACGAGGGGGGCGCTGGCGCGCATCTCGGCGCTCGACGGGAAGATCGGGGCGTTCCTGCAGGTGTTCGAGGAGCGCGCGATCGAGCGTGCGCGCGGCATCGACAAGGCGCACGCGGGGGGCGAGCGCCAGGGCGCGCTGGCGGGCGTGCCGATCGCGGTGAAGGACAACATCTGCACGGATTTCGGGCGGACGACGTGCGCGTCGCGGATTCTGGAGAAGTACGAGAGCCCGTACAGCGCGACGGTGGTGAGGCGGCTGGAGCGTGCCGGGGCGCTGATCGTCGGGAAGACGAACCTCGACGAGTTCGCGATGGGTTCGAGCTGCGAGAACTCGGCGCTCGGGAGAACGGTGAATCCATGGGACCTGACGCGCGCGTCGGGCGGGTCTTCGGGAGGATCGGCATCGGCGGTGGCCGCGCGGATGGTGGGGTTGGCGCTCGGCTCGGACACGGGCGGGTCGATCCGACAGCCTGCGGGCCTGACGGGGATCGTCGGCCTGAAGCCGACGTACGGGCGCGTGTCGCGCTACGGGCTGGTGGCGTTCGCGTCGAGTCTTGATCAGATCGGCCCGATGACGCGGAGCGTGGGCGATGCGGCGTTGGCGCTGGAGGTGATGGCGGGGAGCGATGCGCTGGACTCGACGAGCGCGGACGAGGCGCGTCAGGGGTCGACGACGTTCACGGAGGGGCTGGACCGTCCGGTGGAGGGGCTGCGGCTGGGCGTGCCGAGAGAGGCGTGGAGCGAGCAGAATCACCCGGCGGTGAACGCGGCGCTCAAGGCGGCGATCGAGGTGTACAAGGGGCTCGGCGCGACGATCGTGGAGATCGATCTGCCGAATCTGAAGCACGGGATCGCGGCGTACTACATCATCGCGCCGGCCGAGGCGTCGTCGAATCTTGCGCGCTTCGACGGCGTGCGGTATGGGCGGCGGGCGAAGCTCGAAGCGGGGGAGGAGCTGTTCGATCTGTACGCGAAGAGCCGAGCGGAGGGTTTCGGGCCGGAGGTGCAGCGCCGGATCATGCTGGGGACGTACGTGTTGTCGAGCGGGTATTACGACGCGTATTACCTGACAGCGCTGAAGGCGCGACGGGTGATCAAGCGGGATTTCGACGCGGCGTTCGCGTCGAAGCGTGAGGACGGGGGCGCGGCGCCGGGGGTGCACGCGGTTCTGCTGCCGGCGACGCCGGGGCCGGCGTTCAAGATCGGCGAGAAGGCGAACGACCCGCTCGCGCTGTACCTGGAGGACGTGTACACGGTGACGGCGAACCTGGCGGGGCTGCCGGGGATAACGATTCCGGCGGGGTTCGCGGACGGCGCGGGGACGAGCGGCGAAGCGTTGCCGGTGGGCGTGCAGTTGATCTCGCCGGCGTTCGATGAGGCGCGGATGCTCAGGATCGCGCGGATGCACGAGGGGGCGACGGCGTGGCACACAAGGGCGCCTGGGCTGGCGGGGTGAACGATGCGCGGAATCCTCGCCGGGGGCGGCGGAAGGAGTGGGCATGAAGTACCGCGTGATGGGGGCTGATCCGACGACGGGGCAAGAGCGGATGATGGAGGTGGAGGCTTCGTCCGCCGGAGAGGCGGAGCGGCTTGGCGTCGAGGCGGGGATGGTGGTGGAGCAGGTGAGCGCGGTGCGGGCGGCGTCGGGCGCGAGCGCGGTGGCGGAGAAGAGGGTGGTGGAGACGATCCCGCTCGCGGAGGAGCGCGAGGAGGAGCGTGCGGCGGCGGGGGCCGGGGTGTCGCGGGGGAGTGATCGTGAGGAGCGGACGGTGTGGCAGGGTGGGCCGAGCCAGTGGGGGAACGCCCCGGTGTTCGTGCTCGGTGCGCTTCTGTCGTTCCTGGTGTTGCCGCTGGTCTATGCGGTTGTGATGCTGCTGGAGACGCGGTTCACGAGGTATGACCTGACGACGCAGCGATTGCGCTCGCGGACGGGGGTGCTGAGCAAGCGGGTGGACGAGATCGAGCTGTACCGCGTGCGGGACTTCACGGTGGAGCAGAGCGTGTGGCAGCGCGCGGTGGGTTTGGGGAGCGTGCGGCTGGTGACGTCGGACCGGAGCCACCCGGAGTTTGTGATGAAGAACGTGCGCGGGCACGCGCGCGTGGCGGACCTGCTGCGCGAGCACACGGAGACAATGCGACGGATGAAGCGGGTGCGGGAACTGGACGTGGAATAGCGCGTGCGGGGGTTATTCCCCGAGGGCGGGCTGCTGCTGGGTGAGGCAGTGGATCGTGCCGAGGCCGAGCACGAGGTCGCGTGAGAAGATGGGGATGGCGGGGCGATCGGGGAAGGTGTTGGAGATGATGTCGAGGGCGTGGCGGTCGTTCACGTCGTTGAAGACGGGGACGAGGACGGCCGCGTTGCAGCAGTAGAAGTTGGCGTAGGAGGCCGGGAGGCGTTGGTCGTCGAACCAGACCGGGGCCGGGAAGGGGAGGCGGATGACGGGGAGATTCGCCGCGAGGAGGCGTTGTTCGTTGTCGACGGACATGGCGTGGTTGTCGTCGGCGGGGTCGGGTTCGTAGGCAAGGAGCACGGCTCCGGAGGGTGTGCAGCGAGCGAGGTCGTCGACGTGGCCGTGGGTGTCATCGCCGGCGCAGCCGTGACCCAGCCAGACGGTGCGTGTGATGCCGAGGTATTTGGCGAAGGCGCGTTCGTAGTCGGCGCGGGCGAGGCGAGGGTTGCGGACCTGGATGGAGGGGTGGAGGAGGCACTCTTCGGTGGTGAGGAGGAGGCCTTGGCCGTCGGTCTCGATGGCGCCGCCCTCGAGGATGAACGGCTGCTCGTTGTCGGGGCGGGTCGCGCGGAGGAGTGGAAGCTCCGAGGCTCGCGAGACGAGCTCGGGGATTTGCGCGTCGAGGGTGTGGTTGTCGTACTTGGCCCAGCCGTTGAACGACCAGCGGACGGGTCTGAGGGAGCGGTCGGGGTTGCGGACGAACGTTGGCGCGGCGTCGCGCATCCAGCCGCGATCGGTGGGGAGGACGTGGAGGCGCACGTTGTCGAGGGGGACGTGGGAAAGGGCGAGGCATTCGCTCGCGCGGTCCGCGGCCTGCGGCGTGTTGCAGACCAGCTCGAGGCGCTCGCCCGGGACGATCGCGCGGATGATCTCCGTGAACACCCACTCGATGGGCTCGAACTTGCCGGGCCAGTCCTCGGCGTTGTGGGGCCAGGCGAGCCAGGTGGCGTCGTGCGGCTCCCACTCGGCGGGAAAACGCGCGCTCACGGTGCGCCCAGCCAGCGTTGAAGGATCGGCGAGAACGCGTCGACGCGCCGGTCGCGCAGGAAGGGCCAGTGCTCACGACGCTCGCGGATGAGTCTGCGGTCGCAGTTCACGACAAGGACGGACTCCTCGTGGTCGGGAGCCTGCGCGATGATCTGGCCCGCGGGGTCGGCCACGAACGAGCCGCCGAAGAACTCGATGCCCTTCGTGTCGGGCTCGGGCTCGTGTCCGGTGCGGTTCACCGCGGCGACGAACAGGCCGTTGGCGATGGCGTGGGAGCGCTGGATGGTGATCCAGGAGTCTCGTTGCGCCGCGCCGTACCGGGCCTTCTCGTCGGGGTGATAGCCGATGGCGGTGGGGTAGAAGAGGATGTCGGGGCCGAGGAGCGAGGTGATGCGGGCGTTCTCGGGGTACCACTGATCCCAGCAGATGAGCACGCCCACATTGCCGGCGCGGGTCTTCCACGAGGCGTAGCCGTGCGAGGTTCGTGCGGCGCCCTCGACGCAGACGGGCGGGCCGGAGGCGTCGCCGGGCGTGAAGTAGAACTTCTCGTAATAGAGCGGATCGTCGGGGATGGTCATTTTGCGGTAGAGACCGAGCAGCGCGCCGTCGGCGTCGATGATGGCGGCGGAGTTGTGATAGAGGCCTTGGGCGCGCCGTTCGAAGACGGGCGCGATGATCACGGCCTTGAGCTGCTTGGCCGCGTCCTGACACGCGCGGACGGTCGGCCCGGTGTCGGGGGCGAGGATGGGCTCGGCATAGTCGAAGCGGGCGTGCTCCTCGGCCTTGCAGAAATAGGGGGCGTTGAACATCTCCTGCAGGCAGATGAGCCTGGCGCCCTTGGACGCGGCCTCGTGCGCGCCGTCGAGAGCGGAGCGCACGTTGGCCTGGACGTCGTCGTAGCAAGCGCGCTGGACGAGGCCGACGGTGAGGATGTGGTCGTCGTTGGGCACTGAGGGCGATGATATCGCTTGGGGAACGGGGGTCCGGGCGGTCGCGGGTATTCTTGAGGGATGGAAGCAGGGCCCGAGCGAGAGTTTGAGGACGGGACGGGGGAGGAGCGAGAGCCTTCGAAGGCGAGGGAGGTGTTCCGGGCGGGGAGCGGTGAGCGGAAAGGGGAAGCGCAACCCGTCGCGCCTGCGACGAAGGCGATGTCGTCGGAGGGATGGTTCGGCACGCCGTTCACGCTGGCGGTGGGGCTGACGGCGTTGGGCGCCGCCGGCGCACTGGCGGCCGTGCACGCGCAGCAGCGGGCGCGGGCCGGGGCGGTGGATGTCTCGATCACGGGGTCGGTGGTGCAGGTGTTGCTGTGGGGTGTGGTGGGCTCGCTGCTGGGCTTCGCGGCGCTCAAGGGCGTGGCGATGTGGCGGAAGCGCGCGATCGGGGATGCGCGGCTCGCGCTCGTGCGGATGTTCGCCGCGACGGGGTTGTTCATGCTCGTGCTGAACATGGGGATCGCGCCGACGGGATGGTGGATGGTGGATCGGCCGATCGGGCTGGGCACGGCGACGGCGGTGTACCTGGCGGTGGTGTGGGCGTCATTCCGGCTGTCGCGCGAGGACGCGATGGCGGTGCTGTTCGCGCACGCGTTGGCGTGGGTCGGGGTGTACGGGGCGGCGCGGGTGGCGCCCAGGTTGTGGAGAGAGCCCGCCGCGGAGCGGGCCGCGCCCGTCGAGGGACGGACGTTCGAGCCGCCGCACGCGCCGGCCGGTCCGGAGCCGGCCAAGCCGGAGCCGACGCCACCGCCGCCGGAGACGTCGCCCTCGATCGCGCCGCCGGGCAGCGGTGGCGGGAGCGCGCGATGAGCGGGCTGACGGTGTGGGTGAACGGAGAGTTTGTCGCGCCGGAGCGGGCGGAGGTCTCCGCGCTCGACGCGGGGCTGCAGCACGGGGTCGGCTTGTTCGAGACGATGCTCGCGGTTCGGGGGAAGGTGTTCCGACTGCACAAGCACCTGGAGAGGTTGCAGGTGTCCGCGCGGATGCTGGGGTTGAGCGAGTCGTTGCGGCTGAACCCGCTGGCCGAGGCGGTGCGTCGGGTGGTGGAGCGCGCCGGGCTGGATCGTGCGCGCGTGCGGCTGACGATGACGGGGGGCGACCTGCGGATGTTGGGCCCGAGCGGCGCGGGCCCGACGACGCCGACGGTGGTGCTCATGGCGCAGCCGGTGACGGAGCGGCCGAGCGAGGTGTTCGAGCGGGGGGCGTTGGTGATGGTGGGCGGATCGCGCGTGAACCCGTTGGACCCGACGGCGGGGCACAAGACGTTGAGCTACTGGATGCGTTTGCGCGAGCTGCGCGAGGCGGCGCGGGCGGGCGCGTCCGAAGCGCTGATGCTGCAGGTGACGAACCACGTGGCGGGCGGCGCGGTGAGCAACGTGTTCGTGGTGAAGGACGGGGTGGCGCGGACGCCGATCGCGCGCGGGGAGGAGCAGGAAGTCGCCGAGGAGGCGCGCGGGGACGGCGTGGATGGGTTGACGGGTGGGGGCCGCGGGAGCGCGCGGTCGATCTCGAGCCCGGTGCTGCCGGGCATCACACGCGGCTTTGTCCGGGAGACACTCGAGGCGCGCGGCATGACGGTGGAGCGGCGCATGCTGAGCGTCGCGGACGTCTTGGATGCGGACGAGGTGTTTCTGACGAACTCGCAATGGGGCGCGCTGCCCGTGTCGAGAGTGGAAGGCAAGCTGATCGGTGGGGGGAGCGTCGGAGATGTGACGCGCGCGGTGTTGGCGGCGTGGGACGAGGCCACGGCGTCGGGGGACGAAGGATGAGGGAGCGGTTCCGGGTGCGCGTGGCGAATCTGCGCGACGGGCGCGAGGCGACGTTGCGGAAGGTGACGCTGCGGGACACGAAGGGGTGCGGAGCGTTGGATCGGGCGCTCGCCGAGATCGGGCAGGGCGTGGTGTGGGGCGCGGACGAGCTGCCGACGGGACTGGCGGAGATGCGGGCGCGGGTTCAGAAGTGGTCCGGGCTGCCGCTGCGCGAGGGTGTGATGGTGGTGGGCGTGGTGGACGGAAGAGTGGCCGCGGAGGGGAAGATCCGGAGGTTCCGGCCGAGCAAAGTGCGGCACGTCGCGCACCTCTCGTTGGGGGTGCATCCGGCGTATCAGGGCCTCGGCCTGGGGCGCGCGATCATGGAGGCGATCATCGAGTGGGCGCGATGGACGCGGGAGCGCGCCGCGGATGATCGGGGTGTGGGCCGGTTGACGCTGGACGTGTTCGAAGAGAACACGAGGGCGCGCCGGCTGTACGAGTCCCTGGGGTTCGTGCTGGAAGGCGTGCGGAAGCGTCAGATCCGTGAGCCGGACGGGCGGGAGCACGATGATTTGCTGATGGCGCTGTTGCTGGATTCGTGAGCGTGGGCGGACTCCGGGGCGCGCGGGGCGGACGGTATTCTCTGCGCATGGCGCATCGCGGGTCGGGCGTGGAGGACGGCTACGACTATCGGGAGGAGGGGGCGTCGCGGCTGAGTCTTCTGGCCGTGATCGGGCTGGCGTTGTCACTCGCGTGTTTCGTGCCGGGGCTGGGGGCGTTGGGCGCGGCGCTCGCGGCTCTTTCGCTGCTCTTGATTGCGCGTTCGGGCGGGCGACGACGCGGGACGGGGATGGCGCTCATCGCGTTGTCGCTCGGCCTGGCGTCGAGCGTGGTCTGGGGCGTGTCGGCGTACAAGGTGACGCGCTTCGGCTCGTACTACCAGCGGGTGGTGATGACGCGGGCGGAGCGCTTGGTGGATCGTGATGCGGCCGCATCGGGCGCGTGGCGGGCGGTGATGACGAAGGAGGCGTCGGGCGCCACGAGCGACGCGGACTACGCGCAGTTTGCCGAGGCGATCCGCGCGCAGTACGGCGAGTTCGTTGACGCGCCGAAGGACTGGAGCACGATCTTCGACACGTTCATCGAATCGGTGCGCACGTCGGGCAACAAGAGTCCTCGAGGGTCGGTCGAATCGTTCCCGGCGCCCATGCGGTTCACGAAGGGGTCGGCGGCGGTGTTCGTGGTGTTCTCGAAGCCGACGTGGATGACGGAGGACCTGCAACTCGAGGACGCGCTGGCGCTGCTGCCGGGACGGCGCGCGGTCACGCTGCGGCACAACGGCCCCGGGAAGGACGCGGCGTTGGAGATGCGGTATCAGCCCGTGTACGGCGCGGAGGCGTTGCCCGGAGCGCGGGAGGGAGAATCGGGAGAGAACGCCCCGGGCGGCAGTGAATGAAGGGCGCGGGGGCGGGCATCTTCGCTGGTGGCGTTGTCGGAGGACGAGAGGTAGTGTGCGGGCATGGCACAGAACCCGTACGAGCAGAACGAGCCGGGCTGGGACGCGGATGGGGCGGAGGAGGTCGTCGGCGAGCAGCGGCTGAGCCTGCTCGCGCTGTTCTCGCTGATCTTTTCGCTGATCTGTTTGATCCCGGGCGCAGGAGCGATCGGCGCGTTGCTCGGCGTCTTCGGGCTGGTGTCGATCGGGAGGTCGCGCGGGCGACTCACGGGCAAGGGGCTGGCGATCACGGGGCTGGTGCTCGGGCTGATCGTCAGCGTGCTCTGGGGCTCGATGGTGGTCGGCGCGGGGCAGGCCTACCGCTACTACCGCGATCGGATGATCCCGCCGGTGGCGACCACGGTCGGAGCCGCGATGACCGACACGACGCTCGCGCGCACGGGGCTGACGGAGGGCGCGGGCAAGTCGGTGACGGACGAAGACTTTGCGCAGTTCGCGGCGTCGCTGTCGGCGCACTATGGGAAGTTTGACGGGGCGCCGAAGGACCTTGGCTCGCTGATGGAGGCGTTCGGGGACTCGATGCGGTCGCAGCAGAAGGACCACACGATGCAGGGCGGGAAGCGTGGCGTGCCGATCCCGCTGCGGTTCGAGCGGCACAGCGTCCTGGTGGTGGCGGTGTACGACGGTTCGTCGTTCGACGACAAGACGCCGAGATTCGAGGACCTGTTCGCGGTGCTGCCGGATCGCAAGGCCGTGACGCTCCGCAAGAGCGGGCCTGCGAAGGAAGAAGCGTTGAACATGGGGTTCGAGCCGGTGTACGGGGAAGCGGCGCTGCCGGAGACGAAGGCCGAGCAAACCCCGGCGGGCGGCTCGGAGGGGTCGCCGCCGGGCGGCGGCTGAGCCGGTCAGGTTCGGATGGAGACGGACGCGGCGAGCGCGGCGGGGGCGAGGATGAGGGCGGGGGTGAACACGGCGAGCCAGACGGGAAGCCCGGGCACGGGCGCCGCCGGGCCGAGCACGGCCGCGAGGAGCGCGGCGGAAGCGAGCGGGGCGCACTTGAGGGTTTGGAGCGCCATGTTCCGCGGCTCTCGGACGAGATAGAAGGGGAGCGCGATGACGAGGGCGAGCAGGTTGCAGAGGACGGTGGAGAGCCGGCCGTAGCGGATGCGGTCGAAGCGTTCGCGCGTGGCGGTGTCCACGGGGCCCGAGGCGGAGAGCATGCGGTCGATCTGGGCCCAGGAGAGGTTGCGGCCGTAGTAGGCGAAGAGGCGGGCGCCGATGGCGGTGGGGTCGAGGTCGGTGGGCACGCGGACGGCGTCGGGCGGTTTGAGGGTGTCGGACAGCCGCGGGTGATCGAGGAGCCAGGCGTCGTGATTCCACACGGCGCGCTCGGCGTCGATGGTGCGGATGACGCGGCCCTGGGTGTCGCGCTCCCAGATGCGGACGTTATGAAGCGTGCGTTCGCGCTTGTTGAACTTCGCGGCGAAGAAGATGCGCGATTGGCCGTCCTTGAGGAGCGGGACGGAGGTTTCGCGAAGGTCCCGGTGGAGCGCGTCGCCCGGGGAACGAGTCAGGAGCGGCGCGACGGCGGGGACGAGCACTTCCTGATTGAGGATCTGCCCACCCGCGACCAGGAGCGCGACGAGGAGGAAGGGTCGCGTGAGCCGGTGCAGCGAGACGCCGGAGGCGATGGCGGCGACGAGTTCGCGCCGGCGGACCAGCTGGACGCAGGTGAAGCCCATCGCGGTGACGAGGACCATGCCCAGCAGGAGATTGAGGGTGAGCAGGAGGCGCGGCCCCCAGTAATCGATGATCCAGACGAGCGTCGCGACGGCGTGGCGGAGCGTGCCCTGCGAGCCGGCGAGCTTCGCGCCGGCCTCGACGAAGCGGCTCATGTTGAGGACGACGTCGATGGCGATGAACAGACTCGAGAACAGGACGAGGAGCACGAGGACGTTGAGAAGGAACTGGCGCGCGATGTAGCGATCAAGGATGTTCATGCGGCGCCCTCCTCGGGGGGCGCAAGGAGCACGACGAACAGGCGCGCGCAGGACCAGCCGAGCGCGGCCGCGAGCACGACTCCGGAGAGGGAGTGGGAGCCCTCGAGCATGCGCGCGACGGCGACGAGAGAGGCCAGGAGAAGGGCGGGGAATCGGAGCGGGGGCACGAGGAACGCGAGCGCGCAGCAGGCGCCGAAAGCAACAGCGACGTGGGACGAGGGGAGATCAAGCCCGCCCGAGTGGAGGGGTCGCTCGCCGATCGAACGGAGCATGTGGAGCCCGTCGTGATAGAGAGGGCGCTCGCGGCGGAAGACGATCTTGAGAAGCTCGGCGACGGCGCCGGCGGAGACGGCGGAAGCGAGCAGGAAGAGGGCTCGCCGGGCGATGCGAAACGCGCGGGCGGAGGAGGAAATGACGGGTGGTGTGTGGAGCGCGTCGGCGACCAGGAGCGCGACGGCGACGGCAAGCCAAGGGGTGATGGTGCCCAGCCATTTCACGGCGCGGAAGAGCGAGTATTCACGCACGTCGGGGAGATAGAAGATCTGAAACGCGGCGCGGTCGAGAGATGAAGCCGCCCAGACGACAAGGACGGTGAGGATCGCGGCGCGTGCGGCGCTCGGCGCGGACCAGGGCGCGAAACGTGCGGCGTGAGGGCTGGAGGTGGAGGTGTTCATTGGGGGAGATGCTTCGGAGGATGGTACCCGTAGCCCGCGTAGACCTGGTATCGGGGATAGCGGCCGCGTGCGATGCGGCGCGCATCGAACTCGGGGTACAGCGAGCCGAGCGGCTCGACGCGATCAAAGAGCGCGGACCATCGTTCCTCGTCGGCGCCGACCAAGAGCGCGTTGCGCCCAGCGAGGTCGGGCTGACCAAGACGGGTGTCGGTGAAGTAGTCGTACTGGGAGGGTTCGCCGCCGAGGGCGGCACGCGCGCAGCGAGTGACGGGGTGGCCCGGCAGGTAGAACGCGAGCGAGCTGGCCGGCCCGTAGAGCTCCGAGAGGATGAGCGGAGGGGCGCCTTGGCTGGGCGGGATTTGGGCGAGGAAGCGTTGCGCAGCGTGCGCGCGAGCGTCGGCGCCCATGAGGCGGTACGTCGGGATGAGCGGACCCACCAGCGGCAGGCGCGCGAGGAGGTCGGCGCGCGGGAGGGCGAGCGCCACGACGACGCCGACGGCGACGGTCCAGTGCCAGGCGACCTGCCAGGGTGTCTCGGGCGCGCGCCGGAGGAGCCCCATCCGCGGGCGCGCGGCGTCCGCGCGCCACGAGGCCGCCAGCGCGCGGTAGCGATCAAGCTCGGCCGGGAGGACGGCGCCGGCGAGCGCGATGAGTGTGACGTAGCCGGCGAGCGGCCAGTTGGCCTCGGGCTCCGTGACGAAGGAGACGGCGAGGTAGAACACGAGAACGGGGGCGGCGCAGAGCACAAGAAAGAGCCGGGAGGCGCGGCGGGGCGCGGCGCGATCACGGAGCGCGCGGGCGGTCGCGAGCCCGAGCAGCGCGATCGCGGGGCCGACCGCGCCGATCTGGGAGGCGAGGAAGGTGATCGGCCAGAGCGGGGACCACTCGCGCGCGGGCTTGGCGACGGCCGCCGGCGTCGCGTCGGCGCCGAGGTGCTTGAGCAGGTGATGCACCGTCGGCCAGTCGTGCCGGTGATTCCAGAGGAGAACGGGGGACACGACGAGGAGGAAGACGAGCGCGCCGAGCATGAGCCAGGGCAGATGACGCGGGCGTGCGCGCCGGATGAAGAGCGCGCCGAGCAGCACCCCGGGAAGGAGGAGGAGAATGGTGTACTTGAAGAGAAAGCCGACGCCGAGGAACAGCGCGGCGGGGAGCCACGCGCGGGGCTTGTCCAGCACGAGCGCGCGATGCGCAAAGAGCGCGCCGAGCGCCCAGCAGGCGAGGTACGGCCCGTCGATGGTCATGAGAATGGCCAGCGCGAGGTGGATGGGGACGAGGCAGAAGATCGCCGCGGCGAAAAGCGGCGCGCGCCGATCATCCGAAGCGTCCGCGCCGAGCCGCGCAACGGCGAACGCGCCGACGGCGGACGCGATCGCGGCGGGCATCCGCACGGCCCACTCCACGTCGCCGAGCAGGCGGGTGGCGAGAGCGATGCTCCAGGCGACGCCGGGCCCCTTGGTGTAGTACGAGAGCGCGAGCCGGCGTGACCATTCCCAGTAGTGGGCCTCGTCGTCGACGAGCGTGTACGGCGAGAGGAAGACGAGGTACACGACGCGCGCGAGGAGAAGCGCGAGGATCAGGGCAAGGGCGGCGCGGGCGGGTCTGGAGCGGTGCATCAGTGCCTGCGGAGCCTCGCGAACTCGAGGGTGGCGAAGAGCGCAAGCAGCGCGACGCCGCCCCAGAGGAGCGGCGCGCCGGCCAGCCCTTCGCGGTGCATGACGCCCTGGCCCCCGGTGACGGTGATGATCGCGATGAGCGAGGGGAAGAACGACCACGCGTAGACGAGCAGCGGGCGCGCGTCGCGGAGACGCAGCGCGACCGTCGCCCCGACCAGGACCATCACCAGGCACGAGACGGAGAGCGCCGTGCGCTCGTGGTGCCGCGACGTGATCTCCCGTCGCAGCGACGCGATCTCATTTCGCAGTGTCTCCGCGGCCTTCAGCACGGGCGGGCTCGCGCCGGCGTCGGCGCGCTCAAGGAGCGCGGCGCTCGACGCGGTCATGAGCGACCCGCCCTCATCCCCGGGGATGGAGAGGGCGGAGAAGGTCTGGCGGGTCCGCGTGGTCGCGGCGGGCGCGTCGGCCGAGGGGTCTTGCGTCGAGACATTCTCAAGGTCCAGGCGCAGCGTCGGTCGCGCCGACGAGATCACCGCGGGGTCGTCGGGCACGAGGTACGCGCCCTGGGCCGATTGGAGGCGCGCACGATCCGACGAGAGCCTCCACGAGAGTTCCACAGGCCGGCCCTGGCGCGCGGGCTCCACCCGCCAGCGACCCGGCTGCGCCGTGAGGCCCGACGTGGAGATCGAGACCACGGCGCCGTCCGCGTCGATCAACCGGATGCGCCCGTCGTGGCGCGCCGCGGCGGCAAGCGACTCGGCGATGCGGTGCGTCTCAAGCGCCGCGGCCAGCGCGCGACGACGCGAGTTGACGGATGGAATGGGGTCGGGATTCGCGCGGAGCTGCTCGAGCGCGAAGAGGCTGTAGAACTTCGGGCTGTCCTTGAACACGCCGGAGAGGGAGACGGGCTTGAGGTCGATGACGGACGAGGAGGCCGCGGCCTCGCCCTTGCGCGCGATGACGCCGTCGAGAAGCCGCACGCGCACGACGCCGCCGGGCGAGCCGTCGAGGTCGTCGAAGACCCAGACGCCCGCGAGCCGCGAAGAAGCTTCCCACTCGATGTTGTTGTCGTGATCGGTCTTGACGGCGAGCACGCCGCGCAGCGCGAGATGATCGATCGCGCCGTAGGGCGCAGGGTCGCGCGCTTCCGCCGCGTCGGCGTGGATGACCAGGTCGTTCGGAAGCCGGACGGACTGGCCCGATTCGATCGTGCTGAGCACGATGCGCGCAAGGTCCGGGCCCTTGAGCGTCTGCATCTGACGCAGGAACCACGGGCTGACAACGTGCGACAGCGCGCCCAGCAGCAACGCGAGCCCGAGCCCGACCGCGAGCGCAGGCACGAGCAGGCCCCGGTGGGAAATGCCCCCGGCGTGCGCGGCCAGCGCCTCGTTCTCCGCCGCGAAGCGGTGATAGACGAGCGTGGCCGCGAACCCCGACGCGAATGGCAGCGCGAACTGCAGCATCGGCAGCAGCGCCAGCGCGAGGAAGCGGAGGGTCTGCGCCGGGCTGAGCCGGCCGTCGGTCAACGGCTGCACCGTGGCCGCGAACGCGATGATCACCACGAGGATGGACCCGGTCAGCGCGACGAGGCGCAGCAGGTCGGCCAAGAGCATGAGAGAGAGTGTCCAGGGGAAGCGTGATCGCATGCGTTGTCGCCCCATGGTCCGGGCGGACGCCCCGCGAGGCAAGCGGGGCGATTTGGCGGGGTTCTCGGCCCTCCCTCGGTTCGGGCGGCGCCGGTGGCGCGGCGTGCGCGGGCATCGCCCCAGACGCTCGGCGCACTCGCGGGCAAGCGGGCGGGTGATCGGGCCGACATGCGAGATGAGCGGACGTTTTGGCGGCGGAGCCCGTGGGAAGCCCTCAAGGAGCGAGCGGGATGCGTTGCGAGCCCTCCATTCGACACCAGATCGTGCGATCGCCGGCGCGAACGGGCTCGGCGTTCACGCTGATCGAGGCGATGGTGGCCGTGTCGGTGCTCTCGCTCAGCGTCCTCGCGCTCTCCTCGGCCGTCGCAGCCGGGCAGCAGGCGTCGCTCGAGGGACAGAAGATGGTGCTGGGCTCCCTGGCGGTGGCGGACATGCTCAGCGAACTGGCGACCGTCCCCTACAACACGCTCCAATCGCATCACGGCCGCAAGGCCGATCCGGGCCAGATGAAGACCCTGGACGGCGTGGCGTACCCGTCGACGTACTGGGCCGTGGGGCGGCAGGTGTCGGTGACAACGACGAGATTCAACGATCCGGCGCTCGCCGTGGAATTCGGCGGGCTGACGGTGAAGGTGTGGGCGTTCGACAGCGACGGTCGCACCGTGGCGTCGGCGGAGCGCTTTGTTCCGGAGCCCGCGCCATGACGGCTCGACGCGCCCTGACGCTCGTGGAGCTGATGCTGTCGCTCGCGATCCTCGCGGTGGCCGGGCTGGCGCTGTCGTCGATGCTGGCGATGGTCGGGACGGCGACCCAGGCGGACCGGGAGGGGCGTTCGGTGCTGCTGCGCACGCACGCGGCGCAGACGCGCCTGCGCGCCTACATGGAGCCGTCGCTGTGCGTGCTCCAGCACGACGCGGTGCGCGGCGCGCTGGCGCTCTGGCTGGCGGACACGAGGGCGCCCAACATCGTGAACGCGACGGAGATGCGCGTGCTGTGGTTCGATCCGACGGCCAAGACGCTCACGGTGGAGCGCGTCGAGTTCCCGGAGGCGTGGACGCAGACGCAGAAGGACGCCGCGGACATCAACATGCCCGCATCCACGGACTTCGCCGCGGTGATGATCGCGTTCCGCTCCGCCGGGTACACGAAACGAGACGTGCTCGCGCGCGGGATGCGGACGCTGACGTGGGGCTTCAACGTGGCCCCGATGGCGCCGGTGCAGGGCGCGACACGGGTGCGCGCGACGCTCGGGATGGAGTCATCCAGCGGCGGTGTCCAGGAATTCATGACAGCGATGGGGCTCTCGGGGTATCGGGCCCCCACGCGCTGAAGGAGGAGCGGAATGAGGCGCAATCGGCGACATCCTGGCGGTGGCGGCGCGACCCGGAGGCGGGGCATGGCGACGCTGCTCGTGATGATCTCGGTCGGCGCCGCAACCGTGCTCGCGGTGTCCTACGCGTCCAGCCGACAAGGCGCCGTGTCCGTGGGGCAGAACGCCGCGTCGACGAGCGCGGCGTCAGCGGCGGCGCGCGCGGGAGCGGAGATCGCACAGGCGCTGCTCGAGACGGACAAGAGCTGGCAGGCGGACGCGGACCCGGACGTCCTGTACAAGGAGTTCGGGCTGAACAACGCGAAGGTGTTCATCTACGCGACGACGGTGCAGGGCGGCTCGCCCGGCTCCAGCGAGCAGGACGTGCTCATCACGTCGCGCGCCAATGTGAACGGGATCGACGCTGTCGTTCAACGCATGGTGCGCTACCAGCCATCGCGGAGCCCGGGCCAGGCCATCGACCCCTACATGGATGAGTTCGCGATCTTTGCCGGGGATGAGCTCAACATCGAAGACACGTGCACCGTGGCGCGCTGGCCCCTCGCGCCCGCGAGCCGGGCGGGCAAGGCCGTAAAGGTAGGGGCCGGGTTCATGTACAGCACTAAGCTCACGGTCGGGGGCGCGGCGACGGTGCCCGGGATGGCGATCTACGCGCCACCGACCGCTAGCTCGTTCCTGCAGTCGGCGATCGCCTCAAGCCGCTACGCGCCCGGGGACGTGCTCCCCATCACGCCCAAGGCGTTGGCCGCGGCAATGCCCTCGTCGATCAGCTCCCTTTCCCTCCCCGGCACCGGGCTCACGGTCGACGGGTGGTCCACGTCGCGCGGTCAGGGCCGGTACGGAGACATCCTCGTCGTGAACCGAGGCGAGCTGACGCTGGGCACGACCGGCGCCACCACGTATTACAGCGTGAACGATCTCGAGATCGAGCTGGAGGGCGTCCTCATCATCCGCGGGGACGTCCGCATCGGCGTCCGCGACGACTTCCGCGTCCGCACGCGCGGCGCCGTCGAGCTCGCCTCGGGCGCCAAGCTCGTCGTCTACGTCGCGGATGACTTCACCGTGGACGACGCCGCGGTGGGGTTCGATCGGTCCGTCGCGAGGAACACGTCGCGATCGCTGGCGAGCGTGATCGCGTACGCCCCGCCGGGCCAGATCGCGATCGTCGGGCTGACACCGGCGAGCGGCGGCACGACGAACAAGCCACACACCATCGATCGACGCGCTCTCGTGCGCGCAAACATCCACTTGCCGTACGACAAGCCGACGATCGACAACAACGCGATCCTCTTCGGCCGCATCTCCGGCAAAGAGGTGTCGATCCGGCGCGGCGCCGCGCTGTATTACGACCCGGCCCTCGATCGCAACATGGGGTACTCGACACGGACCGGGCCCCTGTACGCCGCAAACGGCGACCCGGTGACGAACCTGTCGCTGGCGCTCTCCGTCACGGGCGACATCCAGGGGTGCGAGGTGCTCCCGCTCGTGGTGGGCGGGCTGTGCCCCAGCAAGCCGACCACGGTCGTCTCCTCCGGCTCCACAGCCCGCGCCGGCAGCCGCGCGCGAGGCAACGAGTGGCCGTTCGTGGCGTTCGGGCTCGAGAAGAACCCGATCTCGGACCGCAAGACCGGGCTGTTCGTGGCGCCGGTGAGCGACCCGAGACTCGTGACGTACGCGACCAAGATGGACGCGCAGGCGCAGGACTCGCAATGAACCGAGCAAACCACATCCCGCGCCCGGCGCGCACGCAGAGGCGCGCGTTCACGCTCATCGACACGCTCATGACCGTGGCCGTGCTGGCCATCATCGCGGGGCTCGCGCTCGCAACCATGGCGCCGACGGACCGGACGCGCGTGGTTTCCGCGGCCGCGCTGTTCGCCTCGGATATCGAGCACGCGCGGACGATCTCGCTCACGACGCCGGACAACCCGGGCGTGGTGCGCTGCGCGGCGGACGGCGCCTCGTACTGGATCGCCCGCAGCGACGCGACGGAGACCGCGATCCCGAACGCGGGCGGGCGCACCTTCCGCGTGGCGTTCGGGCAGCCCCCGGCAACGGGCATGACCGGGGTGACGATCCGGCTCGTGTCCGGAGGGGCCGTGGCCGCGGGAGGCGGCGGGATCGTGTCCTTCGACGGGTTCGGCCGCATGAAGGGCACGTCCGTGGACGGGGTGTTCGAGCTGGGGCTCGCGGGCGCGACGATCCGTGTCCGGGTTCTCGCCGACACCGGCGACGTATCCCTCGAATAGCGGGCTACAGTCTCTCCGGGATGACAGACCGCGGGAGGCACTACGAGCGAGCGTTCGAGGAGCACCTGCGGCGACGACGCGTGCCCTACGTCTGCGTCGATGACGCGCGACAAGCCCTCCTGCCCGAGGGCGCGAAGCTCGCCGCCCCAAACAACGCCGGCGTGGCCCGCCGATCGCTCAAGTCCTTCGACTTCGTGGTGTACGGCGAGGGGGAGAATCTGCTCATCGACGTGAAGGGGCGGCGGGTCTCGTCGAGAGGCGACCGCGTGGGCAGGCTGGAGTCGTGGGTGACCCTCGACGACGTCGAGTCGCTCGGGTGCTGGGAAAAACTGTTCGGGCCCGGCTACGTCGGGGTGTTCGTCTTCGTGTACTGGTGCGATGGACAGCCCCCAGACGGACTCTTTCAGGAAGTGTTCATGTCCAAGGCGCGCTGGTACGCCGTGCGTTCGGTGACGCTCGGGGCGTATGTCTCGGAGATGCGGACACGCTCCGCGCGCTGGAGGACGGTCCACCTGCCCACGCGGGAGTTCGAGCGGCTCAGCCAGCCCTTCTGCCCTCCGGCTCGCGGCGCCGGGGAAGGCCCCCAGACGGCTTTACACCCTCTGGGGACGGTCGTATCGTCCGGGCGACATGAGCCTCAAACACAGTCGTGAACGGATGCTCGGGGCGCTGATCGGCCTCGTGGCGACCGCGGCCAGCGCGACGGCCCAGGCGCCCACCCCGCCCGTTCCCAAGCAGGCCGACACGCCGCAGGTCTGGCTCTATTACCTCGTCATCGCCGTCCTGCTCGCCGCGACGGTGATCGTGAGTGTGATCCCGAGCAAGCGCGGACATCTGGATTAACCACGACGAACCACGGAACCGGGCCGCGCCCGCGGGCGAACGGTTGCGCGAGCAGAGAGGGGCGCTGATGGAGGATCGCACGATGCGTCGACGAAGATCGGGCCCGCTGGTGCTCCTGAACGCGATGCTGCTGGGCGCGCTCGCCCTCGTCGCCTTCGCGCCCGCGGACGCCGGCGCACAGAACGCCGCCAGACCGCGCGGCCAATACACGCTCCTTGCCTCGCAGATCCTCGGCGGGCAGGAGCGCGGCGTCTTCATCGTCGACGGAACAAGCATGCAGATGCTCGCCCTCCGCTATGACCTCGGCCGGCGCGAGATGATCCCCATCGGCCACCGTGACCTCGCCGCGGACGCCGCCGCGGGCCCCACCCAGAAGCGCTGATCCCGAGGACACTCCACCCCATGACACGCCACCGCACACATCCACGGGATCAGGCGCTGTTCGCCAGCGCGTTCGTCCTCGGCGGGCTCATCCTCGCCCAGGCCGCACGCCTCCCCAGAGGCGAGGCCCTCGCCGACGTCGCCACCGTCGGGGATATCACCGCCATCAACGCTCAGATCGCGCAGGGCGAGGACGTCGTCTGCGTCCTCGACGCGCGCAGCGAGCAGCTCATGGTCTATCGCGTCGAGAACCGCGCTCGCGTGGAACTCGCCCAGGTCCTCAAGCTGTCCGAGGCCTTCGCCGACGCCAAGGGACAGGGGGGCGGTCGCCCGCGACGCTGACCCGTGCGGGTAGACTCACTCGTGCGCCGGGCGATACCGCCCGGCCGGGCACGCGTTCGGACCCGACGCGCGGGCTGGGCCGCAGTCGGACGTAACAACCCTCCTCCCAGCGACAACACGCCCTCCGACACGCATCCGCTGTCGCGCGCACCCTCCACATGCCCATCCTCCCACTCCCGCAGTTCGAGGCCGATCTCGCCGAGGCCGATCGTGAGGCGTACGAACGCCTCAAGCCACCCACCTCCATCGTCGTCCGCTTCGGCGCCATGCGCCTCGTCGGAGAATACCCCTACGACGGAGACGCCAAGCCCGGCTGCGGCAGCAAGCTCGTCGTCCGGACCCATCGCGGCGCCGAGCTCGGCGAGATGCTCACCAGCACCTGCCCCAACGCCGGCTGCGGCAAAAGCGTCTCGCGCAAGCAGATGCTCGAGTACATCGAGAACTCCGGCGGAAAGGACTACCCCTTCTTCACCGAGGGCCGTGTCCTCCGCATCGCCACCATCGAGGACATGAACGCCCAGGCTCGCCTCGAAGCCTCGGCCCCCGACCTCGTCCGCCAGGCGCGGGAGGAAACGGCCGCGCTCGCGCTCGACATGAAAATCATCGAGGCAGAGCCCATCCTCGGCGGGGAGAAGATCACCTTCTACTTCACGGCCCCCGACCGGGTGGACTTCCGCGAGCTGGCGCGCCGACTCGCCCACCGCTTCCAAACACGCATCGAGCTGCGCCAGGTCGGCGCACGCGACGAGGCCCGCCTCACCGCCGACTACGAACGTTGCGGGCAGCACTGCTGCTGCAAGCAGTTCCTCAAGGTGCTCAAGCCGGTCTCCATGAAGGCCGCCAAGGTGCAGAAGGCCACGCTCGATCCCATGAAGATCTCCGGACGCTGCGGGCGGCTCATGTGCTGCCTCCGGTACGAAGACGAAACCTACGACGCGCTCAAAAAGCGACTCCCCCGCAACAAGACCCGCGTCGGCACGCCCGAAGGCCCCGGCATCGTCATCGACTCCCAGATCCTCACGCAGCTCGTCCTCGTCGCCCTCGAACGAGTGGACCGGCGCGTCGCGGTCCCCGTCGAAGAGCTGTCCGACCCTGACGCGGCCCCGCCCCCCAAGGAGCCCGATCCCCTCCGCGGCGCCGCCCCGGCGCGCGTCGAGCGCCGCGCACAACCCGGCGGACCCGGAGAACGATCGCGCGAGCAGCAGCAGGACGCGTACCGAGATCGGGCGCAGCGCGAACGCAGGCCCCAGCGCGGCGCTCGCGCAGACGGGCGCGCCGGGCCGCGAACCGATCGGCCAAACCCCGCGGATGCAAAGCCGTCCACCCCTCGTCCACCCCGAGACGCAGGCGCGCCCGCGAGTCCCCCCGGCTCGCCTCCCGAGGGCGCGCCGCAAGCCAGCGGCGCGCCTGGCGAAGGAAAGAAGCGCCGGCGCAAGCGACGCCGAGGCAGCGGCGGCGGCCAGGGCGGCGGGACGCAGGGTTCGGGAGGCGGCGGGGACAGCCCGCCCCAACCACCGAGCGAGGGCTGAGCACGCCGGGCGCACCCGTGTATCGTGCGCGGCGTGTCCTCGACCGCTCCTGACGCACCCTCCCCGCAGACGACGCGCACCGCGCCGCGTGAGGAGGGGTCGATCAAGTTCACGCTCATCACGATCGTCATCGCGTTCGTGCTGACACTCGTGTTCCGTGCCTTCGTGGCCGAGGCGTTCCTCATCCCCACAGGCTCGATGGCGCCCACACTCCTCGGGGAGCACCTCCGCTCGCGGAGCTATCAGACGGGGCACGACTGGGCGGCCAACGCCGCGAACGTGCGCGCACTACCACGCGATGCCCGAGCCATCGTCAACGACCCCTCGTCCGGCCTGCGGATCGACACGCCCGTCGACGGTCCGAGAGCGGGCGATCGGATCTTCGTGCTGAAGTTCCTCGGCGCCGTGTTCTCGCCAAAGCGCTGGGACGTCGTGGTGTTCAAGAACCCCGAAGCTCCCGAGGAGAACTACATCAAACGCCTCGTCGGGCTCCCCGGAGAGGCCATCCTGCTCGTCGACGGCGACGTGTTCACAAGACCCGCCGACGATCGCTCGGCCCCTTGGCGCATCGCGCGCAAGCCCGCGCGCCTTCAGGAATCCCTCTGGCGACCGATCTACGGCTCGCACTGGGCCCCGCTCGACGACACCCACCTGGGCGAAGCGTGGCGGGGCCCCTGGAACGGAGAGAGCATCGAGCGCGTGGGGCGCACGCTCCGGCTCGACGGCGCCGGTGCGGCGACGCTCGCCTGGGACTCGGCACGTTTCCCGATCACCGACGCGGAGCCCTACAACGACGCGCCGACCCTCCACGCCGGCGACGAGGACGAATACGACGACGCCGGACCGCTCCGCTTCGGCGCCTACCCCGCGAGCGATCTGCGGCTCGGGCTCACGGTCCGCGCCGAGTCTGCGATGCGCGTCCGAGGCGTGATCGACGCGCCGGGAAGAGCCTTCGCCGGGGAGGTGTCGCGCGACGGCGCGGGCGCCGCGGTGCTCCGCATCCTGCGACGCGACGAGGAGGGCGGCGCCTGGACGTCCATCGCGGAGCGCCGCGTCCTCGATCGAGACACGCTCCGCCCCGGGGTCCCCACGCGCATCACGCTCAGCCACGCGGACCAGGGCGTGGAGCTGGTCGTGGAGGATCGGCATCGCCTCCGCGCCGAATACGAGTGGGATGCTCAAGAACGACTCGCGCGAGCCACCACGCTCGACGCCGAGCGCGTCGACCGGATGTTCGCCCCCGAGCCCGACGCGATCGACTCCATCGTCGACCACGACCTCTATCCCCAGACACACGTCCGATGGGAGTTCGCGCCGCCCGACGGCGGGCCGATCCGGGCCACGCTCTCGCGCGTCGGGCTGGAGCGAGACATCCGATACCGCCCCGCATTCGACGAGCATGGCGAGCCCGCCCGAGCCACGCACCCCGCGCGACCCACGCGCCTTGCCCGCGCCCAGTACTTCGTCCTGGGCGACAACAGCGCCTCCTCACGCGACGGGCGGCTCTGGGAGGAACCCGACCAGTGGGTGCGGGCAACCAACGACACACCCCCCGGCGTCATCACCGACGACCTGCTCATCGGCAAGGCCTTCTTCGTCTACTTCCCCGCGCCGCTGCCAGCCCGAGTGCTGGGCCAACGGCACGCCATCGTCCCCGACTTCGGTCGGATGCGATTCATCCGCTGACGCTCACAGCCCGTACAGCGGCTTGAGCTTCCCTTCGAGCACCCCCACGAGCGGCTCGTGGCTCAGCGCGCTCCCGGTGATCCGCGTGCACAGCTCCGGAGCGCTCCACCGCCGCCCGGGAGCATGCACGTGCTCGCGCAGCCACGCCAGCAACGGCGCGAAGTTCCCACGCGCCACCTCGATCTCCAGGTCGGGAAGGTCGCGCGTGATCCGCTCCCACATCTGCCCCGCGTACAGGTTGCCCAGCGTGTACGTCGGGAAGTACCCGATCGCCCCCATCGACCAATGCACGTCCTGCAGGCAGCCCAGCCGGTCCTCCTTCACCTCAAGACCCAGGTCCTTCCGGATGCGCTCGTTCCACGCCCCCGGAAGATCCCCGACCGCCAGATCGCCCTTGAAGAGAGCCCGCTCGAGATCGAAGCGCAGCATGATGTGCAGGTTGTACGTGGCCTCGTCCGAATCCACGCGGATGAAGTTCGGCTTCACGCTGTTCGCCGCGCGGTGCGCCTGCTCCACCGAGTGCTTGTCCAGCGCGGGCGCAAACACCCGCTTCGCCTCCGGCAACGCCCATTCCCAGAACGCGCGCGAACGGCCCACGAAGTTCTCCCACATCCGCGACTGGCTCTCATGGATGCCCAGGCTCGCGGCCTGCGCCAACGGCTGACCGAACCGCCCCCGCTTGTCCAGACCCTGCTCGTACAACGAGTGACCCGTCTCGTGCAGCGTGCTCGACAGCGCATCCATGAAATGATCCGGGCGGTACCGCGTCGTCATCCGCGTGTCTCCAGGCCCAGCACCGTCGGAGAACGGGTGCGCGGACTCGTCCAGCCTCCCGCCCGACGTGTCGAATCCGAGCCGCGAAGCAACCATCGCGTTGAACGCCTTCTGCCGCTCCAGCAGCACGCGGACGGCGTTGATCGACTCGTCGACCGGCTTCTTTGCCACGGCCTGCGCAATCGACGCGATCAGTGGTGTCAGCCGCGCCCGTAGCGGATTGAACAACGCCTCGATCTGCCCCTCCGTCATCCCCGGCTCAAACTCATCCAGCAACGCGTCGTAGAGCGTCGTCCTCCCCCCTCCCGACGGCGCGGCTGGCGGGCCCCAGCACTCCGCCTTCCGCCGGCACAGCGACACCACCTTCTCCAGCCACGGCGCAAAGTCCTCGTACTTCGACGCGCCACGCGCGTGCTTCCAGGCCTCCATCGCCTCGGAGGTCGTCTTCGCGAACTCCGCCACGAGCGACGTCGGAACCCTCCGCGCCCGGTCATAGTCCCGCTTCCACTCCCGAAGATTGGCCGAGGCGTCCGGATCGTCACGCAACGCGCTCTCGTCCGCGCACGCGCTCAGCAGCTCGCCGATGCGGGGGGAGATCCAACGATCGTGGACGATGGCCGAGAGGGCGCTGAGCTGATCCGCCCGCAGCGGCGCGGCCGCGGGGGGCATCATCGTCTCCTGGTCCCACGCCAGCGTGCTCGCCGCCGAGCCCAGGACCGCGGCCTCGCGCGCGAGCCCAGCCAGCTCCGTGTAGCTCCTTGATGCCTGTTCCGCGCTGCCCATGATCGCTCCTCCGCTCTGGAACCCCCCATGATGACGGGCCCATCCTACGTCCCGCCCTCCTCCCCATGCTCCGCTAGGATGCACGTCCCATGGGAACCGCCTCCGGAGCAATCATGCCCGCGCAGACATTCGTCTCGCTCGCCGTGCTCGTCGTCGTCGTCCACGTGATCCTCATCACCGTGGCATACCTCATCTACCTCGAGCGAAAAATCTCCGCCTACATCCAGGACCGCATCGGGCCCAACCGCGTCGGTTTCGACTTCGGCGTCCTCCCCATCAAGTTCGGCTTCTGGGGTCTCGGACAGCCCCTCGCCGACGGGCTCAAGTTCCTCCTGAAAGAAGACTACGCCCCCGCCTCCGCCGACAAGGCCCTCTTCACCCTCGCCCCCATCGCCATCATCATCCCCGCCCTCATCGGCTTCGCCGTCATCCCCTGGGGCGGCTACATCCAGGTCCCCGACATCACCCTCGCAGGCTTCCACCTGGTCGAGGCAGGCAGGGCGCAGGTCATCGGCGCCGACATCAATATCGGCGTCATCTACATCCTCGCCGTCGCCTCCCTGGGCGTCTACGGCGTCACACTCGGCGGCTGGGCCTCCAACAACAAGTACTCCTTCCTCGGCGGACTCCGATGCACCGCGGGCATGATCTCCTACGAGATCCCCCTCGGCGTCTCCATCCTCGTCATGGTCCTCCTCGCCGGAACGCTCCAGCTCGACGCCATCACCGAACTCCAGATCCGAAACGGCTGGTTCCTCTGGTCGATGCCGCTCGCGGCCATCCTGTTCTACACCTGTCATCTGGCCGAAGCCAACCGCGCCCCCTTCGACAACGCCGAGGCCGAGCAGGAGCTCGTCGGCGGATACCACACCGAATACTCCTCCATGCGGTTCGCCCTGTTCTTCCTCGCCGAGTACTCCCACATGGTGACGGGCTCCGCCCTGCTCGCCGTGCTCTTCCTGGGCGGGTACCACATCCCGTTCGTCGGGTGGACGCGCCCCGAAGCCATCGGCGTCGGACCGATGCTCGTCAAATTCCTGGCGATCTTCACGAAGGTCATCCTGCTCATCTCGCTGTCGATGGTCGTGCGCTGGACCATCCCGCGGATCCGCTACGACCAGGTGCTCAAGCTCGCATGGGCCGGGCTCATCCCGATCTCCATCGCGCTCCTCGTCGTCACGTCCGTCATGATGTACTTGGGCTGGACGGCGCCGTGGCAGCTCTTCGTCATGAACCTCGCCCTCATCGCCGGCATCTGGTTCATCCGCCCCTTCATGCCGAAGTCCGACGTGAATCACCGCGTGCCCATGGCCGGGTCGAGGTTCTGCCCACTGGAGGGACAGCACGTCGACGCGGCCCCGAGCCATCCCGTCGCGCTGCGCGACGCCGCCATCGGCGCCGAGGAACGCGGCGTCGTCTCGGTGCACTAACCACGAGGGCAACTCGCTGCGCTGCCTCGCCATCGATCTGGGCGATAAGCGAACCGGACTCGCCATCGGTGACGACGAGACCGGACACGTCTTCCCGCTCGAGGTCCTCCACGTCCCCATCACCGACCGCAACGGCGAAGCGCTGCTGGACGTTCTTGCGCGCGCGGCCAAGGACCAGGGCGCGACCGACCTGGTCGTCGGGCTCCCCCTGAACATGGACGACAGCGAGGGACCGAGGGCCAGGTTCGTGCGCGCTATCGCCGAGAGATTGCGCGCGCGGACCGGACTTCCGACCCATCTGCAAGATGAGCGACTTTCGTCCGAGGAAGCGGAATGGGCCCTCAGAGGCTCAGAACGCACACGCAAGGAAAAGAAGAACGTCCGCGACGCGATCGCCGCCGCCAACTTTCTGCGCGATTTCCTCAGTTCCCGCCGCCGTGCGCACGACCCTCAGGGCGACGATGCCGCGCCCTGACTTACGACGCGCTTCCTCGCGCGCGTCAGCCGAAGTGCCGCCACGGAAACGAGGAAGGCCGGCGCCACGATCGTGGACACCGAAGCCACGTGCGGATCCCAAACACGCCACGGATACGTCGAGGGCAGCAGGCCCAGGGCAAAGCCGTTGGGGACCCGGGCCACCCGAACGTCGCCGTCCGTAAGTCCGGTGTTCGCAAACAGATCCGCCGTGCTCGCCCCCGACGCCTCGCGCGCCGCCCGCTCTGCGTCCTCAAAACGCGTGTACCCGGCTCGCCCCGTGGCCTCCCACAACAGCACGCCCTGCGCAGCCATGAGCGCGCAACACAGCAGGATCATCCATCGAGCGAGCGTTCGCAGCATGGCAGACCCCCGATCAGCGCCGACGGGCTTCGTCGGGCGAAACTGTGGAAAGAAGCAGAAACGTGTCCATGGTGAGTTCGTCCGACACCTTGCCAACCTTCATGCCCGGGTCGCCGACGCCGATGCCGAAGTCGCTCATTTTGATGTCATACGTCGCGCGGATGGCCATGAGGTCCCCCGGAGCGCGGACCTTGGTTTGCTCGTTGGCGGGCATGAGTGTGATGCGCGCGGGGATCTCCATGTCGCGGGAAGTCCCCTTGACCGTCATCGTGCCGACGAGCGTCACGGCGTACGTGGTGTACGTCTCGGATTTTTTGACTTCGCTCGCGTCCTTGGCGGACTTCAGCACAAAGACGACGTCGGGGTGGGAGGGCGCGTCCATCCATCGCGGGCCCTGGAGGTGCTCGTTGCGCATGGGGATGCCGGTGTCGAACGAGGAGACGGGCAGCACGAACTCGCCCCCGGAGAGGCCGAAGGCGTCGCCGCTGGAACGCACGGCGTAGCCGATGACTTTGTTGGACGTGCCCTTGATGTGCTCGAGCGGCGCATCGGAGATGAACGTGACCTGCGCGTCCAGCCCGCTGTGGACGTAATAGGGCTGTCCCAGGGAGGCGTGGTCGGGCGGGATGACGAGCGTCTTGCCGCTCTCGCTCCGCTCGCCCGCGAGGGCGGCGCTCGAGAAAAGGAGGCCGGCGCCGGCCACGATGCCCGTCACGATCAACCGCTCCACGTATCGCATGTATGACTCCTCCAGGTGTACGAACCCATCGCCGGATGTCGGCCTCGGTGGGCCGCGGCGCGACGTATGCTGATACCGCCGCCGCCTCGGGAGGTGGCGAGGGTTTCTGTTCGTTCGTTGATGGAGAGGCGCTCGATGCAGCGACGGACCGGCGTATTGCTCGTGGCCGCGTGGTTCGGATCGGGATTTGCTCGGGGGGCGGATCTTCCTGCGGATGGTGCGGAGCTGCTCGGGCGTGTGGAAGCGGCACACGCCGAGTTGCGCACTCTGGCCGCGGACGTGGCGTATGACCGGCGATTCCTGCTGCAAGGCGACCGACATGTCCGGTTGGGGACGTTCTACTTCCGGACGGGGAGCGAGGACGAATCGCGCGCGTTCGCGGTGCTCTTTGAACGGCTGTGGGTGGGCTCACGGATGACAGACGATCCGGAGGGATGGATCTTCGATTCGGAGTGGCTTGTCGAGGAGCATCCGCGTGAAAAGCGGTTCGTGCGCCGACGGGTGAGCGTGGGACAGCGCGGGAAGGACCCTCTGGCGCCGTCGCGCGCGCCGATTCCGCTCCCCGTGGGGCTGAAGGCGAGTGAGGTGCTCGCGCAGTTCGAGAGTGAGGTTCGCGCGCCGAGCGACGGGGTGGGGGAAGCGGACCGCGCGAACCTGCCGTTCCTTGAGGAGACGGTGCAGGTGCGGCTGACGCCTCGGGAGAGCGTGGTGAGCAAGCCGCAGTTCCGCGAGGCGAGACTTTGGTTCGATCGCGAGACGTTGATGCCGCGGATGGCCCTGACGGTGGACCGGGCCGGGGATGAGTCGTGGGTGGTGTTGATCAATCTGAGGCTGAACGAGCCTGGCGCGATGCCCGACGGGGTGTTCTCGACGGAGCCGCCCGAACCGGGCAGCGGATGGGACGTCCAGATCGAGGACGCGGGCGAATCGCCCTGACAGGGTTCGCCGGTTCGGCTCATGTCGTGAGCATGCAAGACCGGCGCGGCGGATCAGCCGATCTAACGGGTGGTCTGCGACGTACATACCCATGTGCCCCGTGACAGGCGGGGCGGGAGGGGTCAGTCGATGAGCGCACGAGGCATGCTGGTGTTCGTGGTGAGCGTGGGGGCCTTGGGTGCGCTGCGCGCGGCGCCGCAGACAACGAAGGTGTTGCCGGAGGCCTCGGTCGCCCCGGCGCTCTTCCAGGCATCGCAGGCGCCGTACCTGAGCGAAGCGGAGCGGCGTGAGATCAGGGTGTCGCACGGGCTGTGGACGCCCTCCGACCTGGAAACCCCCGCGTCGCGCGCGCGTGCTGCGCTCGCGGTCGGCGCGTGGGACGACGCCTCGCTGCGTCACGCCGAGGCGCCGGTGCAGGAACGCGCGGAGGCGATGCTCCGACGGGGCGACGCGGCTGAGGCGTTGGCGCTGATCGGCGAGGTGGAGGGTGTGGGCGCGATGCGCCTGCGCGCGGAGAGCCTCGAAGCGATGGGTCGCTTCGACGACGCGGCCCGGGCGACGGACGGCGTCGTGGACGCGCTGTCGGCGCGGGCCGGCGTTTCGGCGGACGACATCGCGGACGGCGTGCGCGCGTTGCTCGTCCGCGCGCGCATCCTTGGGGCAAAGTCGCAGGACTATCACCAGCTGAACAACCTCCTGGGACGCGCGCGGGACGAGCTGGATCGTCTCGCGCCCTCCGTGCCGCTGGCCGAGGCGTTCCTGCTGTACGACAAGGACAACCGGCCTGACGCGGCGAAGGCCGCGATGAGCGCGTTGTCGCTCCACCCACGGAGCGCGGACGCGTGGGCGATGCTGGGCCGGCTCGCGGTGGACGGTTTCAATATGGACGGCGGGGAGGAGACGGCGTCGCGGCTCGACGCGCTCGTGCGGACGTTCTTGGACGACCCGGACGCGGTGTCGGCGCACGCGGGGCTCATCCGTGCGGCATCGGCGCTGCGTCAGAACGATCCGGAGGGCGCGGAGGCTGCGCTCGAGCCGGTGCTCGCGAGATATCCGAAGCACCGCGAGAGTCTGGCGATGTACGCGGCTGCGGCGGCGGTGCGCGACGATCGAGCGGCGTTGGAGCGTCGGCTCGCGGCGCACGAGAGTCTGGAGCCGGGTTCGGCGCGAGCGGTGTTCGCGGTCGGTCGCGCGCTGTCGGAGGCGAGGCAGTACGGGGCCGCGGCCGATCGGCTGGAGGAGGCCGCTCGCCGGATGCCCAACTGGGCGCCGCCGCACATCGAGCTGGGTTTGCTGGAGCTGCAGTCGGGTCGGGATGATCGCGCGGCGGTGGCGCTGCGCGACGCGACCCGTCTGGATCCGTTCAACGTTCGTGCGCGGAACTCGCTCACGCTCATCGAAGAATTGCTGACGTACTCGCGCATCGAATCGGATCACTTTGTCGTGCGTTTCCGCCCCGGGGTGGACGAGGTGCTGGCGCGCGAGATGATCGGGCCGCTCGAGGAGATTCATCGGGTCGTGGCCGCGGGGATCGAGCACGAGCCGGCGCAGAAGACGGTGATCGAGCTGCTGCCGGACCACGAGTGGTTCGCGGTTCGGATCACGGGCATGCCGGACATCCACACGATCGCGGCGGCGACGGGGCCGGTGATCGCGATGGAGGCGCCGAAGGTCGGCCCCAAGCACGAGGGCGAGTACGACTGGGTTCGGGTGATCCGGCACGAGTACACGCACACGGTGACGCTGTCGCGCACGCGGAACCGGATCCCCCATTGGTTCACCGAGGCCGCGGCTGTGTACCTGGAGGCGGGGCCCCGGGACTACAACACGGCCCGCCTGCTCGCCAACGCGTTGGCGAGCGACGAGATCTTCGACATGCGGAAGATCAACATCGCGTTCGTGCGTCCGGAGAAGCCGACCGACCGCGCGCAGGCGTACGCGCAGGGCCACTGGATGTACCAGTTCATCGTGGAGCGCTGGGGCGCGAAGGCGCCGCTTGACCTGATGGACCTGTACGCCGAGGGCGTGCGCGAGGACGCGGCCATGCAGCGCGTGCTGGGCGTCTCGCAGGACGAGTTCGTGTCGGCGTTCCTGCCGTGGGCGCGCGAGCAGGTGAGGTCGTGGGGTCTGGCGCCCGACCCGAGCCTGGGCGATCTGCTGGCGCGGCGCGCGTTGTCGGATGACGCGGCGCGCGCCGAGGCCGCGGTCTCGGTCCGGACCGCGGCGAGGTCGGCGGGCATGGCGCTCGCGCGCCTGTCCGGACCGGAGATGCCCGACGTGGACGTGGCGCAGCCGACGCCCGCGCGGATCGACGCCATCCTCAGGGAGCACCCGCAGCATCCCGACGCGCTCGCGACCAAGATCGCGTTCGAGTTGGAGTTGGCCGGCGGAGCGCCGACCCAAGAGCATGTGCCGCTGCTCGAGGCATATAGCGCGGCCCGGCCGGTGGATTCATCGCCACATCGTGCGCTCGCGAGCATCTTCCTTGCGTCGGATGATCCGGATGCGCAGGCCAGAGCCATCCCTCATCTTGAGCACCTGGACGCCCGCGAGGAGCGGAGCGCCACCTTCGCCGAGGCGCTCGCGCGTCGGTACGCCGAGCGTCGTGATTTGGAGCGTGCCTCGGCCAAGGCTGAGCGGGCGACACAGGTGGGGCCGTTCCGTGGGGAGCTGCGTGAGCTCGCGGCCACGATCGCGCTGATGCGCGGGGATCTCGTCACGGCGGAGCGGCACCTCGTCGCGCTGACGGCGCTCGAGCCGGATCGGCCCATTCATCGGGAGCGTTTGGAACGGCTGCGCCAGCGGATGAGCGGCGGGAGCGCGACGCCGGGCTCGGCGGGCTAACGATCGGACGCGGCGCGCGAGGGCGCCAGCGTCTCCCAGACGATTACCAGCCGGCCGGGCTCGACACGCACCTCGCGGGGGTAGACGACGCGTCCGTCTTCGAGGCGCGCCTCGGCCTTGGCGGCGGCGGGCGCCTTGCCCGCGAGAACGCTTGCGGGAGAGTGAGTCTGGCCGGCGCGCATCTCGTTGGTGAGGGAATGGAGTGATTCGAGCGCCCAGCCGGTGGGCGCGGGCATGCGGCCCGCGCTGACGGAGCGCAGGCGCGTCCAGAGGCTTCCGTCTTCGCGCAGCACGGGCGCGACGCACGCGGAGAACACCCGTCCTCCCTCGCGCTCGCGGACTCCGATGATAATGGCGTCTTTGACGAACCGGACCCGCACGGCTGCGCCGGGCTGCGCGCGGACGCCGCGGTTCGACGCCCACTTCGGGAGCCGGTCGCGCAGCCACGCGTTGGCTTGTTCCTGGGTGATGGCCATAGCCCAGGTCTCTCCCGCGGGTCGCGCGCGATGGGTCTCGCTGACGATGGCGCGTTCGATGCGTTCGCCGACGTCCGGTGAGACGGCGCGGAGCTGGAGCGCGTCGCCCCACCAGGACGGCGCGAGCGAGGTCAGCACGGCGATGGCAAACAGGCCGAGCGTGATGGCGACGGCGAACGCGAGCCCGGCGCGGAGCGCAAGCCTCGTGCGGACCTCGGTGCGCGACGTCGTGGCGGCGCGCCGGCGCCACATGGCGCGAGCGCGGCGTCCGGCTCGCTCTGCGATGGTGGCCGCGTCTCCCACGTCGGTCTCGTGTCTCCCAAGGCTCCAGCGCTCGTGGAACTCACCCGCGCCAGCGGCGCACGATCAGCGTGTCGTTCTGCCCTCCGAACCCGAACGAGTTGCTCAGGCACGTGTCGACGCCCCCTGCGGGCGAGAGATCGCGCGCGGCGTTGGGCACGTAATCGAGGTCGCACGCCGGGTCGGGATGATGGAGGTTCATGGTGGGCGGGACCCACCCGCTGCGGATCGCCATGACGCACGTGATGAGCTCGACCGCGCCCGCGGCGGCGATCAGGTGGCCGAACATCGACTTCACCGAGCTCACGGGCGTGCGGGGCGCCATGGGCCCGAACACCGCTTTGATCGCCTTGGATTCGATCGAGTCGTTCTCTTTCGTGCCCGTGCCGTGCGCGGAGATGTAGTGCACGGCGGGGCGGCCGTCGCTCGCTGCGGCGTGCGGGTCGATGCCCGCTTCGGCGAGGGCTTCGCGCATCGCGGCCTGGGCGCCGAGCCCCTCGGGCTGGATGTCGGTGATGCGGAATGCGTCGGCGGAGGAGCCGTAGCCGACGATCTCGGCGAGCGGCGTGGCGCCTCGCGCGAGTGCGTGATCCGCGGCCTCGAGGATGAGCATGCCCGCGCCCTCGCCCATGACGAATCCACCGCGGGTGGCGTCGAACGGTCTGGGGGCGCGCGGCGGGTCGTCCTTCTGGCTGGAGAGGGCGGTGAGCCGGATGAACCCCGTGACGCCGAGCGGGTGGATCATGGTGTGGGCGCCGCCGGCGATCATGACGTCGGCGTCGCCGCGACGGAGAATCTCGGTGGCTTCGCCGATGGCCTGGGTGGACGCGGCGCAGGCGGTGAGGCAGTTGTAGGCGGGCCCCCCGGCGCCGAAGGCGTGCGCCACGTGGGAGAGGGGCATGTTGGGCTCCTGCTCGATCTCGCGTGCGGCCACCATGCGCTCGTACGCGGCCGCGGCCCACAGTTTCGCATCGACGGCGCGCGTATCGCCGTTCCAGCCGGCGAGGTTGGTGGCGACGAAGTTCTCGAAATCGAGCGATCCCTCACCCGAGCCGAGGTAGACGCCGATGCGTCGCCTGGAGATGCGTGTGTCGCGTCGTGAGCCCGGCGGGTCGCCCAGCCCGGCCTGGGCCCAGGCGCGCGCCGCGGCGCCGAGCGCGAATCGGGTGTTCAGGCCCGCGTGGGCGTGGTGCGCTGCGTCGGGCAGGAACTCTTCGAGGCGGTAGTCACGGACCTCGGCGGCGAAATCGGTAGAGAAGGTGGCGGCGTCGAAACGCGTGATGCGTCCGACGCCCGAGTCGCCCTTGAGGAGGCGCGACCACACCGACTCGACATCATGCCCGAGGGGGGTGACCCACCCCATGCCCGTGATCACCACGCGCCGGTGGCCGCGATCGTGCGTTGAGCCCACCATCAATCCTCGTAATCGTCGTCGTCCTCGTCGTCGTGATCGTGGATGGCCTCGCCGCGGGCGGCGCGCATCGCGTTGAGCTTGTCGGGGTTGAGGACGCGGACGAGCCCGTCCTTCAGGCGGCGTTCGCCGAAGTTGATGATGAGGCCCAGCTCGAGGTCGGCCGCGCGGAGCTGCGCGCGGAGCTTGGTGCGGTCGAGCCCGTCGATCTCGCGCGACACGGCCATGACCTCGACGGCGAAACGATTGTCGACGAATAGCCCGATGACGTGCTCGCCGACGGGCTGCGACTTGTAGCGCACCGGGACCTCGTGATGGATCTGGTACGCGATCCCGGCCTGCTCAAGCTCAAGGGTGAGCGCGCGCTCGTAGATGTCCCGTTCGAAGCCCGGCCCGAGCGCCTTGTGGATCTCGATCGCGAAGCCGATCACCTGGCGGCTCACGTCCGTCAGCGCGGGGTCGAGGTCCTCAATCGGAACAGGGGGGCGGCGTTCGTGCGCCATGGTGGTCTCCAGCATTGGTAGTGCGAAAGGTCAGGACAGTCGGAGACTTTACACCGCCTTCAACACCAACGCCGCGTTCTGGCCCCCCAACGCGTTGGTGCAGACCAGCACGTGTCCGAGCCGGGCGTCCCGATGCCCGCCCGCCTCGGCTCGGAGCCCGGGAGCGGGTCGCCCGGCATGGAGCCGCGCGGGAAGCGCCTGTCGGCGGATGCACATCGCTCCGACACCAGCCGCGACGCCTCCGCCGCCCGCCATCAGGTCGCCGATGCTCGGCGTCAGCGTCACCAGAGGCACATCTCCCAGCCGTTTCCCGAACACGTGCGCGAACGCGCTTGCCTCTTCTCTGTCCGCGCCGGGGATGCCCGACGCGTGTGGGACGATGGCGTCGATGCTGTCTGGACCGATCCCGGCGTCCTCCAGGGCGCTCTCGATGGCGGAAACAAGCCCATCGGCGCGTTCCGCAGGGTCATCGGAGCGTGGGGAGTGCCCGGCGCCGAAGCCGGCGACTTCCGCGTACGGGCGCGCCCCGCGCGCCCGGGCCGTGTCCACGTTCTCGAGCATGATGATCCCGCCACCCTCGCCGAGCACGCTTCCCGTCGCGTTGGGGTCGTACGGCCGCACGCAGCGCCACCCCTCGCGCTCGATGCCCGTGGGCGCGAGCCGTCCCGCCAGGTCCATGCGGAGCAGGCCCATGAGGTTGATCTTGCTCTCGGCGCCGCCGGAAAAGCAGAGGTCGGCGTCGCCCCGCTCGATGACGCGGAGCGACTCACCGATGGAGAGCAGCCCGGAGGCCTCGGCGCACGTGATCGTGTTCGATGGGCCGCGCGCGTCATGGATGATCGTGACGTGGCAGGCGAGCATGTTGGGAAGGTATTTCAGGAGCCAAAGGGGCTGTAGGTTCTGCATGCCCCGTTCGCCCCAGGCCCGCAGATCGAATGCGCCGGGGGTCGAGGTGGCGGTGGCGAGCGCTCCGGTGAGTTCGTCAGTTTCCGCGGCGATCAGGCCCGCGCCGATGTGGCAACCGACACGCGATCCGTCGTAGGTCGGGGAGCCGTCCTCTCCCTCAGGCAGAACGCCCTTGGTCAGGATGCCCGCGTCCTCGACCGCACACTTCGCGGCGCCCACGGCCAACTCGATGTCGCGAGCCATGACCTTCACGGCCTTGCGGTACGACTTCGGGACGAAGTCCTTGGCGGCAAAGTCCTTGACCTCCCCGGCCAGGCCACACCGGAATGCGCTCGCGTCAAACCGCTCAATCGGCCTCAGGCGCGACTCTCCGGAGAGCAGGCCCTCCCAGAGCGCATCGGCGCCGACACCAAACGGCGTGACCGCCCCGACACCCGTGATCACCACGCGTCTCGACATCAGGCTCCCAGTGTAGCCGGAGCCGGGTCCAGGCTCGACGATCGTCCCTGGCGCGAAGGGATCAATACGGAACGGGGACCGGGGTCAGGCGGGACGGGCGATCGACAAGCAACGCGCGTCCGATGTCTTCGTTCAGCATCCGGAAGTTCGTGTCGGCCATCAGCGTCAGTCGGTTGTCGATGTTGTCGTGCGTCTTCGACAGAGTGTCCACCTCGGGTGAGGGGTTCATCCGGTACGCCGTGAGTCGCTGTTGCTGTGCGTTGCAACCCACGAGCGCGAGCGAGAGGAGCCCTGCGGCCGGAACCAGAATCCATCGGGGGTTGAAGCGTCGCATCGGGACGGTGCTCCTCTTGGGTTGGGACGCCCCGGGCTCAGAGGCCCAAGGGAGAGGGATTGTGGGCGAACGCCCTCGGTACGTCAATCCTGAACGGTGGAGGCCATAGGATGCGTCCATGACGCAGGCCAACTTCGGTACGGGCGGATCGGGTGGCGGTTCCCCTCCGGATCTCACGCCTCGGCGACCCGCGGCCTACGGGAATCCCCCAACTCACGGGGAGCCCTCGGCGGCGTCGCGGAGCGCGGCCGCGCGCGATGCGGCTTTCGAGTCCGTCATCCCAGACCTCCTCCGCACCGCGGAGCGGCTCGGGGACATCGCCCGTGTCCACGGCCTGCCCTTGCCACGCATCGCCGCAGTGCACGAGATGGTCGAACACACGCGGCGCATCGTCTTTCTGGGCTATCACGACCGCCACGAGATCCCGCCCGATGGGCTCGAGGCACATCTCCGTCGATTGACCGCGCGCGTCTGGGAACTCACGGAGGAGGTTGTCGCGGCCGGGCTGCGCCACGATCGCGGAGTATGTGAGGCAGAGGGGGACGCGTTCTCGATGTGTCACGCGGACGCGGCCTCGATAGCGAGCCAGTTCATCGCGTCTCTCCCGCGCCTGCGAGAGGCGGTTGCCTTCGATGTGCGTGCGGCGTTCGAGGGCGACCCTGCCGCGCGCAGCGTCGACGAGATCGTGCTGTGCTACCCCGGTGTCGACGCGGTGTTCGCGTATCGCGTTGCGCACTTCCTACATGTCTTCGGCGCCCCGCTCGCGCCGCGCATCATCACCGAGCTTGCGCACTCGCGCACGGGCGTCGACATCCATCCCGGCGCAACCATCGGTCGATCCTTCTTCATCGATCACGGGACGGGGGTCGTGATCGGCGAGACGGCCGAGATCGGCGACAACGTGCGCATCTATCAGGGCGTCACGCTCGGCGCGAAGTCGTTCCCGCGTGACGGAGACGGGCGGATGGTCCGGGGCGCGAAGCGTCACCCCACGATCGGCGATCGGGTCACGATCTACGCGGACGCGGTGATCCTCGGCGGAGACACCGTCGTGGGAGACGATTGCGTGGTGAGCGGCTCGGTGTTCCTGACGCAGAGCGTCCCGCCGGGGCACATCGTGCGCAGCAAGCAGCCCGAGCTGGTCATGCGCACGAATCGCGACACCGGGCGGGCGAATTCCGCTCCGGGCGCGTGAGTGCGGGGAAAACGAATCGCTTGAGCGTGTGACGGGGGGAGGATGTTCCTTTTTTGGGACGTTTGCGCCGATCTCTCGCGCGCACGCCGCTGATCCGGTCATGCAGAGGGCATCGACAAGCACAGGGAGCGAGGCCGTGGGGCTCTCCCGCCGGTGTGGCGCCGGACGCGTGCGAGTCGGGTCTCGAACGTCAATGTGAAAGGAGCGGATCATGGGCAAGTCGAACCGAATGATGGGAATGGCGACGGCGACGGCGGCGGCGATGCTCGCGTGCGTCGGAGCGGCGAGCGGCGCCGAGATGCGCTGCGAGTGGGTCGGGCAACCTCAGCGCACCGTGACCTACGGGCAGTGGCGCCTGGTCGAGGACGGAGTCATCTGGGACACGTGGAAGCGCACCTGCACGGCGCACGACGTCGGTCAGGCGATCTGGATCACGACGGTCCTGTTGCGATCCTGCACGGGAAGCGTCGGCGCGGAGGTCGGCACGAGCGGCGGCAGCGTGAGCGCCGGCGCTTCGTACACCTGGTCCGAGACCATCGTCGGTCAGGAGCAGGGCCAGGCGACCGGCTCGGTGTCGTGGGAGGAGACGTCCTGCCCGTGGAACGGCCAGCAGCCGCAGGTTGCGAATCCGAACGCGGGCTGGGCGGGCATCGAGGAGGCGTTGCTCGAGCAGCCGATCGGCGCGGACGGCCCGGGACCGATGATCTTCCCCGTGGTGCACGCTTCGAACGTCATCCTCAAGAACGCCTTCTTCGGCGCGATGGTGACGTTCGACGGCGTCCCCGTCCCGCCGGGCGGGACGATCAGGCTGAGCGACTACCCCCTCGGCTCGCACGTCTACGCCGTCACGCCGATCGGCCCGCCGGCGCTCCCGGTCGGCCCCTTCGAGTTTCACATCACCGTCGTCCCTTCGCCGGTGATCACCGAAGGCCCACGCGTGCATGACCAGGTCCCCCGGCGCAAGATGGATTTCACCAACACCACCGACAATCCCGCGCACGTCTTCTTCACCGTGTCGCCCATCGACTCCGGACTCGCGCCGATCGTGCTCTTCAACGAGCGCGACGTCCTGCCGGGCGAAACGATCACGCTCGACGTCGAGTTCTACACCCTCCCCGGCTGGGTCATGACCCCCTGCCAGGACTTCCGCGCCGTGCTGCACGCGCACGCCAACAACCAGTTCGGTGAGGTGATCGCCTCCGGAGTGGCTGTCGGACGAGCCCTGCCCGCCGGCGACACCAACGAGGACTACCGGGTCGATTTCGCAGACCTCAACAACGTGCTGGGCTCGTTCGGCTCGAGCGGCGCCGGCCTGCTCGGCGACGTGAACGGCGACGGCGTCGTGAACTTCCTCGATCTGAACATGGTCCTGAGCAACTTCGGGTTCGATTGCTCCGGACCGTGAGACCTGTATTGAATGAATGCGATCGGTCCTGTTCGACGCCCGGGTCGGCCCCCCCAACGCCGACCCGGGCGTTCCTGCGCGTGCGGGCTACCATGGGCGGATGCGATCGCGATCGTGGATCATCACGGGGCTTCTCTGCGCGGGCATCGGCGCCGGCGTGGCCGTCTGGCAGCCATGGCGCGCCTCCCTCAAGAACTTCGGCACGGTGGTCGACGGCAAGATCTACCGGATGGGACGCACGACCCCGGACGGGCTCGAGCGGCTTGTGCGCGAGAAGAGGATCAAGACGGTCATCGACTTCGGCTCCGACCCCGAGGGCACGCCCGAGGACACGCGCGAGGTCGAGGCATGCCGCGCGCTCGGCGTGGATCGCGTCGTGCTTCGGCTCGAAGGGGACGGCACCGGCGACCCGAACAAGTATGTCGAGGCGTTGAAGATCATGACCGATCCGGCCCGCCAGCCCGTGCTCGTGCACTGCGGCGCCGGCTCGCAGCGCACCGGGGCCGCGACCATCCTCTACCGTCACTTCATCGAAGGGAGGCCCATCCTTGAGGTGTACCCCGAGGCGTGGGAATACCGTCACAAACCGGGCAAGGACTGGCGGATGCTCGCCTACCTCGCCGACTGGTCGGACGAGATCGGCGAGGCGTTCCGGCGCGGCGGGAGAATCGTCGGCCAGGGACAGGTCGAGCGCGCTGAGCCGCGCGACGCCGCGAGCAACGCTCCCGATGCGTCGAACGAGGTCGTGCGCGGGAACGACGCGCAATGAGTGACGCAACGTCGCGCGGGCGCGTCGCGCTCGGCGCGGTCCTCGTTCTGTTGCTCAGCGCCATGGTGTATCTGCCGGGGCTCGGGCGCAACGGGCTTCGATCCACCGAGGGGCATCGCACCATCCCGGCATGGCACATCCTCGAGTCCGGAGATTGGCTCCCGACCCGCATGTTTGAGGCGGTGTACGTCCGCAAGCCGCCCGGCATGCCCTGGGCCATCGCCATCAGCTCCATGGCGTTCGGCGAGACCGAGTTCGCGGCCAGACTCCCCTCCGCGATCGGCTCCGTGCTCGGTGCGCTGCTCGTCTTTCTCGTCGCGCTGCGATGGTTCGGGAGCCTTGCCGGCGCGATCGCGGCGGGATGTGCGCAAGCCCTCGCCCCGGCGCTCTGGGCGCCCGGCCGGAGCGCCGAGATCGAGACGCTCAACAACCTCATGACCGCCGTGTTCGTGTGCGGGGCCATCGACGTGCTCGTATTTCAGCGCGCGCGACGAACGTTCGAAGGCCATGCGCCGCGAGCTCTGTTCGTCGCCCCCGGCTCCGCCATGATCGCCCTCGGGCTCTTCGGCTTCGCTCTGATGAAGGGCCCCGCGAGCCTGCCCGTCGCCCTCGCGGTGCTGGTCGCCTGCGCGATCGTCTCGGGCTGGAGACCCACGCTGCGCGACGGATGGGCGTGGGCCGGGCTGGCCTGTGGCCTCGCGTGCACCGCCGTGATGGGTTGGCTCGTGGTCCGCTCGATGGGCTCTGCGGCGTCTGCGCTCTCCGGCGGGGACGCCGCAGCGGCCATAGCAAGCGGAGCGCAGGCGGGGGCATCCGACGCGCCAAAGGGCGTTGGCGACAAGCTGTTGTGGTGGCACCTCTGGCGCGAGAGCGACATCGGGGAGATTCTCGCGATCGCGCCCCTCACCTTCGCCGGCGCCTTGCCGGGATCGCTCGCGCTGCTCTTCCCGTTCGGCCCCGATGCGCGAGGCGAGGCGACCGACGCCGCGGCCCGCGTCCGGCTCGCCGTCGCACGCGCGCTCGCCCTTGGCTTCGTCGGCTCCGTCGCGATCTACCTCGTCGTCGGCGTCAGCAACCCGCGGTACACCATGCCCGCGAGCGTGCTCGCGGCGCCTGCGGTGGGCTATGTCTGGCGGGCCATGCACGAACGCATGACGCCCGCACGGACGCGCATCGCGCGCGTGATGATGCTCGGACACCCCGGCGTGCTGCTCGCCGTGCTGCTCACGGGCGCGGCATGGTGGGTTCTTGCGGCCGAGCCCACCAGAGGACTCGACAGCGGGCGCGACGCCGGAGCGCGGATCGCCGAGTGGCTTCCCGACGGCGCCGAGGTCTGGGCCGATGAACTCATCGAGTCGCGCCCCGAAACGCTGCTGTATGCGCAGCGCGCCGCCGCGCAGCGCGGCGCGCGCGTCCGCCCGATCTGGCGCCCCAGACTTGAGGGCCGATGGAGCGACGGGATGTTTCTTGCGGTGGTGCGCTCAGGGGGCGTTGCGGCGGGCGAGGAGGCCCGCGTGCGGGAAACCCCGGGCTGGGTCGTCGAAGAGCTCGGCACGATTCGTGTTCACGTGTACGACACGGTGATTCTGCGCGTCCGCGCTGCGGTGAATTAACGATCCTCCGCGTCCATATCATGCGAACAAGCCGCAAACACGCGGGAAAATCGCACGAAACTCTTGCGTTGCGCCCCCGGAATGCCGCAGAATCGTGGCGCCGAGGGTCGACCGTGACGTCGGACGCACGCGTTGATCGGGCGGGCGTTCGCCCGTCATTCGTCTCCATCTCGCAGTGACCGACGTGAGCCCGCGTGGCTTAGACGCAGCGAATGTGTTGCGGCCTATCGCGCGCACCACCGGTCGGGAGAAGTGTCATGAAACGTAAGGCTCGGTTGGTTCGCCTCCATGGGGGCGCGATCGTCATCGCGCTCGCCAGTCTCACCAGCAGCGCAGACGTGCGCGCCTGTGGCGGAGACCCGCCCCCGCCCGTGTGCGCCAAGACTGTGGTGCTCGGGCAGGCGTTGCCCGGATCCCTCGTGCTCACCGCGGGCGGAACGCTCTCCATTCCTGTGGAGCTCTACTTTCTCGCGCAGGATGTCGGTGCGCCGGGCGTCTGCCCGCCCGGCCCCTATCTCGCCACCATCGAGTTCACCCTCACCTGCCCTCCGCCGATGGCGCCCATCACCGCCGCCGTCACCGTGCCCGTCGTCAACGGCTACAACAACCTCACCGTCGACCTCGTCCTGCCCCCGGGCCCGGCGCGCATCTGCACGCTCTCGGGCCAGGCCGACGTGCTCTTTGTCGACGGCACCAAGATCACCGCCAACAGCGTCATGAAGGACGTCTGCATCGTGGACCCCGTGGCGCCGGGCAACCCGCTCCCGCGCCTCGACCTGCGGCTCTTCGGACCGGGCAGCGACCCCTTCTTCCACGTTCACCCCGGCGATCAAGCGCGCATGCGCTACGCCGTCACGAACAACGACCCCACGCATTCGTTTACCGGGACCATCGGCGCCGACATGGAGCAGGTCGCGCGCGCCGTCACCGACACCGGCGTGCTCGGCCCGAACGGGCACGGCGCCTACACGATCTCCGACCCGCTCTTGGGTGACAACTACCCCATCGCCTTCGGCCCGCTCCAGCCCCCATTCTGCGTGCCCCTGCCACCCGACCCCCAGAACCCGGCTATCCCCACCATTCTCGAGCCGCTCACGCTCGCGCCGGGTGAGACCAAGCTGATCGACATCTTCGCCAGACCATGGGGCATGTGCGCCGACGGTTCGTGTGGCAAGAGCAAGATCCGCGCCGAGGGTTTTTTTGCGGACGGCACGGCCGGGCTCGCCTGCACCGCGGCCATCGTCTACGCCGACGAAACCGTTCCGCCGAGATACCTGTGGGAAGACGGCGGCAAGGTGGTCGAGATCCTGCCGCTGCCCGTCCCCCCCGCCCAGCTGCGCGTCGTCGGACAACCGGCGCCCACCGAGCAGTGGGCGCTGCGCACCATCTTCCCGGCCGCGCTCGTGCTCGTGAACGGAAACCCGCAGCCCCAAACCTTCATTGACCCGGTCGGGTTCCTGCCGGGGCATGGCCGCTTCCAGACCTTCACGCAGTTCAGCCAGCCGTTCCCGGTCGATTCGTTCTTCGACATCACCTACCGAATCGACCTCGCGCCCGATTCTCCGAACGTGGTGCAGACCGAGCTGCTGCAGATGCAGCTCGTCCCGGGTGCGCCGCACGGGCTCGAAAACCGGGCGCCCATGGCCATGGGCACGGCTCACATCGGAACGACGCCGCTCACGGGCGGGCTTGTCATCGACTCCTTCTTCGACATCTTCTATCAAGTCTCATTCGAAGGCCTGACCAACCAGAACCAGCTCGTCCCCATCGAGCTCGTTGAGCTGCAGCTCCAGGCCGACCCGAATGGATTCATGTTGCACGCGATCGGACGCGCGCCGCCGCCCTCCGACGGCGTTGTCGGAGTCTCGCCGTTCGTCGGGCTCATCGGGCTCAGCGAGGTCCGCGGCTTTGCGCGGCCCAGCCGGCTCCTCTTCTGTCCCGGAGATTCCAACGGCGACGCACAGGTCAACTTCGCAGATCTCAACAACGTCCTCAGCGACTTCGGCCAATCCGGCCCCGGGCTCGCCGGTGACGTCAACGGCGACGGGGTCGTCAACTTCGCCGATCTCAATCTCGTGCTCTCGTTCTTCGGGAGCAACTGCGGGCCCACATCCTGACGTGTGAGATCATCTCGCCATCGCGCACCGCCGCCCGGGATCGCTCCCGGGCGGTTTTCGCGCGCCCTCTTCAGGGCCTCGGGACGTTCACCTGATCTACGCCGGGCGCCGGCGCATCCGCGCCCTTGCGCTCCCGCACGCGGTCCTGAGGCCGCTTCCCGCGCTCGGCCGCGCCCGGCTTGCCCGG